>JANNBJ010000044.1:0-95013 GCA_031385325.1 Gammaproteobacteria bacterium | reverse complement strand
CGCTGCTGGCGAATACCGGTTGCGTAGTCTTCAACTTCGACGACATATTCCAGCAGCTTGAATTGTTGTTCGGCCTGCATCGCCTCTTCTTCGTTGGGAACCTTTTCCATCAGGTAATACTGCGTGGTGTAGGACTCGTCAGGCGTTTCGCCGGGAAACAGCTGCGACAACATGACACTGCGTCCGCCGCCCCAGAACGAGGCGATGGAAATATGCGGGAAAATGGTCCACACGCCGGTCATCAGCACCTCGGTCGGCCACTGATCTTCCGGGAGATTGTTCAACTGTTCGTGTCGTGATGGCGAGACCACCCGCTGATGGGGACCCCACGACCAGTACATGGCCTGATTGGACATGTTCGGGCCGAAGGTCTCCCGATGCAGCACCGGCAGGTGATACAGATCCAGGTAGCCGTCGTATGCAATCTTCCAGTTCGGACCTTTGATGGTGCGCTTACCGAAGAGATGCCAGCTCTCCAGTCCGAAGTGCGACAACATGCCATCATAACCGGACAGGAAAGACTCAATGGAAAGCTCTGACTTCGGATCCAGAATGCCGAAAATCAGACCGGCCCGTTCCAGCACCGGCAGCTCAGTCAGACCATAGGCCGAAACATCGATTTCGCCGAAGTCGTTCTTCGAAGAGATGCCAACCAGTGCGCCCTTCTGATCAAACGTCCAGCCGTGATAGGGACAAACAAATCGGCTCTTGTTGCCACACCCTTCCAGCGCCACGCCGGTGCCACGATGGGAACAACTGTTGATGAATCCACGCACCACGCCGTCCTTGCCTCGAGTGAGCAGCACGGGCATGCCTACCGATTCCATCGCCTTGTAGTCACCGGGCTTGGGTAACTCTGCAGTCGGTGCCAACACCAGTGGCATGCGTCGAAACACCTGGCGTACTTCCTGCTCAAAACGGGCAGGATCGTAATAATTCCCGGCTGGAACCTTCAGCACCGATGGCGCTTGTTCGATAGTGCCCGCTTCCGCGTGCGCAATATTCTGCTTGGCAATTTCAATCAGCTTTAGCTTCGACATCGGGTTCTTCCTGGCTGCAATGATTCAAGAATACTCCGATCTGGCGACTGAAGCGTACGTCCTGGGTCACGACGACCCACAAGCGTGATCGATGTTGGCCTAGACAGGCGTTGGCGCACCGCTACTTTGGCGCACCACTACTTTGGCGCACCACTTCGCTTGCCACCACCTTGCCCATGGGCGAGGATCGACATCACTGTCCATCGAGACCGCTGATGTCTGTCCTTGTCGCCCAAGTTACCTCGCAATCACCTGCTATTTCCCTCGAACTGATCGCTGCCGATCAGCTTGCAACGTGGACTGAGCGTCAGGACGCTCGTTCCCGAGCCTGGATCGAACGAACCGGCTTCAAGGCACGAGCTGGACAGTTCACCTGGTTGCCGGACGAAGCCGGGCAACCAAACCGGGTCGTTGCCGGCTACAACGGCAAGTTCGACTTGTCGACGCTGGGGGACCTGCCGAACAAATTGCCGGATGACATCTACACACTGACGTCGACGGTCCCGGAAATTGCGCTGATCGGCTGGGGACTCGGCGCCTACCGATTCGACCGCTATAAAGCTCGTGATCGGTCTCCAGCCCGATTGCTGGTGACCGATGACGCTGTGCGTCGTCACGTGGAGGCGATTGTCAGTTCCAGCAACCTCGGCCGTGATCTCATCAACACCGGTGCCGACGACCTGCGTCCCAGTCATCTGGCGGCCGCAGTGCAGTCCGTCGGCGCAGAGTTTGGCGCCCGAGTTGAAGTGACCACCGGCCAGGCACTGCTGGATCGTGGATTGCGCACGATCCACGCCGTCGGACGTGCAGCGGAAGACCCGCCGTGTCTCATCGATCTGCGCTGGGGTAACCCCGCCGCGCCACGAGTGACGCTGGTTGGCAAGGGCGTCTGCTTCGACAGCGGTGGCCTGGATATCAAACCGGCATCCGGCATGCGCTGGATGAAAAAGGATATGGGTGGCGCGGCGATCGCGCTGGGTCTGGCACGGCTGATCATGTCGGAACGTTTGCCGGTATGTCTGCGGCTGCTCGTGCCTGCCGTTGAAAATGCAATCTCCGGCAACGCTTATCGCCCGGGGGACGTGATCCGCAGTTACGGCGGCATCACCATCGAAGTGGACAACACCGACGCCGAAGGACGGCTGATCCTGTGTGACGCCATGAGTCTGGCATGCGAGGAAAAGCCTGATCTGCTGATCGATTTTGCAACGCTCACAGGTGCGGCGCGCAGCGCTGTCGGTGCAGAGATTTCTGCCATGTTCGCCACATCAGACCGGACCGCCGCAGATCTGTATGACGCAGGAGTCCGTCAGGATGATCCAGTCTGGCGCCTGCCACTGCATGCTGCGTACGCGGACATGTTGCGATCCACTGTCGCCGATGTCGTCAACTCACCATCGTCTCCGTACGGCGGCGCCATCACCGCTGCCCTGTTCCTGCGCAAATTCACTGGCGATACGGAATGGGTGCATTTTGATACCAACGCCTTCAATACCCGCAACCGTGCCGGTCGCCCTGAAGGTGGCGAGGTCATGAGCCTGCGCGCCACATTCGACTATCTGCGGAGCCGGTATGGCGCTGCTGACTGACCTGGAAAAGGCTGATAATGGCCACACCGTCCAGTTGGGTGATGTGCTGACTGCACTGCCCTACAACGCCGACGGATTGATCGCAGCCATTGCCCAGGACGCCGACAGCAAGACCGTCCTCATGTTGGCCTGGATGGACCGGCAGGCCATTGAAATGACCCTCGCCAGCGGATTCGCGACTTATTACTCACGCAGCCGTCGTGCCTACTGGCGCAAAGGCGAGTCGTCGGGTCATGTGCAGACTCTGGTCAACATGCAATTTGACTGCGATGGTGATGCCGTCCTGCTCACCGTTCGCCAACAGGGTGCGGCATGCCATACCAATCGCCCGACGTGTTTTTATCTGGAAGTCGATGGGCAGACCATCCGTGTACTCGGAGATCAGCCATGAACCGCGGTGCCGGAGATTCAACCGCGCCAGCCTCAACGGTGTTTTCGACTCGGGATGTTCCGCGCTCGCCTGATATACTGCGGCCATGAACTCGTCCAACTCCAGTATTCGCCAATCCAGATGCGACCCTGCGCCTTGCGTCCTGCGGTGTTGTTGCCACTGCTGACCTGACAGCGAGCCACTGGCGTCGCTGAACAAACACCGGAACTTCCGACTATCTGATTGCAGGACACGACATGTCTATCGATATCAAGCTGCATAACACGGCAACGGGCCGTAAAGAGATCTTTCAACCGCTGCATCCAGGCCGCGTAACGATGTACGTCTGTGGACCCACGGTGTACAACTATGTCCACATTGGTAATGCCAGGCCATCGGTAGTCTTCGATGTACTCACCCGTCTGTTGCGCACGCGTTACGCCGACGTCATCTATGCCCAGAACATCACCGATGTAGACGACAAGATCAATCGGCAGGCACTGGAAAACGGCGAGCCGATCGCGGCATTGGCCGATCGTTACACACGGACATTCGAGGAGGACATGAAGGCACTCTGGGTGCTGCCGCCCACCGTCGCCCCGCGGGTCACGCATCACATAGCAGAAATCATCGAGCTGATCCAGACGCTGATCACCAAAGGTCATGCTTATGCTGCCGAGGGTCATGTGCTCTTCAGCGTCACCAGCGACCCCGCGTACGGTCACTTGTCACGGCGCAGTCTCGACGACATTCTCGCCGGAGCGCGTGTCGACATCGCGCCGTACAAACGAGATCCGAAGGACTTCGTGCTGTGGAAACCCTCCACACCCGAACTGCCTGGTTGGGACAGCCCCTGGGGTCGAGGCCGACCTGGCTGGCACATTGAATGCTCGGCGATGTGCCTGACCCATCTTGGTCCACAGATCGATATCCATGGCGGTGGCTCCGATCTGGTGTTTCCACACCATGAAAACGAATCGGCGCAAAGCCGCTGTGCGCTCGGCACGCAGCGAATGGCCAATTTCTGGCTGCACAACGGCATGCTGACACTCGGTCAGGAAAAAATGTCGAAGTCAGTGGGTAATATCGAGCGGATCATTGATCTGCGCAGACGCCACCCACCTGAGCTGCTCCGTTACGCACTGCTGTCCGGACAATACCGTTCACCGCTGGCATGGTCACCGGACCTGATTGCCCAGGCAAAGGCCTCACTGAACCGGCTCTACCAGGCGCTGCGTGATGTCGAAGGTGACGACACTTCCATCGATTACGAACAAACCACGCAGTGGCCAGAGGACGTCGTCAGCGCACTCGCAGACGATCTCAACACCCCAGGCGCGCTGGCCGCGATGCATGCCATCGCTTCGGCGATGAATCGTGCCGACGACCCGACACAGGCGCGGCAGTTGAGGGCCTCGTTGCTGGCGGGTGGCTGGTTGCTCGGACTCTTGGGTCAATCACCGGAAGACTGGTTCAAAGGCGTAGGCAGTGAAACACTAGACGCTACCGCCATCGACGCGTTGATCGAGGCGCGTTATGAAGCGCGTCGTCAAAAGAACTTTCAGCGTGCTGATGAAATCAGGCAGGAGCTGCTGAACATGGGTATCGAGCTGGAAGATTCACGAGACGGCACACGCTGGCGTCGCGTGAGTAGTCCGGGTTAGCCAACCCGTGCGCGTTCAGATCATCGGTGGTGGCCTTTCGGGTCAGGTCGTTGCCTTGTGTTGTGCACATGCCGGCCTCGGTGACATCCACCTTATGGACACCGGTACGGCTGACACACTGCCGGTGGTCGAACTGCCACCCAATGCCACCCGCATACTTTTTGCTCTGGGACTCAGGCCCGCACTTGATGAGATCACGTACCTGCCGATGTCAGAGCTCTATCGTACTGCATCAACTGGATATGGGTTGGTAAATCGCCCCCTTGGACCATTCGTCGAACAACGCTACGGCTCAACTCATGTGCACTGCCACACCCGGCCGTTGACTCGCTTGTTGGACCAGGTGCTGGTTAACAAAGGGGTTTCCATCCACGGCCCGAGCGACAGTTTCCCTGACCCGGCTGACGTTGTGCTGATTACGGTACCCGGCAACCACTCGAACAACGCGTTCCCGGTGCAACCTGCGCCCGCGTCGACGACCTGGGAAACCGCGGTTGCCTGGCATGATCAGACCGGCGGTCCACTCATCAACTGGAGTGGCGAAGGTTGTTATGCCCGGCAGATTCCAGTGCGCGAAGGTACGTGTACGGTGCTCGTGCGTGACCTGCCGACGGCGTCGGAACAAACCGAACGGCGTCTGAACATTTCCGCGAACCTCAACTGGGAACCGGTACCGACGACGCGGTGGAGTCCCGACTGGTGGGCCGATCGACAAGTGCTGGTTGGCGCTGCTGCGCATCCCTTACCCCCATTCGGTGGCCAGGCTTTTGCTCTGGCGCTCGAAGACGCCTGGGTCATCGCACGCATGCTGGCTCTCTACGACGATCACTTGCCGACGGCGCTGGGTGAGTACGAACGGTTTCGCCGTCCGCGGGCTTTGCGTATTCAGGCACATCTGCAAACCCTGGCTGTCGGCCATGCACAACGAAACGCGCTGCGCCGACTGGCCAACAACTGGGGGCTGGCGCTGCGTTATCGGCTCTTGCCGGAACTGGCCATGCAACGCGACGACTGGCAGTTCGAGTACGATTGTGTGAAAGGCTTCGATTGATACCCTCCTCCGTGCACACCGAGTTCATTGATACCCTTTGGCAACAGCAGATCGTCGACGTTCTGCAGGCTTACATCCGCATTCCGAACAAGTCGCCGGCGTTCGATGCGGACTGGATCACCCATGGCCACATGCATAAGGCCGTAAATCTCCTGGCTGACTGGTGTCGTCAGCAAACCAATATCGCCGGCCTGTCCGTTGAGATCATCGAGTTGGTCGGACGCACTCCTACACTGGTGGTGGAAGTCCCTGCTTTTGCCAACGGTCACGGCAACGTGCTGGTCTACGGCCACTACGACAAACAACCGGAATTCACAGGCTGGCGGGTTGGTCTGTCACCCTGGGAACCGGTCCTGGACGGCGACCGGTTATACGGTCGTGGCGGTGCCGACGACGGGTACGCCGTGTTTGCTGCTTTGTCAGCCATCAACTCGCTGCAGCACCACGGTCTGCCACACGGACGTTGCCTGCTGCTGATTGAAGGTTGTGAAGAGAGCGGCAGTTTTGATCTGCCTTTTTACATGCAGGCGCTGGCGCTGCGAATCGGCACGCCGGACTTGCTGGTTTGCCTCGACGCGGAATGTGGCAGTTATGATCGCCTCTGGAGCACGACGTCGCTGCGCGGCATGTTGCCCGGCGTGTTATCTGTATCGGTGTTGACCGAAGGCCAGCACTCAGGTGCGGCAGGCGGGATCGTGCCTTCAAGTTTCCGGATCATTCGGCAACTGCTGGAGCGAATCGAGCGCGGCACAGATGGCGCACTGCTACCTGAGTTGCATGTTCAGATCCCCACCGCAGCGGCCAGCCAATTGCGTGCGGTAGCCGATCAACTCGGCCAGACCGTTATCGACAAGTTCCCCTGGGCAGGTGCCACGCAGCCCGAAACTCCTGACCCTTACGAAGCACTTGTCGCCAATGCATGGCAACCCAGTCTGGCAACGGTTGGGATCGGTGGCGCACCTTTGCCACAGGACGCTGGCAACACACTGCGTCCAACCACCGAGCTCAAGCTCGTCTTTCGTCTGCCGCCGACCCTCGACGCAGCCAAGGCCGCCTCACTGGTTCGAGAACGGCTTGAGCGGGATCCGCCTTATGGATCAGATGTGAAATTCAGTGTGGAAACACCGCAGACCGGTTGGTACGCCCCTTCATTCGCCCCCTGGCTGGATCGCGCGCTGCACACAGCTTCGCTGACCTGTTTCGACCAGCCGAATCTTTACATGGGGATGGGCGGAACGATTCCTTTCCTGCGCATGCTGGGTGACGCTTTTCCGTCGACCCAGTTCATGGTGACGGGCGTACTCGGCCCGGCTTCCAACGCACACGGTCCCAACGAGTTTCTCCACCTGCCGACCGCGCGACGTCTGGCAGCTTGTGTTGCCCACGTCATTTCAGCGCTCAATGCCGCAGGCGACTATTCGAAGTAAAGCTGCGCTTCAGGAAATCCATCTGATCGCCGAGGATTCGGCCAGAATTGATCAAGGCGAGATATTCGGCGAAGTTGGGTGTGTAGGGTAGAGCAATCAGTTCGAAGCCACAGTCCGGCAGTAGCCGATTGCCCTTCAGGTGATTACAGCGCCGGCAGGCGGCCACCACGTTATCCCACTGATCCCGACCACCCCGGCTTGCCGGCACCACATGGTCACGGGTCAGATCGGCATCGCTGAATTGCGCACCGCAGTAGAGGCAAGTATTGCCATCGCGAACAAACAACGCCTGATTGGTCAGCGGCGGGACGCCTACCGGAGGTGGCAGCACCCTGCCGTCACAGGCGATGATGGAATGCACTTCGATGCTGGATTGCAATCCGTCGAATCGTGATTGACCACCACGAATGCGCAGGACAGGTTGTCCGAGTGTCCACACCACGATATCCCGCGCATAGAGGCACACGGCTTCCTGCCAGCTCACCCAATCCACCGGTCGACCGGCAATATTGAGCCGCAGGATGCGAGGCACCCGTTGATAATCGGTCAACGTTGCGGCGGACGGGAAGAGTTCGCTCATGGTTGCAGCTTCACCTCATCTCCATGCCTGACGTCGTCACAACCTCACGACAGCGGCGTGATTCGGAAACGACCAGGTTCCGGAATGATGACGAAACACGGCGAGCGAAGCAATCAGGCCGGACTGACAAGCCACCTCACCTGCGAAGATGACGGGTCATTCGGCGGCACACACTGCATCTGCCGCCGCATCTACCAATGAATGACACAGGTCCTTTGACAGTCCAGAAGGGCCAGTGCAAAGTAGCCCGCCATCAACGGACACGTCAGTGTTATGCCCATGACAGGCTCAATGAACGCCCGATCCCGCCGTCTTTTTCCAGCCTTGCTGCTCACTGCCATTGCGGGTGGCCTGACCATCACCGGGTTAAGTGCGGCAGAGCCGAAGGATGATTGGCGATGCGCTCAGGCAGCCGATACAGGGCGCTGGTCTTGTGCACGCGATGGTGTCTCCGCTGATGCAAGCCTTGAGTCAGCCACCCCTGACACCGCAGCCATCAGCGCAACATCGGCAACATCGGCAACCTCAACGCCGCTTCCCGATATCCAGTCCGAGGCAATCACTCCTGCTGCGTCAAACTCGGGCGAGCCGCTGGATTCACAATCAGGTACGCCGATAGAGAGTGTCGCCGCGGATGCGATTGCGCCGGCCGAGACACCACCGATGGATGAAGCGCCAACGGCACCCGAAGCACCGGTCGCCATCGCGCCGGCGCAGATCGAATCACCGAGCACGGTTGAACCAGAGGTTGTCGCCGTGCCGGTCGATGAAGTGCCGGCTACTGAAACGCCTGTCTCTGAAACACCTGTCTCTGAAACGCCTGTCTCTGAAACACCAGTCACCGAAATACAAGCCACCGAAACACCGGCAGATCTCGGAACCACCACTGATCCGGAACCGGCTCCCGCTGCTGCAGCCGCAGACCCCAACGCGCCCGCGTTCCAGCGTCTTGCCTATGTACCTGACAAGCCGACTTCACTGCTTGAGCTGCCCGGCGAATTCTGGGTGGCCCAGATCATGGCAGTGTCGAGCAAGGAATTTCTCGAAGCGTACGCTGAGGAATATAACCTCCGCGGTTTGTCAGCGGCCCGCATTGCCAGCGGCGAACGTCTGTTTTTCGTCTTGATCCTCGGCATCTACGAAACCAAGGATCGTGCACAACAAGCCATCACCAACCTGCCACCGCCGTACAACAGGTATCAAAAAACCATCCTGCTGCGCACTCTCGCTTCACTGCAGCAGGCCATGCGCAAGGCAGATAAAATGACTGGAACGGCCGACTTTTGAGCCTCTCCGGATCAATCGCGATCGTCGAGCAAACCCTGCATTCGGATCCCTCGCTCGGCTGATCGCTGTTGCAGGCGCTGCATCTCTTCTGCAGCGGATGCATCCGGTTCCCATCCACCACGTGCGTCACGCAACCCGCCATCCATCACCACATAACTTCCCGACATGAACGCGCCATCGGGCCCAACCATGAAGTTCACCAGCCCGGCAATGTCATCCGGCTGGCCTACCCGACCGACGGGGGTGCGCAACTCCAGCGCCCCGCGTATCACACCATCCCGTTCACCGGCGAGCCCGGCAGCCAGTGGTGTCTCGATCACTCCAGGGCCGATCGCGTTGACATTGATCCGGTGCGGGCCAAGATCCTGCGCCCAGCCACGTACCATGATCTGCACACCAACCTTGGTGGCTGAATAAGCCCACATGGACGCACTGGTGTTGAGCGCCGCAAGTGATGAAATACAGACGATGCGGCCACCTGACCCGAGTTTGACCATCTGCTGTGCAGCCGCCTGAACGGTCAGAAAGACGCCGGTGAGATTCACATCGAGCTGGTCCTGCCAGTGTTTCAGCGACAGGTCGAGCACCGAACCTCCGCGACCAATCCCTGCATTGGCCACAGTGATGTCGAGTCGTCCAAACGTCGATACACAATCCTGCGCGGCTTTCTGGATCTGCACCTGCGACGCAACGTTAGCTTTCAGCACCAGTGCGCGACGGCCAAGCTGTGTCACGTAGTCCGCGGTTTCCCGGGCACCATCCTGATCGATATCAGGGATGCAGATGTCCGCGCCTTCCCGCGCCAGGCGCAGCGCGGTGCCACGACCGATTCCCGAGCCGGCACCGGTAATGAAAGCGACCTTTCCAAGCAATGCACTCATGACGCAGATCTCCCCGCCGATTCGGCGATGGGTGTGTGTGGATCAATCACGCGATAACTGGGGCGATTGCGCAAGCGCTGCAAGTACGCCGCTACCAGCGGATAGGCACTCAGATCCATCCCATCAACCGTCAGGACCATGGCTACCGCCATGAACGGAATGTCTGCCAGCGAGAAATCATCACAAAGATACTCACGGCCGGCCAGTTCGCGCTCCAGAAAGGGAAATATCTGTGTGCGCAAGCGTTCACGCCCACGCTCCATCGTCGCCTCGTCGCGTTGTTCCGGAGGCGACCACCAAGGCATCCAGATCATTGGCAGGTGAGTGGAGAGCACACCCTCATCACCAAAATTCTCCAGTGCACGAGCACGCATGACGGGGTGCTTCGGCAGCAGCGCTGGCCGCGGATAGGCTTCTTCCAGGTATTCGTTGATAACGGTCGAATCGAAGACGACCTCGTCACCATCAGTGATCCACGGCACCTTGCCGAGCGGATGAAATCGCAGCACTTCCGGCACCTTTTTCCACACGTCGCCAGGCCGGACGGTCTGCACCACATAGGGCAGACCTTTTTCTTCGAGCACCACCTTGGTTTTGCTGCCGTTGGTTGAACGCAAGGTTCCGTAGGGGTATTCCCGTTCCATCGTAAAAAGCGTGATCACGGTGGTTTTCCTCGTCGCTGATGACACCTTCGATCATATCGATCATACAGACCCTCGCCAGAGAAAATCAGCAGCGCCAGCCAGATGCAGGAAAACGTCAGCAGCTGACCCGGCCGCATGTGCTCGTCATAAACGAGAATGGCAATCACCAGCGCAATGGAAGGAGACAGGTACTGCAAAAAACCGAGGATGGTGAGGGGAATGCGCATCGTCGCCGCTGCAAAGGCGAGCAGGGGCAAAATCGTCACAAGCCCGCCAACCGCCAACAACGACCACTGTCCAGAAGTATGGGAAACGATCATCTTGCCATCTTCGAAATAGTTCCAGACCAGATAGGCCAGTGCAGCCGGCATCAACCACAGGACTTCGACGGCAAGACCTGGCAACGAAGCCACACCCAGCTGTTTGCGCAGCAGTCCATACAAGCCAAAGCTCACGGCCAGACCCAATGCCACCCAGGGAATCCGTTCCTGTACCAGGAGTTCGTGTCCTACCCCGATGGCGGCAATCGCCAGAGCGATCCACTGCCAGCGACTGGGTCGTTCGGCCAGCACCGCCACCCCCAGCATCACCGTGACCAGCGGGTTGATGTAGTAACCGAGGCTGGTCTCGATCATCCGCTCATGGAACAGGGCCCACACATAGATCAGCCAGTTGCTGGCCAGCAGCAGACTGCTTGCCCCCAGGCCGAGGACTAGTCGACTGGATAGTTGCACCACCGAGTGAATCTGCCCAAGCACAGTCAACAAGCCAGCCAACAGGATTACCGACCAGACGATGCGATGCGCCAGCACTTCTGACGCGGAGGCAAAGCGCACGGCCATGAAATAGACGGGGATGACACCCCAGATCAAGTAGGCGACGATCCCATAGATCACGCCATGGCGTTCTTCGGTAGTCACACTGAATAGTCCGGGCTCGATCCAATGGCACTTGCTAAGCGTAACTCTGATCAAATCGCTCCTGCGAATTAATCAAGTCCAAGCCAGTCGCCGTAGCGACTTACCGAGGTCGGAGCCTGGACAGCTCCTCGCATTTTCTTTGCGTTTCACGTATGTAAGATGGTGGTGTATCCCATTACCACAAAGGAATGTTTGATTAGCCAGACATTCCTCAAGAGAGACTATCGGAGTTGAACATGCCGGCAATCATCCTTCACCACTATGAATCCTCACCGTTCGCTGAATTGATACGAACGGCACTTGGGGTGAAGGAGCTCGAATGGCACTCGGTAATCATTCCGAACATGATGCCCAAGCCCGATCTGGTCGCACTCACCGGTGGTTATGGCCGAACACCCGTTCTCCAGATCGACTCGGAGATCTATTGCGATACAGCCGCGATCATCGACGTGCTTGAAGAGTTGAAGCCGAACCCCACCCTTTATCCAGCACCTCTTGGCCAGCTTCACCGTATCGTCGCAGGATGGGCAGGTGCGGGACAGTTCGCCGCTCACGTCGGCGCGGCAATGCGTAACCTTCCCGCGGGTGGCCTGGCGCCGGGCTTCGCCGAAGATCGCAAGCGCCGCTTTGTAGGATTCGATTTCGGTACGATGCCAGCTGAAGCCCCGCATTTCGAAACGCAGGTGCGTGCATCGGCTGGTTGGATTGCAGCCACTCTCGCGGACGCACGCCCGTATGTTGGCGGCGAAAAAATCGGTCATGGCGATCTGGCGCTGTATGCCAACCTCTGGTTTCTCATCGCGATGCCTTTCGCCAAGGATTTTGCAGACCAGATTTTTGCATTGCCACGCCTTGCCGAATGGTTTGGGCGGATCAGTACAATCGGTCACGGCACGATGATCGCGTCAACGGCAGCCGACGCTATCCGAATCGCGCAATCAACGCAGCCCAAAGCGATGGACGGGGCGAATTGCGTTGGGTTTTCTGCGGGCGCGCCGGTTGCCATCCGGACAGAACAATCTGGTGACGATCCTGTAGAAGGAACGCTCTTGCGCTGCGGCCCCGAAGGCATCACGGTGCGTCGCAAATCCGTCGGAGGGGGAGACGTCAATATTCACTTTCCCCGCGTCGGACAGCTTGTTGAGGCTCGCTGATACCCACTCCAGGGCAGACTATGGCACAAGGGACAAATCTACGGTCGTAATCGATCCGCATCGCTATCGCATTGAAGCTTACTACCGCCGGGCAGGCAGAACTGTTTTCAGCTCATGAGGTTTGTGGGAGAGACTTGAAAATGGTGTATTGGCGTGCATAGTGCCCAACTCAAGGTCCACTTCTCATTATTCCCGACGCCACTCGGCGACTGCGGCATTGCGTCGATGACTGCCTTGCTTGAAGGAGAAAGAACGAATCTCACTTTCATCACCTGCGACTTCAGGACGATTGATCCGTTCGCAACAAATGTCTACGGCGTCACGCGAGCTCTCCCGGCCGGCGAGACGCTAACCTATGGCGCCATCGCTTCGCGGGTCGGCGATAAGCAGCTTGCCCAAGCCGTTGGGAAGGTTCTCGGCCGCAATCCCTTTCCAATCATCGTCCCATGTCATCGTGTCATTGGCGACGAGATCGGGTCGAAGGTCATCGGACGGTTCAGGGTACCCGCCACTTGTGTTTGCCGATCAGCCACAACTGCTCAAAGCCAAGACTCTCGAACGAGGACAGGGCTCCATTGAACAGGGACCCTGGAAGTGCCATTGGTGTTAGAACCGGTCTTTGCGACGACGGGTTTCTGCGAACACCGACGACAGTGGCGCACCCACCAGATTGAGGTTTCGCTGCAGCGAAGCATCTGCCGCGCGCAGAAAAGGATTGGTTGCCTTTTCGCGCCGCAGCGTCGTTGGAACCGTCGGTTTACCAGCCGCACGCAAGACATTGATCTCCGCATTGCGCGCAATCAGATCAGCGTTGTCAGGATCAACCGACAGCGCAAACCGCGCATTCGACTGCGTATATTCGTGAGCGCAATACAGCACCGTGTCGTCCGGCATCGACATGATCTTTGTCAGACTGTCCCACATCTGCTCTGCAGTTCCTTCAAACAATCTGCCGCAGCCGAGCACAAACAAGGTGTCACCCACGAAGGCCACAGCTTCATCCGGAAAGTGGAACGCGATGTGTCCCGTGGTATGTCCAGGGACCTCCAGGACAATGGCTCTGGACTGGCCGAGCGCATAGGTGTCACCGTCCTTGAGCCGGACGTCGATGCCAGGAATGCGCTGTGCGTCGCAGTCGGCGCCGACCACCGTGCAACCCCACTTCGCCTTAAGCGCCTCGTTTCCGCCGGCATGGTCGAAGTGGTGGTGAGTATTGAGGATATGAGTAAGCCGCCAGCCTTTCGTGGCAAGCGCGGTGTTGATCGCCGCGGCATCGGGCGTATCAATGGTCGCAGTCAGACCACTGGCCGGCTCATGCACCAGATAGCCATAGTTGTCGTCCAGACAGGGAATCTGATGTATTTCTAAAGTCATGTGATCAACTCTCAAGCGGAATGAAAAGGCATTGGCGCGGCTGGCCGGCGACATTACGTGATTTGTGACCTCGACCGGTGGTGTCTTCAGCCAGCAGAATCGAACCCGGGCCTAATCGGCGGACGGTGCCATCGCCGATCTCGATATCGACACTGCCAGTCAGGTTGACGACAAACTGACGACGCGGTGCGGTATGAAAATCGAGGTCGTAAGTGCCGGTTACCTCACGAAACATCACGCCCTTGCCACGCCACAGTTCGGAGATGCTGCCCATCGGCCCCTGATCCTTGAGATCGACCGTCACGTCTTCAAAGTGACTTTCACCATCTGCACCGGTAAAGACACGTACCATTTCCACGTCGTTCGCCTTCAGCCAAGTTCAGCGAAACTAAACACTGTGCCCAGCCATGTCTACAACTGAGCATGCTCTGACCGCCGACCCGAACCGTTTTGCTCGCTTCTGGTATCTGCATGAGTTCCTGCATGGATTTGTGCTGCTGTATCCGGTGTACGCGATCTTCATGCTCAACCAGGGCCTGTCACCCCTCGAACTGAGTTGGTTGTTCATCATCTGGTCCGGGGCCGCGATGGCCTTCGAGTTACCCACTGGCGTGTTGGCCGATCGATTTCCCCGCCGGAACATCCTGATCATGGCCAGTGTCATCAAGGCGGCAGCATTTGGCATCTGGTGGTTGATCCCGGACTTTGGCGGGTTTGCTGCAGGTTTTGTGATCTGGGCCTTCGCAGGAGCCAATTTCTCCGGGGCATCTGAAGCCTACATCCATGATCAGATCGCCATGACCAATCGCACCGAACAGTTCGAACGGGTTTACGGTCGAGGCAGTGCATTCGAACAGGCCGGCATGATCGCCGCGTTGGCAGCAGGTGGCGCCATCGCCGACGTCAGCTTCGATCTCGTGTTCTCGGCATCAGTCCTGACCTGTCTTGCAGCGGCTGTGATTGCACTGATCGGCTTCCCTCATGAGCGAGTCATGAGTCAACCAGAGCATCGAGCCCAGACGTTTTTTACGTCCCTTGTCGAAGGCACCCGAGTTTCATTGACCAATCGAGCGGTCGCGATTGCGATCGCGATGCTGTCCCTCCTTAGCCTCGCGCCTGAAACCCTCGACGAATACGTAGGACCACTGCTCGACGAACCCCGCACTTTTTCGGTGACATCAATCGGACTTCTCTACGCCGCCTTGTCCATTCCCGGTCTCATCGGTACCGCAGTGGTTGAACGCTTTCGTGGTGCCGGGCTTGGTTCGATGTGTGCCGGATACCTTTTGATGGGCGGGTTGCTGACGACATTCGCCTGGTTGGATCCATGGGGAGTCATCGCAAGCCTCGCAGTGGTGTTCTTCATCCACGAAGCGTTGTCTGTCCTGTTGCAGGGTTTTCTGCAACGTCGTGTTGCTGACCAGGCCCGTGCCACCATTGGTTCAATAACAAGCCTGGCACTGAACGGTTTTGCACTGCCGATGTACGGCGCTATTGGCGCCATCGCCGCGAGCCATGTTTTTGCAGGAGCGTTTACAATGGCTGGGGTCTTCACCGTGGTGGTCGGCAGTGTCCTGCTGTTGATTGCGACCAGAACCCGTTAACAACCAGGCGGAAACCGACAGCATGGGCACAACCGGCAACGCGGTACTCGACAACATGCTCGATCTGTTCAACATCGAACGGATCGAGGAAAACCTGTTTCGCGGCCAGAACCACGATACCGAGCACGTGTTCGGCGGCCAGGTTCTGGCGCAGGCCATCACCGTCGCATTCCGCACCGTCAGCAAGGAACAGCATCTGCATTCGATGCATGCCTATTTTCTTCGTCCCGGTGACTGGCGTGTGCCGATACTTTACGAAGTCGATCGAATTCGCGATGGCCGATCCTTCTCGACACGACGTGTGGTGGCCATTCAGCACGGCAAGGCGATCTTCAATCTCTCGTCGAGCTGGCACAAAGTCGAGACCGGTCTGGCTCACACCACCCCTTTCCCGAACGTCTTGCCACCGCATTGCCTGCGCAGTGATCGTGAGCTGTTTCAGGAACTGGCGCGCGAACAGCCTGAGATCGCCCGCTACTCATTTCGATTTGAAGCGATCGACTCCCGGCAGGTAGAAAGTTTGTTGATGGCGAACGAACATCCACACCCGCCGGTCAAGCACACCTGGCTGAAGACCCGTGAAGTGCTATCGGACCAGGAAGAAGTCCATCTGGCGATGCTCGCCTACATGTCTGACCTGGATTTCATGTCGACGTCCATGTTGCCACACGGAGGACGTCGCCTGAGGGATCAGATCTATGGCGCAAGCCTCGATCACGCGATCTGGTTTCATCGACCGTTCCGCGCGGACGAGTGGCTGCTGTTTGCCAAGACATCGCCCAGTGCTCGAGGCGCCAGGGGGTTTGTCCGTGGCCACTTTTTTACCGAGGGCGGTGAACTGGTTGCGACTGCGGCACAGGAGTGTCTGATACGACCTGTTTCAACCGTCAAGGGAACAGGTTGAAAGACCGCGACTGTGCCAAGGTCGGGCTGGGCGCCCGACCGGAAGCTGGCTCAGACCAGTTTGATCACAGACCAGCGAGAATCGACTCTGCCTTGCTCACTTCGAGTTTGCCGGGTGCTTCAACAGCGAGTTTTTTCACAACGCCGTTTTCGACCACCATGGCATATCGCTGACTGCGGGTGCCGAGCCCAAAACCGGAACCGTCCATTTCCAGACCAACGGCCTTGGTGAACGCGCCATTGCCGTCTCCCACCATCATCAGATGCTCGGCGTTTTTGTCCTTGCCCCAGGCGTCCATCACAAACGCATCGTTGACGGACAGACAGACGATACTGTCCACGCCTTTGGCCTTGATGGCATCCGCATGGACTACATAACCCGGCAGGTGGGCCATCGAGCAGGTTGGTGTGAATGCGCCAGGTACGGCGAACACAACGACCTTCTTGCCATCAAACAGTTCACTGGTGCTGATGGCGGCAGGTTTGCCATCACGCATCGTGTGCAGCGTTGCTGCTGGAATCTTGTCGCCCTCTTTGATTGCCATGAGTATCGTTCCTGTAGTGTCCGTGGAGTTGAGCCGGCATTGTGGTTACTTGCCAGGGAACGGTCAACGATGGCGGCGGTCAAACAGCGGAACCCTGAAATTTCTCCATATTTGATAGTAACTTGCGAACGGCATCCCATCTTGCCAGCGACTTTTCTTACACGGATACTGCGGTATCGCAGGATGCATGAACCTCTGCGTTACACTCTTTTGGGAAATCTCCGAATTCGCCGAATTCTACGACCAGGACGAGCCCACGCAGTATCACGATGGCACTGACGTTTCGCGCATTTATTCTGATCTCATGCGTGCTCACCGCAGCATGTGACAAGGCACAACCGTCAACTCGTGCGGCACCGCAGATCGCGCCGATGCTGGTCGTCCATGCCCCGGTTGCGGTGGTTGACCCGGCCTACGCGTCCATCGACCTGCCACGCCGGACGGAGTGGTCTGTAGAACGACCAGCGCCTGTAGATCAGGAAGAAGCCGAAGGCGCACTGTTGGCGGCAGCCGAAATCGAGGGCACTGCGCTAACCACCTTCGCCAACGACGAATTCGATACTCGCGTTCTCTCCAACGGACTTGAGGCTGCAATTAACCCAACCTCACCGGACACGGTGGTCGGCAAACCCGTGCCTGCAGAAACACCGGCGACCAGCATCCCGCCCATGCCGACACCCGAGTTTGTTGTCGACCAGTTTCTCGGTGAACCCTTTGTACCTGGTACCTTGTCACAACGACTCTGGCAGGCCGGGCAGGATTTTCACGGCACCGAAATTCCGACCCCGGTCCTGGTTGCAACCGGTACTCAAGAAGGACCAACGCTCTGCCTGACAGGCGCCATACACGGCGATGAGCTCAACGGCATCAAGGCCGTACACACCGTGATGTATGCCACCGAACCGAAAAAACTCAAGGGTCGAATCATCGGTGTACCCATCGTCAATCTGTCCGGCTTCCAGCGACAATCACGATATCTGGCTGACCGACGTGACCTGAATCGTTACTTTCCGGGAAATGCTCGTGGCAGTTCTGCGGCGCGCATGGCGTTCAGCTTTTTCCGCGAGGTGATTCTGCACTGCGATGCGCTGGTGGATCTGCACACCGGATCCTTCTACCGGTCGAACCTGCCGCAGATTCGCGGTGATCTGAAGAACGAGGCCGTGCTGAAACTGACCCGAGGTTTCGGGTCAACCGCTGTCATGCATGGCGCAGGGGCACGAGGCACCCTTCGATTTGCTGCCACTGCGGCAGGCATTCCTGCAGTAACGCTCGAAGCCGGGGAGCCATTGCGTGTCGATGATGAGGCTGTCGCAGATTCGGTACGGGCGATCAATGCCCTGATTCATGCGCTGGGCATGACAAAAAAGCGCACACGTGTTGGCAATCCGGAACCGGTCTACTACACAACCACATGGCTTCGCGCGGATGGCGGTGGAATCCTGTCGAGTCAAACCAAACTCGGCAAAAAAGTCAGCGCCGGGGAACTGCTCGGCACGGTTACCGATCCGATTACAAACAAGATGACAGAAATCCGCTCACCCAAGGATGGTCGTATCCTCGGCATGGCGGTGAACCAGTTTGTCATACCCGGGTTTGCGGTTTACCACCTCGGCCTGCCAGTCCCGCGTGGTGATGTTGATCTCCTGCCATTGGAAGATGAGGCAGAAATCCTCGACGAGGACAGCGAACAGATGCGGCAGGAAGATCACCTCAACACTTCCGGCGATCAGTCTGGCCCAGGAAGGCCGGAATCCGGCCCTGACCTGCCTGCATCAGCGGCGCCTGCGAATTCTGGTGTCAACGATCAACCTGTGGAGTGGGACGCAGACGGGCAGGAGCCCTTACCCCCGATTCAGGCGCGAATGAACGAAACCGAAAGCAACGAGTAATCGTGTGGTCTCAGCGCCACGCAAACTGCGGTTGTTCAAAGTGTGCAACACGCGTCGATCGCCCCAGCAGACACACCTCGCGGAACTGATAGATCATCGCAGCAGTAGGCGCTGCAATGTGATCATCACCAACGGGCATGCGTAACACCGGATGCTCTGAGTGGTCGACCACATCCAGCTTCGGCGCATCCTGTCGCAGGAACTCGGCGAGAGGAATCCGGTGAATGGAAGCCACTTCATGCTCATTGAGATCCGTCTCTTGCGCAGCACCTGCCCACACTACGACCGGGGAAATTACGAAACCGGATCGAGTGACGAAGTCATCGAGCCGACCCAGTACCTGATCGGCACCCACGTGAACACCCACCTCCTCACGCATCTCACGCAAGGCACAGTCAATCACGTTTTCGCCCACATCCAGGCGTCCGCCCGGAAAAGCCCACTGCCCGGGATGATTCCGTAATTTTTCTGATCGCCGCGTCAACAGGAGCGCTGCATGGTTCGACCACTCGGCGTGATCCGGCAGACCTCCGACCTGCGCACCGAAGCCTGCGTCAACTATGGCAATCGCCACAGCAGCATGACTATGGGCACTGACGTCAGCCACCAGCTGAACAGCAAACTCGCGCAGTTGTCGCTGTATTGCGTGCTTGAGAGGATCATCGCGTAACATCGATGCAGCTTGCCAAAGGACGCGCAGGATCACAATGGACAATGATCGACGTGCCACAGTGTTTGCACTGTCCGCAGTCTTGTTATGGTCAACCGTTGCCACCGCGTTCAAACTGGGGCTGGCCGTTCTGACGCCAGTGCAATTGCTGATGATTGGCGCCGTCAACTCGACGATGTGCTTCTGGATCGTCGCCTGGATTCGCGGCCTACGATCGGCTGCCGGCGCAGATAGCTCAGCCGCTCAACTACACCTGGGTACTGACTCTGGCGCTGCTTTCGGTGCCACTGCTCGGCCAGCCACTGCAAAAACGAACTCTCAATGGCCTCCTCATCAGCTATGCAGGTGCACTGTTGGTGCTCACGCGAGGCAGTTGGGACATCCTCATCGGCTGGGACACGACCGGCATCGCTCTGGTGCTGTTCAGCACGCTGATCTGGTCGATGTACTGGATTCTCAGTACGAAATACACCGACCACGCACTGCCGTTGATGGCTTGGAGCTTCAGCTTTTCCATCCCGGCGCTGGTCCTGCTGAACGTGTTGCAGGGTGACTGGCCCCCACTCAATACATCAACACTGTTGATCGGCGCCTGGGTGGGGCTGGCCGAAATGGGAGTGACGTTTCTGCTCTGGCAGCGAGCGCTGCAACTGACCCATCGGGCCGCGCGTCTGGGTCAGCTGATTTTCCTCTCGCCTTTTCTGTCACTCATCTTCATCGCAACAATTCTGGGCGAAACTATCAGCGCCTGGTCCGTGGTTGGACTTCTTGTCATCGTCGCGGGAATCCTCTGGTCGAATCACGCGCTCACGACGTCTGCGACCGCCGATCTCGACTCTGGATCACCGTAAATTTCAGGCACCGGTAAATTTAGGTCGGCGCTTCTCGAGAAACGCACGAATACCTTCCTGCCCATCCGCCGATCTCGCCAGATCGGCAATCGAGCGGGCTTCCAGCTCCATCTGCGATTCCAGCGTTTGCTCAAAGGTACCGTTCAACAATGTTTTTACGGCGCCAAACGAAAGTGTTGGTCCCGCCGCCAGTTCGCGTGCCAGCTTCATCGCCTCGGGCAGAAGCTGGGCATCCGGCACTACGCGGTTGACGATTCCCCACTCCAGCGCTTCGGGCGCCTTCAGCAAACGATTGGTCAGCATGAGCTCGCGTGCACGACGATCGCCGATCTTGCGTGGCATGTAGAACGTCGAGCTGCCATCGGGTGACAGTCCGGCGCGGGTATACGCCATGGTAAACACGGCGGATTCGGCGCAGATCGCGAGGTCGCAGGCCATCACCAGGCTGAATCCCGCACCCGCCGCCGTGCCATTGACGGCCGCAATGACGGGGGCATTGCCTCTCGCCAACCGAGACAACCCGATGTGCAGGTCGCCCGCCATTTCCAGCAACAGTCGCCGGGCATCATCACCTGCAGCCGCAAAGGCACCCAGATCACCACCAGCACAGAACATCTTGCCAGCGCCCGTAATGACAATCGCGCGCACGGACGCATCCGAATCAAGAGTGTTGGCGACTTGCGAAAATTCTCGCGCGCACAAAGGCGTCATGGCATTCGCAGCTTCGGGGCGGTTGAAGGTTATGGTGGCAACGTTGTCAACGAGTTCGACCAGAAGGGTCTGGTATGGCATGGGGCACCTCGAGTTCAGTGATATCAGCCTTTTACCGCATTCCATGCAGCCTGCGCAAACAACGCTTCAACCTGCTTCGGAGATGGTGCTTCAACCGCCAGCCACCTTCGAACATAAGCTTCGATGGGGCCACTGATCAGCGGCACATAGGCATGCAGTGGCAGTTCCGCCAGTTCGCCGCTGCGTACGAACGGCGCGAATATCGCGAACACACCCTGGATGTACTGGTCCAGCAGTTCTTTCTTGCGGGCGCTGCCTGCCGTCGAGAAGTCGATATCGCGTGCATGCAGATACCGCATGCTTTTGGGGTTTTTCACGCTCCACGCAACGTATCCGGCCACCACACTGCGAACCGCTGACTGGCCGTCCTTCGCTTTTTTCATTCGGCGCAGCATGGCGTCGTTGAAATCTTCGATCAGGGTCAGCCACAACGCTTCAGCCACACCTTCCTTGCTGCGAAAGTGGTGATAGAGACTGCCAACGCTGCAGCCTGCCAACCGTTGAATGTCGCCTATCGTTGCCAATTCCACGCCGGTTGAATCAAAACAATCGAGCGCGGCGAGCAGAATGTCGCGCTTGCGCGAAGGTTTGTCCGGCTCAGGCTGCGTGGACCGGGCTTTCTCTGTCCGGGACTTCAGGCTCGGGGACTTCAGGCTTGGCATGGCGACATGCTATTACAAATTACCAGAATATCGTTCTAGAACTTTGTTCTGGAATTTACTAGTCTTGCCGGCCTAAATCACAGCCAGAGGGCACCATGGATATCGATCTAGGACCGGATGACCTCGTGTTTCAGAAAGACGTTGAAGACTTTCTCGACAGCAATGCCTACCCGATGGGCACCGACTACATGGCCTGGCGATTTGGCTGGTTCAGCAAGGCCGGGGCCAAAGGCGGCTGGGATGTTCCGAAATGGCCGACCGAGTTTGGTGGTCCGGGCTGGACGCCGACTCAGCACTACATCTGGCAGAAAGCGACCGCAACAAGACAGACGCCGCTGGATCTGCCGTTTGGTCCCGTGATGCTCGCGCCGATGCTCATGCAATACGGCACGAAGGAACAGCAGGAACGATTCCTGCCCGATATCCGCGCACGCAAGGTGAACTGGTGCCAGGGTTATTCCGAACCCGGTGCAGGCTCGGACCTCGCCAACCTCAAGACCCGCGCCGAGTTGTCTGCCGATGGCCGGCACTACACGGTCAACGGCACCAAGATCTGGACCACCGCTGCGCACATGGCGGACTGGATGTTCTGTCTCACGCGAACCGCCGACGACGGCAAGAAACAGAATGGCATCACGTTCCTGCTGTTTCCGATGAAACAGCCGGGCGTCGAAGTCAAACCGATCCTGACACTGGGCGGTGCCCACACCGTCAACATGGTGCATATCACCGACGTGAAAGTGCCCGTGGAAGATCGTGTCGGCGAAGAAGGCAAAGGCTGGAGTGTGGCCAAGGGGCTGCTGCAGCACGAACGAACCGGCATCGCCGGAATCTCCAACTCCATCGTCGCGCTGGAAAAACTCAAAGGCCGCGCTGCATCCGTCAAACGAGGTACCGGCACGTTGATGGATGACCCGGGCTTTCGCACCAAGATCGCTGAACTTGAGATCGATCTACTGGCTACCGAGTTCACTGAGCTGCGCAGCCTGGCCGCTGCCGCGGCGGGTAGCGCGCCTGGGCCGACTTCATCCATTCTCAAGCTCAAAGGCACTGACATGCAGCAGCGCATCCAGAAGTTGACCATGCAGGCTGGTGGGTTGTTTGCAGCGGCGTGGGGTGGCAAGAAGGTTGGTCCATCCTTCGCCCGGGACGGCATGTCCGGTTACCTGGCCAGTCGCGCCTACACCATCTACGGTGGTGCCAGCGAAGTGCAGAAGGATGTTATCGCCAAGAACGTACTCGGTATCAGTGGTACCGCGGCCAAGAAGAGGTCTGACTAATGAACTTTGATCTGACAGAAGAACAGCAGCTCGTCGTCGACAGCGTGCGGCGCTTTGTTGCCGATCGGTACGATCTGGAAAAGCGGAACGGCTACATGAAAGGCAAGCGTGGCTTCAGCGACGCCAACTGGCAAGCCATGGCTGAGCTTGGCTGGCTGGGCCTTGCCTTCGGAGAAACCGAAGGCGGGTTTGGTGGCAATCAGATCGACGTCATGCTGGTCATGGAAGAATTTGGCAAGGGCATGGTCGTTGAACCATTCCTCGCCTCTGTGGTGCTGGGCGGTGGCGCACTCAAACGCGGCGGTTCCGCTGCGCTTCGAGAGGTCCTGCTGCCAGGCGTCATCGACGGCACACGTCAACTGGCCCTGGCGATGAGTGAAGAGCAATCACGATTCGACCTGAACGATGTGCTCACCGGTGCACGCGATGGTGGTGATCACTGGATCGTCAATGGCCAGAAATCCATGGTGCAGAATGGTGGTTCGGCGACCCAGCTGATTGTCTCCTGTCGCACTGCAGGCGGACAGCTCGACGAAACGGGTATCACCCTGTTGCTGATTGACGCCAATGCGGAGGGCGTAACTTGTCAGCCCTTCCCGACCGTCGACGGATTGATGGCTGCAGAAATCACCTTCAAGGACGTTCGGGTCAACAAGGCCAATACCCTCGGTGGTATCGGCGAGGGCCTGCCGCTGTTGCAGGCGGTGGTCAACGATGGAATTCTCGCTATCTGCGCAGAGGCCATTGGCGCCATGGAAGTGTTGTACAAGGACACCATCGAATACACACAGCAACGGGTCCAGTTCGATCACCCGCTGGCGGATTTCCAGGTTCTGCAACACCGAATGGTGGAAATGTTCATGGAAACCGAACAATGCAAATCCATGCTGTTGCGCGCAACGATGGAGGTCGCAGCGGCTGGCGCACAAGCCAACCGCATGGTTCACGCACTCAAGGCGCTGGTGGGCAAACAGGCCATCTTTGTCGGTGAAAGTGCGGTGCAGCTGCATGGTGGCATGGGCATGACCGAAGAACTGCGTGTGGGTCATTTCTTCAAGCGCCTTCTGGTCATCGATGCGATGTTCGGCAATACCGATCACCATCTCTACAAGTTCGCCGCCTGATACGAGTGCCTGCACGGCGACAGCCGTGCGCGCCACTCCCGCAACTCCGCCTCTTCCCGGGTCCTTCCCCCTATGAGTCTGCGCGGCAGAAGCTCGACAGGCTGCGGCGGCGCCACTTCGGCCCGCTTTTCCGTTCGTTTTCGTTGCGTAGCACACACTACGCGTCTCAAACGAACGAAAAATCGGACTCGAATTGACACTCGCCTCGCTCAGCCGCCTTCTGCCGCGCAGACTCCTAGCCCGCACTATTCATGAAGTATCGTAGCGAGGGCGTCGAGAGTAACGAAAAGACTGGGTGGCGCGGACCGGCGCGCGCACAGGCGTGCTTGACAGCACGTCGAGCACGCGGAGGGAGCACGCCGAGTGTTTTCGCTGCTATCGGCGTCCGCAGCAGGTCATTCATGAATAATGCGGGCTAGAATGGCTCGCAGCCAACAAGGGGAAAGGGAACATGCAACTCGCCGGTCGAATCGTTCTGGTAACAGGTGGTGCGCGGGGCATCGGTCGAGGCATTGCACAGGCCTGTCTTGAAGCCGGGGCCAAAGTGATGATTGCCGATCTGCCGTCCAACGCTTCGGAATGGCGGTACAAACTGGCGGGCAGTGAAGAACTCGCGCGCTGTGTCGATGAACTGTCAGCGTTCGGCACCATCAAGTCGACGTCAGTCAACGTGACAGATTCCAACAGCTGCAAAATGGCAGTCGCTGCAACCATCGAAGCCTTTGGTGGACTGGACGTGCTGGCCAACAACGCCGGCATCGTCGACTCCGGGTTGATAGATACCTTCAGCGAAGAACAGTGGGATCGCATCTTCGCCGTCAACACCAAGGGCATATTCCTGATGTCGCAGGCGGCATTGACAGCGTTGCGCGCCTCGAAGCATGCCGCCATCATCAACACCGCGTCGATTGCCGGGAAACAAGGTTATGCACGCATGTCGGCCTACTGCGGTTCGAAGTTTGCGGCAATCGGCATCACTCAGGCACTCGCCGCAGAACTCGCGCCTGCCGGAATCCGCGTGAATGCGATCTGCCCCGGCATGGTGGGTACTGCCATGTGGCTGGACCACCTGCTGCCTGGTAACGGTTTGAATGCCGAACAAAAAGATTCAGATTTCAACGCCCGGATGGAGCGAACCATTCCCCTGGGGCGACCACAAACCGTCGCCGATATGGGTCAAGCCGTCGTCTATCTTGCCAGCGCTGCGAACGTCACCGGTATTGCCCTATCGGTCGCCGGTGGTTTTGAGATGAATTGATGAAGTTCCTGTCCGACCCACTGATTACCTTTCTCGCCGTTGGTGCAATGCTCCTGGTGGCAGGCAAATACTGGCAGCCAGACTCCACGAGCCTCCGGATTGACATCACACCAGCAGAAGTCGCCCGACTCACAGATCAGTGGCAAGTGCAGATGCAGCGTCCACCCACGGCGGAAGAAATGACCGGTCTGGTCGATGCGTTTGTGCGGGAAGAAATCTACTATCGCGAAGCAATGAAGCTAGGACTGGATGCTGACGACACCATCGTGCGGCGACGTCTGGTGCAGAAACTCACGTTCCTCACTGAAGACATCGTTACCACAACACCACCAGACGATGTGATCCTTGAAGCGTGGTACCAGGATCACCAGGACGTCTATACACAACCTGAGCGAATCAGCTTCACCCATCGCTACTTCAGCGTTGATCGACGCCCTGACGCAAAGACGGATGCGGAACACGCGCTCACCGACGAATCAGTCGCAGACGATCCCTTTATGCTGCAGAAATCCTATGCGCAGCGTTCAATACGAGAAATCGGCGATCTCTTTGGTCGTGCATTCGCAACGGAAATCGCGGAGCTGTCCGGCCCAGGCTGGCAGGGTCCTATCCGATCAGCGTATGGCTGGCATCTGGTCCGCATCGAAGAGCGGCTGCCATCCGCACTCATACCATTTGCACAGGTCCGTGAACGGGTGCTGGCAGACTTTCAGATGGAAACCCGGAAGGTCGCCAACAGCGCCTACTACGACAACCTGAAGTCGCAGTACACCATCGTTCAGTCTGATTGAGCCCGCTCATGCTTGTCCGCTTGTTGCTGATCACGGTTTTTCTGTTGGCCTCTACAGCGTACGCGCACGAAGTCCGGCCTGCCTATCTTGCGCTCGCGGAACAGGGCGACGGTTCATGGACCGTGATGTGGAAGCAGCCACTGCTCGAGGGTAGACAACTTCCACTCACGCCCACCTTCGTCCCGGCCTGCAAACTCGAGTCTTCACGACCTCCCGAGTTCGCAGGCACGGCCACTCTCATGTACTACACCGCACACTGTCCGCTGCATGAGGCGCGCCTGACCATCGACGGGTTGTCGGCCACATTGACCGATGTGCTGGTTCGGGTCGATCGCGCCGACGGCAGCACCGCCAATCATCTGCTCAGGTCGTCCAGTCCATCGGTTGACCTGAGCAGCCAAACACCTTCTGCCACAAGCTATCTGATCCTGGGTATCGAGCACCTCCTGTTTGGAATCGATCACGTGCTGTTTGTCGTGGGTCTGGTGCTGCTCATACCCGGCCGGCTGGACCTGCTCAAGACCATCACCGCGTTCACGGTCGCCCACAGCATCACACTCGCTCTGTCGGTGCTGGAACTGGTGCGTGTACCGCAGGCACCCGTCGAAGCCATCATCGCGTTGTCCATCCTGTTTCTCGCGCGTGAACTGGCGATGCCGGCTGACCGCAGATCCGTCCTCACCCGAGCCAGACCCTGGATCATGGCCATGCTGTTTGGTTTGCTGCACGGCTTTGGTTTTGCAGGTGTTCTGGCTGAAATCGGCTTACCCCGCGATCAGCTCGCCCTGTCACTGTTTCTCTTCAATGTGGGAATCGAGGTCGGTCAGCTGGTGGTGATCCTCGTCATGCTCCTCCTGGTGCGTGGTCTGTCACGCCTCACCGCATCGAGAATGCCGCAGACCGCCTATGTTTGGGTGATGGGGTGTGTTGCCGGTATGTGGACCCTGGATCGTTTAACGGGAATATTTCTCTGACCGGTGTCTGCACGCCTGGTCTATTTCACTCGCACGCGGAAACGAACCGTGAAGGTCGCTCCACCCGGTCGCATGCGCTCATCAAATCGGATTCGAAGTTCCCGCACTGCGGGGTCAAATCCGCCATTCGGAATGATGGCCTGTGCACTGGCATCCGCAAATTCCACCCGATCCGTAGTGCTGGCAAGGTTGGTGAATTGCCATACGAGACCTGACGATGGCGATCCGTTAACAAACCACACTGGCGACCCGGCGCCGTCGAAGTCGCCCGACCAGAACTCAAGCTCCGCCGGCAGCAGGTCGGTCAGCAGCAGACTGCTGCGGTCCGTGCCTCCGTCACCATTGTTGGTCACCGCAATCGTGTAGATCGCCGTCGAGCCTGGTGTGGACTTCGGGTTGGTGCCGCCGCTTGAATCGCTTTCGGCCACCACCGACTTGAGCACCAGCAGATTGGCTTGCGGGCAGGTATGACGTTCGGTGACCAGCGCAACCACTTCCGACACCTGCAGTGTGCGACGCCACAACTGGACCTCGTCGATATCACCCTGGAACGCACTACCCCCACCATGAGTTGGGTGTCTGGCACCGATCGCCCACATCGCCGAGGCATTCGGCGCAGGCCCCGCCGTTGCCGCCGAAGTCGAGAGTAGCGAACCATTCCGATAGAGACGCCAGACTGTACCATCGTAGACCGCTGCAAGATGCACCCAGTTGCCAAGATCAGTGGCGGGTATCGGTGCGCCAATCGTGAAGCTTGCCGATCCACGCCGCTGGCGCAGCTCATAACGCCCGTTGGCGGTGTATAACGCCAGTTCCTGTAAAGCGCTCCCCGATCCCGCGACACCGCGTACCAGGATCATCTGCTCACCACTGATGGTTCGTCGGGATCGCACCCACGCCGCCAGCGTCAGTCCATCCGGCGGATAGGTCTGATCAAGCTGAGCGATGTAACCAAGATTCACCGCATCATTGCTGCCATCGAAAGTACCGTAACTGCATGTTCCCGAAGCACCCGTCAACGCCGGCAACGGTTGATTGGTAGTCACGCCACCGGCTGCGGAACCACCGGGTCCGGCGGTGCCACTGTTGATGGCTTCCGTGCCACTCCCGGTCCACTCGAACTCGTCAAACCGATAACGCAGATGGGCAGTGATCGCCTGGGTGACAAAGTGATCCTCGACTTCGCCGTTGGCCCAGTAGCCTCCGACACCCAACGCACCCGATGGATTGTTCTGCGTCAGACGAATCCGCAGCGCGGCGCTGCCAGGACTACCCGCCAAAGGCAGGTTGAATGAAAGATTGTTGGTCCCGGCAACCACAGGCGCATCGGCTATCAGTCGATCTCCACTTTGCCAGGCGCCATCACGGCCGACGTCGATCCACACACTGACAAATCCGTTCACGCTGGCCTGAACCGCCAGTGTATTCGTCGCTCCGAGGTTGTAAACGGTGGCTGGCGCCAGCAGACCGTCTTCATCATCGCTGCTGGTCCGATCATCATTGCCCGCATCACTCGACGTGACACCATCGGCTTCCGAGTCGATGAGAGCGCCAAGGCGGGTGGCCTGGACTACGACGTGCGCAGCGCCGTTATCCACGGCACGTACCGGAAAACCCGTGGGGGCATCACCATAGTCGCAAAGCAAGGAAAGCGACGCAGCGTCCACCAGATTACCCACAGATGCGCCACCTGCAGAGCTGATCGGCTTGAGCTCAAACCTTGTTGTGGTCTGGCTGGCCGGCACCACGTAGGTACCGCTATAAACCTGCCAGCTGGTTGTGCCCGTGGTGAACTGACTCTGCGCGATCGTCGCGGAAGTCGATCCCAATCGCACCTCAATGGTGTCGTTACCATCGCGTCCACGATGCGCGAACTGCCAGCGAATCGTCGATCCAGGAACACTGGTAACATCCTGATAGATGGAGTGCAGGCTATGTCCTTGCACTTCGTTGAATTGCTGACCCTCGTAAGACGTGACGCCACTGGTGACGGTCTGCCACAGTTCTATCGCGCCACTCGGTCCGAGGGTTCGCCAACCGGGCACATCCGTCTGATTGTAAAGTTTGACGCCGGTGTACACCTCTACTGGCACTGGGGTACTGCTCGAGATCAACGGCTGTTCGAAACCTCCATTGATCAATGCGGAATGATCTTCGCACTGGCCAGCCCGAACCAAAGGCGCCCATAGCAGCACGCAAAGGACCAACAACCGCTTGGCAATCAACTCAGCCTCCATCGACCGACTTCTCGCCGACGCTTGACGACGATGCTGCACCGACGTCGACCAGCGCATTGCGCAGGCACGCTCGCATCAACGCCTCTGGACGAACATGACGCTGATAGTAGAGGTGGCCGTTTTCCCGCAGCTCATTCGCGCGAGAAGCACCCTGCAGCAGGCTTTCACAGTGCGCAATGCACTGATCAACCGAGGTGAAAGCCAGATAGTGTTCGCCGTCCCGGCAAGGCGCGGGTTGGCGGTCCAGGCTCGGTTCACTGACAAGGCAACTCGACTGCGCCAGGGCTTCAGCAAATTTCCAGCCAGTGGATCCATGCAGACCGGCGCTGTTCACATGGATGAGCGAGGCCAATCCGCTGTTGTGGTGCCAGGAGCGATTGTCCGGATTCACGACAACACAATCGGCGTAGTGATCAAAGGCATGCTTCGATGGGCGCAATCCCCCAACAAAGTGGTCACCAAAGGTTGAGCGCAATGCCCGAACCAGCGCCACGCGAGTTTCGTTGGCCGCTTCGCGATCCGGCGCAAACGGCGCTTCCTCCGGTCCATACACGCGTGTCGAAAAAAAGATCTGTGGTGTCTTCGCGGCTAAGGCGCCTTCAAACGCCGCAATGTGCATCGGTGCCGTCGGAGAAAACGCAGTGCGGCGCCTGATCAATCGATATCCCGCCTGCATCGCGCTATCAACTTTCTGCCGCAGCCCATAAGACTGGCCGCCTCGATAAGCCGCTCGCCAATGCAATCTGGCCTGTTGTCGCGCGGACATGGATGCGCTGCGCGATGCATAGTGCAAACCGAATGGGACAAAGCGAACCGCAGAGGTTCCTGTACCGGTCGTCGCCCGCAAACTTCGTTTCGCATAACAATCCACCAGGGACAGTGTTTGCGGTGCCTGCAACTTCGCGCTATCGATCAGATCGATCAGCAGGCGTTGCGGAGTGCTCAGCCCCGGCGCGTCGACCTCAAGGTAAACCGTGTACGGTGCAAACAGTCGACGATCAGTACACCGTCGAACGGACAACGAAAGTTCCCCCCGTGCTGCCAGCTCAAACAGGCCGGCATACACTTGCGCGGTATAGTCAGAGACGTCCGTCGGATACACGGTGACCCGCAGACGCGCGGAGTTGAGGACCTGATGTTCGGGCAATCGCATGATTGCGGGCATTGTGCCGTATCACCGGCACCTGGACCCGATCCACCCGCCAGCTTCGTGACACAGGCGTGTTGAATGCGTGTCCCGTTTCACAACCCGCAAATGTCCTTCTCACAATCCGTCCACAGCGGGTCATTGGGCACCACCTGAACTGCCTGGTCTCCGGTTCAAAGACGCACTGGTGCAGGAAAGGAAACGTCGACGCGGGCGCACACTGGTCATCATCCTGGTAGCGGCCGTGAAATCCGCAGACACGGATGCAGTTGCGGCGAAGATCAAGGCTGTGTTCAACAACGCGTTTTCAGTCCATGTTGATCACTTTGTGCGTCTGGATTTTCAGGTATTTGTGCAGGCCGTCGATGCGGTAGGTGGTATCGAGGTGGAATTCACCCAGCCTCTCCTCGACACACATTTCGAGAATCGGGATCGAGGACAGCCCGGATAGTCCGCGCAATTTGCTGCACTCAGCTTTGAAGCAGTGAACAGTTCCGAAATGGCCTGCGTGCGACCATTCCAGGTTATTTCGTACGGAAACGGATCGAGCGATGAATCACGCAACCAACCCGACGTTACCAGGTCATGCGGATCTGGTGGCCCGGGGGATCGCGCAGCGCCTGGCCACCGACGAGCGCACATTGGCGGGCGCCTTTGCGCAGCTGTTCTGGGCGAAATCGCCTGACGAGGACCTGGCCGGACGCTCGATCAATGACGACGTTGGCGTAACCATCGAGAACTGGCGCCTGTTTTCAGCACGACCCACCGGGAGTGCCCGAGTGCTGGTCTGCAACTCATCCCACGCCCGCGACGGATGGCACTCAACGCACACCACGCTGCGAGTCATCTCGCCGGACATGCCGTTTGTCGTCGATTCACTGTTGATGGTGCTGGCCCAATGCGGCGTCACTGCGCACTACTTCAACAATGTCGTGTACACGACGACGCGGAACCCACACGGCGATCTCATCGGGCTGACGCGGGAACCATCTTCCGAGGCGCGCGAGCTGTTCATTCACGCCGAGATCGACCGCTTGCCCGATTCCGAGCTCGCCGGGCTCACCGAACTGATCGAACACGCGCTACGGGACGTCAGGGCGTGTGTCACCGATTTTCCGGCGATGCGCGCCCGCCTCGACGAGTGGATCAGTCATCTGCAGTCCTTGCCGGTGACTGTGCAGCAAATCGAAGCCATCGACTTCCTGCGCTGGCTGGGCGACAACCACTTTACCTTTCTCGGTTACCGTGAATTCCGCTACATCGACGACACCATTGTCCAGGTGCCTGAATCAACGCTCGGTGTCCTTCGACTGCGCGGCCCTGCATCCGAGCGGCGCCTCTCACAACAACCTGCGCAAACGCAGGCTTTCCTGCTGGAGCCAGACCTGCTGTCGTTTTCCAAATCCGGCACCCTCTCGCGTGTGCACCGGCCCGCCTATCCGGACTACGTCGGTTTGAGACTGATGGATGAACACGGCCGGGTGACCGGGGAATGGGGATTCCTCGGCCTCTATACCTCCAGGGTCTATCTCGAACATCCGAACAGTATTCCAACCGTTCGCAGCAAACTGAACGGCATCGTGGCGCGATCGGCGCTCGACCCGAACGGCTTTGACGGCAAGGTGCTGGCCCAGGTGCTGGCCACCTACCCACGAGATGAACTGCTGCAGATCAGCGAAGACGAGCTGTTTCAACAAGCCCTCGCCATCACGCACATTCACGAACGGCGACATACCCGGGTGTTCACACGCACCGATCGGTACGGCCTGTTTGTCACCTGCCTGGTGTTCCTGCCACGCGATCTCTATAACACAAATATCCGCGAGCGGGTGCAGAGTCTGCTGGTCAGTACCTTCGGTGCCACCCACGCGGAGTATCAACCCTATTTCTCAGAGTCGATTCTGGTTCGCCTGCATTTCACCTTGCGAGTTCAACCAGGGGCACAACGGTTCGTCGAGACACGGCAGATCGAGCAGCAGATCATCGCCATGACACACGACTGGGTGGCAGAGCTGACCAGTCAGGCAGAAAGTGCATTTGGAGAAAGCCAGGGCAGACTGCTGGTACGCAAATACGCGGCGGGTTTTGCGGCGGGGTACCGCGAGACCTACGCCGCCAGAAGTGCCATCGACGACATCGTTCGCCTCGAGCAAGTCTCCGAGTCAACGCCTCTGGTCACCCAGCTGTATCGACGACCGGAAGAAAAATCAAACGCTTTCCACATCAAGCTGTATCACGCGCATACCGCGTTACCGCTGTCGGATGTGATTCCCGCACTCGAGAACATGGGCCTTCGGGTTGATACGGAGACCTCACAGATCGTCAATCAGGCAGGTAGCAAACCGATCCATCTGCAGGACTTCCTGGTCCACTACTGTGCCCCCGTTGACCTGGCGGTCAGCTCCGACCGATTTGCCCAGGCCATGACCAGAATCTGGTTCCGCGACGCGGAAAACGATCGCTTCAACCAGCTCTTGCTGGCCGCCAACCTGCCCGTCGACTGGATCGCCGTGTTGCGTGCGTATGCACGTTACAACAAACAACTCAGATTCGGCTTCAGCCAGGATTTTACGGCCGATACCCTGGGCAAACATCCAGAGGCTGCAACCCAGCTCTGCCGGATTTTTGCGGCCCGTTTTGACCCCGACTACGACGGTGATTCGCTGGATCAACTGGAAGCCGGTTTCATCCGCTACACGGACAGTGTTGTTGTATTGAACGAAGATCGCGCGCTGCGCCGGTTGCTCGAACTCATGCTGGCGACGGATCGCACCAACTTCTATCGGACTGGTCGCAAGGTGATCGCCTTGAAGCTGGCGCCGAGTCGGATCGCCCAGGTGCCCTCGCCAATTCCTGCACACGAGATTTTCATCAGTGCGCCACACGTCGAGGGTCTGCATCTGCGCGGTGGTCCAATCGCTCGCGGTGGCCTGCGCTGGTCCGATCGTCATGAAGACTATCGCACCGAAGTACTCGGCCTGGTCAAGGCACAAACGGTCAAGAATGCCGTGATCGTCCCTACCGGTGCCAAAGGTGGCTTTGTCGTCCGCGATCCGAATCCGGCTGACCGCCTGAATGAAGGCAAACGATGTTACGCCGATTTTGTCGGTGGGCTTCTGGATGTCACTGACAATATCGTCAACGGTGTCGTCCAACATCCGGAACGAACACGCTGCCACGATGGTGATGATCCCTACCTGGTGGTCGCCGCCGACAAGGGTACCGCGACGTTTTCGGACCTCGCCAACAGTATCTCCATGGCGCGCAGCTTCTGGCTGGGAGATGCCTTCGCCTCGGGCGGATCCAACGGCTACGATCACAAACAGATGGGAATCACCGCACGCGGGGGTTGGATATCAGTAAGTCGCCACTTCGCCGAACTTGGCATCGACGTGCAGAACGAGCAGACCACAGTGCTGGGCATCGGCGACATGGCCGGCGACGTTTTTGGCAACGGCATGCTCCTGTCGAACGCCATCGCCCTGGTGGCGGCTTTCAATCATCAGCACATTTTCATCGATCCGTATCCGGACACTCAGGTTGCACATCAGGAACGCAGCCGTCTGTTCAGTCTTGATCGATCAACCTGGGCAGACTACAACGAAGCCCTGATTTCTGCCGGTGGTGGTGTGTTCGGGCGGGACGTCAAGAGCATCGCGATTACACAGGAAATGCGTGCGCGCTTTGCACTCGATGCAGACACACTGTCGCCTGATGAACTCATTCATGAACTGCTCAAGGCACCCATCGATCTGCTCTGGAACGGGGGAATCGGCACCTACATCAAGGCGGCTCACGAGACCCATGAACACGTGGGCGATCGTGCCAACGATAGTGTACGTGTGGATGCCACAGAACTACGCTGTCGGGTAATCGGTGAAGGTGGCAACCTTGGGCTGACGCAGGCCGCGCGAGTTGCCTTCGACGAAATGGGCGGACGGCTGAACACCGATTTCATCGACAACTCCGCGGGAGTGGACTGCTCCGACCATGAGGTCAACATCAAGATCCTGCTTAATGAACTGGTCGCTTCGGGCGAGCTGACCCTCAAACACCGCAACCGGATTCTCCTCGACATGACCGGCGAAGTCGCCGATCTGGTCCTCTACAACAACGACCAGCAGACCCTCACCATTTCGCTGGCCGAACAGCACAGCCTGCATCGCCAGGATGAATACCGACGATTCATCATCGCCCTCGAGCGTGACATGGGATTGAACCGCACGCTTGAAGGTCTGCCGGATGATGCGCACTTGCAGGAGCGAGCCCGGCACGGCCGGGTCTTGACCCGACCGGAACTCGCCGTGCTCGTGGCTTACGCCAAGATGAACATCAAGCGAGAACTGGTTGAAGGCAACTTTGCCAGTGATCCCGCTGCCTGCGCTTTATTGCACTCTGCTTTCCCTGATTCGATGGTTACCCAGTTCGGTCGCGAACTGCAACGCCATCGACTGCGCACCCAGATCATTGCCACCCAGGCCGCCAATGTCATCGTGCACCACCTTGGTATCACGTCCCTGATGCACCTGCGTGAAATGGTTGGAGGTACTGTCGACGAAGTAGCTCGTGCCTTCTTTGCGGCATATCGTTGCCTGGAGTTGCAGACCCACTGGCTCGACATCGAACGGGAAAACTCAACCGCGCAGGTCAAGTCGGCAATGCGCCTGGAGCTGCTCGAAGTGGCCCGCCATGCCACTCGCTGGCTGCTGCGGAATCGTCGAGCTACAGGCTCCATAAACTCACTGGCGGCGGAGTTTGCGCCGGTATTGACTGCTATCAATGACCGCCGTCTGACCCTGCTCGGACCGTCGCGTGCAGCGCAGGCCCGAGCGCGAATCGACGCCTGGCAGGCTGCCGGCGTGAGCTGCGAACTGGCAACCCGCACGGCGGAAGCATCGGCCTGGGTGACTGCCTTCGCCATCGGTGATGCCGCCGCCACGGGACACCTCGACGTCGCCGTTGTGGCAGATCACCACACCACACTTGGCGACGCACTGGCACTCGATGCCTTGGCCGAGAGATTGCTGGCGATAGAGCCTTCAACCCACTGGCAGGCCATGGAGCGCGACATCCTCGTCGAAGATGTCACCGCCGCACAAAGTCGTCTGGCGGCATCGTCAGCGGCCAGCGGTCTGAGCGCGGACGACTGGTTGCAGGATCACGATTCACAGCGTCTGAACTGGCAGGCGATCGTGCGGGATCTCACCCAGTCCCAGGGTGGCGAGTTCGCGATGCTGACGATGACCTGTCGGAAACTCAACGATCTGTGGCGAGGAGTCTGAACGGCTACGGCTGGTGGTGCCACACCGATGCCCCTGACCACCGGTAGCGTGTGCCTCTGGACCTTCGCGCGCGGCGCAGGGATGTGCCGACTTCGAAAAGTCGCAGGGGCGGACTGATCGGTATTCCCTTAACATCCTCCCGGCAGTCACTATCGGAACCACGACATGTACAGATCTCTCCTCGGGTTGGTCTTGTTATTACCAACACTCGCCATCAGCTCCGCCCTGCCTCTCGACAACTTCGTATTGCTGGATCACAACGGCAAGGCGCAGGAGCTGTACTACCAGGCCGATGTCAAACTCGTGGCCCTGGTTGCCCATGGCAGCCAGTGTGATTCAGCAAGCGGTGCGTTCCGCTCGTTGGCAACCGCGCAGGAAAAGGTCACCAGCCTGGGCGCCAGAATCCTGCTCATCAACAGCGAGCGTGATAACACCCGCGCCGCGCTCAACAAGGCCGCGCTGGCACAAGGTGTCACCGCGCCGATACTCGCCGATTCAACTCAACTCATCGGCGCAGCATTGGGTTTCAAATCCGCCGGTGAGACCATGCTGGTTGATACCAACACCTGGTCCGTGATCTGGCGAGGCCAAGTCGGCGATCTGACGCAAGCCATCGAGAGCCAGACCGCAGGCAAGGCAGCACCCGTCTCGAAGCCGGCCGCCACATCGTGCGCTATCGATTTCGAGCCGGTCGACACGACGGTCACCTACACCGCCGATGTCGCGCCGATCCTGCGAAAAAACTGTGCTATCTGCCATACCACAGGTGGCATCGCGCCATGGGCCATGACCAGTTACGACATGGTCAAAGGATTTGCGCCGATGATTCGCGAAGTGCTGCGGACCAAGCGAATGCCGCCATGGCATGCAGACCCCGAGTCCGGCAGCTTCCAGCACGATCGAACGCTGTCGCGTGACGACCTACGCACACTGATCACCTGGGCAGAAGCCGGCAGTCCACGGGGTGAAGGTGTTGATCCTCTGGCCGCTGCGCCGGTAGCCTACGAAGAGTGGCCGCTCGGCAAACCGGATCTGATCATCGATCTTCCAGCTTTTACGCTGCCCGCGACTGGCGTCGTCGACTATCAGTTCCCAAGGGTCGCCAATCCCCTCGAAAAAGCTGTCTGGGTACGCGCGGCGACCATCGTTCCCGGCGATCGATCGGCCGTGCATCACATCCTCATGGGTGCCTCGGAGCCCGGCGTGCCGATCGTTGAGGGACGTGAAAACGTATTCGACAACTACATCATCGGTTATGCACCCGGCAACGAATCCGCCGAGATGCCGAAGGGAACCGGTGTGTACGTGCAACCGGGTACGGAATTCCTGTTCCAGACGCACTACACCCCTTACGGGAAAGTGACCACCGACCACTCCCGTGTCGGCCTGTACTTTGCCAAGGACACTGAAAAGCCAGCGAATTACCTGCGCAACGCCGTCGTCATCAATCCGACACTGAGTATTCCGCCGAACAACGAGGCGTTTCCCGTGAGCGCGTACATCGAGTTCGACAAACCGGCGACCATCTTTGCGCTGGTGCCTCATGCCCACTACCGCGGTAAGGCATCGCGATTCGAACTGCTGCATCCGGACGGCCGGCGCGAGCTGGTTCTGTCGGTTCCAAACTACGACTTCAACTGGCAGCGTACGTATGCGTTCAACACTCCGCTCGAAGTTGAGGCAGGCAGCCGTCTCATCCACACGACGATCTACGATAACTCCACCCGAAACGCCCGCAATCCTGACCCCAATCGAACCGTGCCCTGGGGCCTCCAGTCGCGCGACGAGATGCTGTACGGCAATGTCAGTTACAGCTGGCGCGACGAGACGAGTGACAAGCCGATCCACGACAAGGGGCTGGCCGACACCTATCAGTGGGTGGGTTTCCTCGACCATGACATGGACGGCAGACTGTCCTGGAAAGAACTTCCCCAAGGCATGAAAAAACGTCTGGTGCAGGGATTCAAGATGGTCGACCGCAACAACGATGGTGGTCTCGATGCTGTTGAGCTCTACGAGATCAACAAGCGGCAAGCCCAGCAACAAGCCTCGGCCTCGCGCTAACCCAGCGGTTTCGTGTCATCCCGCCTGCGGTGGTAGGCGGGGTGGCAAGGCGAACAGGAAGCAGAACGAACCAAGCAGCGCCAGTGAGGCCAGCAGTGTGAAGCCGGCGGTGTAGTTGCCGTAGGTGTCGGCCATGATGCCGGCAATGATCGGGCCGCCGGACATGCCGAACATCACGATCAGCGATGAAAAACCCATGATGGTGCCAAAGGCCTGGGTGCCGAAGTAGTCGGCGCGAATCGCCACCATCATCGGCCCACGCACTCCCCACGCAAGGCCATGCAAGGCACAGAACGCAAACACTGCCAACAGGCTGTCGAAGTAAGTGATCAACAACAGTCCGCCAGTGTGAGCAAACATGCAGGCCATGCAGACCAGCCGTTTGGGGACACGATCCCCGGCGTAACCACCCAGCAGTTGTCCGATCAGCTGAAACACCGTCAGCAACAGCACCACGTTCGAAGCCTGTACCAGGCTATATCCGTACCCTTCCTTGAGATGCGGGATCAGATGCACCATCAGCGCCGAGACGATCAACAGCGCCAGTGCATGGCCGAAGGAGATCAGCCAGAACGATGACGTCCGCATGGCTTGTCTTGCGGTGAATTGCACCGTCGGTGCAGGCGGAGCGACAGCGCCATCCAGCGCGTAGTCAATCCCGTCCGGCAGTTCGCCATGATCTTCCGGCCGATGTTTGATCAACTGTACCAATGGCAAGCCGATCGCCAGCACGATGAGTCCACTGGAAAATGCAACCACCCGCCAGCCGAAGGCATCCAGGGCCATGGCGATGAGGGGAATGCACAGGCCCCCCAACGAATATCCAAGCTGCGATATTGAAATCGCAGCCGCCCGATAACGATTGAACCAGTTCACCAGCGAAACCATGAGCGTCGCGTAACCACCCAGGCTGGTACCCAGAGCAATCAACACGAAGGTCGAATAGAAGGTGAAGAGTGACGTCACCTGGCTGAACAACATCAGTCCAGCTCCAAACATGAACATGCCTGCTCTGAGCACCGGCAGTGGTCCGTATCGATCCACAAGCCAACCCTGCAGCGGACCCAACAGACCGCTTTCGATGCGTGTCAGCGCAAACGCACCGGACAGCACTGCCTTGCTCCAGTCAAACTCGGCTTCGAGCAGCACCACATAGGCGCCGTACGAAGACATCCACAATACTGCGGAAAACCACTGGACACCGGCAGCACTGAGCACGATCCACCAGCCATAAAACACTTTGCCGGTCGGCCGGACCATCGCATCAAATCGTTGCGCCGCAGCCTGAATCACGGGCCGCTTGCCAGTCCGCGTTCAACTGGCCAACATCGGTACACGTTACGAAACCGACGAAGCAGAATCACGCCCCGCCGCGCAGAAATACAAACTGCCCGCTCTCATGACCGGCTCGCTCGATGCTGCCAAAGGTCGGCGTCTGATTGATCTCGTCACCATCCACCGTGAATTTCACACGCTCTTTGAGATAACCGAACAGTTGTTCGCCGTGGATAATGCCCTTGTTTTCACCCAGCACGCCCAGCAGTTCGCGCGTGAAAACCGAGTGCTCACCGCCACCACCGTCCAACACCGGGCCGTCACCACCTGAGGTCAGCATGGTGCGCGACCGACTGCGGATCAGGTACGGCAACATCAACTGAAGGTCCTTGGCGCTATAGGTGGTGCCACCGGTCGATTCAATACCAGAGCCGGAATAACACGAGTCCGCAATCACCATCACGTGCCGCGCCGGAATGGTCTTGATCCAGTTGGCCACATCCTCCGAACCCAGTCCCGCGCCTGGCGCTTCTTCTCTGGACCCGACATCCACGGGCAACCAGTAACTCTGCTGTTTGGTGCTGTAGCCGTGACCTGCGTAGTAAATGATGACCAGGTCGTCCGGCCCAGTCAGATCCTTCAGTTCCGCAATGCTCTGGAACATCTGCAGACGCGTGGCATCCAGCAACAGCTTCGAGCGAAACCCGTAGTCACGCTGCAGGAGTTCGTGCAAAGCCTTCGCATCGCTGCCGGCATTTTCGAGCGGCGCGAGATTGCTGTAATGGTCATTGCCAATGACGAGGGCGTGATAGCGCCCGATTTTTGCTCCACCTGGCAACTTGATCTTCGACGTATCCGCCACGGCTGATCGACTGGCATACGCCTGTCGTCGCAGATTGATCTCGGCGATCTGGCCACGATACTCATCCATTTCGCTCTTCAAGGCCGCGATGCTGCTCTCTTGTGCGCGCATGCGCGCATCCTGCGCCGCCAGTTTTTGCTGCAAGGCCGTTGCCTCGGCGGGTTTGGCTGCTGCCACGCTTGATTTCAGCACCACTCGTTCTTTCGACAGCGAGTCCAGTGCGGCAGTGGCCGCCTTGAGTTTTGCATCCCGCACACTCAGCAGCTGTCGGGCACCCGCCAGTTCCGCCTCACTCTTGGCAAACTTCGCTTCCGCAAGCACGGTTGCATTGACCTGGTTGTCGAGCCGCGACCGCAGCGAATTGGCTTCAGCGGCAGCCGACGCCAGCGCTTGCTCCATCTTGCCCAATTCCGTCTGCCGCGCCGTCATCGTCGCACTTTGTTGTGCGTGTTTTTGTTCCAGTGCTACCAGCCGACGTTTGGCGTCGGCGTCCCGCGCCGCGGCAGCACGAACATCGGCAAGTTCCTTCGACAAGGCCGCAAACGTGCCATCGTTGTCATTCACAGTCCGGCGGACGGCAGCCAGTTCACTGGACAGACGCTTGACCTCCTGGTCCTTGGTTGCAAGGGTCGCGAGCGCCGCGCTGACCTGCGCATCAGCCTCGGTGTTGACCTGCGCCAGTTCATCCGTCAACCGCCGATTCTGCGCTTCCACCTGTTTGAGGTTGGCGGCTAGCTGCGCTTCCTGAACACCCAGTTCACCATCGAGCGAGTCAATCTGATAACGCTGGTCGTCGATCGTCTTCTGCTGTACCGCAAGTTGCGTTCGAAGCCTTGTCAGCTCGGTGGGATCACCTGCCGCCATTGTTGATATCTTCGTGCGCAGCGCAACCACATCTCGTTCGGCCACCGCCATATCTGCGCGTCGTGCCACCAGATCCTGCTGCGCCTGGGCCAGTGCCGTTCGAGCGGCCGTGGTTTCTTCGCTGCGCTTCTGCAACTGTGTGGTCAGTTGCGCGATGCGTTGATCTGCCGACGTCTTGTAGGCTTCAAGTTCGCTCGCAAGTACCAGCTCTTCACCAGCGCCGGTCGCTTCACGCCAGAGATTGACTGCGAGTAGCCCATCCTGTGGTACACCAAGCCCACGTTCGGACAATCGAGCCAGTTGCATCTTCGCGGTAGCGCTACCTGCGGTCGCGGCCTTCTGATACCACGCAGCCGCATCGGTGTACCGAGGCGGGGTATAAAGATACTGGTACACATCACCAAGGCTCAGCTGCGCATCCGGGTCACCACCTTCGGCCAGCTTGGTAAAAAAAGCGGCTGCCGAATCCGGTTGGGCGCGGTCGTAATACGTATATTCACCACCCCGCAATTCACACTCGCGCGCGCTGCTTTCAACCAGCTTGCGACGTTCGGGATACGTCATGTTGCCAAGCCTTCGAACCCGGGCCGGTAACAGACAAGGCACAATCTGATAGGTTTTGGCAGTAGCCAGCATGTCTGGTTCAGCGGTGACCACGGTCGTACCCGGCAGCACGAGTAGCGCAATTCCAGCTGCTACAGCGCCGATCTTCCATTTGCTTGCGTTCATCACGCCTCCTGAAATCGATTACTTCCGGACCGATGCCTTGATCTCGACCGAACCCGCCAACTGTCAATGGCGGAGCAACTCGCCCCCGGCCTGAGCACAATTCCACGACTGCATGGCAACAAGCAACTGCGGCCACTTACGTTCCCAGCAGCAGTCATGCGTAAACCGTTCAATCACGCAGAAAGTCGGATTGGTTGCAACAGCCAACCTCCCGGTCAGTACCACGGGTACGTTTTTGTCCCGGCCACCGAGCAGGTGCATCTGCGGGATCTGTCGTACCGCGTCCAATGCCTCAAGCGGCCGAGACTCGATCGTCAGCGGCGTATACCCGTGATGCTTCGTCCAGGCTTCCGTATCCAGATTGGCTGCGATGGTGATCAGTCCCTGCACATTCTCCAATCGACCGGCCATGTGCAGCGCGATGTTCCCGCCACCGCTGTAGCCGATCAGGATCACCCGACGACCTTCAAGCAATTGTCGCGCCGCCGCTACCATGCTCACAACTACGGGATCCGCATACCGGTCCGTGGTCCACCAACGAGACTCACAGTCATCCTGCCGTGCCATGCCCAGATAACATGGACGTCCCAGGTAGTACGACAGGTTGGCGTCCTGCAACATCCATCGCAGCACCTGGGATTGCCGTGGTGATGGATCAGCAGCGACGGTCGTACGATTGATGAACGGACGTCCGTCACCATCGATATAAAGATGTACGACCTCATCAGCCAAGGTGACCGACCTGGGTTGTTCGATGACCACATGCGAAAAACCTGCGCCACCAATGACTCGACTGCGGGCGTTGTGAACATCAGGAAGGGATTGAAAGCTGCACGCCGTTACGGCCAGCGTCAGAAGAACAAGCAGGCACCGCATCAGGATGCCGGACTGCGTTCCAACAGCTCGGCGCACGCCGAATTCTCCCGCACTGCGTTGGCATCGGAATCAACCAGTTGCATGAAAGCCTGCTGCAACTCCGGTTCATTCATTACCCTGAGGCCCGAACAGGTCAGACTGATGCGATCTGCCACTGATTCCGGCTTCGCTTCAAGCAATGAGGCTGCAGCATGCACGTCCCGAACCAATCGCAGGACATTGGTGCCAGCCAGCTTCCGGCTCTCCTGTGATTCGGCACGGGTCAATATCAGTCGATAGTTCTTGAACGAAGCGTTGGATCCAGTCAACAACACGTTCAACCCACGTTCCACGCTACCCTCCGCCAGGAACTGCGTTCCCATGTTATGGAACAACGCAGCCCCCTCCTCCCAGCGAGTGACCTGCTCCCGGTCGGCGATTTCCGCGGCGTCCAGCGGATACTGCTCCAGCAGATCGTTGATGAGGTCTTCGTCACTGACTCCGAGGCTGAGAAAATACTGGCTGCCGAGAACTACAAACAGAATCACGGCCACTGCAATCCATGGCCATGCCGAGGTGCCACTGCCCTGGGGAGACAGCGCGCGAATGAATTCGGTGACGGTTGCCGGCCGATCTGCTCGCTGCATCGACAGCGACGCCTTGATCACTTTCCACTGGCGGGTCTTGAGCCCGGCTGGGCGCTTGGGTTCGAGGCGCATGGATCGTGCTTCAATCGCCGTGCGCCGGTCGTAGGGATGTTTGCCGGTCAGTAGTTCGTAGGCGATACAGCCCAATGCAAAGATGTCGTCCTGGGGTCGGGGTCGCTGCCCTTCGAACATCTCGGGGCTTGCGTACTGAGGCGTCAGCGCACCAAGGGTGTCGGGATCAAACCGGGTGGTGCCGTTACCCGCCTGATTTTCGTCCAGCGTGCGAGCGATACCAAGGTCGAGCACCTTGACCTCGCCGTTTTCCGTCACCATCACGTTACGCGGTTTGACGTCGGCATGAACGATGTTCTTCTGGTGAACGTACTCAAGCCCACGGGCAATGCCTTCGATCAGCGGCCACACCTCGCTGAGCTTGCCACCTTCAGGGCGATTGCCAATCAGAACATCGAGCGCCTGACCTTTCAGGTACTCCATGACCATGTAGACATGGTCATCAGCTCGATCAAAGTCAAACACAGCCACAATGTTGGGATGGGTCAACGTGCGTGACTGGGTGGCTTCACGCCGCAGCGCTGCGAAGGCCTGCGGATGTTCGCGGAAAGATGCACCAAGAACTTTGAGCGCAACAAACGGGTTGGATTTTTCGGCCTGCCGGTCGCGCGCCAGGAACACCTGACCCATGCCACCTTCGCCAAGCACTCGTTCGATGACAAATCGATCCCTGAGGACGTCGCCAACCTTCAGCTGTTCGACCACTTCACGAACGATGACACGAGTACGGTCACCGTCCGGGGCTTCAAACCAGGTACTGTCCGGCGTATCACTCATGCGCGTCGTTGATTCGAACCGATGGATTCATGACGAACCCTGGCGGTCAGCCCCTGTTGCCCCTTGAAGACGATTGTACTCCACTCCCTGCAATTCCTTTATTCACCTGCAGCCCCGGAGTTCACTGCACTTGCTTCGTCCTATCTGCTGGACGATAGTGAGGACGCATCATGAATCTGCGCTCTCGCATCCGCTCCTGGATTTCGAATCGCCTGGTATCTGTCCAGGCTGTTGTATCGGTCCTTGCCTGGGGTAGTTTCTGCGGAGCCGCAGAGTTGAAAACAATCAAAACCATCGTTCTCATGGAGGGATAATGACCACCCAACAAAAGTCGACAGGCTTCCCCTGCCGCGCGCTCGTTGCTGCGATCACCGCAGCTCTCACAACAGCTTCAGGTGCGGCGCTTGCCGTAGGTCAAAGTGATCTGGGACGGGCGGTCCAGACTCTGGGTGGCAGCACGTTTCAGGTTCGCGCCGCAGATGCGATCTATGTCACGTGTGTGGGTCTGGCAACGAACCCGTCGAATTCGACCGATCAAGCGGCGCTAGGAGGACGATGCGCAGATATGTCTCAGCAAGGCATTTTTCTGGCGAGTACGCCCGGCACTGTGGTTCCAGGATCCGATACCTTTGGACTGGGGCGACAAGGTGCCAACGGCACACAGCAGTACTTCAGCCTTCTGCAGCAATTTTCAGGAGAAGAAGCGTCCTCGCAGGGTCGTTATGCAACCGAAGGTTCCGCCTCGCAGTTCAAGAGCCTGGCCAGCCGTCTGAGCGCCATAAGGCGTGGTGCACGCAGCAGTGGTCTTGCATTCAACGTGCAAGGCGTAGACGTGCTGTCGGTTGCCGACAGTGACAGTCAGGACTCCGGCAACCGCGCACTGATTGGTGGTGCTGCCAGCGACAGTGATGCCGATCTGGGTTGGGCGTGGTTTGGCAACGTCGAATACGGCTTTGGAGACCGGGATTCAACCAGCAACGAAAACGCCTATGATTCCGATTCGTTTGCAGCCTTGTTTGGCGTCGACTACGCGATCAACGAGAATATCGTGGTGGGAGCTGCCTTCAACGTGAGCCGGAGCGATGTCAACTTTGATCGTGAAGCAGGTTCCGGTATCGAAGCTGTATCCGGAGGTGGTCTGGAGTCCAGCAATAAAGCCATCTCCCTGTTCGCCAACTTCAGCTACGGGCCCATGTATGCGAGCACCATATTCAGCTACGGCCGCGGCGATGTGGACATGGAACGCGTGGCCAACATCTCGCTGCCTACGTCCGGCGGTCTCGTAGGCGGCCAGGCCGCACTCGTGGGCCGTGCCAAATCCGACACGGAAACTGACCAGTGGGCTGCTGAAACCCAGATCGGCTACACCCTGGGAGAAGGTGCCACCACCTTTGACCTGTATGGTGGTCTGAGCGTCGCGTCACTGGGTATCGACGGCTTCCGTGAAACCGGAACGATCCTCGGATTGACTTTCGGCTCCCAGGAAGTTGACTCACTGGAAGGCTTTTTCGGTGCCAGTGTGCGGCGTGCGATGTCGACCAGCGCAGGTGTCTTTGTTCCATATGTCAGTGCCGAGTTCCACTATGAGTTCGACAACGATGCAAGGACCCTGAGCGCGAGGTACAACCTCACACCCCGTACCAAGGGCGAGATCTTCCAGAATGAAATCGACGACTTCCAGATTCCTACTGACGATGCAGACAACACGTATTTCGACGTGACCGTCGGCGTTTCGGCGCAATACGGCAACAACATGGCCGCATTCGCCCAATTCAGCTCACTGCTGGCGGTGAAGAATGTCAGCGCCAACGTGTTCACGATCGGCATCCGCGGTTCGTTCTGATCGTCTGACAACAAAGCCCTGCCGACTATCGTCGCAGGGCGTGGGTCCGAGTCATCAATCCGCTCGGGTCATGATCATCGTTTCTGCAGAGCGGTCGAGGATTCGAAGCTCGAGTTCCTGCCCACCCTTGCCAAGTTGAACGACACACTTTGATGGAATGGGTTCTCGCTTGACGCGTACACCGTTGAGGAGCGTGCCGTTACTGCTGTCGAGATCCACCAGCGTCCATCCCATGGCTGCAGGTTCAAATCGAACATGATTCCGGCTTGCCACCGGGTCGAGGGTAGACACTTCACACGATGCATCGCGCCCTGCGGTGAACGTCGAGGTAAACGATGTCGTGCGTCGTTTGCCCTGATCCTGCCAGCTGACTTCAAGACCGCCGCTTGGCATCGGGATGCTGGTTTGCAGGGTGGTCAGATTCCGCCTTGCATCGGCTTCCGCCGAAACGTCTGCGGGATCACGAACCACGCCTTCCCGAGTCAGCTCATAAAACCAGGCAAGCGCCACAACCACCGGAAACAACAGCAACAGTCCGATGACTACCGCGCGAACAACCCAGTTCGGCGCGCCAAACGCCGGTAACAATTCGGACGCACCCAGTGATGCTCCCCAGGCTGATACCAGATAGATGCTGGCCACCTGGAAGACCTTCCGCCGCTTCAGTTCGTCGATGAGATCCAGCAGGCGCTGCATCGTTGCCGACTACATCAGGAACAGGTAGGCAAACACCAACAGGACAACGAACACCACCCCGCCGATCATGAGACCAATCTTGTTACCACCACTGCCGGAACCAGTTCCCTCTTGTCCAGGAAATTGAATCACACACTCAACTGACCCGAGCTTCATGCGATCGCCAGCATTGAGGAACCCGGTCACCACTTTGGAGTTGTTGATGTAGGTGCCATTGGTGGAAAGCTGATCAACGATTTTCCAGCGGCCACCTTGATGAATGATCTTGGCGTGAAAATCGGATACACCTTCATCAGCAAAGACGATGTCCCGGGCCGGATCCTTGCCAATGGTCCACTCACTCGCTCCCTGGCCGACTCTCAGGGTAATGACCTTGCCTGCCGACTTGCCGGTGCCGATCTGCAGGTACGGATCGTTGCCCGAATCGCCAACTGCGTTGTACTCCCCCGCCATCTTCTGCAGATCTTCGCGTGAAAAAACCTGCGTGCCTGCACCAGATGATTTGCTGTCGGGATCCGCCCAGCTGCCTGGCTTCACAGAGCCACCGGCCATTGGCGCTTCCTTTTTGGCTTCTTTTTTGGCTTCTTTCGGTGCGTCTGCCTTCGGCGTCGCTTTCGGGGCTTCTCTTGGTGTTTCCTTGCGGGCTTCTCGCGGCGCCTCTTTTGCCGCTTCTCGAGGGCTTTCCTTAGGCAAAGCTTTCGCCGCTGCTTCGAGTTCCTTCTGCAGATCCGCGGCCGGGCGAATGATCGTGCGCTCCAGATCGGCGATACTGCGAATCACGGTGGCCCCACCATCGTCTGCAACTTCACCTTCAATGACGAATTTGAAACGCGCGGTATCAAAGGCCAGCTCATCACCGTTTTTCAGACGTTGTCCGCCCTTGACTCGACTGCCGTTGACGAACGTTCCGTTGGCAGACTCGAGGTCGGTCAGCGTCACGCCGTCCGCATCGATGGAAAATCGAGCGTGATTTCGGCTTGGATGACCTTCGGTGATCACCAGATCACAATCATCCTTGCGACCCACAAGGAAGGCGTCCTTGATTTCTACCGCCTCACCGCCGGCGTGAGGGCGCAGTGTGAACTTGCGCTCCGCGCTCATGTCATGTCTCCCAAATGTCCCGTCATCACCAATCCAGTTATTAACGCGGCAACGACCACCAGACCGGCCAGCAGCCATAATACCTTTCGAAACGGACTCTGCGCTGATCCGGTGGCAGACCTTGCTGCCATTGTCGCCCGCCCGAGTGCGCTCTCGGTCACCGCCCGTCCGCGCACCACAGTGGTTCTGTTAGGGTCAAGCGTCCGCGCAGGTTCTGGTACACCAACCGGTCCGTCGTAGTGCACCAGTACCGTGCTGATGTTGTCCCTGCCACCTTTTTCACACGCTGTGAGGACCAGCTCATCAACACACTTCTGCAGATCCGCTTCCGCACCCATGATGGCGCCGATTTCCACATCCGAGAGTTCGTCATATAACCCGTCGCTGCACAGCATCAGCACATCTCCCTCTTGCAGCGCACAGGTGACGGAGTCGGGTACGGGGTCACCATACCCGAGCACCTGAGTCACCACATTCCGCTTCGGATGGGTGCGGGCCTGTTCAGGGGTCAAGTGCTGACGATCAATCAGCAACTGCATGAATGAATGGTCTTTGGTCAGCTGTGTAAGTTCGCCGGACCGAAAAAGATAGCCTCGGGAATCCCCTACCCACACCATCTCGCACTGCGTGCCACGAATTTGCAGCGCGACAGACGTCGTACCCATCCCCTTCTGCGCTTCGTTGCCGGCAGCCTCCTGAACAACAGCGGCATGAGCGGCCAGCGTTGCAGACCTGAGGTCTTCTCCCGTCTCAATCTGCGCAAGCATGGTGTCTCGAGCCACACGACTCGCAACTTCACCGGCTGCATGCCCCCCCATGCCATCGGCCACCAGCCAGACACCATGTTCAGGGGCTGCACCGAGGCTATCTTCATTGAGGCTATGAACCCGGCCTACATTCGTACTGGCTGCTGACCGGATCATTGGCGCTGTGGCTCCTACAGACTTGCCAGCGCTGCGCTGCAAGCGGCCCTGAAACTGGCAGGTTTGTACTTGGCTTCGTCCTCGACCGAGGCGAACACCTTGTCGAGCACAGCCTGCAATCGGTCTACGTCATCGACATAGTAGGAGAGGCTCTCAATGCCATAAAAAGCCTGCTCTGCAGCAGCAAAATCATTCAGCTGACCATCAGCACCCTGCTTCGCGATGGACTTTCGAACGGCACGAATGTCAGCGGTGCTGAAGGTTCGGCCGAGCCAGGCGGCCTTGCGACTGTTCAGCCATTGGGACAGTTCGGCGGCGGCGGCACGGGTTTGCGGATACCCGGTTTGACCCGCGATCAGAAGCTTGCGGATCTGTGCATCGAGAGACGCAGCATCACTGCTGCTGACCACTGCGCCAACTGAACGCAGCATCAGCATGTGATTGTCCTGCAGGCGCAAACCACCTGGGGCAAGACCCTGCTTGAGTCGCAGCCCACCCCAGCGCACATCGCTCATCTCGTGATGACATCCATGGCAGTCATACAGCGAGAACTCCGGTGCAATACCAGCGCTTGAAAGGAGATCACTCTGCAGCATGCCAAGATAGTTCTGCGCAGCGGCAATCTGACCCGTAAGCCACAACCCAAAACCGACGGTGGATCGTTTTCGTTCGATGTAATCGGCGTCCTGGTCATAGTGAGCGGGTTGATTGGCGGTGAAGGACTCAAGTTCAAACACCAGGCGTGGATGACCGGCGCCCATGATCCGATGTGTGGTGAATTGATCCTTGGTGCCCATGTGACAACTCAGACAAAGTCGCGCACGTTCCGAAGGGTCCTCGGTGGGATACATGCCTTGCGCCAGGTTACCCGCATGTTTGACGCCGGGTTCGGTGTGACTTTCCACCCATCGCTCGCCGCCACCATGGCACGCCTCACAACCAATCCCGTCATCCAGCTGGAATTTCGGGCCGCGTTTGTCAGCGGGAACATTGTCGGCATGGCAATCCAGGCAGACCTTCGCCGTGTGCGCGGCCGGCAAACCCAGATTGGCAGCGATACGTTTTGACTTCTCGGTGAGCAGCGTCTTGTACGCCTGATGATGCCGGTCTTCGGTCGACCAGATGCGAAACTCGTTCATCCACACATGTCGGCTGGTCTGTGCGGCCTGTTTGCCATGACACACGCTCGAAGCACAACTCGCCACACCCAGGTGGTCATCATCGGAAATATTGACGGCCAGGGCTGCTGGACTCGTCAGCACCATCTGGGCAAACAAGGCCAGCAAACCGATTCGCAGCCTGCTGGCACTGTTCATCAAGAGCGACCGACCGATCCGTCTGAACAAAGAATCAATCTCCAGAACCCCCTCCTGCCGCGCCTGTTACCACGAGCGGTACCACCACCGGGGTGGTAACAGTGTCTGCTGTAGATTTCGTCGATTCGAGTTTATCCACAACAAACCACGGCTGACCATCCTTGTTGAGGAAGAGACGCCGCATTTCTTCCAGATTCAGCGGCCTTGAACCAAGTCGTCCAAACACCGCGACCTGTCCGCCCGTCTCATCTACCCCGCGGTCACGCTCCAGCGGGCGAGACAGACTGCGAGCGGGCTTTCCGGTGGCACGACTGGCGATCAATCGTGGATTCGGTTCCGGGCTGAAGCCATAGAACTTGGGCTGCAGTTCGGGTGAGGTGAGCTGCAGGATCTTCAGACCTGCCGTGCCATCCGCAACATAGGCAAAGAGCGACGCATTGGTGGTCGCAACGATGACATCCGATGCATCAACCACACCCTCATTGACCGTGCGGAAGGTTTTCATCGCCTCAGGATTCTGCACATCGACAATGACCAGCCCTTCGCTGCCAGCCGCCACATAGGCATAAGTGCGCGACACAAAAACCCGTCGTGCATCACTCAAGGAGATGGTGTTGTCCGGAATCAGGCGAGCTTTTTCCGGTGTCGTGATATCCACTGTCTTCAGGCCATCACGGTCGGTGACAAACAGGTAACGGAACTGCTGCATCGACGACGTTCCGCCATTGAGCGGAACCACGCTTGCCACCACTGGATGAAGCGGATCGTTGATGTTGAGAATGACCAGGCCAGCATCCGCAATCACATACAGGTAATAACCGCCCACTGCCACGTGACGGGCACCATTGAGCACGCCCCCTTCATTCCACGTCAGCGCACGCTTCAGGAAGTTGTTGCGTGGTTCACCATCGGCCAGCGTATTGATATCCACCAGGATCAGACCTTCCTGACGATCCGTGATGAACATGTAGTTGTAGAGGGGATGGAACGGCTGCTCCTTGTTGTCGATCCGCATCAGGTCGCCCTTGTTGCGTCCCGGCGCAATCGGCTGGGTGGTTGGTAACGCAACACAGCTCGCATCTTTCGATCCCACGCGGGTGTCCTGACCCAATGGGCTGAAGGGCGCCGTGATCACGCGCTGCGAGATACCCTTGTTGGCGATACTCGCGGCATCGTAAACCTGAACACCACCACTGCCTTCGGACGCAAACAGATACTCGCCCCGCAACTGGATACAGTTCACGGTGCCATCAGCGTCATGATTGAACGCCGTCTGCAGCACCTGGCCCTTGTCCTGGTGTGCCTTGAAGTAGTCGGGATAGGCATACCGATGCAGATAACTGCCGATCACAGCCTGTGGTTCATCCCACTCGGTCACCTGCACCGCATCGATTTCCCCCTCGCCACCCACCCACGCGTTGTAGCCGACAAAGTTGATGAAGTTGGTTCCATACATCAGCGTCTGCGCCATGATCGCGTTGTTGTCATTGTCTTTCGACAGATGGCAGTCGCTGCAGGTCTTGGTTTCGGTCTTGCGTTCGGTATGCGGGAAATGCGGATTGAATGCCTGGGAGCTGAACCCACTGGCGGCAATCGGGGGTTGCTGGATATAGATCTTCTCGCGGCTCGAGTTGGTCGAAGAGAGGATCAATGCCGAGGTTGAACGCGCCGGGGCGAACTTGCCACCCTTGTGCGGTTCACGCTTGGCCAGCATGAAGATCTCGTCTCGCGCCACCTGCGGGTTGTAGGTTGCGAAGTTACGCGACTCACCACCTTCATAGTGATGTCGCTCAGACTTCCAGTTCGCTTCAATCGGCAGGTGACAGCCACCACAGCTTGTCGTCCACGACGTGTGGCAGGTGTAACACTCAACCGAATCGTTGGAGTGCGCCATATCGGCGGACGCCACCCGCGGCCCGAACTCCTGGGTCTGCGTGTTGCGGCTCATGAGTTTGGCGCGCGCTGCTTTTTCGTTGTAGGCGGGGTTGCCGGGCGTGACCGTATCCTTCACCAGCGACATGTCCCACTCAAGATCCGGATCCATCACGCTGCGTTGAAACAGCTTGTCGCCAACCCACTCGAAGCGTCGTCGTCCATCCGGAGTGCGCATGGCAGCCATTTCCAGACCACCCTCAAGTGCTGCAGGGCCGGAGGTATACAGATTCGGGTAGTCTTTCGCCGTGCCGTGGCAATCCTTGCAGTCCACCTCGACCGCTGCCGCGACCTCACCATGAATATGGCCATTGCCATGATTGTCATTGGAGAAGTGGCAATCCACGCAGTGCATGCCAACATCGGTGTGAACGGAAGACAGGTGTACCGCCTTGTCAAACTTCTGCGGATCTGTATCGCTCACCAAATCTCCCTTGGCGTCGAGCAGATTCCCCTTGCGGTCACGTTTGTAGACCGCCCGGAAGTTCCAGCCGTGTCCATGGTAGTCCGCAAAGCGCGTGTCCTTGGTCTGGCTGTTCAGGTCGGAAACGTTTTTCAGAAATTCAACATCCGCCCACTTGCCACGAACCGCGGCTGCTTCCGGGTTACGCTCGTTGACTTCGCGGGTTTCCTCGATACCTGGATACACCTGCTTTTCCGGCCACATGAGTGGTGCATCGGACTCGTAGTCCCACATCGTGTAGCCCAGATACGTGTTCATGAACATGTTGGGCTGGTGCATGTGACAGATCATGCACTGGCTGGTTGGAATTGATCGTGTGAACTGGTGTTTGAGCGGGTGCCCTTCTTCATCCTTGGCGATGGTCGGGTCAGCGGTCTGCGTTTTGCCCTCATGACCAAACTGCGCATACACGCCCGAATGCCGCTTGTCGCGGTCATTGGCATACACCACATGACAGGATGCACAGCCGGAGTGACGATAATCACCAGGCTGATCGTTGGTGCCCATGAACCACAGGCTTGGATCATTCAGGCGTGTCTTCGTGATGTTGATGACCGGCACTGCGATTCTGGCACCAGTGCCCGGCCCACGATTCGACTGACGAAAATCAGGCTTGCCAGGTTCTTCGATGCGCTGCATCAGACCGAGAGCGTTGGGCAGTGCGGTTTCCGGAAACACGTTCGAGATGTTGCGGCCACCCCGTTCAAACACGCGGAAAATGTCGCCGGGATAAATCGTTTCCCAGGCTGGCAGTGGATACAGTCTCGGCAATACGCCTTTCGCCCGAGCCGCCGCTTCTACCTCAGGTGGCAGCTTGGGCCCTTCGATGATGGCGCCCGTTCCATCCTGGGTATAACCCTCACCGAGCACGTAGTTCTTGTAAGGCAGAATCCCGTTGTTGTAGGACGCCCCACCCCAGAGCATGGCACCGGTTGCGTGCATGCTGCGTTTACTGGCCTCGATAATCCCCTGGTGGCAAGCGCCACAGGAAGCATCAGCCGTTCTGAAATCCGATGGGTTGATGAAACGAATGAACTCGTTGGATTCCTTGTTGAGCAAGGTATAGGTGCGTTCGGGATTGGCGGAACTCGGATAGTGCCAGGCCTCGGGAAACTTCGGCAGCACATGGGCTTGTTCCTTGGCGGCGATATAGGCCGGATCCTGACTGGCGACACCACCGTCAACCGGATTGTGAACGGATGCACTACCACCATGACAATCCGTACAGCCCAGGCGCACCGCCGTGCTGGCGTGCATGGTTTTCTGATCAGATTCGGTGTGACACGACACGCAGCCTTCGCTTTTGGCGGCCATGGATTCCGCCGTCTGGCTGGCTGGCGATGGGTCAGCGCGCACCTGGCTGTAGTCACGCTCCACGGCATGCTCACCCTCGGACGCGAGCAGCGCCATCGGCATGAGCAGTGCACCGAGAAGACCAAGGCAGCTGGAGAGAAGTCGAATACGCATGGTTCCAATCCTTCCTAGTACGCCAGCAGAATGTTGAAAAGCAGATAGTCGCTGTCTTCATCCGGGAACAACGACTTGTAGCCTTTGCCGGGGAGCAGTCGAGAGTACGACGTGCGGATGACAATGTTCTGTGTCATCCACGGACGCCACGTGGCAACGATCGAAATATCGTGACCGATCTCTTCATCGATCCCCGACTGATTGCGCGCCACTTCCAGCACATCGGTCTTGTCAAACCGCAGGTAGTTCCAGTTCGCGGCAACCCGCAACTCTGGCGTGACATCCACATCCACACCCGCCCCCAACAACCATATGCCGGGATTGACGAAGTTGGACTGGCCCTGCTCCTTGGACGACCGAAGCGAATTCAGAACACCGTTGCGGCTCGACAGCGCGACACGACCGCCACCGATCAGAGGCACCGGTTGCCGAATCCAGTAACTCGTGTCGGCACCGGCAAACTGCGGGTTTTCCTGAATGGCGTCGAAGCCGTTGGACTTGCCATCAAACGGATCATCATCACCACTGCCATAAAGGAATGAGAGACGTGGTCTGATCCAGTCAAAGTCCATCGAAACTTCAGCCGCCGCGAAGAACGCAGCAATGTCACTTTGTCGTTCGGTGAACACACTCTCTTTTTCTTCCCCAAACGCGCCATAGAGCGACGTCGTCAGGTTCACGCGACCAAAGTGCCCATCGCCGTTGTAGCCCACGTAGAACACATCATAGGCGCGCGGGCGCTCCTGACCGATGGAGGCAGGGCGTGCGATGAATCCGTTCTGGTCGAAGTAGAAACCGTTCTCACGATTCCGGTTGTAGTACAGCGAGAATTGCGACTGGAACCCTTTTACCAGCAGATCCTGCCAATACAGGTTGGCGACAAAAACATCATCATCACGAATGGACTCGGTGACATCGTTAAGTCCGCTATTGATGTCCTTCTCCAGACGGCGGAACCAGGCCAGGTTGTACTGGAAGACATTGTTTTCGCGAATGCCAAAGAGCCGGATGCCCAACTGGTTATCCGAGAACAGGAAACCGCGAAAATCCGACGAAAACGGCTGGATGCCGACACGCAGACTGTCAAAGTCGAAACGCTCGGACACGTTGCGCAGATGCTTGTCCGCAAACAGCGCCTGAATACCGATGTGATGGTCGGTACGATCATCACCACGTTGCGGCTGAACTTCCAGACCAAGAATCTCGTCGATCTTCACATGGTTGACGTTGATCACCGGCGTAAACCGGAATTCCCAGTCTGGCGGACGGAACACCGTGTCACCCTTGAAGTACACAAACTCAAGCGCAACGTTGGTGGCCAGAATGGCCTGGTCAGATCCGCCAAAGATATCCTGTTGGCCGGCGTCCTGGGTGGACTGTCCACCGGCCGGTGTCGGCACCTCACGAATCTCGTAGATGGAATCCATGATGCCGCTGAAACTGAAGAACCAGTCATCGTGGATTGGCTTGTCAGCCTTCAGAAGGTTACGGTTGTACGGGTCGTACCAACGTTCCTTGTAGCCGAGTGTATCGACGATTCGCCAGCGATCCGGTAAAGGCACCATGGCCGGGTAATCTGAAGGGTCCGGACGAGGCACCGGGGAAACAGGATTGCGCGCTGCAAAGCGGCCGGCGTCCGTACGTCGATCATTGACATCACCAATCTGGCGTCCAGGACGTCTGGCACCTGGCACAACCTTGCCGTCTTCGCCCAACACTTCTTCGGGGCATGGCACACGTTCAAACCCGGGGCGCCGCCGATTGACAATGCGGCCGGATTCATCCTTGTAACAGACCTCGGCAGAAAGGACCGCAGGGGTCCAGGCCAGCGCCATGAGGATGCCGGCCACCAGGGAGATCGCGGAAGGAAGGTTGGTTCGAGTCTGCTCCGCGCAAAGGAGACCGTTCCTGCAAGAGAGGGGAATCAATGGGTTGTTCATCACTTGCCCTCGCAGACGTTGGTGGCATCGGAATCAACGAACGGCGACTGGGGACACGACACATAACGCAGTCGCACATCACGCGGTCTGAGCTGGTCCGCACGCATCGCCGCTGGCGCATGACCAAAGGCGCCATTCATCGCTTGACCTGCGTTGTAAACGCCAAGGAAGGCAACCATGTCGTCCTGGTCGATACCATCTCCGGATACACCAACAGCGCCAATCAGCGTTGAACCTCGATACACCGGCACCCCACCCGGGAAAATCTGGATGCCGTTGGCCGTGCGCAGTTCTGTTACGGTCGACGCAACGACGGTCGGTCCCGGCAGGATACCGACACCGGCGCAGTTCTGCGGCACGTCGGGTGACGCACCTAGCAGGAACAGCACGTGTTGCAGCACGGCATTGATCGACAGATCCAGTTGCAGACCACTGGAGAAGACACTCCATTGTCCGGCCGGTTTGCTCAACGGACCGGCTTCACTGCCATTAAGTCCGTCGGGATAAAACGGTCGCGCAAGATTACCCACCGAACGATTGGCAAAGGCAATCTGCCCATCAGCCAGCAGGCTATTGCGACCGGTAAACGACTGCACCGCAGAAACGTAGGCACCAAGACGCTGCGAGCGCCCGGAGCCGAGGTAGAAGGCATCCGGCAGGTTGGCAATGAACGTTGCGGAATTCACCGCCGAGAACAAGGCCGCAGCGCGCGCCTTCTGCAGTGATACATCGGCACCGAATACCGGCGCGTCGCGCGTGCGCGCCATCCCCAGAATCACTCCGGTCGTGTCGACCACACTGATCGTGACCCGGGCCTGGCTGCCAACGGGTCGACGAATCTGGGCTCGAGCCCGGTTGGCAACGGCCAACGCTTCGCTGAGTACCGTGCGAACTTCGCTCGCGCTGAATGCGGCAGCGCCAATCAGCGCAGCATCGGTGCCGGTTCTGGGTGGAAATCGCAGGTTGTTGTTTGCATCAACAAAAACAAAGGCATCACGACCGGCAAAGTTCACATCACCATCCGGACGGATACCTGAAGCCGCGGTGCCGAAGGCGGTGCCCTGGATGATCGTGTTCTGGCTGTAGCCCGGCAGTGCGAACAGCCCACCGTCAGCGGCGGAGAGTGTACTGAACGCAGGCGCGCTGGAAGGTGTTCGTGCCAGATCATTCACGTCAACATCGGTATACCGGAACGTCTTGCCATCGACTGTAATGCGGTCAGCACGACGATCTTCAGGTGAGCTAAATCCAAACGAGGCGGCCACCGAGATCAATTCATCCACATCGCGATCGAAATCACTGATCACCGCATCGATGCCATACCGGCCATCTGCAATGACACCGACACCACCCACTGCCGTGCCGCCCTTATAGAGCGGCAAACCACCTGGATCAGCAGACAGACCCAATGGCGAACGCTTCGGCCCTGCATCGGCGGTGGTGCCATTGAACCGGCGTGAAAAATCCGAGCACGGCAACTGACTGAACTGCACACCGAACAACGGGCCACCCGGCTGATCGCGCTCACCCGGGTTGAAATTTTCCTGCACGATCTGGTTGGCAGTGCGGGTTGTAAACGCATTGCCTTCAGAGGACAGGTACGCCCCGGTAATCGCCTTCGCAACCGCAGCGGCGGCATCCACACCATTGACGTCGAGATTGATCCCTTCAAGCCCGGCATTGATGGTGGCAACACCCTGGCTGTTCACGGCTGTGGCGATGTGTACCCGCTGCCTCGCCATTTGCCAGATGCCCAGCACGTTGCCAACGCGGTCAACCACTGCAATCGTCGCGTTGACATTGCGCCCTCTGGCTTCGTTCACGGCACGCGCGATGACACCCTGGACATCCGCCACGGTCAGCAGCGACGAAGTATCCGCACAACTGCCGTTACACGCCCGAGGTGTCGGGTCCGCGCCAACGGAGCTGCTGTGTCCGCCACCTCCACCACCACACGATGACAGAAGCATGCACGCGGACACCAGAATGGTGTTTCGCAGGTTCAGCATTGGTCGGCGTCGGAGGTTCATTGACTTCGCTCCACAAAATCGAAAGGTTGCTTGCCAAGCGGGTGCCCAAGCGGGTGCCCAAGCGGGTGATAGGCATGACACGCAATACAATCCAGCGGCACGCTCTGCTCGCCATGTTCATCGGTATGACAGGCCGTGCAGTTATCGAGCCCTGGAATCAGAATATCACTGCTCTTCTCGGACATGGTCGCTGCATGGCAGGTGAGACACGCTTCATCGCCGGTCGCATCTTTCTGCGTCAGATGAGAGTGGTGATCGAACTTCGCGGTTGGCATGAAATCATGGGACAGCCGCACCGGCAGCACCGTGAAGCGTGTGTACACATCGCGGCCACCATTGTCTTCAACTTCGTGACAGGTCACACAGCCGCGCTCGGTGAACTGCTGCTCGGCTTCAGATGCGGTTCGCTGGATCGCGCACTGGGTCGCGCCCTGCGAGCACTCTGATACCGGCCGCGGCGTGTGCGCCTGATTGGGTCTGCGCCGACGCTCTCGTTGTTTGGGTACCACAGCGCTGCTGGGATTGGAGTAATAACGGATGAAGTGGGCTTCCATGATGGCCACCGCTTCATACGGCTGCCCGTGCGGCAACTGACGCGCTGGCGAAGCAGCGTCGAAAGTCAGCTCGTGACAATCCCGGCAGTGCGCTTCCATCACCACCGGTTTGAAGTGTTCGCCATCACCCGCCAGCGTATGACAGTCGGTACACACCATTGCGTCACCCGACGCAGTGGTCACTTTTTTGCCCGCCAGGTGCAGCTTGTGCGGAAATTTCAGATTCGAGCTTTCCACCGCCCCTTCCAGTTTGGCTTCGGTGGTCGACCACACGAAGGTACCATCCGCGTCCTTCGTTGATCGCTCAAGCGCAATCTCGAAGGCAGGGTGGTTGGTGTCATCAAAGCCGGTCACCGGCTGCATGTGCGGGATCTTGTCAGTGAGCGTGGCCGGCTCGGCATGACAGTCGGTACACAGGGTGTCAGCCGTGATCACCAGCTGGGTGGGTTCGTTGTGCTCCTTGTGACAGGTTGCACAACGATCGACCGGTTTGCCCACCAGCGACGCATGTCCAGCAAAAACATGATCCGCAACGTTCTTGTGGCAGGCTTCACAGGCTTCATCCGGTACCCGCTTGAAGAGTTCGGTGTGACATGCCTGGCAGTCGTTGCCGATCGCCTGATTGTGAATCGCGTGCAGCGGTCCACTGGTCCAGATCGCATCGGTGATGAATGATGCTTCCGGATCAGGCGTTGCGTCGTTACCGTCCGTCACCAGCCACAGGGGAATGGCAAGTCCTATCGCCAGCACCAGTGCCAGCAGTATCCAGGAGGGCACCCGCTTGCTGAGCCAGGTATCGCTCAGACTCGCCTGATAAGCGCGTTCGAAACTGGCACTGTCGACATCCGGATTACGTACCAGCTCAAGAGCCGCATCGAATCCGGCCGGTGCCGGAATTCTGGTCAGGCGATGACCACCGATTTCGACGCTTACGCCTTCGGCGAGTCTGGCTGACTTGACGTCCTTGCCATCAACACGAAGCCGCGCCCGCCCTTTGGTGGTGATGCCAACATCGCTGCCGGATTTGCGAATGGCCGCATGCTGGCCCAGCACACCCGCACCCAGCAGCTGCAGCATCTGGTTCTGTGCGCTACCAACGGTAATCGGATCGCCCGACAGCTCCCGATCCTGAAACTCTTCGTTCTGGCTTCCGGCCCTGAGTCGCTCTCTGAGCAGCACTTCCATGGCGGCCTACCAGTAAAAAAAGGTAGTGATGATGTGCACGAACAACGCACCGATGAGCGCAATCGTCAGCGGCACATGCACATACAGCCAGATCTGCATCCAGCCTTGCAGCGCAATATCCGTGCGCAGTCTGCGCAGAATCGTCTGACGACGACACAGCACCGACAGCAGTTCTTCCAGGGCGACCACTTCCTGTACTTTTTCGGCTCGCGGAATCAGGTTCGCCACGTAATCAATAGCCATCTGCTGATCCGGATGCGGAACCGGTTTACCCCCGTCCACGGAGATGAGCGACGCATCGCGCGCCGAGAGTTGCGCATAAACACCGCCACCAACGGCGGTACGTTCGATGCTGCTCGACACCGCTTTTTCAACGTCCGACGAACACCGGCGACCCAGTTCCAGTCCGCGTTCGTTGAGATCATAGAGCTCACCAAACAGTGATTCACGCGATCCGCCCAGACGGTTGTCCGACAGCGTGCGCGGGTGGTTGATGTAGACATAAAGCCCGAAAAAACCACTGAAGATCACCAGGCACATCAGGATGTAGGCGAAGGTGTGCACGTTCCAGCCGAACTGCATGGCACTGTGCAATGAAGCAATGATGAGGCAGGCCGTACCGAGATAGACATGTGCCGAAGTCCAGCCGCGTACGGTACCTGCCGTCGAACTGTAACTGCGTTTGCGAATGCCAAGCCAGGTGAGCCAGACAATCAGCAGCGCACCGATGGTGCCGAGAGTATAACCCTGCCACGTTCCACCGTTTGGTGGTTCCGCCCGTCCATGCGTAACAAAGATCCCCACACACACGGCAATCAGCAGCAGCGCCCACCAGAGGTATCGGGCAGATCGGTAGCGCAGCAGGTTTTCGTAGAGCACCGTCTTACCCCAGCAGCTCGATGAACTGATCGGGCGAGAGCCGCTTGGCGGCGCCAGTCGGACACGCCGCTACGCAGGCCGGCCCCGTCTTCTGGTTGATGCAGGCGTCACATTTGACGGCCCGTTTGCCACGCGACTTGGATTCCTTGGTGGGTTCGTAACCCGGCTCTTCACCTGGTCCGCTGCCAAGACCGAGCAGGATCCACTGCAACAACCGTGGTTTTTTCGGCGCAGGATAAGCCAGCTTGATGACCCCGTAGGGACAGTTCTTTTCGCAGTTCCCGCAACCGATGCAGGAATCATTGATGAATACCTCACCATCCACACCACGCTGGAGTGCATTGGGAGGACAGTCCTTCATGCAGTGCGGATGTTCACAGTGTCGGCACGCAATCGGCACATGGACCCGCGCAAACGTTGCGCCGGCGCTGCGCTGCAGCCGTGACACCCCGCCATGGGTTTCCGCGCAGGCCTTCTCGCAGTTATCACAGCCCACACACAGTGCTTCGTCGATGATCAGGGTATCGGTCGCTTCACCCAGACCCTGGCCCATGAGGAAACGCATGAGTCCGCTCGATTCCTGCCGCACTTCCATCTGCGATACTGCCAGCAGGCTTTCGCTGACACGTTGCTGCAGGCTTTCTACCTTGGCACCACGTTTGCTCATCAAGGCGAGGAAATTCTTGCGATCGATTTCGATGGTTTCGGTAGCAACCGTAGCGGTGGCAGTTTCCCGCCGCACCGAATCACCCATCAGCGCCATCTGCCCCACCAGTTCGCCAGAGCGCAGTTCCGCAACCAGCGTATCGGCGCGCCCAGCTTCAGCCTTTTGGTCAGCAGCCCGAGTCAACGTGATCGATCCACGCCGCACCAGATGCATCACTGCACCCAGATCGTTCTGTTTGTAGAGCGCCTGCCCGGCTTTGAATTGCCGGATCGGACAGGCCAGCGCGATATCCCGAAGCTCTGCGAAGGTGGCATCGGGAGCAAAGTGACGTCGCAGTTCGCGCACCACAAAAATCCAGTCGACGCCGGCCCGCACCTCTTCATTGGAGTTGAGCAGTTTCACCATGGTTCGACGCGGTGTTTCGATCAGGATGCAACCAGCCCCGGCCTTCGCGCTGTCGATGCGCGGCCTGCCACTGATCAGGCTCGATTCACCAAAGAACTGGCCGCGTTCCAGCGTGCGGGTGACACCATCATCTTCGAGGCTGACTTCGCCTTCGATGATGGTGAAAAAAGAGGCTGCGTATTCACCCTGCCGGTACAGGAAGTCACCTTCACGAATGAGGTTGGCCATACGCGGCTGAGGGTTCTTGTCAGCAAGCTTCTGCTTCAGTTCAGCAAGTTTTTCCTGAGCCTCTTCCAGGAGCGCACCTGGTGGATAGGAGACCATGACATTGCTTTCAATCAGCAGCTCACGGAATGTCAATGAATTCAGCTGTTTGAACATCGGAATACGTTGCTGAAACAGCGTCAGCAGATCGTCCACTTCGCGCATGAACGGCATGCTGTGGAACTGGTATTCAAGCAGCGGATGATCGGCTGGCTTGACCATGTTGCCGCGGATGAACTCGACCACGTCGTAGCCCTGGTTCATCGCCTGCTTGATCAGCGGATAACCAGCCAGCGCACCGATGATGTAGAGACCTTTGACATTGGTTTCGTAGGTGCGCGACAGCTCCGGGATCGCATCGGGCTTGTCATTCGGGAACACCACACCGACGGCCTCAACGAACTTGCGGGGTGGCACACCGCCAAGGCGGGCAATCACACGATGGGAAGGAACGACCTTTTCGCCTTCCGGCGTATTGAACGTGACAGAAATCGGCGTCGGTCCGTCCGGTGTCTCAACCACTTCCTTGATGCCGCTTTCATACAGGCAGTCAAACGGCAGATTGGGATTATTGATCGCCGCGAGTACGGCATTGAGGTTGCCATCCTTTGCACGACTGAATTCGGCGCCACGATTGACGATGATGATGCGGTTCTGTTTTGACAGACCGATCGCGTTTTCGATGGCTGCGTCGCCTGCGCCAACCACAATGATGGTTTCGCCTTTGAATTCATCCGGATCATCAAGCTGGTACTGCACCAGCAGGAGATTTTCACCCGGTGCACCCAGTTTGCGCGGGTTGCCGGCAGTGCCAATGCCAAGAATCACGTTGTCTGCGGTCACCGTGGTGCCATCTGCGATGTACACGGTGAACAGGTGGTCCTGGCAGGTGACCCTGGTCACCTCTGCGCCATAGCGGACGTTCACGCCTTGCGCTGCGAGCCCATCCTGCCAACCGCCAAGAATCGACTCGCGGGTTCCGGCCTGAAAATTGAAGTCACTGCGCAGATCGAGAAACCCGGGCTCAGCCATCACGTGCTTGCCCTTCTGATACTGCTGAATGGTCTTGGCGTGCGCGCTGAATCCTTCGAGCAGAATATGCGTCGCCCGGCTGGCACCTGACTGGCGATCATGGAACTGTGCTCGCGCCGCCGCGCTCAGACCACCAGGACCTGAGCCGACGATAGCGACATGATAATGGTTGTTATTGCCTTCTTGGCCCGGTGTCATTCCGGACTGCTCCCTGCATCCCCCGACCCGTCACAGTCTACTCACTGAGCGCTCCGTGTGAAGTCTGAATCGGCGTAACCCACAAAAGTCTCCGCTCGAATTACTTACGTTCGTGTCCATTAACTACGGATGTCTTCCCGGCGACTGGTTCACGCGGGCTTTCCGGGAGTACGCTTGACGTGAACAAACGGGTTCTACACACACGGAAGGAAGCACCAATGATGAGCACGCACGACGAGGCGATTGAACACTTCATGCAGGGATTGATCCGGCGCAATCCGAATGAAACCGAATTTCATCAGGCGGTACATGAAGTCGCCACCGACATCATCCCGTTCATCGCCGACAAACCACACTACAAGGAGATGCAGATCCTTGAGCGCCTTTCCGAACCTGATCGCATCGTCATCTTCAGGGTCAGCTGGCAGGACGATGCCGGCCATGTGCGTGTGAATCGTGGGATGCGAATCCAGTGGAATAATGCGATTGGTCCATACAAAGGCGGCATCCGGTTTCACCCCTCCGTGAACCAGAGCATTCTCAAGTTTCTCGGCTTTGAGCAGACGTTCAAGAACAGCCTCACCAGCCTGCCGATGGGAGGCGCCAAAGGTGGCTCCGACTTCAATCCGAAGGGCAAGAGCGACGCTGAAGTCATGCGCTTCTGCCAGGCATTCATGACTGAACTGTCTCGCCACATCGGCCCGGATACTGACGTACCCGCTGGTGACATCGGTGTTGGTGCCCGCGAAGTGGGTTACATGTTCGGCCAGTACAAACGCCTCGTGAATCGCTTTGAGGGGGTGCTCACCGGCAAGGCGCTTGAATTCGGTGGTAGCCAGATCCGTACGGAAGCCACAGGGTATGGCGCGGTGTACATGATGCAAAACATGATGGCTCACAGGGGTGAGAGCCTCGAGGGCCGCACCTGCCTGGTATCAGGCTCCGGCAACGTCGCGACGTATACCGTGGAAAAACTGAATCAGCTCGGCGCCAAAGTTGTAACGATGTCGGACTCGGACGGTTTCATTTACGACAAGACCGGCATCAACGCAGAGAAGCTTGCCTGGGTGCACTATCTTAAAAACGTCGCGCGCGGCCGCATCAAGGAATATGTTGAGAAATTCGGCGGCGAATACCACGACGGCAAGCGTCCATGGGCAGTACCGTGTGATCTCGCCTTCCCCTGCGCCACGCAGAACGAGATCGAGGCTGCGGATGCCAGAGCGCTCATCAACGGCGGCTGCAAGGCTATCTCTGAAGGTGCCAATATGCCAACTGATCCCGAGTCGATCGCCATTCTGCGCAAGGCCAAAGTCCTGCACGCGCCATCGAAGGCCGCCAACGCGGGGGGGGTCGCAGTATCCGGGCTGGAAATGAGTCAGAACAGTCTGCGAATCTCGTGGGACCGCGAAGAAGTTGATCAACGCCTGAAGGTCATCATGAAGCGCATCCACGAACAGTGTGTGCAGTACGGTGAAACCCAAGATGGCATCGACTACTTCAAGGGTGCCAACGTGGCCGGTTTCGTGAAAGTAGCCAGCGCGATGTTGGCATACGGCGTGATGTGAGCCTGATCTGGTGAAACAGGGCGCCACCGCTGCTGCGGTGCGGTGGCCTCTACCCTTCGACCATCTTGCGCAGCTGCTGAACAGAAGCCTCCATCGCCCTGCGAATAAACGGCTCAACCGCCACCGGTTCAACTTCCGTCTGCCATGTCAGGCGAGTTCCTGACGGAATCGATTCGAGGCGTATGGATGCACGGTGCGCCTTGAGTGGTGGCCGTGATTCGATCACACCGTACTCAATGCACATGGCTTCGTCATCAATCCGATGGATTCTCTCGGCAACCTCACCTGCCCCGGACATGGTCATGCGTCGAACATCACCGTCGAGCTGACAAGCCGTCACACCCGGCACCCAGTCACTGCGCCCAGGCGCGCCGACGATGGCCCACAGAACCGATGCGATGCACGTAAAATCAGCTTCAAACTGGATGGCCATGGATGCCTCTCTCGTAACCTCTGGGAGCGATCTCCCGATCGCGGGTCTGTTTCCTCATGCCTGTCGAAGACTAACACTACCGACAAATCCGTCGGCCAACGACCACCGGGAGTTGGCTGTCATTAATCCCTCGCTACCCGAAAGCCGGTATTCACATCGCGCAGATTTGACGACAGCCAGTTGCGATAGGCAATCCGCAGGTACGACGGATTGTTGAGCCACGAGCCACCACGCAATATTCGCGATGAGCAATTGCCGGTCATGCGCGCCGAACCATCAGTTGGGGCGCCTGCATAACCTTCCTGCCAGCAATCCTGCACCCACTCCCAGACATTGCCATGCATGTCATGCAATCCAAACTTGCTGGCCGCAAAGGTACCCACGGGTGAGGTGCGATCACCATCAAAATTACTCCCGCAGCCGGTGCAGTTGGCAAGGCCAAATCCAACCTCATTGCCCCAGAGATAAACCGTGTTGGTGCCACCACGCGCGGCGTACTCCCATTCTGCCTCGGTCGGCAATCGAAAGGGTTCGCCGGTCTGTTTTGCAAGCCAGGTGACAAACGCATTCGCATCTTCCCAGTTCACATTGATCACGGGTCGATTGCCACGCCCCCAACCCTTGTCGTCAGGTTTCGCCCGACCGGTCGCGGTAGCGAAAGCGTCATACTGATCAAACGTTACTTCATGCTTGCTCAGCCTGAACGATTTCACCTTGACGGTATGCACCGGCTTCTCTGCTTCCAGACAGGCCATATCTGGTGCACTACAACCCATGCTGAATGAGCCGCCAGCAATGGACACCATCGCAGGTTTCGCGCGCGGGACGAGATTCTTCGCATCACTTGCAGCGGCTGCCTGCGCTGCCTTCTGCCTGGTTTCTTCCTTTCGCTTCTCCTCGGCAGCCCTCTCGGCAATGACTCGCGCATCCTCTTCCCTACGAACGCGTGCGTCTTCTTCGGCTCGGGCAGTCTCAGCCAGGCGTTTTTTTTCAGGATCAGGCGCGGCGACGATGGGTACCGGCGGGGTTGTCACCGGTGATTCGACTTCTGCAGTATCAACAACCGTTGCAGACGGCTGCACTTGAGTCGCTTCGACCTCCGGTGCCGTCACCGCCTGAACAACACTGTCCCTTGCTTTCGAAAACTCTGCCTTCTTCGTGTCGGACGTTTTGTCGTTGCCTGGCTTGACCTGAGCGTCGTTGCTGCGTTGCGCTGTTTGAGGTTCAACAGTCAGTGAAGTATCTGCGTCCACTGTAGCCGGGGTGCTGGGCTTGAGATAGATCCATGCGGCGAACGCGCTACCCAAAAACAGCACGGCCAATACAGCAACCAGCGCCAACCGATTGCTGCCTGGTACAACATCAGGCTTGGGCGGCGGCAGCACCACGGTTTTGTCCATCGTCGCCTGAATGCGGTCCATGGCCCGATCGAGCGCAGCACTGAACTCCATCGCGCTCGGGTAACGATCCTTCATGTCCTTGGCGGTACCCTTCAGGATCACGCCTTGCAACTCTTCGCTGATCTTCGCGTTGAAGGAACGAGGCATCGGCATGGGATCTGACAAACTCTTCAACACCACGGCCATCGGTGTGTCGGCTTCAAACGGAGTGTGGCCCGTCAGCATCTCGAACAGCACGACACTGAGCGCATAGATATCCGTGGCAGGACCGACTTCCAGGGCCCGGGATTGTTCAGGCGCCATGTAGGCAGGTGTACCGATCAGGTGCCCGGTCTGGGTGATCTTGGCGTCGCTCGTGATCAGCTTCGCAATGCCGAAGTCCATGAGTACCGGGCGACCCCGCGAATCCACCATGATGTTGTCGGGTTTGATGTCTCGATGAATCAGTCCCGCATCATGGGCGTAGGCCAGGGCACCAGCGACGGATTTGACCAGCGCAACGCTGCGATCAATGGACATCTGTCCGTCGTTCTTGAGGATCTCTTTCAGGGAGCGACCTTCAACCAGCTCCATGACCATGTAATAACGATCTTCGCTCGCGCCGAAATCATGAATACCAATGATGTTCGGATGCTGAAGGCGCGCGACGCCTTGCGCCTCCTTCAGGAACCGGGTGCGAAAGTCCTCCGACATACCGAGTTCCGGACGGATGAACTTGATCGCCCGATACACTTCCAGATCCTTGTGAAAGGCCTTGTAGACTTCGGCCATGCCACCACGGCCAAGCCGTTCGGTGATCTGGTAGGGTCCAACAATCTGACCGATCAGGTCTGCCATGAAAATCTGCCCTCGTTCAGCACGCTGTTGAGACCTTGACTGGCTGGGACTTTGACTGGATGAGAACTTCCAATGCTGGTTCGCGATTCCGGGATCGCTGCCACAGAAAAAGCGTCATTCAGGTTATTCCACCACGCTCACACGCCACTTGTGGCTGCCCGCCGTGCGCCCGTTCACCACCAGCAGCAACTGGACATCATATGTGCCGGCATCCAGTGATTTCATTTGCGGAATGCGCTGCTTGGACTTGAACGTGCCTGGTGTGCGTACAGCGCTATTGACGACCTCACGCTTCACCATCACACCATCGCGTCGCACTTCGACCACTTCTTCGACGGTGATGTTCCGATTGCCGCCAGGCGCCACAACCAGCGTAAAAGCCCCGTTGTAGCCGGCATCACGCGAAAATCGACCCTTGCCCTGCTTTTCGTGAACGCTCACCTTGAGGACATTGATTTTCACTGCACCGCTGCTGGCTGCAGATGTCTGCGACTGAATACGCTGAACTTCCGGCGCTCGCGCAGCGGGCTGCCGAGCGCGTGCAGTTTGAGTAGGTGGCGGAACAGACCGGACCGGTGCAGGACTGCTTTGTTGCGGGGACACACCCTGTTGCGGGGACACACCCTGAGGCTGTGTCGACTGTGGTGTTGGCATTGTCGAAGAAGCGCCCGACGTGGGTGCGTTCATCGAGTTCGGCGCCGGATTGATCACCGTGCCATCCGCCAGAGTCACCGGACCCGTTGGCGGCGTCGCCGATTGGCCCAACGGCGGACCCATGCCGATCATCGTTGGATCGGCGAGCGATGAATTGTCTGCTCCGGTACCAGCCGGCAGTTGCCCGCCCATTGGGGCACTACCCGGAACCTGACCCTGGTTTGACCAAACCGTCGGAACGGGCAGTTGGGGCGCCGGGTCTGGAGTCGACGGCGAAAAAGCAGCCCACACACCAACCAGCATCAATGCCGCGACACCCGCCCCAACGGCAATCTGCTGCGGTCGCAGTCGCCGTTTGATTTCTGTAGCGACCGGTCGGATGAGATCCGCCATGCCCTGGGTGGGCGCTGGCAACACGGTCGTTTTCGACCGACTCCCACTGCTCTTGGCACCTTCACTTTCCACCACGTCGGCAAGCGCGGCATCGAACTCGACGGCAGACTGAAAGCGATCTTCCTTTTCCTTGTGCAGTGCTCGTTCGACGGTTTCCTGCAGCTTGAGCGGGATCTCAAGGTTGGTGATATCGCGCAGATGTGGCGGTTCTTTTTCCAGATGCGAGCGCATCAACTCGAACTCGCTATCGCCTTGATACGGCAGCTGTCCGGCGAGCAGTTCATACAGCACGATACCGAGCGAATACAGATCGGTACGTTGATCGACTTGTTTGCCAAGAATCTGCTCCGGCGCCATGTAAGCCGGTGTGCCGACCATGCTGCCGGCGCGCGTCATTCTCGTACCGCCGATCAGATGGGCAATCCCGAAGTCGAGCACCTTGACGATGCCACGCTGATCGAGCATCAGGTTGCCGGGCTTGATGTCCCGATGCACCACGCCATTTTCGTGAGCGTACCCAAGGCCGTGCAGCGCATCCCGGATCATCGAAATCGCGTCCTTGTAGGTCAGTCGTCCGCCATCGGCCGCCTTGCCGCTGAACTGGATACCGTCGATGTACTCCATGACCAGGAACAAACGATCCTCGTTGGTGAAAAACCGATACACGGTTGCGATATTCAGGTGAGACAACCTGGCCAGGGTGCGGGCTTCATTACGAAAGCGCTTGGTTACTTCCTCGAGGTCGGCCAGTTCCGGCCGTACACACTTGATGGCCACGTCCCGCTGCAATTCGAGATCAAGGGCTCGATAAACCTCGCCCATGCCTCCACCACCGATGCGGGCGAGAATCTTGTACTGGTCAATGGTTGTACCGATCATCGGATATCGCTTCCTGGTGCGCTGCGCGCTCGTGCGACCCAGGTCTTGAGCCGGCACCGAACCCTGTCTTCCTGAACTATTCGTTCATTCCCGGTTGATGCTACCAAATCGGATGCGGATACTCAGCGATCAATCCGCAGGTTCTTCGCCCATGTCCGACCTCGTCGGCACCACCATTGGTCCATACCAGATCACGGAACGGTTGGGCCGCGGCGGCATGGCCGATGTCTACAAGGCCTTTCACCGCGAACTGTCGATGCATCGGGCCATCAAGTTCATCCGGCCAGAGTTCGTTACATCCGACGACTTTCGTGCCCGTTTCCAGCAGGAAGCCCAGGGTGTGGCCAGGCTCCGGCATCCGAACATCGTGCAGATCCACGACTTTGGCGTCAGCGACGGGCACTTTTACATGGTCATGGAATTCCTCGAGGGCAGGACACTCAAGGAATTGCTGCGTTCGACCGGGCAACTGACTCCGTCCGCGGCGGTCAACATCGTGAAAGGCGTGGCCGCTGCGCTCGACTACGCGCACTCCCGCGACCTCATTCATCGGGACATCAAACCGGACAACATCATGCTCGACCTGGACGGTCGACCCGTGCTGATGGATTTCGGCATCGCCAAGCTCGTGACCGCCAGCACACAACTCACCCAGACCGGGGTGGGCATCGGCACGCCCGCGTACATGGCACCGGAACAGGCCAGGGGCGAGTTGGTCAGTCCGGCGACAGACATCTACGCGTTGTCGATCGTGCTGTTCGAGTTGTTGACCGGCCGCGTGCCATACAACGCGGACACCCCCATGGCCATCATGCTGAAAGCGCTGAGTGACCCACTCCCCATGCCCCGCAGCCTCAACCCTGACATCAGCGAGGCACTGCAGGGCGTCATCCTCAAAGGTACCGCCAAAGCGCCAGAAGCACGCTTTCGAAGTGCGGTGGAGTTCGTTGCGGCGCTGGACAGCGCAACCAGCGAGAAGGTCGCTGACATGGCGCAAGCACCGCCGGCCTCGACAGCATCCGTAACCACGTCGAGCGTCCATTCAGCAAACCCTGGTGGCTTCAGAGTCACCCGCTGGATCGTCGCCACTATCGTTGGCGTCCTGGCCGTTGCCGGTACATGGTTGTGGACCACTCGAACGAACGAAGTGACACCGACTGAATCTCAGGTCGCAGCAGCACCGGTAACCAACCTGCCACAGACCAGCGAAGCGCTGGGCATTCAGGTCATCGCACCTGTCACTTCGCCTGAATCAACACCGATCTCATCAGCGGACACGGAACCGGTGCTGTGGACGTACAACGGCGACATCCAGCCCGGGCATGCAATCGACAACCCGGTTCAGCTCTTCGCGGGCGATGTGCTGTATCTGCAGGTATTTTCGAACATTACCGGAACGGACATCGTACTGCGCACCCCGGGAGATCTGGCCGAAGTATTCCGGACCACAGCAGACTCCGGACCGGTAACGGTCAAACACGAGGGTGTGCATCACTTGCTTGTTTCGGGGACGCAGGCAGGACAATTGAAGGCCACTCTCTTTCACTTGCGGGAGCCTCAACTGCATATGGGAAGCGTGTATTTACGCGACGTGTTCGCCAACAATACCGTTCTGCCAGGGCAGGTACTGCATCGATACCTCGATCTGAACCAGAACACGGTGATCCGCTTCAACCTGATTCGCAGCTCAGTGACGACCGACTTCGTCCTGGTGGCGCCGGACGAACGTACCCAGGTGTTTTCAACCCGCGATTCTACCGATCCGATACGCGTTCCAGTTTCCGGGGTGTACAGCTTCTACGCCGACCCGGAAGGATCGGCGCTGGCTGATTTCGAAGCGAGTTTCGAGGATGATTCTGCGGTTATCACGCCCAAGGACTAGCGCGGGTGTGGGTTATCCGGGCGACCTCAGGGCTTCGCCTGCCACTCACCACCTACAAAGATGAACCCACCGCTTTCGGTGCGTTCGACAGCCTTTTTTCCGGCCAGTGCTTCAACCTGTTCGCGAGTCAGCCCGTTAGCCTCGGCGATACGCTCATATTCGGCGCGGCGCTGATCATTCACGGTCTGGATCAGTGTTGTCACGTCGGCCGCAGGTGTTGCCTCGACAAATCCGATATACCCGTCTTCGCGCTCACCCACGATGCCAGCATCCTTGCTTTCGCCAAGATCTGCGGCCCAGACGAATGGCGACGTCAGCAGCATGGCTGCGAGAATAACGTTTGATAGTGTTTTCATGTGCATATTCCTAAAACAGTCCACTGTCTTTGCTGAACAGACCGTCGAGTTCACGATCTACCTTCACCAGAATCTCGTGCTTGATGTTGACGTTCAGATTGATCGTGATCGGCTCGTCGGTTTTAACTCGCACTGTTGGTGTACACGCCGACAGGCCGAGCAACCCTGCCAACAGCAGCGCGGGCAGCTGTGATCCAGCGACGCTGAACCCTGTGACCAGAGGTCTTTCACTGCGTCCAGTCATCGTGTGACTCCTTGTTGGACCTTTTTTTCAACACGTTCGTTTATTTCGTCCTGCAGTCTGAGTGAGGCCAAGAGGGTAGGCAAGTTCTCGCTGATGTTCAGGTTGTAATGAATCGGTCGGCCCTTTTCGATCTTCGCATTACGACCACGCAGTCGAATGGCTGCCAGCAGATCGCCTTTCACATCGTAGTCGATATCGGCTTCGAGGGTTTCATACTGAAAATCCTCGAGCGCCCGCAAGGCAAAATCCAGACCAGGCTGATTGACGGATTGCGCTAGGCTGGGGGCGAGGCGAATCACGCCTTTGCTGGTATTACGCAGCGTTCCGTCGGTCACGGTGATTGCGTCATCCACAATAGTCACCGGTATCTGTCCATCGAGCGTGCCCTCGCCATAAAGATCCTTGCCCTCCAGCGCGAGTACTGCGCCGAGATCTACGTCACTCAGATCCAGTTTCAGGGCGGCATCACCACCGGCCAGATCATAGGTAAATGGTGCAATCGCAAACGATCCACCGAGCAGCTTGCCGGAGGTTGCCGAGAGACTGACAAGGTCACCACGCATGGAAATTCCCGTGCGAATATCTGTTACGGGCACCCCTGGGTCAAAACTCGCAAGGCTGACATCGGTAAGGTCGGCATGCACGGTTGAGTCCTTGAGCAGTTTGGCCACCACAGTGCTTGCAAAGCCAGTGAACACCAGATCGTCGTAGGTTAAGCGGCCGTTCTTGAATGTGCCCTGAACATCCGCGGTCAGTGTCTCTCCCTTGAGACGACCCTTCAGGTTGCCGGTAAACGTGCCGCCGACAATATCGTAATCAGATTGCATACCCAGCGTTGATACAAGCAGCGGCCGCCTGACAACCCAGTTCAGAGGACCGTTGAAACGCCAGTTGTCGAAAGCATCATCCACTTCCACATGCAGCGGAATCGACTGACCCTGCAGCACCAGGTTTACCTCGGCGACATAGCCCGCCGACCATGACCGCCCATTGCCCTCAAGCGAGAGCGCTTTGATCAGCGCCTTCGTTTCAGCATCCAGCCAAGTCAGATCACCCTTGCTCGTCATGGAGAAAGAGAGCAATTCGGCTGCATCGAGCGTCAGCTTGAACTCCGGGGACTTCCACAACATGGTGGTTTCTTCGTCCTGCTGATGAACCTCAAGCGGTGCCGCCGAAATCTGCCAACGCTGGGGATCGCCAGCCGTGTGAGTGATAGTGACCTGATCGGCAGTTAGCCGCGTCGTGTCGCCATAGATAAGCGCAAGCTTCATTGCCGCGTCTACCTGAGCGGTTGCCACGTCAAGATCAGAGCCAGAATGGACATTGAACGAACCACTGACATCACCCTTCAGGTCCGCCAACCCAAACACTTGCGAGAGCAACGCCACATCATCAGACAACAGCACGAACGAGCCGGCGGCTGTGTTTGCTGTGTCGTTGTGTTGAACCTGTCCACGCAGAGCCGTTCCAGCTTCAGGTCGCAAACCATCAAGGATGACAGCCAGATTCCATCCATTGGCGTCAGGTCCGGGTAACCACTGAAGCGAGCCCTGCATCGCCAGCGGCTGCATGTTTTTCATCGCTTGCGGCTGAACACCGAATTGCAGCTGGGTCTCAAACGCTTGCGGATTGAAGTGACGATCAAGGCGCAAGCCAAAATCACCACGCACAAAGCCAGTCCAGACCGGTACATCAACGATCGCTGCAATCAGCGCAAGTTCGTAGTCACCCAGATCAAAGCTGCCGGTGATGGCCAGCGAATCGTCGAGTAATCTGCCGCGAGCTTCGAGTGCGTGATCTTCCTTGTCCGTCGACGTGTGAAAACGCGCCAGAAACTGACCGTCTGCATCGAGTTTGGCGGTCACCCGGACCGGCGCATTCAAGGGGCTTTCTGTCGCCTTCAGCCGGAATCTCAGCTGACCCGCACCGAGTTCCAGCGTGCCTGCCATGACCAGCGGAATTGCTGGTGCGCGAAAGTGAAGTTCGTCAACAACCAATCGCTGCATCGGCAGTGCTGCCAGCAAGGCTGGGTCCGGCGCGCTGGATTGTTCCGCACTCGTCCCTGGTGATGGTAGAAGCTCGATCTCAAGTTTGGCGATCTCGATGGCGAGCAAACGACCCTGTGTCAGCTCAACCGGATCATAGGTCACCTGAATCCCGGCAGCCTGAACACCCTGGGAAGCCGTCCGGAGTTCGATGCGCTGGATGTTCCACGCCGACCAGCCCGGACGCTCAACATCTACAACAACGCGCTCGACGCCATATTGCGGAGCCAGCCAGTTTGCAGCCTTCGACACCAACCATGGAAATGCCAGATACAGGCCGGCCAGTATCAGCAGTACAACAAGCAGCGCACTCGCACCACCGATGGCTGTTTTCCTGATGAACCGTCTGAGCACGCGTCAGAAACGCGATGAGGTCAATTGTTTATCCGCTTCAAGCCATGCCTGTATGTAACGCGCCTCCATGGCCTTTGCCCCAGCCACATCGCCGCTCGCCGCGAGGCTCTGAGCAAGCCCTTTGAGTGCAAAGGCATTGGCGGGACTTTCTTGAAGGTCCTGCCAATAGACCACCGCAGCTTCCGCAGGAAGATCAGCCTGGAGCAGCGCCCAGCCGAGCGCATGGCGCGTTGGGAAATACCAGTCCGGCGGCTCGCTGTAGAGCAGGGATTCCTCAAGCCGCACGGCCCTTTCCATTTCGGCAACGCCTTGCATCGGATGCCCATCGGCCACTGCAAGATCACCAGCCAACAACTGCTCGGCAATCTGCAGCAAAGTGGATGACGCGGCGAAACCGGTGACCTCGGCGGCGGAAAGGCTTGTGCGCAGACGCCGTAACGCCTTCAACTCGCGCGCCGCCTTTTTCATCTGTCTGGTCTGGACCAGCGCGGTACCACGCGCATAGTGCCAGATTCCGTTCGTGAGTTTGTTACCCTTGGCAGGTTGCGGCTCGGCGAGGATCGTGTCCCACAGGCCAAAACGAACCATGACATACAGGGGCTGCGCGAGAAAAGTACCGAACATGCCCGGGGCATTGCCATCCTTGTCGACGGGTACTTTCGAATTGACCTTGCGTGCCTGTTTCAGCGCCTCTGCCGATCGGCCCTGCAGCATCGCCGACCACACCATGAAATGCAGATTGTGTGGATAGTAGTTGAGCGGATAGATGCCCTGCTGTTTGCACTGCGCGATATAAGATTCATCGGCGAGCGAGGCGAGACGATTGACTTCATACGACTCAGCATATCGACCAACCCGCATGTAGATGTGAGAAGGCATGTGCTCCATATGGCCAGCGCTCGGCATCAACCCACGCAACGCATCGGCGCTGCTGACGGCAAGTGTAGGGTGCGTCGCTTCAACAGCGTGGATCTGATAGTGCAAGGCGCCCGGATGTTTGGGATCTCGCGCAATCACACTGGCAAGTGAATCGAGCAGCTCGGTGGTGTTGGGCCCCGGTGACCCATCTGGCAGCCAGTAATTCCACGGTGAGACGTTCATCAGCGCGTCTGCAAACAACGTAACCGCGTCGAGGCTATCGGGAAACGCACGAGCGACACCACGCATCGCCTCGGCATAAGCCAGATCAAGTTTCGATCGATTGTCCGGCGCGACCGGCGCGTAGCGGGTGAGCAACGCCTTGATGAGCGCCTGTTCGAGCGGACTTGCGCCTGCCGCATGACTCTCGGCATCCTGCACTGCCGCAAACGCCTGTTCGGCCACCATGGTTTCCATCGGCATGTTGATATTCGGACCCAGCACAAAGGCCCAACCCCAGTAGGCCATCGCATTGTCGGGATCGAGGCGCACGGCTTCCTTGAACGCACGAAGCGCTTCGCTGTGATTGAAGCCGTAAGCGAGTCGCAATCCCTGATCAAAGAAATACTGTGAGTCCGCAACGGTCGTCGTCACCTTGAAGCTGTAGTCCCCTAGGCCACTCAATCGAGGCGCGATCGGTTCTTTCGCGGTAACAGGGTCAGCATCAAAGACGCGGTGATCCACCGTCATCGGGTGGTTGGCCTGTGCCAGAGGCACTGCAATCAAGCTGAGCCATAGCAGCGCTGCGTAACGCATAGCTTCCTCGTCTGTTCGTGATGGGAACTGTCCTCTTAGGTTACCTCCATTCAATTCGCTTCTGCGAGTGGATCACGCCAGGTGTCAGGCCTTTCGGATGGCTACCAGATAATCGACCGCGCCATGATCGAAGGCGCGCGCTGGCCTTGCATTAGCAGAACTTCGCGAACGTCCGACGGCAGGTCAACGCGGACGACGATTTGTGGTGATACTTCTACCGGCGGTGCGGCGATGAGTTCGTCATCGAGTCGGATCACGTGGAAGTCGTCGCACAGCCAGTTTCCCGGCTGACAGCTTATGCCACTACACCTTACGCGTGGATGACACTCGCGGAAACCACACGTTCGACCGATGTAGTGCCCGTCTGTGTCGGCGAGAAAAATATCCGCGCCGAGATCGCGGACTTGTGCCGCACCTTTCAGCTTTCGCCCAAGCCTCGCCAGTACTCCAAGATCGATATCCTCGCCAACCGTTACCAGGACGTCCGCGTCCTTTGGGTCTGGCTTGGGTGTAGTAAGCGACCCAACAACCGCGATACGCCGTACACCGACGACCTGTTGAGCCTGCTCAATGAATCGAGCCTGCGCTTCCAGGAGAGTTACTCGATCGTTGGTCACTGCAAACGCTCCTGCGATCTAACGCGGCAGGTCTCAAGACGTAAAAAGTTGACGCAGCTCGTGCTACCTGACAGACGTCAGGCGGTTTTCACCAGCTCAATGAGCGGAATCGGTCGGCTGGTTTTTTCCTGATAGGTCGCAAACGTGGGCGCCATCGCTGCAATTCGTGCATAGAGGGATGTGCGTTCAGGTTCGTCTACCACGGTTGCACGCGCCGCATACTCGTCGGCGCCGATCTCGATGCGTACATCCGGATGAGCGAGAAGGTTGAAATACCACGGTGGGTTATTCTCAGCGCCTGCGAAGGAAGCCACGATCAGCATCTTCCCATCCAGCGCGAACCAAGCCAGAGGGTTCACACGTGCTGCGCCGGATTTGGCGCCGATGGTGTGCAGAAGCAACAGGTTCGCACCTTTGAATGGACCACCCACGACACCCGCATTGGCACGAAATTCCTCGATGATCTTCGTATTGAAATCGGACATGGCCACTCCTCTTCTGTTTCACTCGATGCATCCGGAATGGATGCACCTACTTCTCTTCTATGCCTCTGCGCACCCCGCTGCAATCCTGATCTGGGCCTAGCGCCACGAGGACAGCGCCACGAGGACACACACAGCGATTTGTAGTCCATGGCGCACACCGGTAATAGCGAGATTCTCCGGGTTCGTCTGAGATGGCAAGTAGAGCATCATCGTCGCCGACTCGGCTATCGACTCAGACTTCCAGCGAGGTGTGTCCTCGTGGATTAGGTGTGTCCTCGTGGATTTCCGTGGTCTTTCGTGGATTTGCTCAAGATACCAACCAGTCTCCGATCGCATCGATCGCATCGAACGTCTGCCGCCAGAGGGGCGGATTCACGGGCTGAGGCTGAGACGAGAACTTCATCACTACGAGCTGCCGCGCTTTGTCCATGTAGATGAGCTGGCCGTGGATACCCATCGCGAACATCACCGGCCGCTCCCCGCCACGAACCCAGACCTGGTTGCGATAGTGCCAGCCCACCATGTTGCTGTAGCTGCCGGACGCGAACTGCGCGCGTACAGAATCGTTGCCACACAATGTGTCATCGATCCAGTCGCCCGGCACTACCTGCACGCCGTCCACTCGGCCATCGTTCACCATCATGGCCCCGAAACGAAGCAGGTCTTCCGCGCACGTATTCATGCCTGCACCGACGTAGGGAAAATGATCGGCATCGATCACGATGGCGGCATCCTGACGCGTATGAAGCGGCTGCCACAGCAGATCATTGAGTGACTGTTGCAACGGCGCACCGAGCGCCGCTTCGAGCACCATGCCCAGCACGCAGGTATCAACCGTCCGATAGTGAAAGGCCGCGCCGTCCTCCTGATCCTTGCCTTCAAGCACGCGTGCGTATTCACGCAGCGTCCTCGGTGAGTTTGCATGCCGCAGTCGCGGCCGCCAGCCCACCACGGAGGTCTCGTGCCAGAAGTCGGCATTCGGGTCGTCATAGTCCTCGCCATATTTCACACCGGCTGTCATGTCGAGCAGATGCCGCACCGACGTGCCCGCCCAGCCACTACTGACGAAGTCAGGGAGGTAATGTAGAAGCGGCGCATCGGTATCGAGTAACCCTTTTTGCACGGCGATACCGGCAAGCATTCCGACGAATGATTTTGAAACCGAGTTCAGCAGGTGATGATCGTCTGGACCCATGCCATCGACAAAATGTTCTGCAACCACTGTGCCCTGGTACAACACCGCGAACGCATCGGTGTCGCTGGTCTGCAACACCTGCCGCACGGTGGTTGATGTTCCATCGCGAACACTGCAGGCCACGTCGAGCACGTCCCGAAGTGAACGCGGATAGGGCGTGTGTTGAACCGGATCGCAGGCGAGCCGACAGGTCGGGAAGAGTTGCTGAACATGCCGGAAGCTCGTCCGGTTATAGGGCGGGAAGCCCCAGTTTTCGGTTGTTATACCCTTCATGATTTATCCTCCTTCGTGGCCAGTGCTGGGGACTGCGGAGACACACCCCACGATTTGTAGTCCAAGGGGCACACGAGTACCAGCGAGTTTCCCAAGAATTCGACTGTGTCGTTGAGAGCGACGATCTGGAACCATGAGTCAGCGGGTAAAATTCCACGATGTGTGTCCTCGTGTGTTTCCGCGAGGTGTGTCCTCGTGTGCTTCGAATTGTAAGAGCCTTCGCAAAGGGTTGAGACTTTACAAACTGCAGGAATTCCGCCAATGTCCCTGCATCCCTCGTCCGACTTGGGAGACGGACCAACATGAAACTCACTCGTAGGAAATTCGCTGCAGGTGCCAGTTTTACGATGGGGATCGCACTTAGCCCCTCATCAGCCATCGCAAGTGTGCTGCGCGACGGACGCGAACCGACCACGAAGGCAGAATTCGATGCGCTGATGTCCCGATTCGTCGACTCGCGCGTAGGCAGCTTCACATGCATTCGTACGTTAGACTCCGCCGATGGGCCGTTCTACTACGAGCGATCTGAAATGCGTCGCTCGATCGCAGAGGACCGTAGCGGCATGGCGCTTCGTCTTGGGATCAACGTCGGCCAGATCTTTTTGCGAGCAGATACGTGCGCGCCGCTAAGCGGTGCTGTCGTCGACGTGTGGCTGGCTGATGGCGCAGGGCAGTACTCGAACGTCGGCGGCGACCTACAGAATGAAAACACCGTGGGTAAGACTTTCCTGAGAGGGCACCAGATCACGGATGCCAACGGCAACGTCGAATTCGATGTCGTCGTCCCCGGATGGGAACTGGTGGGCGCCCCGCCGCCCATCAACGTCGTCAGACGGCCGCCGCACATCCATGTGAAGGTGTTCCACGAACACAAGGTTCTCACCACTCAGCTGTACTTTGCGGATCAGTTCATGGACCAGCTGTATGCGGAAGTCGAGCCATACAAAGCGAACGAGTCGATGACGTGTCCGGGCGTGGAAGTGTCTCAGCGGCGTATACTTAACGCAGGTGACCAACTGTTTGCGCTCGACCACTCTCAACCCCTTTCGCCAGTGCGCGAGGGGAGCCGAGTGGCAGCAATCGCGAATATCGGCGTTGTAACGCTTGGCAGTCAGGGGTTCGCGCCTTACCTGCGCTGAAATCGGCAGCAATGGATGTGCGACGCTGGAGGTCCCCGATCTCCGATTCTTCGTAAAGGGCACAATTACACTATTGATGTAGACCGATCCGATAATTCACGAGGCAACACCTTGTTGAACCGACGTCACGCCTACGAGGACACAGCCCGGGATTTGTAGTCCAAAGCGCTCAACGACACCAGAATACTTTCCAACGTATCGGCTCTGTCTGCGATGGGGGCGATCCAACCCAACCATTTTCCCCGAGGTGTGTCCTCGTGGATTCGCACCGGAATAGGCAGGCAGTCCAACAGACGAGCCGTGAGTCACCTCAACGCCCCGTCTGATGTGAACCAGCTCAGAGCCCTGTCAGGTTCCAGTCCAGTTCGGTGCGCGCTTCTCGGCAAATGCCTTTGGACCTTCCTTGGCATCATTGGAACTGAAGACCTTCTGCTGTAGCGGTACCTGCATCTTCCACAGGCTCTCTTCGTCGATGCCCTGAGCAGCAGCCCTCACCAGGGCCTTGGACGCAGCCACGGCGAGTGGTGCATTTTCGGCAATTCTTTCAGCGAGGCGAATTGCCGCATTCAACGTTTCGCCCGGCTCGGTCACTTCAGTCACCATGCCGGCAGTGAACGCTTCTTCTGCGGTAATCGGCTCACCGGTAAGCGCCATCTCCATCGCCTTGGCGAAGCCGACGCGGGCTGGTAGACGGAATACGCCACCGGCCGCGGCGAAGAGGCCCACCTTCACTTCACGTATGCCGATTTTCGCGCCCTTCGATGCCACGAGCAGATCACAGGTCAAGGCGATCTCGCATCCACCTGCCAGCGCGAAACCGTTGATGGCGCCGATGAGGGGCTTGTTGCAGCCGGAACGAACAAACGTGCCGAGCGGTCCGACGTCTTCGCCGCGGGAGAAAGCCTTCAGGTCCATCCCTGCGCAAAATGCCCGACCGTTGCCGGTGATGACACCTGCCGTCAGCGAACTGTCCGCATCCAGCTCCCGCACGGCGTTGAGCAGGCCGTGTGAGAGTGCACCATTGATGGCATTCATGGCTTCTGGCCGATTCAAGGTAATCACCATGATCCGGCCTCGGCGTTCGACCAGTACGGCGTTCTCGGTTGCTTCAGTCATTTGATTCATCGTCCCCGTGTAGGTTTTTTCTTCGAGTGCCGGATGTTGGCACAACTTGGCTGTGAGGAGAATCCGGTCGCTCGATGCTGATCGTCAAAGCGCGGCAGTGACAGACTGGTCCGACCTTCAGCCGCCCGTGAACCTTCGATACACCGGAACGAGAACCCTGCCCACAACCGGGATGAGCGCCGCACCCGCTGCTGCGCCAAACACACTGGTGAGCAACGTAGTCACCAGCCATTGAACAAACGCCTGACCCGCTGCGAGCTGCTCCGCTATGTGGTCGATGCCGTGCGCGAGAGCGCCAAAGCCATAGGTTTCGAGACCGTGAGTGACGATCCCGCCGCCCACCCACATCATCGCCACAGTCCCAATGCCCGCAAGACCACGCAGCACAACAGGCATGGCACTCACGAGACCACGACCCAGGGCGCGCACTGCACCGATGGAGTACCCCGCCATGGCAACGCCCATGTCATCGGCCTTGACGATGAACGCAACCGCTCCGTACACGCCCGCCGTGATCGCGATCGCGACAACAACCAGCGACATGAACTGCGACACAAACCCGGCATCGGGAATGGTCGCGAGTGCAATGGCCATGATTTCGGCCGACAGGATGAAGTCCGTGCGGATCGCACCAGCCACCTTCTGATCTTCCAGGTGCTTCGGATCCAGCTGATCGAGGCCGATCTCTGCCTCATGCTCGTGCGCTGCGTGGGGCGACACCGCTTCGAGGATCTTCTCGGCACCTTCATAACAGAGAAACAAACCGCCGAACATGAGTAGCGGCGTGATGGCCCATGGCGCGAAGGCGCTGAGCAGCATTGCCACTGGTAGCAGAATGAGCAACTTGTTGCGGACGGAGCCGAGCGCGATGCGGCCGACGATCGGCAACTCACGATCTGCCGCGAACCCAACAACGTACCGCGGCGTCACCGCCGTATCGTCGATGACCACACCTGCCGCTTTGGAGCTGGCTTTCACCGCCTGTGCGCCGACGTCATCCAGCGATGCAGCCGCCACCTTGGCGATGGCCACCACATCATCCAGCAGCGCAATCAGCCCCGTGGCCATGACTCTCTCCGAAATTAATGACCGGCAAAGAAAACACAAATCCAGCCACGAGACCACTGCACGAGAAGGACAGTCAGAGCGCGAACCGAGATTCGCTGACGTCAGGAGGTGTGTCCTCTTGGTTCCTCTTGGTTCCTCTTGGTTCCCCCCGCTTGCAAACCCCGAGGTGTGTCCTCGCGGTTCCCGAACATCGCAACCCGGTTCATCCTGTGGCAGCCTTGCGGCTCTTCAGGGGAGACACAGCATGAGCATCGAGATCAGCGGCGCAGTCAAAGAACGGTTTGCGGCAGTGAAAGACGCCTTCGCGGCCAATTTCACGGATCACGGTGACGTGGGTGCATCTGTCGCCGTCGTCATGGGTGATGAACTGGTGGTGGACCTGTGGGGCGGACACCTCGACCCGGCGGCTGAGAAGCCGTGGTTACGCGACACGATCATCAACGTGTTTTCGACCACCAAGACCATGAGTTGTCTGTCGCTGCTGGTACTGGCCGGGCGAGGCCTAGTCGATGTAGACGCACCGGTCGAAAAATACTGGCCGGAGTTCGGTTCAAACAACAAGGGCAATGTCCTGGTGCGACATCTCTTGTCGCATACCGCCGGTGTGCCCGCGTGGGAGCAACGGCTGGACCCAACCGATCTCTATGACTGGGACAAGGCCACCGGGCTTCTGGCCCGGCAATCAACGTGGTGGGAGCCTGGCCGGAAGTCTGGTTATCACGCCGTCACCCAGGGGAACCTGGTAGGTGAAGTGGTGCGGCGTGTGGATGGTCGGTCGGTAGGCCGTTTTTTCCGCGAGGAAATCGCAGCCCCGATGGGGGCGGAATTCCACATCGGTGTCCCGCCGGAAATGGATGTGCGTGTTGCACCGGTGATTCCTGCACCACCTCTGGTGTTCGGCAGTGCAGACGGATCGCGCGTGCCAGACAAAGACTCCATACCCTACCGCGCTGCCAATCCCCGGCTGCTCGCTGAACAATCGTGGGAAATTCCCTGGCGTCGCGCCGAGATTCCAGCCGCCGGTGGACACGGCAATGCACGCGGTGTTGCGCTCGCCCAGGCCGCCGTATCTCACGGCGGTACGCTACGAGGCGTAAAGCTGTTACCCAGACACACCATAGACCGCATCTTTGATGTGCAGGCTGCGGGACGTGACCTGGTGTTAGGCATCGGCGTTACCTTCGGCGTGGGGTATGGACTCAACTCGTCGAAAAATCCGATCAGCCCCAACGCACGAGTCTGCTATTGGGGCGGCTGGGGTGGCTCGTTAGTAGTGAACGACGTCGATGCCGGTTTTACCATGGCCTACGTGATGAATCGCATGGGCGAAGGTACGGTGGGCGATGATCGCGCGCATACCTTGCTGCGAGCGGTGTATCAGTCGCTCGGTTGAGCGGGAGATCGAGACACTACGCCCGAATCGCCGGAGGTTCGCATGCACGCTCGAATCATTCTCGCGGCCCAGCTCATCGCAGGGATCTTTGGGATCTTTGGCTTGAGTGCGTGCGCTCTCAACGACCAGGATCAAATAACTCGCCAGACCATCAGGTGCGCCAACGATTTTGATTTTTGGCTGGGCGATTGGGCCGTGAGTCCGCGAATCCATAAGTCAGACGGAAGCTGGCTCGATTTACCAGCAACCACATCAGTAACTCGCCGAGATGGAAGCTGCGTGATCACCGAGCATTGGTCCGGTCGCATGCAGTTTTTTTGGGAGGGCATGCCGACGCCGAAAGAAATCTGGGGATCAAGGTGTGAACTGGTGTCCGCTATGGACGATGGAGATTCGTCGGTTGCATTCCGCATTGTACGAAGTCCAACATCAAGCATCACAGCTGAACAGGTGCGCAGGTGACCACCCGACCGTTGCTCCGCGCTATCTGCGCTTTTTTTCCTGCCTGGTTGGTTCTGGCCACATCCCTCGTGCCTTTGCCCGCCGCACACGCCGAGGTCAGTGCCGGACAGGACCTTGCCCGCGTCCTGGTCAGCGACGCTATCGATCTCACGCGCGGTGTGACCAGTCATACCGAACTCGCAATGACCGTTCATCGACCCGATTGGGAGAGGACCAGCGAGTTGGTGGCGTGGACACGAGGTCGGGAAGATGCACTCATCCGTTTCACCGCGCCGACACGCGATGCAGGTAATGCCACGCTCAAACTCGGTCGCGAGATGTGGACGTTTACACCCAAGCTCAATCGGGTGGTACGGTTGCCTGCCAGTCTCATGTCACAAAGCTGGGCGGGTTCGGACTTTTCGTACAACGATCTTTCCCGAAGTGACGAGTTGCTGGTGCATTACGACCTGACGCTGACAAGCCAATCCACGGTTGAAGGACACGTGGTCCATGTCATCGATGCCATTCCCCATCCGGATGCCCCGGTGGTGTGGGGCAAGCAACAACTCCAGCTGCGGGACGACAATGTGCTTCTCGAAGCCACCTACTTTGACCAGGACATGGTGCCGCTGAAGCGAATGCGCGCCGTGTCCATCGGCGAGATGGGTGGGCGCATCTTTGCAACCCGCATCCGCATGGAAGATCTTGAAGAGCCGGGGCACTACACCGAACTCGGCTACAGCGTGGCCGATTTCGACGTCGCCATTGACGATGCGATGTTCACCCAATTCTCCCTGCGCAATGCGCGTTAAGGCGGTGCAGGGATGCACCACCATTTTTCATGCGTGAAGCTCAGGGCCCCTTTTTTAATAGACAGGGCGAGGAGCCGCCCAGAATCCGACCTCCGCACTTCGCTGCAGCGAAGTGCTTGGACCTGATTGATTCGCAGCAGCGAATTAATCAGAGTGACCTTAAGCCGCGAGTGCACACGCTCCCGAACTTGCGACCAGGCCGGTGCTGACGGCCGTTGCCTGGCGCAACCTCGGGCGCAATCCACGCCGCACGGTGCTCACCGCCTGCGCAATCGGTTTTTCAGTGGCCATCATGGTGTTTGCACTGTCGATGCAAACCGGGCAATACGCCGCCATGGCCGAGAACATCGCTCGCATGGGTGTCGGACATCTGCAGATCCAGACACCGGAATACCTCGATAACCCTGATCTGGAAAGGACCATTCCTGGCGCCAGTGCATTGATATCCCGCATTCGCGCACTGCCCTCCGTTAACGCGGCACTGCCCCGGGCGGCTACCTTCGCGCTCGTATCCAGTGGGGAGCGTACAGCAGGCGCACAGATCGTGGCTGTTGATCCGCAGGCCGAAGCACAAGCCATGATTCTGCCCCGACAGATCGCTGCAGGGGGGCGTTACCTGCGGGATATAGACAGCAATGAAACGGTGATCGGCGCAGCCCTCGCCATCAATCTTGGTATCGGCGTTGGGGACCAGATGGTGATTCTGGGCACCGGTCTGGAAGGCAGTGTGGCGGCAATGTCGCTGAGTGTGGTTGGCCTCATCGACAGCGGGGTCGCCGAACTGGACCGGGGGCTTGTACACGTTCCAATGAAACCATTCCGCGATGCGTTCGAACTCGGAGATGCCTGCAACAGCATCGTCCTGATGGCTGACAATCTCGCCAACACGACTGAGCTCGCCACCGAGATCGGCAGCATCCTGCCGGCAGGGCTCAGCTTGCGCAACTGGGATGACGTACGGCCGGAGTTGACCAGCATGATGGATGTCAAACGTCTTGGCGGCTATTTCTTCTTCGTAATGCTCGGCATGATGGTCACTTTCAGCATCGTCAACACTTTCGTGATGACGGTGTTCGAACGAACACGCGAGTTCGGCATGCTGATGGCCGTGGGACTGACACCGGGGCGACTGCAGTGGATGCTGCAACTCGAATCAGTGTTGTTGTGTGGCGCTGGTGTTCTTGCCGGCGCCCTGATCTCCGTCGCGCTGGTGTTGTACCTGGCCAAAGCAGGAATTCCAGTGCCGGCTTCGGCGGGTAGTGTCATGCGTCAGTTCCAGATGCCTTCCCGCCTCTACCCTTCATTTGACCTTGCCGGTTTGTTGTGGCCCTCGGTGCTCATGTTTGTAGCAACCCAGGCTGCCGCCTTTCTGCCTGGTATGCGCATCCGACGACTGCAACCGGTGGAGGCACTGCGTGCCACCTGACCAACCCGCTCAGTCACCACGCCATGGTGGAAGCTATGCCCCGATGTTGTTGATGCTGGCCACGCAGATCGCCGCCTTCATTCCAACACTGCGGATCCGCAAGTTACAACCTGTCGAGGCATTACGCGCCGCATGAACACTCCTATCGCCATGATCGCCCGGCTCGGTCTGCGCAACCTCATGCGCTATCGGCGCCGTAACAGCATGCTGTGTCTGGCAGTGGCTATTGGAATGGGGACGCTGCTGTTCGCCGGTTCCTTTTTGCGAGGCTGGGAATTCAGCATGCGGGCGGATGCCATTGACGCCTTTGTGGGTGATCTCAAGGTGACTACCGACAACTACCTGCGTGATCCGGTTGCGGAACATGGCTTCACCGTGCCTGAGAACGTAACCGAGTCACTTGCAACCGGTGGTGTGCGCTGGACGACCCGGCTGTTGCTCCCCGTCGCCATCCAGAGCGAGCGAGAGACGCGGGGGGTGACCCTCGCCGGCATCGATCCCGCCGATGAACAGCACCTGTCATTCATGGGCAAGATGACCATCGAAGGACGCCCACTGACTGCTGCCAACGACTCCGGACTGCTGCTCGGCAAGGAACTCGCCAGACGACTGGGCACCGCAGCCGGCAAACGAGTAGTGATTTCCGTGCAGGATGCCGCCGGCCACAATCGCGAGTTTGGCTATCGCGTCATTGGCCTGTTCGACGCCGAAGGTACCGGTATGGAACAGGCCTTTGCTCTGGTAGGCCGCGAAAATCTCAAACAACTGATCGAGGCTCCATCGCTCAGCACCGAGTTATCACTCCGACTGAATGGCGAGGCAGACATTGCTCTCTGGCGAGCGCGCCTGCGTGCTGATCTGCCAGATCTGAAAGTCAGTCGTTGGGAAGAACTGCAACCGCAGATCGCAGAACTGATCGGTTTTTCCAACAGCGCGATCTACATCTGGTACGCGGTGCTGCTGACTGCCCTCGCCTTCGGTATCGCCAATACCTTCATTTCTGCAGTGCTGGAGCGCACCCGCGAACTGGGCCTCATGCAGGTGCTCGGCATGAAACGCTCGTTGATCGTGCTGCAGGTGGTGATCGAATCCATGTGGATCATGGTTGCGGGACTGGTGCTGGGCGTGCTGCTGGGTCTCGCCGCCGTCTGGTACTTCCACGACGGCATCGACCTCAGCCAATGGGCGCAGGGAGCAGAGATGTTCGGCTTGCGCGCCGTCATGGTGCCGCAGCTGCTCCGGACTGATGTCGAACAAGCGGTTTTTCTCATGCTGGCGCTAGGCTTTGTGGCCAGTCTCTACCCCGCCTGGCGCGCCGTGCGCCTGAACGGCCTGGAGGCACTACGTGGCAGGACCTGAAACTTTGATCTGCCAGTTACTGTTTGGCCAACCAGATGCTGATCCAACGCCAATTCGACGAAACGGAGGGAACATTGCATGAACGACAGCGTGGTTGTAAGGGCCGAAGCCGTTTCCCGACAATACGGCGAAGGGGCCCAACTCGTTCATGCACTCGATCTCGTTGATCTGATGGTCACCGCGGGAGAGTTCGTCAGTCTCGCTGGGCCGTCTGGATCAGGAAAGTCCACCTTGCTCAACCTCATCGGTGGCCTCGATCGGCCTACCCATGGATCCATCTGGGTGGGAGACCAATGTCTGTCCGAAAAAACTGCCGGGCAACTCGCGGATCTGCGTCTGCACAAGATCGGTTTTGTATTCCAGGCCTACAATCTGCTGCCAGTCTTGTCTGCGCGCGAAAACGTCGAATTCGTCATGCAGTTGCAGGGCGTGCCGGCGCGAGAGCGACAACAGCGCGCCGACCAGATGCTGGATGCGGTCGGGCTATCTTCTCTGGCACATCGCCGACCCGGGGATATGTCGGGAGGGCAACAACAACGGGTGGCTGTAGCCAGGGCGCTGGTGACAAGACCACTGCTTCTGCTGGCTGATGAGCCAAGCGCGAATCTGGACTCTGAAACCACGGAGAGCCTGCTGGCGTTGTTGCGCGACATGAACACCCGCTTTGCCACGACGATAATTACTGCAACCCATGATCCGATTGTCATGCGGTACGCGAAACGACACGTCCATTTGAAAGATGGACACATCGTTGCGGATGATGCGGCCGCCTGAAGCCCTGCCATTGATCGGCTATTGGCGCAGACGCTGGTTATCGGCAGTGCATCGAATATGGACCACAGTTGCGCTTCTGTCGCTGGCACTCCAGGGTCAGGCTGCGCAGACGACCCTGCTTCGTCTGAAAACCGTGGCAACCCAGACCGGACTGCATCAACACGACATTCGCACCGATGACGGCGGCACATCCCAGCAACAAATTGAACTGAGCCTGCGTGGACAGTGGCAACAACAATGGCAGGGTTTTGAAGGATTGATAGCCCTGGAAGCAAACTCAATCTGGGGTGAGGGTCTCGCCAGACGACCGGCAGGCGTTCGGTCACCCGGTAGTAGTGCCAATGACCAGCCCAACGCTTTCGATCTGGCGACAGAATTGTCCAGCGGGAGCGAACACACCATCACGGCGCGCATCGATCGTCTGGCGGTGGGTTATCACGCTGGAAGCTGGTCAATTCGCGCCGGACGTGATGCCATCTCCTGGGGCAACGGGCTGGTATTCAATCCGCTGGACCTCTTCAGTCCCTTTGCCCCTGCACAGACCGATCGCGACTTCAAGAAGGGCCAGGACATGATCCTGGTCCAGAAGCTGTTCACCGACGGCAGTGATCTGCAATTGCTTGCGGTGGCACGCCGGGACGCGGATGGACATCGATCAGTAGACTCCGGAAGTATCGGCGCCAAATGGCGTTGGCAGTTCCGGTCCGCCGAAATCAATCTTCTGACGGGACGCCACGACCGCGACATCGTCGGCGGTATGGGTTTCAGCGTTCCGGTGAGCGATGCAGTCTTGCGGCTGGACCTGCTGGCAACGCAGCTGGATGACGATCCATGGGGACCACGAATCCGCTATACGGGCATCCTTAACGCTGACTACAACTTTCTGGCGCTGGGGCACAACGTCTACGTGTTTGGTGAACTCTATTTCAACGGCTTTGGCATGAACGATATGCCGGTGGCTTTCTCGGAAATTTCCGAACCGCTGCAGGTTCGTCTGCAACGGGGCGAACTGTTCACCGTGGGTCGACGCTACGCCGCGGCAGGAGGCAACCTGCAGTGGAGTGCGCGCCTCACTCAATCGGCGCTGTGGTTGCAATCCCTCGACGATGGCAGCCGGTTGTTGCAGACCACACTGCATTTCGAGCCTGACGACAACCAGAGTCTCGAGGCGGGTATCACCTGGGGAAGTGGCAAACGAGGTCACGAATTCGACGGGCTGCGACTGTTTCCCGGCGCGGCCTCGCCAACGCTTGGCGGAGGTCTGCAGTTTTACGTGCGCTGGATTGTTTATCTCTGACGTGGTTCATGCCGAAACCCGCATGGTTGTCGCGAAGTGTGCCAGGATCGCGTCCCGGATCAGCCCGAACAAACGAGCGGCACGCCCGGAAGTGGTACGGTGATGGTCCAGGAACTACTTCTCGCAAAATCGTTAAGCACGCATTCATCTCGCACCGACTAATGTTCGTTCTGTTGCTGAGCTGCCAACAACCTGGTGAACAGATAATTCGTGCAGCCAACCGAGGAGCTACTGATGCGCAATTTGAAGATGAAGCTGCTGGTTTCTGCGGTCCTTTCACTTGGCACCGCTGGAATGGTTTCCGCCAACGATTATGACCACGAGCGAGAGCATGGAGATCTCGATTGGCAACATCGTGGGGGTCACCAGGTTCTGGAAAACCGCCACGACCGCGTGCATGACGGGCTTGACGACCAGCATGATGCGGCGCACTACTACAATCCTGACATGTCGCGACGAGGCCACCGGCGCATGCACCGGCAACTCGAGCGTAGTCACGTCCAGCAGGATGACCGGTTGAACTGGCGGCACGATGGATTGCATAGTGACCTGTATGACCAACACGACGACTATCACGGTTACTACAACCGTTACCGAAACTACTACTATCAGAACTGAAGTTCGACAGCCGTTCCCTAACCAAAAAACGCCTGAATGGATGGTCTGAGTTTCAGACCATCCCGATACCCCAGATCGATCAGCGCCTGCGCAAACTTGCCATCGAACAGCAGATAACTGGGCATCCGCCACTCGTGCCCCCAGCCACCCACGGTTCGCAGGAACAGCCGTACACCACGTGGCATCTGAATGGAATGACGCGCGGCAACCACACGCAGATCTTCGGAGGGACGAATCACCATCACACGGATCTGTCGTTTGTGCAGGGCGCGACGACGCCAGAACGGGATCGACTCCAGCAAGGTGTTGGTCTCTTCCAGCCGTTCAATGTCCGTGTTCAGATTTTCCGAGAACAGCGAATCCAGCGTATAGCCGGCAATTTCGGCAATTCCGGGTTGTGGGCCACCGACGTCACCTACCGGCAGGGTTTCGTTGCGAACACCAATCACCAGGATCCGGTCCGCCCCCATCTTGATGGCAGGACTCAACGGTTGGGTCATGCGCAGACTGCCATCGACGAAGTACTCATCACCAATTCGTTCGGCGGGAAACAGAACAGGTAGCGCGCTCGACCCCAGCAGATGCGTAACGCCGATTTCCGTGGCAATACTGTGGCGCCGACGCGTATGCCAGGCCAGCAGCTCGGGACGCGCCTGGAAAAACGTTGTTGCCTCGCCAGTGGAATAGTTGGACGCAGTAACGGCAAGACCATCGATGACACCGTGTTCAAGATGCCGGGCGACGGCTCCATCAGCCAGCATTTCCCGCTCCAGCAATTTGCGCAGCGGCGCGTTGTTGAGCAGTGAAGCCGGCTTTCCGGTTCTGCGGATGAAGGCCTGCAGGGCACTGTATTCCATCAGGAAAACATCATCGGCCTGCATCCCGGTCCAGAGTCGTTCAAGATGTTCCACCGCCGCACGAAAATCATTGGCGCGTTGTGCAAGCCCCATGGCGTTGATGGCACCTGCGCTGACTCCGGCCAGGGTGCGAAACGGCAACGTATGACAATCCACCACGCTCGCAAGCGCTTTCAGTACACCGACCTGGTACGCCGCACGCGCTCCACCACCTGGCAGTACCAGTCCCGGCTTACCACTCAGGTGTATCGTCGGCGCGGACGGACGATCAGGCAAGCTGGCTTCTCACTTCACCCAGACAGGCGATCGTTTCCAGCGCAACGTTCTGATCAGCACTGATGTTGCGCACGATGATGTCGGTGTAACCAAGTTCCTTGAGGCGGCCGAAGTGGTCAACAACCTCGCTGATGGAGCCCACTGCCAACGCCTCCTCGGCAAATCCGCGATAACCCTTCGCAAGGTCCGCGGCAACGGCAGCCCGTGCGCCTTCGCTGGTGCGCGCCACACAGACATCGCGGCGAATGGCACTCGCACTGCTGCTTCTGGCGTGTTCCGCACAGGCCTGTCGATAGATGTTGAGCGAACGCCTGGCCTCGTCGAAGGTCAGCGACGGCGATCCAAGCCAGCCATCGGCAAGTCGTGCGGTGCGATTGATCGCCGGTACCGCAGCAGATCCGATCCATATCTCCACCGGCTCTGCGGGTACCGGATTGATGCGCGCGCCACGTATCGTCCAGATCTGGTCGGCATCAACCGTTTCGCCCCGCCACAGCGCACGCATGATCCGCAGCGATTCTTCGAACATGCCGACCCGTCGTTTGAAGTCGATGCCCATACCGCTGCTTTGCGCGGCGTCTCCACCCAGCGCGCATTGCAGAATGAATCGGCCTGGCATGATGGCTGCGAGTGTGCCGATCTGTTCAGCCAGCAGCACCGGGTTCCACAGCGGCAGCAAGAACAGCGCACCTGCCGGTTGGTCACCCCACTCAGCCAGCATGCGGCCGAGGATCGGAACATTCTGGTAGTACGCCGTGGGCGTGACGTGATGATCGCCGACAAACAGCGAATCAAGCCCGGCATTGCGCGACGCTCGGGCACGCTCGACCATGATGCGTGCGCCGGCGCGCGGATCCTGGACCCGATAGCTTGAACAAACGGAGATTCCGATACGCACCCTGGCCCCTGTAACCGTGTTCGGGTCAAGACTACGCATCCGTGCCGGATGTTGGAATAGCGAGCGCGTTTCACATCGTTTGAAGTTCGCGCTCGGGAGCTCGCCTAGACTAGCCCGCAGCTACATTCAGCTGCACATGCGCCGAAACCACGCTCTCGACCTGCCGCGGGTTCTGATCGATCAACCGTCGTGCAATTGCCGTCCAGCTGCGACCTTCGGCAGCCGCACGACACGATGCCCGCGAAACGGTGAGCGCCTTTGTTACCGCAATACCAAGATCATCATCCAGCCAGCCGCTCTCGCCATTGCAGACCACATCGACAGGTCCGGTAACCGGAAATGCGGCAACTGGCGCCCCGCATGCCATCGCCTCGAGCATGACCAGGCCAAACGTATCGGTGCGCGAAGGAAAGACGAACACATCCGCAGCAGCGTATTGCGCCACCAGTTCATTGCCATAACGGTAGCCAAGCCACGTCGCGTCTGGATATCTGCTTTGCAGCGCTGCTCTGGACGGACCATCACCCACGACAATCTTCTCGGCGTCGAGGTCGAGCGCAAGAAACGCCTCGACGTTCTTTTCCGGTGATATACGCCCAACGTAAAGCAGTCGTGGGCGCGTTGAGGGCTTGCGGGCGACGTCCGGTTTGAACTTGCAGATGTCCACACCGCGGTCCCACACCACCAGGTTTTTCAATCCCCAGGTCTCGAGTTCAACTCGATGCGTGACCGTGGTGCAGAGCGTTTTCTCTGCCGGTGCATGAAACCAGCGCAGGAAGCGATAGCCCACCGCCAGTGGCAGCCCGATCCGAACCTGGACGTACTCTGGAAACTTCGTATGGAGCGAGGTCGTGAATGGCACCCGCATCCGCGTCAGTATTTGGCGCGCGTAACATCCCAGCGGCCCTTCAGTGGCGATATGCACCGCATCGGCTGAACTGGTCTCGATCATCGTGCGCATCTGCCACGGGTTGATCGCTATCCTGATCTCCGGGTAACTGGGTAGCGACAGCGTTCGAAACAATCCGGGATGCAGGACCTGTGCCTCCCAGCCCAGCGCCGGCAACTCAGCCAGCACTGACTGTAGCGTGGTGACCACTCCGTTGGTTTGCGGCGCCCAGGCATCAGTGATCAACAGCAGTCGCTTCATGCGCTTGCTCGCTCTGGAAACGGGATAACTGCAGATAGCTGCGGGATTTCTTCCGGCCAGTGCACGATCGAAAACTCGCCACGCTCATTTTCAACCAGCGCTGTACACGACTCGACCCAATCGCCGCAGTTCATGTAACGCACGCCTTCCAGATCGGTGATCTCGGCATGGTGAATGTGCCCGCAGATGACGCCGTCATATCCGTCCAGCCGACACTGACGGGCAATCGCAGATTCAAATTCGCTGATGAAGTTGACGGCTCGCTTGACCCGGTACTTCAACCACGCCGACAACGACCAGTACCCATAACCGAGCTTGCGCCGGAAAAAATTCACGTACCGATTGGAGCGCAATAGCAGCGTGTACCCGATATCACCCAGAAAGGCGATCCAGCGATGGTAGCGGGTGATGACGTCGTACTCATCGCCATGTACTACCAGCAGCTTTCGTCCATCAGCTGTCAGATGCTGGATTCGGTCAACCACCTGCAGATTACCGATCTGCAGATCGGAATACCGTCTGAGAAACTCATCGTGATTGCCAGTGACATAGATGACTTCAGTGCCACGTTTGGCAGCCGTGAGGAAACGGCGCACGACATTGCTGTGAGCCTGTGGCCAGTAGAACCCTGACTTCAGCCGCCAGCCATCGATGATATCGCCCACCAGATAAAGCTGGTCACAGGTGTGCACCTTCAGGAAGGAAGCGAGTCTCTCCGCCTGACATCCCTTGGTACCAAGGTGGATATCCGAGAGAAAAATCGTCCGGTAGTGACGTGGATCGACCTGATGGGTTCGTTGCATGAATCGTGCGTACCCGGTGGTTTGGTGCACGATGCGGCCGGGCGGTGTCGTCAGGATGACAAGCCGATGAACCTTCTGTGACAAAGAGCCGGATGGTCAAACAAATCAATGGTCTGCGGGGTACCTGGCCTGTAACCCTGCGTACAGTCGCTCCGGCGCCTCCGGATGGCCAACATCAAGCGATGCAAGCAGTTCGATGAGATGCTCGTTGTCTTCTCGGCCATGCCACACTTTGTGGTAGGTGCCCTGCTTGTAGCCATGGTCCTGCCGAAAATGATTGAGCACGTTCTTTCCCACATACAGTCGGTACAATTCGTCGAAGTCCATCGGCAAGGCATCCATCGCCGATATGAAATCCGCAAGCACAAAACCACGTTGCTGCAACGTGCTCTGAGCCAGCCGTTCGACTGCAAGCCGAAATATTTCCGGCTCGTTGACGGCGCTGGTGTTGGTAAACAAGTCAACCAACGCATCGTCAAGTTGTTCGGCGCGAATCAGTTCACTCAGGCCGAAATGCCAGATGTCTACCAGCTCAAGTTTTACCTGATCAAGATCTGGAACCTGGTGTTTCCACCACTTCCAGCCGAAATGATCCAGCAGCTCTGCACACTCGACCCAGATCGCCCGATAGTAGGGATATCCCTGATGGCGCCACTGCGGATGCACTTGTCGATTGTGGTCGTCCTGCATCCGCGCCATGGTCGCAAGCATGGTGATCCGCGCGCTTCTTGTGTTAATGATCTTGTTTGTCCCTTTCAGGTGACCTGCACCCGATAAATATTGATAGACTCGTCATCAGTCGCTGCACTCAAGGATCCCAGATGGATGTCAAACTCTTTCTCACCGTTGCCGCCACCGTATTTCTGGCCGAACTGGGTGACAAGACCCAGCTGGCGACAATGCTGTTTTCAGCGCGCGAAGATGCCGGGCGACTGACGGTTTTTATCGCTGCTTCCGTTGCGCTGATTGCTGCCAGCGCGATCGGTGTACTCGCAGGCGGCGTGGTCTCGCAGTACATCGAACCTGCCATGCTGTCGCGCGTCGCGGGAATCGGTTTCATCCTGATTGGCATCTGGACAGTCTGGCAAGCCTGACGGGTTCAACCCGCAAGTGTCGTGAGTCGGTGATTCGCATCACTTCAGAGCCCTTGTCGTGGGCCGGAACAAGACGGATTCCGCCGGTAATATCGGGTCATATTGCCAAGGAGTCCAACGCAGTGCCGGACCACGACAGGGGCTCCCGAAGGGCGAGT
>JANNBJ010000089.1:0-3064 GCA_031385325.1 Gammaproteobacteria bacterium | reverse complement strand
TGATGACCAGATCGGCTTCCATGTGCTCGAGCACATGATCAACAATCAGCTGCAAGCTCGCTTCGTCATCACCGTCTGTACTAGTCGCACTATTGGTGCTGTAAATGAGATTGAGTTCTTCGTGTCGACGATTGAGTTCATCCGCCATATCAGCGAGCTCGAGATTCAAGCGCATCTCTCGCGCGAGATTGTCAGCGACTTGCTGCAACTCAGGTTTCGATCTTTCGCCGAACGAGTCAGAGGACCCTCGTACCACCACGCAAGCGACTGTCTTTTTCAGGTGATCCTTGACCGGCACACACCACAGCGTTTGTGCGCCATGCTCACACGAGTTCACCTGATCGGTAAGCTTGACGAGCCCGAGTTGATTGACTTCGTCGAACAGCGCATCCGCGCAGTCTGGCCGACTGGACCCGCACACACGACCATTGGCGATGATCAGAACGTCCCACTGCCCGGCACCGACATAGCGAAAATGTTCAAGGTGAACTTGCAGATCAACACCCTGAAACAGCCCGCTCATGGCCGCAACCTCTGCTCCAGCTCCTGGGCGAGACGCCGGATGCTGACCGGCTTCTCAAGAAAGTGGAGATCCCGGATTTCGCGCGTCCACTTGCGATGAACAAGGTCGGTGACACCGGTGATGACGTACACCGGAAATGTGCGATCGGGCAGCAGCTTTTCCAGTGCCTCGCACAATTCCTGACCGGTCATGACCGGCATTTCGATATCGGTCACCAGAACATCCGGTGGATTGGCCATGACGGCCTTGAGCGCTTCAGCGCCGTCGTAACACACCTCGACATCAAAACCTTGTTTGGCGAGCGCCAGCGACATCACTCGCGCGGTCGGCGCTTCGTCGTCAGCAAGAATGAGGCGCAGGTTCATATCGACCTCTGCGCGATGCCGGTGCGCTTCCACAACTCGATCGTGAATCGCGATCCTTTGCCGATTTCACTCTCGACAACAAGCGTCCCGTGGTGGAGTTTGACGATTTCACTGGCGATGGAAAGGCCGAGCCCGTGCCCCGCCTTCTTCTTCGCCTCGGGGTTGGAACTGCGATTGAACTTCTCGAAGATACGCGCCTGGTCGGCCTCGGAAATACCCATGCCCTGATCGATCACAGCCAGAGAGATGGCGTCATCACTCTCTTCGATTTCCACCATCACCGGTTGGCTTTCATCACTGTACTTGAGTGCATTGGTGAGCAGGTTGGAAATGGCGACCCGCAACAGCTCCTTGTCCACCTGCACGGGGGTGATCTTGTCAGAGGCCTGAATCCTGATACGCGCCTGATCTTCGCCGTGGTCAAGAACAGAAACACAATCACGAACGACATCCACCAGATGGACTCGTTGCGCATCGAGTTCGAAGGTACCCATCTCGATCTGGGTAATGCTCAGCAGGTTGTGCACCAGACGAGTGAGGCGTTCAACTTCGCGGGTGATGACGTTGTGGGTTTCGATGCGAAACTCGCCATCTTCACCGTTGGTTTCCAGCATTTGCGCATACAGGCCAATAGTGTTCAGTGGCGCCTTGATTTCGTGTGACAGTGCACCGACAAAGTCCACCCGACTCTGGCGCGCTGCAATCTCCTCACTGATATCCCTGAGCAGCACCAATGAGCCGGTGTGACTGCCAGGCGAACGGGAGAAAAACAGCGGATGGGCGCTGACGCCGAGTGTGTGGCGTCCATCCGGATGTGGCATCTGCACAACCTTGTTCGACTGGGATTGCCCTGAACTGCGCAGTTCGATCACAAAGTCGAGCAAGGGCTGATGAGTGCACCATGCAGCCAGCGGCGATGACAGGACCTGATCGACACCAATATCGAACATCGATTCCACATGCTGGTTGATGAACACCACTTTCAGATCTTCATCAACGATGAGTATGCCATCCGGCACCGTCTGCAGAATCGACTCGAAACGCTCGGCGCGATAGGACAGGAATTTTTCGCTGGTAATCAGTTTGCGGTTCATCCGGTCGGCCGACGAGATACGCCCCTGGACCTTGTCGACAAAACCGTTGAACTGCGAAATGAACTCGGCGAGCTCACCATTCGCGGATATTTCCACATGCTGGAGTTTGGTCTTGCCCTCGATGACCTCTGCCAGCCGGTTGCCAATATCCTTCAATGGGCGCGCAGTTCGTGCGTGGAGGAACAGGAACATGGGAACCAACAGGAAGATCGGCAATCCCAACGTTGCACCTACGCGAAGGTCTTCGGTGTTCAGGCCAAACTGAGGCTGGTAGTAGGCGAATCGATAATACTGCGGACCATCAGTCGCCCCCTTGATCGGTCCATAGAACTCAAGCACATCACCAGACTGCAACGTCAGCGAACGACTTTGTAACCAGTTGCTGTCCGCATCCGTAAGCGTGGGCAGGCTACCGGACATCGATCGCGTCGCCGTGCGCGTCAGTGGCTGGCCTGTGGAGTCCTCGATCAGACCATAGGCAAATCCCGCATCCATGAGCTGATGTTCGAACAGCCGTTCAAGGTTGCTGAAGTCTCGATGGTCTTGCGCCGCGACCTTGTATTCGCTGACCAGGCGTGCCAATGCAACCGCGTGCTGTTGCAATTGGGCCTGACTGCTCTGCTGCTGAAAATAGAGGTAAAGAACGGACACCAGCCCCATGACGAACATTGCGCCGAGGTAGGGCAAACTGTGGTCCGGACTGAATATCCGTTTGATCGAGGCGAAAAGTCCTGCTGCCTGCATGAGTCGAGTGATCTATCCGTGCTATGCACTCTGGTCTCTCCATTGTGCCGGCGCTGCTCGCTTCGAACCGTGACCCAATCCCGATTTGTTCGGGAGATCGACTCGGCACGTCCTGTTGGCCGAACGTGATCCAGTTCACGTTACAATGTCCGCTAGGAGTCTGCGCGGCAGAAGGCGGCGGTGCGAGGCGAGTGTCAATTCGAGGCCTATTTTTCGTTTGTTTGAGGCGCTTAAGTTAAGTGCTACGCAACGAAAACGAACGGAAAATAGGACCGAAGTGGCGCCGCCGCAGCCAGTCGATCTTCTGCCGCGCAGACTCCTAAGGGGCGAACCACCGA
>JANNBJ010000087.1:0-7567 GCA_031385325.1 Gammaproteobacteria bacterium | reverse complement strand
CACCAACAAACGTGCCAACGTACCGCCTGCCATCTCGCCACTGGAAAGTACCGTTGCCGTTCAGCACGCCCTTGCTGAAATCGCCGCTGTAGGAATCGCCACTGGCCCAGGTGAAGGTTCCTTTGCCCGTTCTCTGTGAGTCGACAAAACTGCCGGCGTACCGATCCCCGTTGGACCATTTGAACGTGCCTTCCCCACTGGGTTGATTGGCTCTGAAACTGCCCGAGTACCGTTCACCGTTTGGCCAGATCAGCTCACCGATACCCTCACGTTTGTCATTGACGAACGAACCCGTATACGTCCGACCGTCCTTCCAGGTGTAGGTACCTTGTCCGTGCAGTGAATTGTCAGCGAACGTGCCTTCGTAACGGTTGCCGTTGGCCCAGGTATAAATCCCCTGACCGGTCCGCTTGCCATCCTTGACCTTGCCGAAATAGTCGTCACCGTTATCGAATTTGATGCGCTTGGGTGCAGCGATCGCCTGTGCGGTCAGCAGGACGATGATCGCAAGAACAAAAAGTCGGGCCAGCTGCATGCAGGTTTGCCTCATCAGGGGATGAACCGAATCTGGATGGCTTCGCTGTTCTGGCCGGCCAATACATCCGAGATGACAACGACCTTGGCCATGGGTGGCAACCCTTCCCGCTGGCGCAAGGTGCGAAACGCGGTTTGCAGTGTGCGCTCAGGGTCAGAACTGAAAGCGGTCCGGTGGGCGTACACCGCACGGTTGAGCGCCAGGCGACGACGTGTCTGGCTGCTGTTGGTGAACGCATAGATGGGCACCTTGGGTGGCCTCGCCGCCGTCACCAGATCTGCTGTTACCCCACGCCGCGTGATGACGACGATGCCGTCGGCGCGCAGCGACTCTGCCAGCGCAACCGCATGAATCGTCATGTACTGCTTGTCGGATTGTGCTTCGAGGTCCTTCTCATAACCAAGGCCAGGCCACCGTTCGGTGCGCTCGGCGATGGCGTGCAGTTGGGCCACACAGCGAACAGGATACGCGCCAACGCTGGTCTCACCTGACAACATCACCGCATCTGCACCTTCATAGATTGCGTTGGCAACATCGGTGACTTCTGCCCGGGTGGGGATCGGGTTCGTGATCATGCTCTCCAGCAGATGGGTCGCAACGATGCAGCGTTTGCCGTACACGGCGCTGGAATGCACGATCTGCCGCTGGATGTTCGGCAGATCCGAGATATCCGTTTCTATCCCCAGATCACCACGCGCAACCATCACCCCGTCCGATGCCTGGATGATCTGATGGACATTGCGTACACCTTCACGATCTTCGATCTTGGCGATGATCTTTACCTTGTCGGACTTGCGTCCCAGCAAAGCTTTCAGACTGTGGATGTCATCTACATCGCGAACAAAGGAGAGCGCCACAAAATCGATGTCGTTGGCAACACCGAACTCGATGTCGTCGCGATCCTTGTCGGTGATTGCCGGCAGATTGACACGCACGCCTGGCAAATTGACATGCCTTCGGCTGCCCAACATGCCACCGTCGACGACCTTGCAGACAAGGGTCTGATCCTGCTTTTTCAGGACTTCAAAATTGATCAGTCCGTTGTCGACGGTCACTCGATTGCCGACGTGGACAATATCGACCAGCTCTTTGTAGTTGACATGAATGGACGTCGTTTCGACATCAGTTATTCCGCGCACCGTCAGCGTCACCACCTGGCCTTGAGTCAGCATGATGGGTTTGGCGATGACACCGGTACGGATTTCCGGCCCCTGCGTGTCGAGCATCACCGGGATTGGATAAGCCACTTTGCGATTCAGCGTCTTGACCCAGTGAATGATCTTGCCGGCGCCTGCATGGTCGGCATGCGACATGTTGATGCGAACGACGTTCATGCCTGCGTTATAAAGCGCGAGCAACTTGGCATAACTCGCTGTGGCCGGACCGATGGTGCAAATGATCTTCGTGCGTCGCATGGTCATGACGTGGTCCAGAATTCCTTGACTGCCGCATTGAGCTGCGTTGAAACAACCGTACGGGTATTCCATAACGCCGGAAAGAACTGCCGGTACTGAGCTGCCCGGTAGCGCCCGTCCACGAGGATTAGAATCCCGCGATGTGAGCGGGCGCGAATCAGCCGCCCGGCCGCCTGGACGATTCTACTCATGCCCGGCTGAATATACGCGAGTAAGCGGCCGTCAAAGCCGTCCGCATCGAAATGAGCAGCCGCCAGTTCCCGTTCTGCACTCGGTGGGGGTATGGCTACCCCGACAATGATGACGCCATCCAGTGGACTGCTCGACAGATCAATCGACTCCGCAAACACCCCGCCCATGACGATACCCAGCAGCACGCCAGTATCGGCACCGATCGACGAATGCAGCTCGGCCAGCATTGCCAGGCGTTGTTCCGCCGTATCGCTCGACTGTTGACAACAAAACGTCCAGTCAGGAAAGGCCGAAATCCCGGACTCAAACAACGCCCAAAAGTCCCGCAGGTACTGGTATGAAGGAAAGCACACGAGGTATCGGCCTCGATGCGCGAGGATGGTATCTCGCACCAGGTCAACCAGCGCCGTCATCCCGGATGCGCGCTCCCGGTACAGGGTTCCAACATCCGGCACGATAAAGACTCCGAGCTGACTTGCGTCGAACGGCGAACCCGCCCGCGCAAAGGCCCCTTCATCACCTTCAAGTCCAACCTGCAGCAACGCGCCGTGCTGGCGCTGGTAAACACGCGGCGGTGACACCGTTGCTGAAAACCGGATGTGCGGTCCGAACCCTGTCAGCAAACGATGCAGATAAGGGGCCGGATCAAGGCAACGGGCTTCCAGTCTGAAGTTCTGCCCTCGACCGCTACCGAGGTATGCGTAGGCACAGATCGCCATCGAAGGCTGCAGACGTAACCAGCGCACCGCCTGGAAAACAGCCTCGCTGACTTCGTGGGGTAACGTTTGTGAAGTATCGTTCTGCCATTGCATCGCACTCTCGAGCAGCTTTTCCAGGCTGGGTAACAGCGTCTGTGGAATCTCCACTGGCTGCGCTTCGATCGACTCAAGCGGAAGGTTTTGTGCGACCTTCAACAGCTGGCGGTCCACAGATCGGAGGCGCTTGGCGATCGGCACCGCAGCGAGGCCGATGGCGGCCTTGAACTCGAGCCGGGAAATGCTGATGGACAGACTCTCAGCCACCCGTGGCGCCAGTTGGTGGGCCTCATCGATCAGCACGATGGCGTCCTTGTCAGCGGAAAATCTTTGCAGGCGTACCAGTGGATCGAACAGATAGTTATAGTCACCGATCACCACGTCAACCCAGAGCGCCGCGTCGAGCGAGAGCTCAAAAGGACAGACCGTATGAGTCGTGGCCACACGACTGATCACGGTCTCGGTCAGTTCCTTCTCCGCCATCAGTTCAACCAGAGCCGGACGGCGGCGATCGTAGTAACCCCTGGCATATTCACAGACGTTGGGATCACACGGTGTTCCCGGAACCGGACAGATCCGGTCCCGCGCGGTGAGCGACAGCCGCCGCAACTGGCCATCCGTGCCATCGAGTTGACGCAGTGCGGTCAGCGCCGCCAGTGCACCGGTTGAGCGACTGGTCAGATAAAAAATCCGGCTGGCCCCCGGCAGCGCTTTCACGGCGGAGTACGTGACACTCAGCGTTTTGCCGCTACCGGTTGGTGCCTCCAGCAGCAGGTGCTCGGCATCTTTGATGGCATCAGCACAACGACGAATCACCGCGCCTTGATAGGGACGCAGTTGCGGCAGCGGGAACTTCAGCTCGGCCAGCCATTCATCTCTCAGCGCACGGTCCCGCAATCGGTCTGCGAGCCAGCGGGTGTAGATCTGCACGCTCTCGAGAAGAAAAGTCTCAAGTGCGTACGACGACAGTGTTTCGGCGAATCGTCTTGAATCAAGACTGTCTGGATGAACATAGGTCACCTGCACAGTCCAGACCGTTCGCACCGGGAATTCTCGCGCCAGCAATGCCGCATACAGACGGCCTTGTGCTACATGCTCGCTGGCAGGCTGCTCCGGGAATCGACGGGAAGTCTTGATCTCCTCGACCAGACCAGATTCGATATCCGCGCCATCGGCTCGCCCACGCAGTTTCACAACGAGATCAAGACTGCTCACCTCTCCCGCCACCAACCGCTCTCGTTGATAGCTGGCCGGTCGATCCTTTTGCCAACGAGCCTGACCTGTCATGCCCTCCTCAGCCGTGACGCGGCCACCAGGTTCGTACAGATCGCCGGTCCGATGTACGAATTCGGCCAGCTCACGAACGGCAACAACAGTCAGTGCAGACATGGCGTGTACTTCAGTACCGACGCAGGAATACCCAACACATCGAGTCGTGTAAGCCAGGCGCGCTGCTGTGGCTGCAGCTGATCAGACGGCCCCTTCACCTCGATGAATTCGCAGTCACCACCTGCGTGCTGGACAAAAAGATCAGGGAAGCCCGTTCGAGACCGTCCCGGACACGCGATCACCGTTTGGGTCAACGACAACAAGTGGGCTTTTGGTATCACTCCAAGAATCCTTGCCAGCAGATCTCGAGGCAAGGCCTGCCACACCATCATTGCGTTGGCGGTGCCGTACTTTTTATCCCAGGTCTGCAGCAGATGGTCGCCCGGGTTGGTTGCGGCCTGCAGTACTGCTGACCGTGCCTCAATCGCCGTGCGCCGTGGCACCACAAAATCGTCCAGATAGAGATCATGCGGCCCCTGCTGGAAGAGATGCGTGAATGCACCCGACACGGGCATGAACAGTACATCCCAATACGCAAGCGCAGTGAGACCCAGCGGCAGATGATTTTCGAGATGCACCCCCCAGCTCCCGTTGTTCGCAAGGTCCGCCAGGGCATAGGACTCTATGGCCCCTGGTGTCATCACCAGATCACTGACCGCCAGCGCTCGTGTTCGGATGATCGGCTGGTGACTCGAAGCCGGCGCCCGGCGACGTGTGGAAAAAACGGCTTCTTCGGGACACCAAGGTTCCTTGCGCATGCGGGTTAACAACGAATCAGCACAACCCAATTCAGGATGTTTCTCGAAAATTCGCACCTGTCGCTCCCGGGCGGGATGTCGAGTGCTAGCGGCATAACAGGTGATCGCACGAGCGAACTCGGAACGCCGTTCATGCCAGCGACCCAGCTCATTGAGCAATCTGCTCCTGCGTCGTTCGATGGGTCGGTGAGTTGACGCATCACGCAGCTTCAACCAGATGGAACCTGACAATTCCGGCATCACCTGCAGCTTCGACAGCCACGTTGCCACAGTGGATACTTCCAGATACCGCTCCAGGATATCGATGCTGCTGAAATCACTCTCCCCGCCTGCATCCAGTGTGTACGACTCGATTTTCTGCAGACCGAGATCACGCAGCACAAACGCCGACATGTCCTGTCCCAGCGAGCCAAAACACAGCACCTGAAATCGGGCGACTGCATCCAGCTCACACAACCCGATCCATTCCAGAGAAGCACGCAAAATAACCAGCAGACGATCATCGGCATGGTGCGACAACAGTGACTGCACCAGAACTTCACGGGTGGCGGAACGCCCACACCGCTTTGATGCAAACGGAAATAACTCAACGAGTTCGCTGCGGTTCAGGAGTGAAAGTACCTGGTCCGCCGCGATGGTTGGGCTGCGCCGCACCAAACCACTGGCGACAAGCTCGATGATAGCGGCCTGGATGTCTGCAATCTCGTCATAGTCAATGTGGTCCACCCTGAACAGCGGACCTTTGCGCATGAACAGTCGCACCAGTAATCGTTGTGCGTTGATGTCGCAGGCACAAAAACGAGCGGCAAAATCGACATCCTTCGGTCGCAGCGCCGTTCGATAGCGGGACCCGACAAAATCCAGGAGTTCCAGGAAATTGTCCCGGTAATAGTCTGGAGGAGGTGGACGCCGTGCGAGGAGCTGAACCATCTGGGAAAGCCGACGTGTTTGCTGAAGCTTGACAAGGAGGGAGACGTTGCGGCGATTATAGGCATATCTGTATGGATGCACAGTATTGAAATGACACCCTCACCCGCCGTTCACAGATGGTGTATAGCCACCGTCACTACCGCCAAAGCCATCAGCACACTGACCGAAAATGATCAGGGCGGGGCCTATCGGGACAACCATCCCTGGCTCGTCGCACGGGATCTGTGGCAGCTTTCAGAAGCAGCTGGCGAATCGATGCCGATTCTGTTGGCCGTGCATGAAGGCAACACGATTGCCTTTAGCCACTATGCGTTCATCACGAGTGTCGAAGTGCTGGCGAAACAGCTGGGTGGACATGACTCTGTCTGTCGTTTTACGCGCTTGCTGAAAATGCACCCGATCTGGTCTGACATCGATAGTGTTGCCTTGAAACCGACCGCAGAACAGCTGGCACGTGAACACAGCGAAGACTTGCATCAGCACCGGTTTCACCTGACTTCACAGTTGATCAGGCCCTATGCGATCTGCGAAACACCGGCATTTTTATTGGCTGGAACGCCGCCAGCACAAGAGATGAAGGGATGAATTGATTCGTCGTCGGGGCAAGGACAGCCACGCGAGGATCTATCAGAGCAGTCGCGCGCTGGCGATAAACAAGAGAGCGGCACAACACCAACCACCCGCTGACCAAAGAACATTCGGCACAAGCGGGTAGTTCGTTCTGCTACCTAGCCGACGCTTCGGCCAGCTGGCTTGGGTTCGCCGTGAATTCGCAGCCACACTTCCTTGCGGTGAACTGCCGCGCTCTTCGGAGCTTCGATGCCGATATGCACCTGGCTACCCCGAATCTTGAGCACTTTGAGCTCAATTTCGTTGTCGATCATGATCGACTCGCCGGTTCGCCGGGTTAACACCAGCATGTTTGAGTCCTCGCTGTCCGTTTCTGAAAAGCCAATGTACCGGTTCAATCCAGCGCGTTCTGTGATCCAGGGCCGCTTTGCCTGGCAGCTTCTGCAGACGAAACGAGAACGCCGCCTAAGTTCACGGAGGTTGCGTCTAAAGTGCCAATTTCTTCGTCCGCCGGGTCTTCCTGGGATCGCACAATCAGACTCTCGGGCAGTGGTTGAGAAACCCTGGCACCGAGTTCCCGCAGCATTTCTGCTTGTCGGATCACATTTCCCTTGCCTTCTGAGAGACGTCGAATCGCCCTGTCATGTGAAGAACGCGCCTGCTCCAGATCGCGCCCAACCGCGAGCAGATCTTCAGCAAACAATCGGAGCTTGTCGTACAGCACTCCTGCTCTGCGGGAGATATCCACAGCATTTCGATTCTGTCGCTCCGTGCGCCAAAGGTTGTGAATGATGCGCAGCGACATCAGCAAAGTGGTGGGACTGACGATCACGACATGATCGTTGTAGGCGTCGGTGACCAGATTGGCATCACTCTGCAGCGCCAGGACAAAGGCCGATTCCACAGGCACGAACATCAGAACAAAATCCGGTGCGACGAGGCCGGGCAGATTCGCGTAATCCTGTTCCGCCAGCTTTTTCACGTGTGCCCGCAGATTACTGACATGCGTTCGAACGTGACGATCCCGTTCCTTGTCATCCTCGCTGTTAACAGCCGCTTCATAGGCGTTCAATGACAGCTTGG
>JANNBJ010000034.1:0-2304 GCA_031385325.1 Gammaproteobacteria bacterium | reverse complement strand
CGACACCGAATTGCTGATCACGTTCAGCACCTTGGCCGAGGCCTGCTGCTGCTCCAGCGCCTCCTTCGTCTCGTTGAACATCCTGGCGTTTTGGATCGCGATGACCGCCTGGTCGGCAAAGGTCTTGAGCAGCGTGATCTGATGTTCGGAGAACGGCGCCGCAAAGTTTCGCGCGACCAATATCGCGCCTATGCCGCGCTCGTTCCAGATCAGCGGCGCGAAGATGATGGATCGGGTGCCCGTGATTTCGCACCCGCGTTTGACGTAACGCGGCACGTCGTCGGCGCCCAGTGCGTCGGGGTAGTGCAGCACTGTACGCTCAAGAATGGCCCGGCCGGTCCCGGACTCAAGACTCAGCGCAACGGGAAACATGGCCTCGAAATCTTCGCGGCCAGGACCTGAATACGCCGCCACGCCAACCTGACCGTCGGGACCCACGATATTGATGCCGCTCCACCCACCCGGAATCAGGCGCTCGCAACTTCGCAGAATCCTGTCAAACACCGGCTGCGCGTCATCGACTGAGCTGCTGATCACCTCCAGCACTTCGGCGCTTGCGGTCTGGCGCTCCAGCGCCTCGGTCACATCGCGGTTGCGCACTTCAAGCGCATTGAACATCTTCGAGTTCTGGATCGCGATCACCGCCTGGTCGGCGAAGGACGCCAGCAAGTCGAGTTCCTTTTCGGTGAACGGCCGTTTGGGCACGCGGAGAACCGACAGCGCACCTATGCCTCGCTCATTCCAGAGCAGGGGTGCGAACGCAACCGAACAGTCGCCGATCGAAGTGGCGCTGTCGCGCACAAACGCCGGCACATCCGCTACGCCAAGCACATCGGGGTAGTGAATGGTGCGTCGCTCACGCATCGCCAGGCCGCTGGCGGATTCGCTCAAAGGTCGCGGCAAAGCGTCGAAGGCCTGCTTGTAGAAAGCGCCATGGCTGGCGCCAGGCAGCAGCATGCCGTCGTCGCTGGCGAGATAAATGGCCGCGTCCTCAATGCTGAGCAGACGGCTGCAACTCTCCAGGATGCGCGCGAAGACGGGCCCCGTGTCGCTCACCGACTTGCTGATGACCTGCAGAACCTCCGAGGTCGCGGTCTGCCGCTCCAGCGCCTCCTTGGTCTCGTTGAACAGGCGTACGTTTTCGATCGCAATCACCGCCTGGTCGACAAAGGAACGCATCAATGCGATTTCCCGTTCATCGAATGCCTGCGCGATGCTGCGCGACACCATCAGGACACCGATGCATTGCGCGCCGCGCATCAGCGGCAATGACAGCGAAGCGCGGATGGCATAGTGGTCGTACACCATCTTCTCGTGCGGCGGGAGTTCGACCGCCGACCAATCGGGAAGGTGCAGGACCTCCCCGCTCACAATGACCCGGGCAACAAAGTTGTGCTTTGGGTCGAGCGGGAAAACAGCCGTCTGCTCGCGCAGCGCAACCTTCTTGCCATCGCGGTGTGACGCGACCATGGAGATGGTATCGCCCTTGAGTAGCATCACTGCCGCCCCGCGCAAGGTCGGCAACAGACGGCATGACGTCGCGGTGATCGCCTCGAACACCGGCAGCACATCCGTCGGTGACTCGCTGATGACGCGCAGGATGTCGGCCGTGGCGGTCTGGCGCTCGAGCGCCTCGTTGGTCTCGCGGAACAGGCGCGCGTTCTGGATCGCGATCACGGCCTGGTCGGCAAAGGTCTGCAGCAGCGAAGACTCCTTGTCGGTGAACGGCACCGGCGGAAACCGCGCAACATGGATGGTGCCGATGCCCTTGCCTTCCCACAACATCGGCGCGATCAGCATCGAGTAGTTCCCCGCGTCGCGGGCCATCTGTCGCATCGCTTCTGGCACCTTGGGGCCATTCAGCATGTCGGGGTAGTGCACGACCTGGCGCTTGCGGATGGGGTAGGCCTGGTACGACTGTGCCAGTGGCCGTGGGAAGCCCCGGTCCAGCAGCCGCATCGCCTCGTCGGCGCTCAAGCCCCCGCCCTGATTCGGGGTGGCGGCGAGCGCTTCGTGGCGCACCATACCGTTGTCGTCCACCAGCGAGATGATGGTGTTGTCGCTGGAAAACAGACGCTGGCAGCTTTGCACGATGGCCTGGAACACCGGCGCGGAGTCGGACACCGAGCTGCTGATCACACTCAAGACCTCGGCCGAGGCCTTTTGCTGTTCCAGCGCTTCCTTGGTCTCGTTGAACAGCCGCACGTTCTCGATCGCCATCACCGCCTGGTCGGCAAAGGTCTGGAGCAGCGAAAGCTGCTTCTCGGACAGCTTGAAACCAGCTTGCGGGTGCTGGAGGATGAT
>JANNBJ010000029.1:0-12557 GCA_031385325.1 Gammaproteobacteria bacterium | reverse complement strand
GAGGGCGTCGAGGTTAACGAAAAGACTGGGTGGCGCGGACCGGAGCGCGCACAGGCGTGCTTGACAGCACGTCGAGCACGCGGAGGGAGCACGCCGAGTGTTTTCGCTGCTATCGGCGTCCGCAGCAGGTCATTCATGAATAATGCGGGCTGGGCAGGAGCGTCGGCGTTTTCCGTTTCATTGAATGCCAACTCAAGTGGACCTGACTTTATGGCATGACGCGCCTTCCTATAACTGAATCCGCTGCTAGCCAACAACCTCGGCAGATGCTCCTTGTAGTTCACGTTGACCAGGTGATATCGCGCGCTGGTTCTTAATTCGTTGAGTCTCGGCAAGGCAACCCATAGCCTGCTCAGCTGCCGCTGACAAACACACTCTTCAGTAGGAGTCTGCGCGGCAGAAGATCGCCGTGCTGCGACGGCGCCACTTCGGTCCGATTTTCCGTTCGTTCTCGTCACATAGCGCCCACTATGCTCCTCAAACGAACGAAAAATCGCCCTCGAATTGACACTCGTCTCGCGTCGCCGCCTTCTGCCGCGCAGACTCCTGGCCCGCACCGAGCCCGCCGATGGTGTCTGAGGTTACAAGATCGAGAAGCAGAAGATGACCAGAGCACTTGTCCTTACCTCAATCAATCCTGCACTCCCTTCAGGATCAACCGGACGAAGGGCGCCAGTCAGGTTGCTTCAGTAGGTATGGAAAACGACGCAAATACCAGCGAGGAAGAGAGTGTGGCATCGCCACATCTGATGCCGACTTCGGTTCCCTGAAGGGGCGTGTTCCGGAAATCGGCCGCATCGCAGTTTGCGGGGCCTACCGAAGAACAGAACAACTCGCTCACGTAAGTGGGCTGCACTGCACTTCGCCGCTCGGAAATTTTCAGTCCATCAGCGGAGACCGGTTCATCAAATACCTATCCCTTCTTGTTCCCAAACAGCAGCACACCACCAAGCACCAACGCGCCCACACCCGCCCAGACCGGCACGTTGACGTCTTCCTTCTCCTTTACCGACAGTTCGAGTGGACCAAGCTTCACGTCGTGAGTCTCCTTGGTATAGCTGAACCCGCCGTAGGCCAAGCCCAGCACACCGGCGATGATCAATGCCATCGCTGCCATCCTGATTGCATCCATCACGCATACTCCGATTGAATGAATTTTCCGGTCTTGAGCACCGACACGCCAAGGGACAACCATCCCTTACTGCAGTGGGCGGCACGCTCATTCCAACAGACAGGCTAGGACGCCGTGCCACGGCATTCTGTGCGATAACATACAGATGCTGCTTTTCTGTCGGTGCGTGAGGTAGGACCGCAAATCAACACGGTAAAACTACTCGCCCAGACCATTCATGAACATTCTGCTGCGGTTGTCTATTTACAGGAAAACGCGACGCGGGCTCCTTTCAGTTGCTCGCCGCGCTGTGAAGTTTGACTGCGCACCTTTCAGTACGCGCTAGGAATCTAACAGCGCATTTGCAATGTGAAGAGATCAGTAGCGAATGGCATGGTCAAGGACGACGTAGTCGACATCGTCGGCAGCTGCAGAAAGTGATGCACAACGTGATACTCAAAGGCGCTTCCGCCTGACCAAACAGGTGTCCGTGCTAAGCGCGCTTTCACGCCAATGATCGGTCTTCACTGTTTTGATGTCGTCGAACACAGATGCTGACGTTGGATAACTTGTCAAAAGTTGTAACCAAGGCCGACCATATAACCACCTGGACGATGGTCGATGAGCTTGTCGGCGGTACGCGATTTCCTCAAAAACCACTGATACTCGGCACGTCCAACGTGGAAAGTCTTGGACAGCCCGAAGTCCGCGCGGCCTCCATGGCTCCTGCCCTGACCCACGCCGACAATTGGGAAGACGATAGGATCACCGAAACGAGAATCGACATAACCTCGCGGCGTACCGTTCCAGAACTCATGTTTATGTGGGTCGCCTTTGGTCTCGGAGATGGACAGTTTTTGTCGCACTCCGCCAATTGATTGCTTTCTCGGGTCCCAACCGAAACCGTCACTCATGCTGAAGCTCTCGGCGTCGACATTTTTATGACTGGCCGCGGTACTGTAGACCGTGAAATCTCCTTTTCCGGAAGCCCAGCCGATTCTTTCACTGGTCATGACGTTTTGCTCGGAATTCGCATTCGGTGGTGTTGCCAATGCCAGGATCAGAACCCAGATGCCTTTGAGACGGTACAACCGTCCCGTTGACGGACTTGTTGCACACCGCAGAGCTGGTCGGATCGTTTGATTGTGGTCCATAAGAATCTCGCAATCTCACCAGAGAAAACCTGAAAGGTGAGTCTTCAGACTTGTCCCTTGATACCTTATCGAGATGAACCTGCAGCGTCGGTACGATGACACTCTGATCGATACTGCTTGTGTTCGGTGCAGCACATACCCGCAACCGGGTCGCGCTGACAATCGGGGTGAAGTGGACCGCCAACAGAGGCGCTGGGGGGACATTCGCAAGCGATCCGAAGATATGGGTAGACGTGTCGAGGCAATCTGACCTCCGACACGCTACTCCGTGCGAGTCCAACCTCAATCAAGAATTTTGGCTAGAAGTCTGCGCGGCTGAAGATCGATGGGCTGTGGCAGTGCAACGATGGTCCGATTTTCCGTCTGTTTTCGTTGCGTAGCGCTTAACTTAAGCGTCTCAAACAAACGAAAAATCGGCCTCGAATTGACACTCGCCTCGCTCCGCCGCCTTCTGCCGCGCAGACTCCTGGTCCGGAAAATTCATGAAGCTGAGTAGGACACGCTTATCCAGTGCCGTGTTCGGGCAATTGCTGGGTTAGTGATGTTCATCGGCTTTTTCCACGGTGCAGGAAGTAGGGCAGCGCGCACGAAGGTCCGCGCCACCCAGCGTTTTCACTACTCTCGACGCCCTCGCTACTATCCTTCATGAATAGTGCGAGCTCGAGGATAGAAGAAATAGACGCCCCCTCCTTGACTTGAGGGAGGCCGATGTTGACGAACAGATCCTGGTGCGTTAAGGAAGTACGCGGATATGAGGCGGTTAGTTCAAGGTCAAAGCCCACACGCTGGATCAGATGATGGTGAAGTACTCGCACGGCAAATGGTGGATCCGGCCAGTCAAGCGGGTCGAGCGAGATTGGCTTCCCGTCGCCATGCCTTGCGTTTGCCCGTAACATCGCCGATTGATTTCTGGGGGAAGGACGGGTGGTCATGCTGCAGGCATTTGTGCAGACAATCGACTCGCTGAACGACTGGATCGGTCGCACCGTGGCGTGGCTGACACTAGGCTGTGTGCTCACTTGCTTTTCGGTGGTGGTGCTGCGTTATGCCTTCGACATCGGCTATCCGTGGATGCAGGAGTTCTACGTGTGGCAGCACGCGACGGTGTTCATGGCCGGTGCCGGCTATACCTTTCTGCACCGCGGGCACGTCAACGTTGACGTTCTCTATGGCACGATGAACCAGCGCGGCAAGGCCTGGGTAGACATCATCGGCACACTGGTATTCCTGTTCCCGTGGCTTGCCATCATCGCGGTGACGTCGGCTCCATTCGTGTTGTCGTCGTGGGCCGTGCGCGAGGCCTCAGCCACCGCAAACGGCATGCCAGCGCTGTACCTGCTGAAGTCCTTGCTCTGGCTGTTCTGTGCTCTGGTGTTCGTGCAGGGGCTGGCGCTGATCGTGCGCCGCGGCCTGTTCCTTGCCGGTAATCCTATTGCCGATCGCGACGAACAGCGGGTGACCAATGAGATCCTGTGAGGTCGCGGGCACGGCGATGCCGGAATGAGCACGGTGCTGATCGGCGAGATCCTCTCCGTCTCGATGTTCCTTGCCACCATCGGTGCGGTGCTGGTGGGCTATCCTGTTGCGTTTACGCTGGCCGGTATTGCGCTGATCTTCGCCGCGCTCGGGCTTGCGTTCGGGGTGTTCGACCTCTCGATACTGTCCGCCCTGGTGGGCCGCTACCTCGGGTCCATGACCAACGAGACGCTGGTGGCGGTGCCGCTGTTCGTGTTCATGGGTGTGATGCTCGAGCGCTCGAAGATCGCCGAGGCGCTGCTCACGACCATGGGCGAATTGTTCGGTGCGCTGCGTGGTGGGCTCGGCTATTCGGTGGTGATCGTCGGCGCATTGCTCGCGGCGTCTACCGGTATCGTCGGTGCCACCGTGGTCACCATGGGCCTGCTCTCGCTGCCCGCGATGATGCGCGCAGGCTACGACCCCAAGCTTGCGGCCGGCACCATCTGCGCCGCGGGCACGCTCGGCCAGATCATTCCGCCGTCGACGGTGCTGATCTTCGTCGGCGACATCCTGCAGGGTGCCAACCAGCAGGCGCAGCTTTCCCTCGGCAACATGGCACCGGACCCGATCTCGGTCGGTCAGTTGTTCGCGGGCGCGATGATTCCGGGCCTGGTTCTGGTGGGCCTTTACCTGCTGTGGATCCTGCTCAAGTCGATTTTTGATCCCGCTTCATGTCCGCCGCTCGAGATGAGCGAGGAGCAGCGTGCCGGACTCCCCGGTCGGGTGCTGGGAGCGCTGGCGCCTCCACTCGCACTGATTCTGGCGGTGCTGGGTTCGATCCTCGCGGGAATCGCCACCCCTACTGAATCGGCGTCCGTCGGCGCGGTGGGCGCCATGGTGCTCGCGTCGGCCAAGCGCCAGTTGAACCTGCAGATCCTGCGCGAGGTGATGCGCACTACGCTGACCATCAACTCGATGGTGTTCGTGATCCTCCTCGGCGCGAGCGTGTTTAGCCTGGTGTTCCGCGGTCTCGGCGGTGAGAACCTCGTTCACGACGCACTCTCTTCCCTTCCGGGAGGGGTTACCGGAGCAGTGTTTGCGACGATGCTGGTGATCTTCGTGCTCGGTTTCTTTCTCGACACCTTCGAGATCATCTTCATCGTGGTACCGCTGACTGCACCCGCACTGATCATGATGGGTGTCGACCCGATCTGGCTGGGCGTGATGATCGGTGTGAACCTGCAGACCAGTTTCCTGACACCGCCATTCGGCTTCGCGCTCTTCTATCTGCGTGGCGTTGCTGGCGCGTTCATGAAGACGATAGACATCTACCGCGGCGTCGTGCCCTTCGTGGGGCTGCAGATCCTCGGCATGGCATTGTTGTGGGTGCTTCCGTCGATGGCGACTTACCTACCGGAACGACTGTTCGCGGCCGATGCGCAGCTAGCCGTGGACGACCGCCCCGCAGCGGTGGCAGCACCCACCGGGTCGCCGGTGGCAGACGACTTCAGCGACCTGCTGGAAGCGCCAACGAAAGGGCGCAATCCCCCCTATGCCGATGACTTCAAGGATCTCATTCCCGACCAGTAGCTCTGTCTTCGGGTCAACGGCTTGCGCCGTCGTGGTTGCGCCTGAGACTCAGCTCGACCGATCAGGTCTTCAGGCCGAACTCGAAGGGCAGCCGGCGAGCATTAAGGTAGGCCTGTTCGCCGATGCGCGTCCACGGGATGACTTCCTTGCGGAACGCCAGGAAGTCCTTGATGATCCGCCGCACCACGTGGTCCGGTGAAGTGTCGGTTTCGTAGATCTCGTTCAGCACCTCGTTCGACTTCTCGCCACACGCGATCAGCACCTCCTCGGGCAGTCCACGCACGATTACGCCGTGTTTCTCAACCAGGGTGCGCAGCGCCGGACCGGAGCGGGCGTTGTACTCGGCAAGCATGTCTCGGGTGGCAGCGCTGGCGGCGGCTTTCACGATGCCCTGCAACTCCGGTGTGAGCGATTGCCAGGCCTGCTCATTGATCATCAACTGCAGCGTCGCGCCCGGCTCGTGATAGCCGTGCGAGTAGTAGTATTTGCAGACTTGGTAGAAACCGAGCGCAAGATCGTTGTACGGCCCCACCCACTCGGCGGCGTCGATGGCGCCGGATTGCAGCGCCGGAAATATCTCGCCACCCGGCAGACTGACCGGCGTGACGCCAAGCTTCTGCAGCACGCGGCCCTGGTTGCCGGGCGAGCGGAACTTGAGCCCCTTGAGATCATCGAGCGACCGTATCTCCTTCTTGAACCAGCCGAGCATCTGCGTGCCGGTGCTGCCGGCGTGAAAGCCGCGGATGCCGAACGGCGCGTAGAGTTCGTCCCACAGCGTCTGTCCGTTGCCGTACTTCGTCCAGGCGTCCATTTCTCCGGCCGTGAACCCGAACGGGAACGCGGTATAGAAGGCGCAGCCCTCGGACTTCCCGGTGTGGTAGTAGGCGGCGTCGTGGCCCATCTGCGCGGTGCCGTTTGCAACGGCGCCGAAGCACTCCAGCGCCGGCACCAGTTCACCGGCACTGTAGACCTTGATGCTGAGTCTGCCGCCACTCATCGCGGTGATGTTCTCGGCCAGGCGCTCCGCGCCGGTGCCGAGACCAGGCAGACCTTTGGGCCAACTGGTGACCATGCGCCATTCCATCAGGCCCCTCGATATGGCCGGTGCCGCAATGACTGCGCCGCCGCTCGCTGCCGCAGCTTTCAGGAATGCCCTGCGTTTCACCTTCGCCTGCCCCTTTTGTGATGATCATCGTAATCGGAGCGCTAAGATAGCCGCGCCGGCACTTGCAGGGAACTGCATTGTCGAGGCGTTGAACGTCGCCGGACACCATCGAGATTTTCGCCGCGCAGGTGATCTGTGCAATCGTCGATGACAGTCGGTCGCCGACCACAGAGGAGGCAGCGAGTTGGGATGTCGACGACCCGTGCCAATTGTCGTGTCGTGTAAGAAAAACGTTGGGTGGGAGACCTCTCGGACGAACGAGGTACGAACGAAGCCACACCTCGGAGTAACGGATGATCTGCACAGCGACAGCCTGGTTCTTCGCGATTGACTCATCGATTGCGTCTGGGGAGTCCGGGACGCGTCAGATGTCGTCACGTCGGTCGGCTCGAATCAGCAAGCCACGCTGCGGGTCATGACGAAGTTGAACAGCTGCGCCTTTTCGTCACCTCCGGAGGCGGTGCCGGCAATCGAGGTGCTGGACATTGCCTTCCGCAATTACCGCAACATTGTCGAAAACACCCGTCATGTTGCTTGTTTTTTTGCCGGCACCGCTCATCGGAAATTCCGAAAGAGCGCACGTACTAAATCGGTTTGACAGACGTTCTCCGCGCTGTTCTCATCCCGCCTCCTGCCAACGGCAATCCCAAGCTCTCCAGCATGATGTCCATCGGTTCGCCTCTCACGTGGTCTGTGTTTGTAGCGTTTGTCATCGTCGCCCTGCTGGTCGATTTTTTCGCTATGAACCGCCAGGGTGCGCACAAAGTCTCGACCCGCGAAGCGGCGATCTGGTCGTTGATCTGGGTCTGCGTATCACTTTTCTTCGTCGGCGGAATGTGGGCGTACCTTGGCGGCGTTGGAGCGGACGCGGCAACGCGCGAGCTGGCCGATGCGAAGGCGCTCGAATTCATCACAGGCTATCTCGTCGAAAAAGCGCTCGCGATCGACAATATCTTCGTCTTTCTGATGGTCTTTGCTTACTTCGGCGTACCGGCGGAGTATCAGAAGCGGGTATTGATGTACGGTATCCTCGGGGCACTGGTCCTGCGGGCCGGCATGATTTTCATTGGTGCGTGGCTGATCATGCAGTTCCATTGGGTGCTTTATCTGTTCGGCGCCTTCCTCGTATTCACCGGCGTGAAGATGTGGTGGGCTTCAGGTCAGGAACCCGATCTTGAAGCAAATCCTGCACTGAAGTGGGTTCGTGCGCACATGAAAATCGCGGCGAAATTCGACGGGGAAAAGTTCTTCACCATCGAAAATGGCGTGCGCACTGCAACACCACTGTTCGTTGTAATCCTGCTTATCGGCATCGTGGACGTCATCTTCGCGGTGGACTCCATCCCTGCAATTTTCGCCATCACCACAGATCCCTTCATCGTACTCACTTCAAACGTGTTCGCAATTCTGGGTTTGCGGGCGATGTACTTCCTGCTCGCCAACATGAAGGACAAGTTCCATCTACTGAGTTACGGGCTTGCCATCGTACTTGTATTCATCGGCTCGAAGATGTTGCTGGTTGACGTGTACAAGATTCCTGTGAGCTGGTCGCTCGCCTTCACCTTCATAGTGCTGTTCAGCACCATGCTGCTCAGTTTGAAATTCCCGGCGAAAGGTGAGGTGGTGAACGCTTTCCCGTTTTCGCCCAAACGACCGCCAGAGGAGCAGGTGCCCCGCTAGCGGCCCAAGCCTGAATATGATGCCGAATGACGCCGATGTTCGAAGACCCGTTCTATTCACGAGCGCAGCCTTGTTACCGGGATTTGTCGACCTGGCGGTACAGTTGTCGGCACATTGGCGAGCGTGATTCCGCGAGAGCGGGGTTCCGAAGGCAAGAATGAAGCTGTAAAACCTCAATCCGGAGGCGAGCCACTGAGTGCTTTCGGACGAGTTTCTCGGCCGCCAACGGTTCATGTGGATTCCTACCGGTTCGCCAGACCGAAGATCACCCGGTATCCTATGCGCAGTTCAACCCCTATAAATTCTTCGAGCTGTTGTCGTGCGTAGTACCTATATCTGGGCCTTGGTGATCATCGTGGTTGCCGTTGCATGGTTGTTGACTGGTGTCCTCGGGGAGTCTGAGCCGCAGATCGCGCCGAGCCTGGCGGAGAAAAATTCGACCTTTACCGCCAAGCGTGAGGACGCGCCGCCGCGAGTCCGCGCGCGCATCAGCCATGCGTCGATGCAAACTGAGGATGTGGTGGTCCGCGCGATTACCATGAACAAACGGATGGTCGAGGTGAAAGCGATGGTGGCCGGTCGGGTGGCCGCAGCACCCGTCGAACAAGGCAGCACGGTGGATACCGGCGCACTCTTGTGTCAGCTCGAAACGGCCGATCGCAGAGCCTGGGTGGCCGAAGGAGAGGCAACAGTGGTGCAAGCGCGGCTAGAATACGAGGGAACCCTGAAGCTGCGTGATCGGGGTTATCAGTCCGAAATGCAGGAAATGACGGCAAAGGCGCGATTGGCATCAGCCACCGCTGGCCTGCAACAGCGACAGATTGAACTTGAGCGTACGTCCATTCGAGCCCCGTTTCCCGGTGTCGTTGAGGTGCGTCATGCAGAACTTGGGGCATTCCTGCAACCGGGTGCACTCTGCGTCACACTGGTGGCGCCAGACCCGATGCTGATCGTTGGCAAGGTTGCAGAAAAGGATGTCGGCAAGCTCGAACCCGGCATTGTTGCCAGCGCGCTACTGGGTGACGGACGCCATGTCGAAGGCACGGTTTCGTTTGTGGCTTCGGCGGCAGACGAACAAACCCGCACCTATCGTGTCGAGATCACCGTGCCCAATGAAACTCGCGCCATTCGCAGCGGGCTGACGGCCGACCTGCGTATTCCTGATCAGACGATTGCCGCACATCGCATTTCGTCTGCCGTGCTTGCGCTCGACGATGCTGGAGGTGTAGGCGTTCGTATTGTCGATGTGGACCATATCGTGCGGATGCTGCCAGTGCAGGTGATCAAGAATGATCCTGATGGGGTGTGGGTGACTGGTCTGCCAGAAGTGGCGACGGTGATTACGGTTGGCCAGGAGACGGTGGTTGAAGGTGAGCCTGTAGAGGTTGTGTACGAAGCGCCAGAATTGGTTCCTGCGAGTCCTGTCGCAGTGCCCGCTGCCGAGTCTGCCGGTGTACCCGCGCTGGCCACCGATGAAGTCTCCAGCGACGGCGTACGTGGCACATGAAATTCATTGATGGATTTATCGATGGTGCGATTGACCGCTATCGCACCACGATGGCGGTTGTTTTGCTGCTGACGCTGGCGGGCATATTTTCGCTGCAGTCAATTCCCGTGGAATCGGACCCAAGCATCAGCGTTGCCATGTTCAATGTGACAGTGATTCACGAGGGCATCTCGCCAGAAGATGCCGAGCGGCTGATCGTATTGCCGCTCGAGACAGAGATCAGGTCAGTAGAAGGCATCGAAAAAATGCGCGCCTACGCCACTGAGGGGCGCGCGAGTGTGATGATCGAGTTCGACGTCAGTTATCCGATCGATCGGGCGCGTACCGCCGTGCGAGAGGCCATCGACCGCGCCAAAGCGAAATTCCCGGAAGACGCCGAAGAACCTTTTCTGAATGAATTCACGACTGCAGATGAGGCGGTGATCGCCATCAACTTCGCAGGTCAGGATGTGCCCGAGCGGGTGTTATTTGAGCTGGCCAGCGCTTTGAAAGATGAACTCGAAGCACTGCCAGAAGTACTGGAGGCCAATCTCAGCGGCCAACGCGAAGAACTGCTTGAGGCGGTGATTGAACCCACAGCGATGGAACACTACAGCATCACGATGGGGGAGGTGGCTTCTGCGGTGATTCGTAATAACCGGCTGATCGCCGCAGGGTCCATCGACACCGGCGTGGGTCGGTTCAGCGTGAAGGTGCCATCGCTCATCGAAAACGCGCAGGACCTCTTTGATATTCCAGTCAAGACGGTGAACGGCAACGTCATCACTGTTGCGGACGTTGCGAGCGTGCATCGCGCCTTCAAGGACCGTGAGATTTTCGCGCGAGTCAACGGCGTACCGTCAATCTCTGTGGAGGTATCCAAGCGCACCGATGCCAATCTGATCAGTACGGTCGAACACGTGCGCGCGATTGTTGAACGCGAACGCACTGCATACCCAAAGAAGGTGCAGGTTTTTTACACCCAGGATCAATCGCCGACGGCAAAGGCGCAGGTTGTAGAAATGGAGGGCAACATCGTGGCGGCGCTGGTTATTGTTGGCGCCGCAGTGGTTGCTGCACTCGGGTTGCGGAGCGGAATCATCGTCGCGGCAGCGATCCCCCTCTCATTCCTGTTCGGCCTGATCATCGTTTACCTGAAGGGTTTCAGCTTCAATTTCATGGTGATGTTCGGCCTGTTGCTCGGGCTCGGCATGATCGTTGATGGATCGGTTGTGGTAACCGAGTACGCAGACCGGAAGATGGCGGAGGGAATGGACCGCAGGACCGCCTATTCGCTCGCCGCCAAGCGGATGTTCCCGCCTGTGTTCTCATCGGTGGTGACCACACTCGCTGCCTTTTTGCCGTTGATGTTCTGGCCGGGCATACCCGGCAAGTTCATGTCGTTCCTGCCGGTGACGGTGTTCGCTGTGTTGATAGGCTCGCTGTTCTACGCGATGTTTTTTGGCCCAGTGTTCGGTGCGTTTTTTGGCAAGGTGCACAAACAGACCGAGCAAGACAAGTTGAACGTTTACAACCTTGAACAAGGCGATCCACGCCAGATCAGTGGCCTTACCGGTATGTACGCCCGAATGATTGATCGGGTCACCGGTTACCCGATCACTGCAACCCTGGTGACTGCAGGCCTTATCGTGCTGGTCTTCAAGGCCTATGGGATCTATGGCGTTGGCACAACGTTTTTCACTGATTCCGACCCTCAGTTCGCCCAGGTGATGATACGGGCGCGAGGCAACCTGTCGGCGAACGAGCGGCTGGATCTGGTGCTGGACGTAGAACGTGAAGCGCTGCAAGTGCCCGGAATCGAGTTCATGGATACGCGTACGGTCCTTAGCGGGGGAGGTGGAGGCCGTGGAGGCGGCAGTGTCGCCACCGATCTTATCGGCCGTCTATTTGTAGACTTCCATGAAAAGCAGAACCGGGTGATGACGGGTAACGAAATACTCGAAAATCTGCGCCAGCGCACCGCGCATCTGGCAGGCATCGAGGTGAATGTACAGCCGCTGCAACAGGGTCCACCAACCGGCAAGGACATCCAGATCGAATTCTCCAGCCGTCAGTGGTCACTGGTAGAGCCAACACTGCATCGAATTGAAGAAAAGCTGCGCACCCTCGATGGTGTGCGTGACATTGACACCACGCTGCCATTGCCGGGAGTTGAATGGCGCCTGCGTGTTGATCGCGCCAAGGCTGCCGCGCTCGGCGCAGATGTCACCACTGTTGGCCAAGCGGTCCAGCTGGTAACCAACGGCATCAAGGTCGCTGAATATCGGCCCGACAATGCAGATGACGAAGTGGACATCCGCATCCGCTACCCGGCTGCAGAGCGTGGACTAGAGGCACTCGACGAGTTGCGCGTACCAACAGCCAATGGTTCCGTTCCAGCATCCAGTTTTGTCTCGGTGCTGCCCTCTCAGCGAACCGACACGCTTGAACGTTTTGATGGCAAGCGGGTGCTGTACGTGCGTGCAAATGTTGCGCCGGGCATCGTGGTGGACCAGAAGGTCCGCGAGATGCAGTCGTGGATCGAAGAGCAGAAATTCGATCCGCTGGTCGACATCGTCTTTCGCGGCGCGAACGAAGAGCAGAATGAATCGCTGGCATTTGTTGGCAGTGCCTTCGCACTGGCGTTGCTCCTCATGTTTATCATGATGATCGCGCAATTCAACAGCTTCTATCAGTCGGTGTTGATTCTGGCCTCCATCATGATGTCGACGGCGGGGGTGTTACTGGGACTCATCATCACCCAGGAGCCATTCAGCGCAATTCTCACAGGCATTGGTGTGGTCGCGCTGGCGGGTATCATCGTGCACAACAACATTGTACTCATCGATACCTATAACCAGCTCCGTCGCGACATGCCACATGAGACGATCCATCAAAGCATCGTGCGCACTG
>JANNBJ010000220.1:0-14276 GCA_031385325.1 Gammaproteobacteria bacterium | reverse complement strand
CCAACCACTGGCCTACACTTCCACGACATCGAACAACTGTTAGGTGTGCTGCACAGATTGCGCAATCAAGGGAACACGATCGTCGTCATCGAACACAATCTCGACGTCATCAAGACCGCGGACTGGATCATCGATCTCGGGCCGGAGGGTGGTTCAGGTGGTGGGCGGATACTCGCCGTCGGAACGCCGGAAGCAGTGGCCAAAAACAAAGCGTCGCACACTGGACGGTTTCTGAAAACTACGCTGGCCGCAAAGAACAAATAGACGTTTGCAGGGTCGTGAAAACAAAGAGCCCGGATTATCCGGGCTCATCAGACGATCTCGGAATCCGCAGAGCTGCGGCCCTCTCTAATCTTCCGTGTCGTCGCCTTCATCCGCTGCATCAGCAGCAAGCGTTCGGCCAACGAGTTCGATGAACGCCATTGGTGCTGCATCCCCGGCGCGGAAGCCGCACTTGAGAATGCGCGTGTAGCCACCGGGACGCGCGTCGTAGCGTGGACCCAGTTCCGTGAAGAGCTTGCCAACCGCTTCCTTCGAACGAGTACGCGCAAAAGCAAGACGACGGTTTGAAACGGAGTCTTCCTTGGCAAGCGTGATCAACGGTTCAATGAACCGACGCAGCTCTTTCGCCTTGGGCAACGTGGTACGAATGACTTCATGCTCGACCAGCGACGCGACCATGTTCTTGTACATGGCGTGTCGGTGCGATGCATTACGACCGAGTTGCCGGCCGGTTAACTTGTGACGCATTAGTTTTCTCTCTCTACCTTGTACAGTCTGCGTTTGCCATCAGGCAACGCGATGGTCGCCACGCAGACCACTCGGTGGCCAGTTTTCCAGACGCATACCCAGGGACAGCCCGCGAGACGCGAGTACGTCCTTGATTTCGGTCAGCGACTTCTTGCCGAGGTTCGGCGTCTTCAACAACTCCACTTCAGTGCGCTGAATGAGATCACCGATGTAGTAGATGTTCTCTGCCTTCAGGCAATTTGCAGAGCGGACGGTCAATTCCAGATCGTCGACCGGTCGGGTGAGGATCGGATCGACTTCGTCGATCTTCTCTTCAATGATAGTCTCGCCTTCACTTTCCAGATCGACAAACACGGCCAGCTGCTGCTGCAGAATCGTCGCTGCACGGCGGATCGCTTCTTCTGGATCGATTGTCCCGTTTGTTTCGATCTCGAGAACCAACTTGTCGAGGTCGGTACGCTGCTCTACACGTGCAGCTTCGACGCTGTACGACACCCGACGCATCGGGCTGTAGCTGGCATCCAGACGAAGCACGCCAATCGGTCGTGATTCTTCTTCGGTGACCGAGTTGTCGACCGGCACGTAGCCGCGCCCTCGGGTCACACGGGCTTCAAGACGAATCGAGCCGCGATCATTCAGCGTACAGATCACGTGATCCGGATTGGAGATCTCGACATCTTCGGTCAGCTGAAAATCGCCAGCGGTGACTTCACCACTACCGGTTTTGTTGATCGTGATGACGGCTTCATCCTGATTGTGCAGGATCACCGCAACGTTTTTCAGGTTCAGCAGGATGTCGATAACATCTTCCTGAACGCCATCAATGGTGCTGTATTCGTGCAGTACGCCGTCGATCTGCACTTCCGTGACGGCACAACCCGGCATGGATGACAGCAGAATGCGGCGAAGTGTATTACCGAGCGTGTGCCCGAAACCGCGTTCCAGCGGTTCCAGCGAGACGCGGGCGCGCGTCGGGCTGGAAGCCTGAACATCAATAATACGCGGCGTCAGAAATTCATTTACAGATGACATGCAGTCGTCTCCTATGAGCCAATTACTTGGAGTAAAGCTCCACGATCAAGCTTTCGTTGATTTCAGAGGGCAACTCTTCTCTGTCTGGAAGGCGTTTGAACACACCTTCCATGGCAGCAGAATTCACGTCCAGCCATTCAATAGAAGGCCTCTGAGCCGACAATTGCATTGCGCCCTGAATGCGCAACTGCTGCTTGGCATGCGTCGCTACAGCAACGGTGTCACCGTCCTGTACCTGGTATGACGCGATGTTTACCGATACGCCATTCACGACGATTGAACGATGCGATACCAGTTGTCGTGATTCGGCGCGTGTTGAACCAAAGCCCATTCGATAGACCACGTTGTCCAATCGACGCTCCAGCAGCATCAACAGATTGGCACCTGTGTTTCCCTTCTGGCGTTCTGCCTTCTGGTAATAGTTGCGGAACTGACGCTCCAGCAATCCATAGATGCGGCGTACTTTCTGCTTCTCGCGCAGCTGCACCGCATAGTCGGACAAACGACCACGTCGAGCACCGTGCTGACCGGGAACAGCTTCGATCTTGCACTTGGAATCAATCGGGCGGACACCGCTCTTCAGAAAGAGATCAGTACCCTCGCGACGTGCAAGCTTGAGTTTCGGACCAAGGTAACGAGCCATGTTTTACTCCGTACCTTTATACACGACGCCGCTTTGGAGGGCGGCAACCGTTGTGTGGAATGGGGGTGATGTCGGAAATACTGTTGATACGCAGTCCAGCAGCATTAAGCGCACGAACGGCAGATTCACGACCTGGGCCTGGCCCCTTGACGCGTACGTCAACACTCTTCATGCCGTATTCCAGTGCGACTGTGCATGCTTTTTCGGCTGCAACCTGTGCGGCAAATGGCGTGCTCTTGCGCGATCCGCGAAAGCCGGAGCCGCCGGAGGTTGCCCAAGTCAGCGCATTGCCCTGACGATCGCTTATCGTGACTATCGTGTTATTGAACGACGCATGGACGTGCGCTATTCCGTCAGTCACGACACGTTTGATTTTTTTCTTTTCAGCCATAGCTCTTCAAATCCGGTTCATTACTTGCGGATGGGACGGGTAGGTCCTTTCCGAGTTCGTGCGTTCGTTCGGGTACGTTGACCTCGCACCGGAAGATTGCGGCGATGACGCAAACCACGGTAACAACCAAGGTCCATCAATCGCTTGATGTTCATGTTGATGGATCGGCGAAGATCGCCTTCTACCGTCAACTTGGTGATTTCGGTACGAAGTGCATCCAGACGTTCTTCGGCCAGGTCGCCAATCTTTTCATTGGGCGCAATGCCTGCCGCCGCACAAATGCGCAGCGCGGTGGTCCGACCGATACCATAGATGTAAGTCAGCGAAATACCGGCGTGCTTGTTATCCGGTACGTTGATTCCAGCAATACGAGCCATGTTTCAACCTTGCCGTTGTTTGTGTCGCGGTTCAACACTACAAATCACACGAACCGCTCCGTTGCGCCGAACGATCTTGCAGTTTCGGCAAACTTTTTTTACCGATGCACGAACTTTCATATCTGTCCCCCAATTCCTGGCCGTCAGGCTCAGGTCGTCAGCTTCGCTTTCGACCGTAATTCTGTAGATTCGACTTTTCCATGAGCTTCGCGTACTGCGAAGACATCAGATGACTTTGGATCTGGGCCATGAAATCCATGGCTACGACCACAACGATCAACAACGCTGTTCCACCGAGCTGGAAAGTGATGTTGAACGCAACAACCATGAACTCCGGCAACAAGCAGACCAGCGTGACGTACAAAGCGCCAAAGCAGGTCAGTCGGGTAATGACATCATCAATGTAGCGAGCGGTTTGCTGGCCTGGTCTGATGCCTGGGACATACGCACCCTGTCGCTGCAGATTTCCCGCGATGTCCTTGGGATCCATCATGATCGCGGTATAGAAGAAACTGAAGAAAATGATGCCGGCTGCGAACAACAGGATATAGAGAGGTTGTCCTGGCGACAAGACAAGCGCCACTTCCTGCAGCCAAGACATGCCTGGGCTGGCACCAAACCACTGAGCCATCGATGCCGGAGCGAGCAGCAGGCTCGACGCAAAAATCGCCGGAATGACACCGGCCATATTGACCTTGAATGGGAGGTGACTGGACTGAGCCTGATATTGGCGACGACCCTGCTGACGACGCGCGTAATTCACGGTTATGCGGCGTTGGCCCCGCTCGATGAATACCACCAACGCAACGATAATTACGGCCATTGCTCCAATAACCAACAGCGCAATGATGTTGATGTCACCCTGTCGCGCAGCTTCAAAGGACTGGCCAATCGCGGCCGGGAACCCGGACACAATACCGGAGAAGATCAGGAGGCTGATTCCGTTACCAACACCACGCTCGGTAATCTGCTCCCCCAGCCACATCATGAACATAGCACCGGTGACCAGGGTGATGATCGATACCGCGTAAAAGGTGATCCCCGGTTCGAAAGCAAGCCCTTGCGCTGCCAGGGTCGTGGTCATCGAGATGGCTTGCACAATGCCAAGTCCCAACGTACCCCAACGTGTGTATTGCGTGATCTTGCGACGACCCGCATCGCCCTCTTTTCGCAATTGCTGCAGTGGAGGGTGCATCATCGACAGAAGGTTCATGATGATGCTGGACGTGATGTAGGGCATGACGCCGAGCGCAAGAATACTCATACGCTCCCAGGCGCCGCCCGAGAACATATTGAACAGTTCGAGGATTCCACCCTGGTTCTGAGTAAACAGCTGCGCCAGTTTCTCGGGGTTGATGCCAGGGACGGGGATGTGTGTGCCAATCCGGTACACCAGCAACGCAATAAGGACAAACAGCAAGCGGCTGCGCAGCTCGGAGAGCCCCGCTTGCATACCTGCCAATTGACCTGCGTTAGTAGCCATTGATCCCGAGTTTCCCGTTAGTCCAGCATCAAGCCGCGACTGCTTCGGCAGTAACTTCGACAGTTCCACCGGCAGCTTCGATCGCAGCGCGAGCACCTTTGGTGACCACTACGCCTTGAATTTTCACCGCACGAGCGATGGCTCCAGACAACATGATGCGAACGCGCTTCATGTCCTTACGAACGACGTTAGCCGCTTTCAGTGTCTCGAGGGAGATGACATCCCCTTCAACCTTGGCGAGTTCACCCAATCGAACCTCAGCAGTCTCGAGCGCAAGTGCCGTGCGAAAACCGAACTTCGGCAGTCGTTTCTGGAGGGGCAACTGGCCGCCTTCAAATCCGGGCCGTACACCGCCGCTCTTGCGTGAGCCCTGTCCTTTGGTACCTCGAGTAGAGGTTTTTCCCCAACCCGATGACGAGCCTCGGCCAACTCGGCGTTTCGGTTTCTTGCTGCCTGCAGCCGGATGTAAATCGTTGAGGCGCACTCTTATTCTCCTTCGACCTTTACCAGGTAATGCACTCGCGCAATCATGCCGCGTACCGATGCGGTGTCTTCAACTTCGACGGTATGTCCGATTCGGCGCAATCCTAATCCGGCTACACACGCCTTATGCGCCTTCAGCCGACCGATGCTGCTCTTGATCTGAGTCACTCTTACTTTGCCCTTTACCGGACTATTCATCGCCTCTACTCCCCGCCTCTATGCCGCCACAACCCGCTCACTTCGATTCGTACCCAAACCCTGTTACGCGCGAATATCTTCGACACTCAGCCCACGCTTCGCTGCGATCGAGTCGGGTGACTGCATGTTCTGCAACGCTTTGAAGGTTGCTCGTACAACGTTCACGGGATTCGTCGAGCCATAACTCTTGGCGAGCACGTTGTGAATTCCAGCGGCCTCGAACAGCGCTCGCATCGTGCCCCCGGCAATCACGCCAGTACCTTCAGATGCAGGCTGCATGAATACCTTCGAAGCACCATGTCGTGCGGTCAGTGGATACCAGATGGTTGATCCGTTCAGATCCACATGAACCATATTGCGACGCGCAGCTTCCATCGCTTTCTGGATCGCCACCGGCACTTCTCGCGCCTTGCCTCGTCCGAATCCGATCTTGCCGTTGCCATCACCCACGACCGTCAGCGCCGTGAAGGCGAAGATACGGCCGCCCTGCACAACCTTTGCTACCCGATTGACCTGTACGAGTTTCTCGACCAGGCCTTCTTCTTTGATTTCGTCTGCGTATGCCATTTAAAACTCCAGTCCCGCTTCACGGGCGGCATCAGCCAGGGCCTTGATCCGGCCATGGAATTTGAATCCCGAACGATCGAACGCCACTTTGGTGATTCCCTGTTCCCGACCACGGGCGGCCACCAAGGCGCCAACCTTGCCCGCAGCACCGGAGTTACCCGTTGCCTCGCCGTCAAAAGCCTTTTCCAGCGTCGATGCCTGCGCAAGAACGCGATCACCGGCAGGCGCCAGCAACTGGGCATAGATATGCCGAGGTGTCCGATAGACAGCCAGGCGAATGGCGCCAAGTTCGCGCATCTTTGCGCGCCCACGCCGTGCTCGGCGCAATCTCGCTGCTTTCTTTTCCTGCATGATTATTTCTTCTTGGCCTCTTTTCTACGCACTCGCTCGCCCTGGTATCGAACACCTTTGCCCTTGTAGGGTTCGGGAGGGCGAATTCCTCGAATTTCTGCTGCAACCTGCCCAACGCGTTGTCGATCAGCGCCGCTGATGATTACTTCAGTTTGAGACGGCGTCTGTACCGTGATGCCCGTGGGTAGCTGATAGGCAACCGGATGAGAGAACCCCAACTGCAGATTCACAATGCTGCCCTGGGCTTGGGCGCGATAGCCGACACCCTGGAGTTCCAGACGCTTCTGAAAACCGGTTGTCACGCCAGTCACCATATTGCTGACGACAGCACGTGTCGTGCCGGCAATCGCGTCGGCTGATTTTTCTTCACCACGTGGAGCAAACGTCAGCTCTCCACCGTCTTGTGTAACTTCAACCTGCGCGTGAATCTGATGCGTCAACGTACCCTTCGCTCCCGTGACCGAAAGATGTTGACCGTCAATTTTCACTTCTACGCCGTTAGGAACCGTAACCGGCTTTTTCGCTACGCGCGACATATCTACCTCGTCAAAAGACCGTGCAAATGACTTCGCCACCAACGCCCTGGGCGCGGGCAACGCGGTCCGTCAGCATTCCCTTGTCGGTGCTGACGATGGCAATACCCAGGCCGCCGCGAACTTTCGGCAGGTCTGAGCTCTCTTTGTAAATCCGCAGGCCAGGACGCGATACACGCTTGACCTCTTCAATGACCGGCACGCCTTTCACGTACTTGAGCTGAACTGTGAGGACTGGCTTTGTATCAGCGCTTTCCTGATAGCCGGCGACATAACCTTCGCTAACCAGCACATCAAGAATTGCCCGCTTCTGTTTGGAAGAGGGCATGCTCACTTCAGCATGTCGTGCGGACTGTGCATTCCGGATTCGGGTCAGCAGGTCGGCAACGGGATCTTGCATCGTCATAAGGATTCTCCTGCGCTCACCAGCTGGCCTTGACCAGACCTGGAACGTCGCCGCGCATTGCTGCTTCTCTGAGTTTGTTTCGTCCCAACCCGAACTTGCGATAGACGCCATGTGGACGACCGGTAATACCGCAACGTCGTTGTCGTCGGCTGGGGCTTGCATCGCGCGGCAGAGCTTGCAGTTTCAGCTGCGCTTCCCAACGCTGATCTTCCGGCAGATTGCGGTTATTCACCGTCGCCTTCAGCAGCGTGCGCTTCTTGCTGTACTTGCTTGCCAACCGAGCACGCTTGTCTTCGCGCTCCAGCATCGATTTTTTTGCCATGCGATATAGCCTTCGCTTAAGTTCGGAATGGAAAATTGAACGCTTTCAACAACGCCAGCGCCTGTGCATCGGTTTGCGCAGTAGTCGTTATCGTGATGTTCATGCCACGGATCTTGTCGATCTTGTCGTAATCGATTTCCGCAAAAATGATCTGTTCGGTGATGCCCATGTTGTAGTTCCCACGGCCATCGAATCCCTTTGGGTTCAAGCCTCTGAAGTCGCGTGTACGCGGCAGGGCAATACCAATGAGACGATCAATGAACTCGTACATGCGCTGTGCACGAAGCGTCACCATACATCCCACCGGCCAGCCTTCACGAATCTTGAATCCGGCTTCGGACTTGCGCGCCTTCGTGATGACGACTTTCTGACCGGCAATAGCCGTCAGGTCACCCACTGCAAAATCCAGTATTTTTCGATCACCAACGGCTTCGCCAACGCCCATATTGAGCGCAACCTTGGTCAGCCTCGGCACGGCCATGATATTGTCAATTCCCAGCTCACTCATGAGCTTTGGGCGAATCTCGGTGTTATACCGCTCTGCTAAGTTCATCGCCTCGGACCTCGTTAATCGATCTTGGCGCGTGATGATTTGAACACGCGCTCTTTCTTGCCATCTTCCAGCGAATAACCGATGCGGTCAGCCTTGCCGGCTGCTGCATTCCAGATCGCCACGTTGGAAGCCTGGATGGGCGCTTCCTGATCAATGATGCCGCCGACACGCCCAAGATTGGGATTCGGCCGCTCATTCTTCTTCACCATGTTGACGCCCTGGACCAGCAGACGACCGTCATCCATAACACGGATAACCTGGCCTCGTTTGCCTTTGTCGCGTCCGGCAATCACCACCACTTCATCGTTCTTCTTGATTTTCACCTTGATACTCGACATGGCGACGCTCACAACACTTCTGGGGCCAGCGAAACGATACGCATGAATTTCTCCGTGCGCAGTTCTCGCGTGACAGGTCCGAATATGCGGGTACCGACAGGCTGTTGCTGGTTGTTCAACAGCACTGCGGCGTTCTGATCAAAGCGAATCAACGAACCGTCTGGCCGACGAACACCTTTTTTGGTTCGGACGACGACTGCGTTCATGACCTGGCCTTTTTTGACCTTGGCCCGCGGAATGGCATCTTTGACCGTAACCTTGATGACGTCACCCACGCCGGCGTATCGACGATGCGAACCGCCGAGTACCTTGATGCACTGGACTCTACGCGCGCCGCTGTTGTCGGCGATGTCCAGCATGGTTTCGACCTGAATCATGTCAGTCCCCTCAGACTTCTTGCGCCCGTTCGTCGATGCTCTTGAGCATCCACGTCTTGGTCTTGGAAATGGGCGCGCATTCAACAACCGTCACAACATCGCCGATGTTGCAGCTGTTGTCCTGATCGTGCGCATGCAGCTTCTTGGATTTACGTACGTACTTGCCATACACCGGATGCTTCACTCGTCGCTCAACCAGTACGGTGATCGACTTCTGCATGCGATTGCTCACCACCGTGCCGGTAACGGTACGGGGGTTGCTCGTCTTGGCCGCACTGGCTTCTTTATCAGCCACTTTGCTTCTCCCGCATCACGGTCTTCACCCTGGCAATTTCCCGACGGTTGGTTTTGAGTAGATGGGTTTGGCCCAACTGACCACTGGCGCGTTGCATGCGCAGACCGAAGTCTTCCTTGCGCAATCGCAACAATTCTCCCATTAATTGGTCCGCCGTCTTGTCACGAAGTTCTTTCACATCCATCACATCACCGCCCTTCTGACAAAGCTGGTCTGGAACGGCAACTTGGCAGCTGCCAATGCAAACGCCTCACGCGCGACTTCTTCAGGCACTCCCTCCATCTCATAGAGGACTTTGCCCGGCTGCACGAGTGCAACCCAATATTCAACGTTGCCCTTACCTTTACCCTGACGAACCTCGAGAGGTTTTTTGGTAATCGGCTTGTCCGGAAAAACGCGGATCCAGATTTTGCCACCGCGTTTGATTTTCCGCGTCATGGCCCTTCGCGCAGCTTCGATCTGTCTTGCTGTAAGACGACCGCGCGCCAGTGCTTTCAGGCCAAATTCTCCGAAGCTGACTTTGCTACCACGGAGTGCTAGTCCGCGATTGCGACCCTTCTGCTGCTTTCTGAACTTGGTGCGTTTCGGCTGTAACATGTTCTTGTCTCTTCAGTTCCGCCAGCCTGTCAGGCTTGTGCGTCGTCAGTTGGACGACCGAGAATCTCGCCTTTGAAAATCCAGACCTTCACGCCGAGTACGCCATAAGTGGTATGGGCCTCCCAGGTGGCGTAGTCGATATCCGCACGCAAGGTATGCAAAGGCACGCGCCCTTCGTGGTAGACCTCGGAGCGAGCGATTTCAGCTCCACCCAGACGACCCGCAACCCGCACCTTGATTCCTTCAGCACCCAGACGCAGCGCGTTCTGAATAACCCGCTTCATGGCGCGTCGGAACTGCACTCGCCGCTCCAGCTGTTGTGCGACGTTCTGGGCCACCAGTAGCGCATCCAGCTCTGGCTTGCGGATTTCCTCAATATTGACGTGCACTTTGGCATTCATGCGTTCTTCGAGATCGCGACGCAGACGCTCAACATCCTCGCCTTTCTTGCCGATGACGATGCCAGGCCGTGCCGTATGAATGGTCAGACGAGCCGTCTGCGACGAGCGCTGGATTTCGATTCTCGACACAGATGCCTGGGACAGGCGAGTCCGCAGATAGTCCCGCACAGCGAGATCATTCAGCAGATAACGGCTGTACTGCGTCTTGTCTGCATACCACACAGATGAGTGGGACTTGGTGATGCCAAGCCGAATACCTGTCGGATGTACTTTTTGACCCATATTCTGTCTTTCCCTATGCCCCGGCTTGATCCGACACACGAACGGTTATGTGACAAGTGCGTTTGCTGATTCGATCAGCGCGTCCTTTGGCTCGCGGCTGAATCCGCTTGAGCGTCGTTGCTTCGTTGACGAAGACCTCTGATATAACAAGGTCATCAACGTCCGCAGCGTTATTGTTCTCGGCATTGGCGATGGCTGATTCCAGCACCTTGCGAACAAGATCAGCGCCTTTTTTAGTGCTGAACGTCAACACGTTCAAAGCGTCGCTGACAGGCTTGCCACGTACCAGGTCGACCACCAGCCGCGCCTTCTGCGCTGACAGGCGCAATTGTTTCGCGGTTGCACTAACTTCCATCGCCGTCTCCACCCTTTATTTCTTCGCCTTCCTGTCGGCCGAATGGCCACGGAAGGTGCGCGTCGGTGAAAACTCACCGAGTTTGTGGCCAACCATATCTTCGCTGACGAAGACAGGAATGTGCTGTCGACCGTTGTGAACCGCCAGCGTCAGACCCACCATGTCTGGCAGAATCATCGATCGACGCGACCAGGTCTTGATCGGCTTTCGATCCTTGTTGGCGCTGGCGACTTCCACCTTCTTGACCAGATGAAGGTCAACGAATGGTCCTTTATGCAATGATCTTGGCACTTGCTCTCCTCCTGCGTCGTTATCGCTTCGAGCGTCGACGCACGATCAGACGATCGGTTCGCTTGTTCTTGCGTGTCTTGTAACCTTTGGTCGGCATACCCCATGGAGACACGGGATGTCGGCCACCCGATGTCTTGCCTTCGCCACCACCATGGGGGTGGTCGACTGGGTTCATTGCCACACCACGCACCGTCGGTCGCACGCCAGCCCAACGCTTGGCACCCGCTTTACCGATGGAACGCAAACTGTGTTCGCTATTGGATACTTCTCCGAGCGTCGCGCGACACTCGACCAGCACCCGGCGCATTTCGCCAGACCGCAACCGCAGCGTGGCATACGTTCCTTCACGTGCAACCAGCTGACATGAGCCACCGGCGCTGCGCACCATCTGCGCCCCCCGTCCTGGCTTGAGCTCTACACAGTGAATAACGCTACCGAGCGGAACGCTGCGCAGTGGCATGCAGTTACCAGCACGGATAGGCGCACCCGATCCGCTGACCAACACATCACCTGCATTCACGCCTTTTGGTGCGATGATGTAACGGCGCTCGCCGTCCTTGTACTTCAACAGCGCGATGTTCGCAGTTCTGTTGGGGTCGTACTCAAGGCGTTCAACAGTTGCCGGAACACCATCCTTGTCTCGCTTGAAATCGACAATGCGATAGTGCTGCTTGTGGCCACCACCTTGATGGCGCGTGGTAATGCGGCCGGTGTTGTTCCGCCCGCCATTACGCTTCTGCGGCTCAAGCAGTGGCTTATATGGCCCTTCGGTGTGGAGGTCCTTGTTTACGACCTTGACGACGAACCGACGGCCCGGCGATGTTGGTTTTGCCTTTACGACTGCCATTGCGCTATTCCTACTCGGTCACCATGAAGTCGATTTCCTGTCCGGCCGCAACACGGACATACGCCTTCTTCCAATTCTTCTTGTGAGACATGCCTCGGGCGGTACGCTTTACCTTGCCCTTGACGTTGATAGTCGTCACCCCTGTTACCTGCACCTTGAACAAAGTTTCTACAGCGACTTTGATTTCGGGCTTGGTGGCATCAACTGCCACCTTGAACGCATATTGGTTGGCCTGGTCGCCAATCCGCGTGGTCTTTTCGGAGATGTGCGGCTCACGAATCAGTGTGTATACACGTTCCTGGTTCATACCAGACTCTCCTCGATCTGCTTGAGTGCGCTGACAGTGACAAGCACCGAGTCATGGCTGATAAGACTCACCGGATCGACGCTCTCCACGTCCACCACATCGACGTACCTGAGATTACGTGCAGACAGGTAGAGATTTTCATCGACGGTATCCGTCACGATCAGAACGTTGCTGAGCTCCAGCATCTTCAGTTTTTCGATCAGCGATTTGGTGTGGGGCGCCTCCATCGTGAAGGACTCCGCAACAATCAAACGTCCCTGACGAATCAACTCTGACAGGATGCACTGAAGGGCGCCGCGATACATTTTGCGGTTGACCTTCTGGCTATGATCCTGGGTTACCGCGGCGAATATCTTGCCACCGCCACGCCACAAGGGGCTGCGGATACTACCAGCGCGCGCGCGGCCAGTACCTTTCTGACGCCATGGCTTCTTGCCACCGCCTCGTACTTCGGCCCGGGTTTTCTGCCCAACCGTTCCCTGACGTCCGGCCGACATATAGGCGGTGACCACCTGATGAACCAGGGACTCGTTGAATTCTCGATCAAACGCAGTAGACGAAACTTCTACTGTTCCAGCATTCGCAGCGAGACTCAGATTCATGCTGCACTCCCCTTCGCTGCCTTCACGGCCTTCGCCTTGGTTGCTGGCGTGATACAGATCTCGCCACCAACTGCGCCAGGGACTGCGCCCTTCACCAGCAGCAGGTGACGTTCGGTATCAATTCGAACGATCTCAAGATTCTGTACCGTCACGGTTTCGTGACCCATGTGCCCGGCCATCTTTTTGCCTTTGAAGACACGACCGGGGGTTTGACACTGGCCAATGGATCCTGGCGCCCGGTGAGACACGGAGTTGCCGTGACTGGCGTCTTGCGTGCGGAAATTCCAGCGCTTGACCGCGCCCTGGAACCCTTTGCCTTTGGAAACGCCTTGCACATCTACCATCTGGCCAATTACAAATACTTCTACCCCGACCAGACCTCCCAGCACTGCTGCCTCAGGAATCGCGTCGACCCGAAATTCGCGAATCGATTTTCCCGCAGCCGTTCTGGCTTTGGCGAAATGCCCCGCTGCAGGTTTGCTGACTCGGGACTGCTTTACTTCGCCCGCAGTTGTCTGCAGCGCTGTATAGCCATCGCTATCCGGCGTCTTGATTTGCGTGATGCGGTTGGGTGTTACCTCAATAACGGTGACCGGGACCGATCGCCCGTCTTCCGTAAACACCCGCGTCATGCCGCTTTTTTTGCCTACCAGGCCAATTGCCATCATTTTCCCCATCAATCCCGCGTATACGCGAACCGCCTACCGCAGACAGACCATGTCCACGAGTAAGCGGTTCCACACGGTTTGCTGGCCCCCTATCGGGACCCTGTCGTAACGCCAGATCATCACGAACGCCGCTGCGCGACATCGGTGATGAGCCGGAACTCAATTCAAGCTGATCTGTACTTCCACCCCTGCTGCCAAGTCGAGCTTCATCAACGCATCGACCGTCTTCTCTGTCGGCTCGACTATGTCGAGCACCCTCTTATGTGTCCTGATTTCATACTGATCCCGCGCGTCCTTGTTGACGTGTGGTGAAATCAGAATGGTAAAACGCTCTTTACGAGTCGGCAGCGGTATGGGACCTCGTACTTGAGCACCGGTACGCTTGGCTGTTTCTACGATCTCGCGAGTCGATACATCGATGAGACGATGGTCGAACGCTTTCAGACGAATGCGAATACGCTGGCTCTGCACTTAAGACTCCAATCCCCACTGACCGATAAAAAATGTAACGATTACTAGCCCTCACCACCTCACGATGGCGAAGCTGATTACGTTACATTTCTGTTAAAGAACGCCCTTGAAAAAGGGAGCGCGAATTATACGCACGAGACTCGCTCGCGCAACTTTAATTTCCTCTGAGCTTACACAGGGCCTCTAATCAGGCTCTGTGTACCTGCTCCCTCGCCCTACTTCACGATCTGCGTGACGACACCCGAGCCGACCGTTCGACCGCCCTCGCGGATTGCAAACCGCTGCTTCAACTCCATCGCAATCGGACTGATCAACTCAACGTTCATCCGGATGTTGTCTCCAGGCATCACCATCTC
>JANNBJ010000024.1:0-50787 GCA_031385325.1 Gammaproteobacteria bacterium | reverse complement strand
GTTCTTCGACTCGACCTACCTGCTGACATTCGCAACCTCGCACATCGCGCCACGGACGCTGTACTCGGGGAGTGCTGGGTTCACAGGGCAACTGGACCTGTTGCTGTCACCCGGATTTGGGGTCGGTCTTGCGGTGGCGTCGTTGCTTCTCGTCATGACCGTGTACGCACGCAAGCGTTTTAATGAGATCTGAGCGGACACCAATCCTTCAGCAACCGCTCCTGCGACAGGTCAGCCCTACCGGTGTTCCCCACCGGTGTACCCTACCGGTGGTCCACAAACACATGCTCTTTGGCGAGCCACATCGTTGAACGCTTGAAGTCGATGAACTTCGCTTCATCCTCAATCGCTCGCTGATTGGCGAGCTTGCGTTCGGGCGTAACCACGCTTGTCACGCCGCGATCAAACCAGAGCTCTGCGTGACCGGCATAGGCATCCACTTGAGTGCCACGCGCCTTGCGCAGATCCAGTTCGATCGGGTCAGACACTCGATGGACCTGAATGTACCGCGCAATGCCTGAACCCGCGGCCTGCCGGCGAATAAGCGGCCCGTGGTTTGAATACCAATAGCGTTGCATGGCAGCTTCACCCAGCTCCGCTCGTGCGCGCAAAGGAAAGTACAACTTCACAAATCCGCTGCGTGGTGTCGCAACGATGTTCTCGGGCGTGGCATTGACTTGCGGATACTCATGCGCGAGCCACAGCGGCGATTGTGCCAGGTCGATGAACTTTGACTCATCCTCCACCAGTGCAGCGTCCGCAGCACGACCTTCTGCGGTGGAGGTCGCAGCTACCAGCGCCTCGCGATTCTCAAACCAGACCTCAGCGACGCCATCATAGATCGGCTCCATGCCACCACGCGCTGCCCCCATTGCCGCGTTGGCGGGCTCGTCATGCATCGTATGCACCTGCACATAACGAAGCATGTTGAGCTTATTGGCAAAGCTCGCGACCAGCGGACCATGCTCTTCTCGCCAATAGCGATAGAACTCGTCAGCGCTGAGGTCTTTCTTCTTTCTGAGCAGGAAGGTAATACGAATCATGCGCCACCCAATTCGCGTGTCAGGCTGAGGAACGAGCGGTTGATGATGCTTGTTGGATCACCATAAATGGAATCGAAGTCCGCGGTTGGCTTGGCAGCGACCACTTGTTCTAGTGTCTTGCCCTCTTTCACCAGCTTCAGAATGCGTTCGCGAACTGTTTCCAGCATCGCCACGTAAGCCACCAGCTTTTCGTGGTTGGTCACTTCTCCATGACCGGGAATGACCACCGTCTGCGGATTGATTTCAGCCAGCACTGCCTTGCAGAAGGTGTTCACGCCAGTTAGATCGCCACCATTGTCTGCATCGATGAACGGGTAGCCGGTGTTGTTGAAGACATCACCCAGGTGCACTGCGTTATCGGTGCGGAAGATGATGGCCGTGTCGCCCGTGGTGTGTGCTGGGCCGGCATGCACCAGATCAATCTGCTGGCCATTGAAATGGAACTGCATCCGATCGTCATAGGTGATGTGTGGCAAGGCCTCCGCTGGATACGCCTTCTGTGCGTACTGCATCGCCACGAGATTGACGATGTGATCACTCAACATCATCTTGCGGGAGTTGCTCTGGCTGACCAGCCACGTGCCTTGAGGACCTAACGTCAGGTTGCCTTCGGCATGATCGAAGTGCCAGTGTGTGTTGATCGCAAAGTTCACGCCTTTGCCACCGAGCTCCCCAATGGCGGCCTGCACCTTCGCCTGCATCTGTGGAAACTGGTCATCGACGATCAGCACGCCATTGGCACCGGTACTGACGGCGATGTTGCCACCAATACCAAACAGCACGTGCAGGTTGTCGGTGATTTTCTGTGTCTTGATCTGCGCGGTGTTGAAGTCCCAGCCAAAGGCTGTCATCAGTTGATCCAGATTCATCGCGTCGTGGGCACGAGCGCTCATGAACGGAACCGAAGCCAGAACAAGAACAAGTGTGAAGCGAAGTAGTCGCATGGTAATCCCTCCCTCAAGGTGGACTGACGTTACTCAATCCACCTCACTCCATGCAAGCACCTTTCTGGATCGTTTAGAAGCTTCGGCCGGGATTATTCCAGCTAGAGGCAAACTCGATTCCAGGCGCCGCAGCAGTGGACACAACCTTGTCCCCGCGACTGATGGGACTGCCACCCGAAACACGATCGGCGATACTGAACTTGTCCGAGACTTCCGATATTCGTAACTGGCCTATTTCGGTTTCGCTGGAGCCCAGGCTGATTCCGGTGTCCGGATCGATCAGGTCCTCACCACGCCGGATGATCTTCAGCATCTCGCCAACTTTCACCACATCCGATCCAACATTCGACCACACCCGATTGCCCTCGGTCTTGATGACACTGCCACTGGCCGGTGCGGCGCCAATCTGCTTGATCAGTTCGTAGATGCCCTTGTTGATGCCGGCGATAACGGCCTGGCCAATCGGCGTCTTGGAGAAATTACCCAGGAACCCGCCAAGTGCGCCAGCACTGCTGAAACCCGCCCCGCCGAAGGTAAGCCCGCTTTCCTTGATCACAGACTCAATCTGTTTGGTGTAGATGATTTCGCTCGTTTCGGCATTGATGAGACGGAAGTTCATGCCGACTCGACCCTCCCCCTTCTCAAAACCCACACCGCCTAGAACCGGCACCCTCGACGCCACCAGCGCGCCCAGACCACCACCGGAGCCCTTGGTCTTGGCTTCGTAATCGGTAACAACCACCTGCACGAGAAATTGCGCGCCGAGCACGTTGCCGGTTTTGGCTCCCGAGGGCTGGGCTATTCGGCCTCCGCTGACCAGGTCCTGCTCCTTCAGCACGGCTCCAAGCACGTTCCGTTCAACCAGGCGAAAACGACCCGAACGATTCAGTACGTCCACCACGATAGCCTCGATACCGTTCACCGGCACCGTATTGGCGTTGTCATACGACCAGCTGTAACTCGATCCGTCAGAACCTGTGGAGGTATAACTCGATGACGAACTGTTGTTGTCGACACTGAGTACACCAAGGCGCGACTTGGAGCCGTTGTACTCACCCCATTCCAGGTTCAGCAGGTATTTGGTCTCGATCGTATCAATGCTGGCCGGCAGCGGGACCTTGCTCTTCGCCCCTACGGCGTAGGCCAGGTAGTCCGCCTGGACGCACATCGTCAAAGAGGCAAGAGCAATTCCGATTCCATAAATTGCGTGCTTGAGCTGCATGCGATTCTCCTGTTTCGCCAAAATTTTCAGTGAACCAATTGTACCAACCACGGGCCAAGCCCCGGTCAATCGGGCAACCCCAGAATACGCTTGGCGATGATGTTGAGCTGAACTTCCGAGGTTCCGCCTTCGATCGAGTTGGCTTTAGAACGCAGCCAACCTTGCGTGGTTTCCAGTTCATCCGCCGCGACCGTGTTCGCACTCCAGCCAACTGCCTGTGTGCCCATGGCACGCAACATCAACTCGTAACGGTTTTTGTTCTGTTCGGTGCCGTAGTACTTGAACATCGATGATACAGCGCCCGGAGCGATGCCGGCGGTTGCCTCCTCCTGCGAACGCCTGAGCGTCAGCGCAAAACTGCGGTCATTGATGCGATGTTTGACCAGCTCCTGCCGCAGCGCCACATCATGGATCTCACCGCCGAGGTATCGTTTGACGAGGTCTTCGAGGCTCTCCGCATTCTGCCCACGGTTGCCGATAGCGCCGATACTGGTGCGCTCGTACTGCAACAGCCGTTTGGCGACCGTCCAGCCATCATTCACCCTGGACACGACGTTGGTCTTCGGCACCCGCACGCCATCGAGGAACGTTTCACAGAACGGGGAAAGTCCGCTGATCAGCAGAATGGGTTTCACCGTGACCCCAGGTGTGGTCATGTCGAACAGGATGAAGGTGATGCCCTGATGTTTGGGGGCTTCGGGCGCGGTACGCACCAGGCAAAACATCCAGTCCGCCCTGTCAGCTCCTGAGGTCCAGATCTTCTGGCCGGTGATCAGGTAATCATCACCATCGCTGACAGCGCTTGTTCGCAGGCTGGCGAGGTCCGATCCTGAACCCGGTTCGCTGTAACCCTGACACCACCAGATTTCGCCACGGGCAATCTTCGGCAGATGTCGCAGCTTCTGTTCTTCATTGCCGTATTCGAGCAGGGCAGGCCCGATCATGCTGATGCCCATGCCGACATGCGCCGGCCTTGCATTGATGCGTCGAAGTTCTTCCTGCAGCACCTGGTTCTGTGCCTTGTCGAGGCCCGCCCCGCCATAGGCTTTTGGCCACGTTGGCACGACAAATCCACGCTCGGCCATTCGATCAAGCCATAACTTCGATTCAGGATTGCGCCAGACCGCACGCTTGCCACCGCCGGGATACTCGTCCGCTTGCATCGGTGTTCGCATCGATGGTGGACAGTTGGCCGCAAGCCAGGATTGAACGTCGCGACGGAATTCGCCGAGCGCAGCAGAACTGGTCATTCTCGAGTCTCTTGGTGACAGCACGGCCGTAGTCTAACAGGCGAATTGGTTCTAGCGATCCACGCAGGTCCGGTTCGACGATTCGAGCCCTTGGCAGCAGCAGGAGCGCCGTGTATATGTGATGGCTCGCAGCAGGGAGCACTGGATTGGAAATCGCAAAGTCAGAGAACTCTCGGACCGGCCTGTCGCGGTGGGTGATGGCGAGTTATGGCGCACCCGCCATGCCGTTATCGATGATGGCCCTGCCGCTCGCAGTCTATCTGCCCGCAGTTTATGCCGACGCCAACGGCTTCGGCCTGTCGCTGGGCTTCGTGATGCTGATGCTCGCACTGTCTCGTGTTTTTGATGGCGTGACCGATCCGATCGTCGGTTTCATTTCCGATCGAGCGCGCACGCGATGGGGCAGACGCAAACCTTTCATCCTGATCGGCACTCCGATTTTCATCGCTGGGGTATGGCTACTGTGGATTCCGCCCATCGAATTTACCGAAGTCGAGTTCCTGGGTTTCACCATGAATACTGGCTATCCCTGGCTGCTGGGCGCGCTGGTACTGATGTACATAGGCTCGACGATCAAGGACGTTCCATACAGCGCCATGGGCGCGGAACTCGCTGGCGACTACCACGAACGAACGCTGGTCATGAGCTGGCGCGAGGCGTTTGCGGTTTCTGGTTCACTGCTTGGCGCATTCACACCGGCCATCCTGGTATTTTTTGGTTACACCAAACCCACCGACAACGTTTTTGTGTTGACGATCTTCACCGCCATCGTCATGCCGATCTTTGTGTTCAACCTCTTGTTCAGCGTGCCGGAAGCTCCGGTTACTGAAGCCGATACCCGACGCATTCCATTCCGGGACAGCTTGTGGGCACTGTGGGGAAACGAGCCGTTTCGCGCACTGGTGATCATCTTCCTGTTCGCGACCATCGGCTCGGCGATGACCAACAGCCTGAGCTTCTTCTTTGTCAAACACGTGCTGCTGGCGGGCGATCTGTATGGATTTTATCTCGCGCCTTACTTCATTTCGCAGATCGTTGCGATTCCATTCTGGTTCTGGCTGTCGCGCCGTTTTGGCAAACACCGAACAACCATGGCGGCCATTTTCTGGTATGCACTGTGGTCCTGTTTCATTCCGTTGATTGTTGTTTCGCCGGCGATCTGGTTCACGGCATTCGAAATCCAGCATCTGCTTGCCTTCCTGCCCGTTAACTGGGTCGAGAGCATAGCGAGCTATTTTGTTGGCGTGCCAACGGGCAAATTCATCTTCTTCATCGTCGTCATGATGTTGAAGGGCTCGGCTATCGGTGCGCTGGCGGCCCTGCCTTTTGCCATGGCTGCAGACGTCATCGATCTTGATGCTGCACGCACCGGCAAGCGTCAAGGTGGTGCCTACATGAGCGTCTGGACGATGACGCGCAAACTGTCTTATGCGCTCGGGCTTGTGATCGGCGGTATCGCAGCCACCTGGGTCGGCTTCGATTCGCTGCGTAACCCACTCGTCAATCCGAATACTGAAAGTGCCTTGCTGTGGCTTGCCGTGCTGTACTCGATCATCCCGGCCGTCTTCATGTTCATCTCCATGCCACTCCTCTGGACCTACAGCCTGACCGAAGAACGCCTGAAACAGATCCAGCAGGAAATGGCTAACCAGCCTGCACCCGGACAATCTCAACCCGCGCCTGCAGTCTGACAAGACAGCCAACCGAGGAGTTGTTCGGTGACACAACGACTGGCTGGCAAAGTAGCCATCATCACACGTGGAGCGGCATGGGCCGTGCCTCGGTGCAAAAATCTGTGGGTGAAGGCGCGCAGGTTGTCATTGCCGACATGCAGGACGCCAAGGGACAACAACTGCAGCACGAGTTGGGCGACGACGCCGTGTATCACGCAAAACCAAGGTGATCTTTGAGTACCAGGCGGGCTCTGTTGGTTCGGCGGTCCTGATGCCCCTGTCGTCGGCCGTCAGTCCGCTGACGCCACCAGATGATAGATCTGCTGACCAAGCCAGTCTGGAAACTGATCGACCTCACCTTGGGACAATCCAATCAACGCGGGCAACATAGCGCCACCCACACCACTGCCAATCGCTGCCGCTGCAATCAGGAACACCACACGCCGAGCGTGTTCATCGCGCCTGGGTGAGGGCGGTAATCGCTCGGCGATCACGGGGATCAGCGCATTGAAGTGATGCGCAAGCAACGCAGCGGGCGCTTCTTCCGGTTCCAGTTCATTGCCAGCCAGGCTCAGCCAGGCGAGCAACTTGACGTGCCCACCGGTAGACAGCGTGTGAAACAGACTGTGCAGGATCTGTGGCGGTTCGAGCGATGGATTCTGTTGCAGGGAGGCAATGATGTCTTCCAGCAACTGCGTGGTCATGTAGGTGACCAGTGCCCGCCGCATGCCGGCGGTGCTGCCAAAGTGATGCAGCACCGTGGCGTGACTCATGCCGCAGGCTTTGGCAACATCCACTACGTTGAGCCCGTCGATCCCGAAAAGTCTCAGGCGATCCTGGGCTGCAGCGAGAATCTCGGTCCGCGCTTCGTCCGGCGATCGTCGCTTTCTGATGCTCAAAGTGTGAAATCCGTTATTGACATAATTGTTAGTATGGTTACTATGCCCCTATCTACATTGTTGTTGATAGACAAATGAACACCATGACCTCCCCTGCCATCCCCGCCACCGGCAACCCCTGGTCGATGCATCCACGCGCAGCCTGGAATGCACTCCGAAAACTGCTCGCCGATCCGGAGCAGACCGAACACGTGTTCACTATCGTGCGTGCGCTCTCAGGAAAGACGGTGCTGCGTGGCTTCAACCGCTTCTCGGGGACGTCGACCGGACGCGCCATTCTGTCCGAAAAGCGCAACCTGATCGACATTCTGAGCAATCGTGACTATCTGCGAACTCTGCCGGCCGAGAGCCTGGGTGCCCACTACCTCAAATTTGTCGAGACAGAGAACCTCTCGGCCGATGGCCTCGTCGAAGCGAGCGACACCGATGAAATTTACGGCGAAAGCGATATCACGCTGTACGCCGAACGTCTTCGCGACATGCACGACCTGTGGCATGTGACGACACAACATGGTCGGGACGTCAAAGGTGAAGTGTGTCTGCTCGCCTTTACCGTCGCCCAGACCAACAACCCGGGCCTGGCGTTGATCGCGTTCGCTGGCATGTTGAAGATCGCCCGGGAAAGCGGTGACTGGAGAATTGCCAAAGCCGCCTGGCAGGGCTTCCGCAATGGCCGTCGCGCAGCCTGGCTGCCTGCGGCAGACTGGGAAAAGCTGCTGACGCAGCCACTGACTACCGTTCGGCAGACCCTCAGCGTGAATCCGCCGACGATTTATTCTCAATTAACGACAACACGTGCTGAGGCTTGACAAGGTCCCGCACCAGAACCTGTGCTCAAGGTAATGAGTTGCCCGTCTGGTCAGAGTTCCCGCGCCAGGCGAATACCACGATCTTCGCTGGCAGTGGAAGCAGACACCCGATAGCTTGAGTTGGCATTCTCTGCACCAGAATCCCATGAGCCGCCCCGATGGCCATGGGATTCGCAGCTTTCATCTGCTGCAACATCTTCGTAAATAACCGCGGCCGCCCCATACTCCGGCGTATCACAGTCGAGTACCCACTCTGACACGTTACCGTACACGTCCTTCAGACCGAGCGGATTGGCCTTATAGCGCCCAACAGGTGCAGGCTTGACCTGGCCATCCGTGCAACCGAGCACGGTCCATTCACGATACACCGCCCGCACTGACTGGTCGGCGACGTTGCCGTGTTCACACAGTTGTTCGACATCCGCACCGAAGTAATGCGGCGTCGATGTTCCCGCGCGAGCGACGTACTCCCACTCGGCTTCGCTGATCAAACGATAGACCGCACCTGTCTGCCGACTGAGCCAGCGCGAATACGCCAGCGCATCGTCCCAGGTGACGTACGTAATCGGAGAATCAAGCCTTCCGATGTCCACACGACGATCCAGCTTCCCGCTGCTGGCCTCGACAAATTTCAGGTAGTCCGATACCTGGACTTCCAGCACCGAGACCGCAAAAGGGAGCAGCATCGTCACCTCGTGCACCGGTCGTTCTACACCGGTGCCGTTTGCACTGCCCATCCGAAATTGGCCCGCCGGGACAATCACCATCTCCGGCGCAGTGCCGCCACTTTTCAGCACATCAAGAATGCGACCGCCAACCTGAACACGCATCGCTTCCAGTTGAAGCGTCACGGTCGTGCCTGACTCTTCCAGTCTGAGATGGCGAACAGCAGTCCGATGACCCAATGCACGAGCCCGTACTTCGATCGCGCCAGTGGGCATTTTTGTTGGCCCGCCATAGCGCTGGTTCCGCCCGCCTGCAGCACTGACAAACACCTGTGCATCCTTCGGCACCACGTTGATACGAAGCTCGCCATAATGCCGGTCCAGTCCGACCCGATGGGTGTTCTCGCCACCACTGATCATCAGACGTTCTTCAATCGCACTGAAGCCGTCCGAGGACACGCGGATCACATACTCGCCAACCGGCAATCTGACGCCGGCTCGATACTTGATGTCGGAATCCAGGATCTCCACACGTGCACGAACCGGTGCACCAACAATCGTCAGGCTTCCATGTGGATCCACGTTCAGATCCTGATTGACTTCAAGCGTTGCGCCGTCATTGAGCGTCACTTCCTTCGTGAACGGCTTGCGCTCCGGCAGACCCATGACAATCTGATGCACACCGGACCAGATATCCAGACGTGTCGGTGTCACATTGGGTAACCGCTCGCCGTTGACCTCAACCCACGCGCCGCGCGGATTGGACACGAGCACCAGCGCACCCTTGCCGGTCTGCATGACAGCGTGATGCTCCAGATGAGTGCCAACCGCTACGCTAACCTGCTGCTCATAAGGCGCAAAGTACGAGTGTTCCACCAGAATCAGGTGCTTGCCCGTAGACACAGGTTCATTCCGAACCGGCGATCGGCCGATGCGCCGACCGTCGATCCATACCAGACCATCCGGCGGCTCTGACTTCACCGAAATGGTCGCCGTTCCAAAGCGTTGCCAGCCAATCACGACAACGATCAGCGCGCCGATTCCAATCAGCCACCAGAGAGATGAACGCATGGGTTGTACTTCCTGCAGATGGACGCCAGTATGCCGGGATGAATGAAAAACCGCCAAAACCACTGGACTACGGCTTCCATACCCGTGCCGTCCATGCAGGTGCAAGACCGGACCCAACCACTGGTGCCCGCGCGCTGCCCATCTATCAGACCACCAGCTATGTGTTTGAAGACAGCGAATCAGCGGCGGCCTACTTCAACCTGCAGGAGTACGGCAACACCTACTCACGCATCATGAATCCCACGGTTGCCGCATTCGAAGAACGCCTCGCGAATCTGGAAGGCGGAGCTGGATCGGTGGCCTTCGCCAGTGGCCTGGCAGCCCAGGCCGCCGTGTTCGTGACCTTGTTGGAGCCTGGTGATCACGTGGTCGCATCAGGCGCGCTTTATGGTGGCACGGTCACTCAGCTCAAACACCTGCTGCGCAAACTCTCGGTGGATCTGACCTTTGTGAATCCGGATGTACCCGGTGAATGGCGCGCCGCCCTACGACCCAACACCAAGTTGCTGTTTGCCGAGACCATCGGCAATCCAGGTGGCAACGTGCTCGACATCCAGGTGATCGCCGACATCGCTCATGCGCACGGCTGCCCACTCATCATCGACAACACCTTCGCCACCGCCTACCTGTGTCGGCCGTTCGAATTTGGCGCAGACCTGGTGGTCTATTCCGCAACCAAGTTCATCGGCGGACATGGCACGAGCCTGGGTGGTGCAGTGGTCGACCAGGGCACATTCGACTGGTCAAACGGTCGCTTCCCGATCATCGCCGACGCCTCGCCTGCCTATCACGGGCTGAAGTTCCACGAGACCTTCGGCACTTACGGCCTGCTCATGAAACTGCGAACCGAAACACTGCGGGATCTGGGCGCTGCATTATCTCCGTTCAACGCATTCCTGCTGGCCCAGGGACTTGAAACCCTGCCGCTGCGCATGCAACAGCACGTCGCCAACGCCAATGCAGTGGCGACGTTTCTTGCGAACCACCCTCGTGTTTCACGCGTGAGCTACCCTGGCCTGCCGGGCTCGCCATACGCGGAACTGGTGGCGCGTTATCTGCCACGCGGCGCAGGTGCAGTGTTCTGTTTTGACATCGAAGGTGGTCGTGACGCCGGTGTGTCTTGCATCGCTGCACTGAATCTCTTTTCGCACCTCGCAAACGTTGGCGACGCCAAGAGTCTGGTTATTCACCCAGCGACCACCACCCATCGCCAGTTGGGTGACGCAGAACTTGCCGCGGCGGGAATCGGCCCTGGTACGATTCGCCTGTCAATCGGCATCGAAGATGCACCGGACCTGATCGCCGATCTGGCGCAGGCGCTGGCCATATCGTCCGGGAGCCCGTCATGATGGATCTTGCACCCTATCAGGAGCCACATCTGATCCAGGCCGCACTCGCCTGCAGACGGATTGCGGTTGTTGGTTTGTCACCCAACACGCTGCGAGCCAGCCACTTCGTGGGGTACTACCTCACCCGGCACGGCTACGACGTAGTGCCGGTCAACCCGCGTGAGACTTCGATCTTTGGCCTGCCCTGTTATCCGGATGTCACCGCGATTCCGGGCAGCGTTGATCTCGTCGATGTCTTTCGCGAACCCGCCGCCGTACCTGACATCGCTCGTCAGGCGGTGGCGATCGGCGCAAAATTTCTCTGGCTGCAATATGACGTGATCTCTCCAGAAGGAATCGCCATCGCTGAAGCCGGCGGCATGAAGGTGATTGTCGATCGCTGCCTCAAGATCGAACACGCACGCTACTTCGGACGCATGCATGTCCTTGGTTTCAATACCGGTGTGATTTCCGCCCGGCGCGGCTGAAGATCAACAGCGACTAACCGATATCTTTCGCGGCGTGGTGGTCCATGTCTTCATTGATTTTCATCTTCGACAGTTCGGTCAATGGATGAAAACCGTTCCGAAAACTATTCTGGAGTCAAATTGAAATCGTTAAACTGGGGTCCGGAATTTCGAGTCAGAACAAGATGATCAACCTCGAACAACAGTCTTCTGCTGGCGTACTGCGAGGTGTTTACGCGCCTGAATTCAAGGCCGTCGTCGACGCGTTCATTCACAACTTCGAAGTGAATGGAGAGGTCGGTGCTTCGCTGTGCGTAACACGCGAGGGTGAGAGTGTGGTTGATGTGTGGGGCGGAGTCGCGGATTCGAAAGCCGGGACGCCTTGGCACGCGGACACGATCTGCGTGGTTTTTTCCAGTACCAAGGGCGCGGTTGCACTGGCGGCGCATACGCTGATCGCCCGTGGAGAGCTGGCGCTCGACGCGGATGTCAAAACGTACTGGCCGGAATTTGCCACCAACGGCAAGGAACAGGCGACTGTGCGCATGATGCTGGATCATTCCGTCGGCGTACCTGCCATGCGCGAGAAGCTCATGGACAACGGCTGCTGCGACTGGGATTACATGGTGGATCGTCTGCAGCGGGAAGAGCCGTTCTGGAAACCCGGAACCCGCAATGGTTATCACATGGCGAACTTCGGCTGGACTGTTGGGGAGTTGATTCGCCGTGTTGCCGGACAATCCCTTGGCAGCTATTTTCGCGAGGCAATCGCCACGCCTACCGGGGCGGAGTTCTGGATCGGCCTGCCTGAAGCGATGGAGTCGCGCATCGCGCCGATGATTCCATTCCGGCCAGTGCGTGGTGCACCGCAAAGCGCGTTCACCCAGGCGTTGATCAAAGACCCGACGTCGATCCCCGCGCTCGCCTTCTACAATCAGGGCGGTTTCAATCCCAACAGTCGTCAATGCAGGGCAGCGGAAATCGGTGGTGCGGGAGGCGTGGCCAATGGCCGGGGTCTGGCCAGAATCTACGCACCCTTTGCGTGTGGTGGTGAACTCGGCGGCAGACGCTTTGTAGATGCGGATACGCTGGCTGCAATGGCTGAGGTTGCTGTCGCTACACATGAAGACGCAACTCTGTTGATCCCCACACGCTTCGCCTCGGGCTTCATGAAATCCATGGACAACCGTCACGCACCAGGTGTCGACAGAAGCAGCGTGATACTCGGCAGCTCGGCATTTGGCCACGTAGGCGCGGGCGGAAGTATTGGGTTTGCCGATCCTGTCGCGCGCATGAGCTTCGGCTACGCCATGAACAGGATGGGTCCGGGCATATTGCTGAACGAACGCGGCCAGTCGCTGGTCGACGCAACCTACCGCGCATTCGGCTATTCAGGTAATGCTTCAGGGGTCTGGCGCAAGGGCTGAAGGTAGGTCGGTGTTTCTCTGAAACAGGTGTGGTGCATGAGTTCAAGGGCTTCCTGGGTTTGTAAACCCAGTGGCCCGGTGGATCGATTTCTATCGCTGGACTTATTCGTGGCTTCCAGGCAAATGCGGCGCGCGACCGATTCGAATACCCTCAAGCGCAGGCTAACCCGCAACGACGCTGGGCGAGCGAACTACAGGCCCGACACTGTTATTCGGTCACCTTCACAAGCTCGCCGCCCGGCAGATTCCCGCTGACCACCAAACCACCTTTGATCACGGCAACAATGCACTCGGGCTTCGACAGGATATTGATGTCCACGGAAGGATCGCCATCGACGACCACCATGTCGGCCAGCTTGCCGCGCGCGATGGTGCCGAGATCTGCAATACCAGTCATCTCGCCGCCGTAGGCGGTCGCCCACTTGATGGCGTCCAGCGGGCTGATGCCAACCTGCTCGACATAACAGGCCAGCTCACCCGAGTAGGCACCGTGTGGCAGCATGTCAAAAAATCCGTAGTCGTCACCCGGCACGAACTTCACGCCACGCGCGTTGGCGATGGGCACCATGCGTTGCATGTACTCGAAGTCTTCCTTGTCGTAGAACCCGGCGCCGTCCAGCGTTGCGTCATTCGCAGACAGAAAGGGACTGTACATGCTGGGCAGCACGAAACTGCCGTGTTTCAACATGGCGTCGATGCACTCATCGTCCATCCAGTCCGCATGGTCAATGATGTCGACACCGGCGCGTATGCACTTCAACACCTGGTCGCGCCCGCAGACGTGCGCCCTCGTGCGAGCGCCGAGGGCATGTGCTGCGTCTGTCGCCGCCTTCAGCTCATCGAACGTCATTTCGCGGCAACTGCGCATGGCGTGGCCCTGAGCCGCGAACAGCTTCACGACTTTTGCGCCACGCTCAATCTCGCGGATGGCGGCGTCGTGGAACTCGTCCGGACCCCAGCACTTCACCCACGGCGTGCCCTCACCGGGCTCGTTGGGGCTGACCTTGGGTGACAGCGCCCGGCTCGATGGGATCAGTCGCGGCCCCACCACCACGCCCGCATCGAGCGCCTCGGCGAGTCTGCCGTCGATATCATGAAAGGTACCCGCCCCGACCACACTCGTATAACCCGCACGCAGCGCCTTCTGTGCGTTGGCAAGCGCCCAGTACGCCTGCTGCGTCGCAGGTGCACCCATCGGCACCTTGTCCTTGCCGCCCATGCTGTAAGCGGCGTGGAAATGCCCACTGACCATGCCCGGCATCAGGGTCATGCCATGCAGATCGATCACCGTGTCGCCCGCTTGCGGCATCACGTTGCCCGCGGTCACTTCGACGATGCGCTCGCCCTCGACGATGATGCTTGAGTTACTGCGCGCCGGGTTTTCCCCATCGAGCAAGTTGGCGTTGCGGAAAACGAAGCGGTTCATGACGTATCCCTTCTCCTCTTTGTTCGAGGCGATATTACCCCCGATGACACCTTTCTTCAGTCGCGGGTTCTTTCTGGTTGGCCGGAACAGCTTTCATGGGGGTTCAAGTTCTGGCCGCTGAGGTCGACTGGAAGCAGCACGATAGACGGCGCGCCTTCGACAAGGCTCTTTTTCCACTCGGATCGTCACACTTGAAGGTGTCTCGAATCCATGATGTGCTCACCTGCAATCTACGCTGGATTTGTACAAGGAGAACGGACATGCAGCAGCTCACGCCAATGGAAGTCGGCATTGTCGTCGCGGATCTGGACCGCATGCTCGCTTTCTACACCGAGGTGCTGTCCTGCGTCGAACAGCGGCGCTCTGACATTCCGGTCGAACTGAGCCGGGCACTACGTACGGCACCGGCAGGCTATATCAACGTGTGGCTGAAGACGCCGTACGGCGAAGTCATCAAGCTGGTGAAACCACCCGAGGCACCGCTCTGTGTCAGAGCCCCGGAGTATTCCAGCGCACGATCAGGCTTCGCCTATCTGACGTTCTACTGCGCCGAGATCGACAAGGTTCTCGAAAGCGCGACGGCGCGTGGTGCAATCGTCCGCTCCGACGACTGGACGTTATCCGGCTCCATCGGTCTCAAGCTCGTGTTCTTCGAAGACCCGGAAGGTAACGTCATCGAACTCGTTGAACCGAAGTCTGCGTGACCTTCTCCGACACTCCCCATCCTTTCCATGTGCACCGGGATGATCGCGGCTCAATTCCACGCACACCATGCGACTGGGTGGCGCGCTTGCTAAACGCGCGCCTCCAGTATCATCGTGAATGGTCCTTCGGTCGCCCTGCGAACACGCGTAAATCCGCCTCGACCAATTATTTCGGTGAGCTTGGCCTCGCCAGCCTGCGCGCCCAATCCTTCGCCCACCTCCTGATCAAGAGACGTGGGTACGCAGATCATTGTCGATGCGTTGTAGTAGAGCCGTCCGACAGCATTCATATTGTCCTTCGGGCTGTTTCCGGCAATCGGTTCGACGACCATCCAGGTACCGTCGGATTTCAGGATTCGCCGCATATGTCCCGCACAGCCCTGTGGATCGCCCATGTCATGTAAACAATCAAAAGAGGTAACAAGATCAAACCCGGATTCCCTGATGTCCTTGGCCCTCAACGCTTCAAACCGAACCCGCTCTCCAACCTCGTGCACCTCCGCGTGTCGTCGCGCTTCTTCCACGGAAGGCACGTGAAAATCGTAGCCAACAAAATGACTGTTGGGAAAAGCCTGCGCCATCAGTACGGTGGAAAATCCGACACCACAGCCAATATCTGCGACCTTGGCGCCGCTTTCCAGTTTTTCGGTCACTCCGTCGAGCGCCGGTAACCAGTTCTGCACAATGTTGTTCACGTAGCCTGGACGAAAAAACGCGCCTGTCGCGCAGAACAGGCAGCCTGCCGTGTCACCCCAGCGCACGCCCGCACCGGTTCGAAAGGAGCGTTCGACTTTCTGTTCCCCCTCGATCATCGCTGCCGCGAGGTCGAAAGCGCCCGCAAGGTATACGGGACTGTCTTTGACGCAGAAAACCATTGCTTGCTCCGGCGACATGCTGAACCGCCCGGAAACACTGTCGTATTCGACGTAACCATTTGCCGCCTGGGCCAACGCCCACTCGCGGACATAACGTTCCGCCAGGTCGCCAGCCCGCTCCGCCAGTTCCGCTGAGGTGGCTGGTCCATTGTTGTGCAGCGCGTCAAACAGGCCAAGCCTCAGCCCGAGACGAACCGTAGGTACACTGAACGCTCCTCCGAGATCACCCAACATCTTGCCAACGAATTCATTCAGCTTGTTTTCATCAAGTTGCGCCATGGTTTCCCCATGTGTTGATTGAAGAAGTCGTGGATTTAAACAAGTCGCGGCTCTCGAGCAGCTGCATGTAAATTGTTTCGTACCGAGAATCGAGCTTGCGCCGCCGGCGTTCCTTATTCAATGAAGATCTGATAACCCAGACCTTCCCTGAGACTTTCAGCCAAGACTTCCAGCCATGACTTCCAGCGGCTAGCCGACGGGGAAAATGCGGCGTCTTCAAAATCGTCTGGTTCAGCACCACCAAACCTCGTGCGATTTTCGTCTTCGTCGCGGCCCCACATCAGTGTCGTGGCCCTGGGCGAACAAAGCGACGCCTCCGGCACTGACTAAACCGGCAGTTGTCAAAGTTGCCGTATTGAGTTATTAAGTATGCACTTACTTAATATCTACCAACCATGGCCAGACCCAAGACCATCGACGACGCCGACATCCTGCGCACCGCCGGTGAAGTTTTCATCGAATGTGGCGCGCTCGGTTCAACGCGAGAAATTGCGCGACGCATGGGTGTATCGGAGGCGACGTTGTTCAAGCGCTTCCCGACCAAAACTGCCTTGTTTCTCGCAGCCATGGCGCCACCGCCCGCCGACACGACAAAACTGCTCGCAACCGCGCGCGCGCAGAAAGACGCCCGTAAAGCGCTGCTGGCGATCAGCGAACTGACACTCGACTATTTCCGCGGCGCAATTCCGCGGATGTTGCCTCTGATCACGCATCCGACCATTGGTATCGATGAGTTATTGCGTCAATTCGGCGAATCACCAGCAAGTCAGCTCAGCAACACCATCGCTACGTACGTTTCTGAACAGCACGACAAAGGTGCGATCCACGCGCCAAAACCGAAAGCAGTAGCAGGGCTGATCGTCGCCACCATGCACAGCATCGTGCTGTTCGAGTTGATGGGACTGCACGCAGGGGAGATTCCGCGCGAGGCAGTGCGCGCGATGCTCGATACGCTATGGCGAGGCATCGCGCCTTCCACTGGCGGCACAACCGTCCGCGCGCACATTTCGCCTGTTGCCAAACGTCAATCGCGATCAAGGAGCTGACAACCATGCCTCTTGCTTCCACCGAACTGTCCTCACCCAATCTGTCCATCCCGTCGACACCGGCGCCGAACGCGATCGTTCAGCCACCCTGGATTGTCAGCCGGCTGACGTGGCCTGTGATGTTCGTCGCGAACATTACGGTGATCACGCTCGCGATCACCGATGGATGGCGCATCACTCTCACCATGGCTTCGACCACCGGCACGTTTATCGTGCTGCTCGTTGCACTCGAGTTCGCCTACCCGCTCGACGCACGATGGCGCATGACGATGCGGACTTTCTTCGGCCGCGACATCAAGTATTTCATCGCCGGTGGTCTCACCGGCGCCACCACGAACTTCGTACTCGCGTTGGCAGGGATCAGCCTCAGCGCTGGACATACCGGCCCCATCACGAACTGGCCCGTATGGATCGCGGCACCGCTCCTGATAATGGCGTTCGACTTCCTTCAATACTGGCAACACCGTTGGAGCCACGAAGCCGACAGCACGCTCAAACACTTCCTTTGGCGGACCCACGCGCCACACCACTTACCGGAACAGGTCTACGTGCTGATGCACCCGGCTGGACACCCGTTCAACTTTTTCCTGATCCAGGGCCTGCTGCGCCTGCCACTGTTTTATGCGCTCGGCGCGACACCCGAAGCGATCTTTGCGGCTTCATCGATCATCGGTTTGCAGGGGCTGGTATCCCACTGCAACGTCGATCTGCGTGCCGGCTGGTTCAACTATCTGTTCGCGGGGACTGAACTACATCGATACCACCACAGCGGGAATGCAGAGGAAGCGAAGAATTTTGCCGTGGCGTTATCACTGCTTGACGTCGTGTTCGGCACGTTGGTCTATCGTCCCGGACAAGCGCCCGCGCGGCTTGGGGTCGCAAGTCCAAACAACTACCCACAGTCGCAGGAATTCTGGAGGGCAATGATGCTTCCGCTTCGTCGCCCCGTTGGCGATTCGCTCTCGGATGCCGTCCATGGCCGCGGACCGGAATCGGTAAGTTAAGGAAGTCTTGACGGCATCAGTGAACCACAACATGTGGTACACGCCAGTAAACTACCCAGCCCACTAACCGATTACTTTCGCAGCCTGACAAAACGCCGCAACCGCTTCAGCCAGATCTCGCCGTCGCTCTTCACCCACACTCTCGGAAAAACAGAACGACAGACGCAACTGGTTCAGACCCGCGCGCGGATCTCGTATCCGCGCATCTCGAGGATAGAAGTCATGCATGGGGATTGCGACGATGCCGTATTTCGAGACGAGGGTCTGGGTGAACGATTCATCAGTGCAGACATGCGGTCGCAGGAAAGTGAACACGGTGAAAAAACCGGCTTCAGGAATCGTCCAGTGGAAACGATCCTTGTGCGCACCCAGGCCAGCTTCGAATCCATCCAGCAGCAGCTGGCGATTCTCGCGATAGACGCCGAGTTTGTTCTCTGCCAGCGGCCACATCGAAGTCCGTGGCTGAAAGTCATCGTCATGCAACAACGCTTCGAATCCACGCAAGGCGCCTGGGTTCTGGAACAGGATTGCAGCCGCAGCTTCAGTGAGCGCAAGTTCCGTGAACGACACCTCTCTGCCACCTTCAATGGTCAGCCGCGCCTCCGAATATACAAAGCCGATGCGTGGCCCTGGAAAACCGATCTTTGATCCGGTGAACAGGTGAATGGTCTGCTCGGGAGCAAGACCAATGAACGGCTTCGGTCGTCGTGCGGCATCGGCGAAGCTGATGTAGACATAGGGTGCATCTTCGAGAATCAGTACACCCTCTTCCCTCACAACATCGAGAATTTCCAGCCGGCGACGATCGCTGAAGGAAAAACCAGCCGGATTGTGACCATCAGGAATCGTGTAATAGAACGGTACGAAAAAGCCGTCCGCTCGCGCGTTGCGAATCTGTTCGCGCAACCGAACGGGATCAGCCCCTTCACTGTCCATCTCGACGCTGTAGATCCTGGCATGTTGACAAAGCTCCGCACGGGCCGTGAACCCGGCATAGGTCGGTGCATCGGTGATGTAGGCGACGGGCTTGCCCGAATGCTCGAACAGCGAACAGGCCAGATGGATGCCGCCGGTCGCACCGACCGTGGGGATGAGGCTGTCTGGCTGCATCGCTACACCCCAGTCGGAACCGTACGCCGCCGCAAAGACTTCTCTCGCACGCCGTGGTCCGAGTGTATCGGTGTAAGAGAACGACTCGCGCAGATACTCCGGCAGCGTGGTCGGATCGTTGCGACGCTCCAATGCATCCAGATGCTGAAAATAGCGATCCTGATGCTTGAGGAAACCGCGTGGATCAGTCACCTCGGGATGTGGATAACCTGCACCCAGGTGATGGATTTTCAGTCCATTACGTTCGGCTGCGGCCCGCAGTCCAGGCAACGAGGCGGCCATCTTGCGGGTAACGGAAACGCCTTGCAGACGAACATTGGGTGCTTGCAGTTGGGTCATGACAGATCTCGCGACTACTTGTTGCCGGCGACCTTAGGCTGCGAACAGGACGCGGGGCTACTTTGAAGAAGGCGGGAGTTTACCCGTCCTCGGACGCCCGCTGCGAGGCTTCATCTGTTCACGAAGACGGGCTGCCGAAGACTCCTCCTGCAGCTTGCGATAACTGGCGAGTCGACGTGGATCGAGTTGACCACTCTGAATCGCCATCTGTACGGCACAACCGGGTTCAGATTGATGCCTGCAGTCGCCAAATCGACAGGTGGCAGCCAGATCAAGCACATCATCAAATACCACTTCGGGTTCAGCAGTGGTCTCGATCACGCCCAGTTCACGAATGCCTGGGCTGTCGATCACCAGCGTGCCGTCGGGCAGCACGTGCAGCGATCGATGCGATGTGGTGTGGCGACCACGATCATCACTGTCACGACTTGCCCCGGTGCGCTGCAGGCTGTTACCGGCCAGGGTGTTGAGCAGTGTGGATTTGCCGACCCCTGAAGAACCCAGCAGTGCAATCGTCCGACCAGGTCCGCACCAGGGGCTGAGCTGATCGATCACGGAATCTGCGAGCGCGTTGACGGCTACCACCGAAAGGTCCGAGCCCAGTGACTGTGCCCGCGTGACGAATGCAGGGAGATCGTCCGTAAGATCTGCCTTGGTCAGCACGAGAACGGGTGGCACTCCCGCCTCACGTGCCAGCGCGAGATACCGTTCCAGGCGAGACAGGTTGAACTCTTCGTTACAGGCCGTCACGATGAGCAACGCGTCGACATTCGCTGCAATGGCCTGTGCCGCACCACTGTGCACTTCACGGCGCTGCAAGAGATTGCGCCTGTTGAAGAGAAGCAGGATCTGCGTGCGGGCCGGGTCGAGCCGAACCCAGTCGCCCACCGTTGGCCGTTCTGTCGTGTCATCACGAAACCACTTCCCGCCCAGTGGCAGCCGCAGGTCTGCGTCGATGGTTCGTACGGTCACGCCGGTGCGCTGGACTTCGATGACACGGGCAACGTCGCTTGAGTCGGAATCTTCCAGCTGTTCGTCAAACCAGAATGACCAGCCTAAAGCCAGAAGCTGGGGAGGGAGGAAACTCGTGATAGATCAGTCCCCGAACAGAATGGCGAGATACCCATTCAACTCGCGCCGACGCGCTTCCCAATCCGGCATGTACTCTCGCATCAGGCTGTAGAAACGTGGGCCGTGGTTATGCACCTTCAGGTGACAGAGCTCATGGAGTACGACGTACTCTATCAACGCTTCCGGCACCTTGACGAGATGGGTGTTGAAGGACAGATGCCCGTCGACACTGCATGACCCCCACTGGCTGGTCATGAACTGATGGCGCCACGATTGCAGGCGGCTGGGCGCCCAGGGCAGGCTCTGCCAGCGATCGATCTGTCTGGCGAATTGGCGTGAAGCACGCGCCACGTACCACGGCTGCACCAGTTCACGCACCTGGCGCGCCGCTGGTGCATACACTTCCAGGACTTTGCCAACCCGGTGAACAACACGATCTTCGCTGTAAATCCACTGGATGGTCAGCTGTTCACCAAGATAGGGAATTGCACACCCGTTGGCGATACGGGCTGGCGGATGCAGGCGGGATTCTTCACGGACCTTGCGCAGGCGATAACGAATCCAGCGCAGATTTTCCTGCACCATCGTTTGCAACGTTGCTCGTTCCACCCGAGGTGGTGTGTCCAGAATAAGTCGACCATCAGGCTGGAACAGAAAGCCAACGTTACGCTTGCGACGCTGATTCTCCCGCCATTCGATCACCAGATCTTCGATCCGAAACTCTCGCTTCAAGATGGTCTGTCCTATACCGCTCCCCAATGCGCGTCGAAATTGTACTCAAACAAAATCGTCATGCGTGATTCATGAAAAAGAAAGTTCATGAAAAAGAAAGTTCGTGAAAAAGAAAGTTCGAGGAATGAAAGAACTTCACGGAATAACGAAGTGATCAGCTCACCGGCAGTACCGGACGATGCACAGGGAAGTGTCGATTCTCGCGAGCCATGTTGACGACGCCGTCGTAACCCGGTTGCTCCGCCAGACGCTGCAGCTGCATGCGGGTGACGTTCATCAGATCGAATTCCCCGGCCGCGTTACGGGCGAGCGCTTCGGCAGGCGAGATCCAGCGGCTGTCGACCGTCTCCCACTCATCATGCCGGCCAACCTGCTCGGGAGGTGTTTGAGCAATGAAAAAGCGGGTGTCGAAGCGTCTGGGTCGGCCAACCGGTGTAATGAAACGGTTGTAGAAGTGCACGTGATCTACCGCCAGCCGGAGCTGTTCGCGTTCGCAGATTTCAAGCAGCGAAATCTCGCCGTCGTTCAGTGGTTGGCGCCAGGCTTGCAGGCGCTCGAATCGCGCCTGGTCCTGGTAAGTGACCAGACGGTCATCGGCATCGTAGGCCAGCAGCAGACCGGCTTCTTCAAACGTCTCGCGGATGGCCGCTATCCAGAACCCGCGCCACTCGTCGCCCAGCGCTTTCAGCTGTGCCGCCTGCGCCTCGCTCGGTCCACGTCGCCAGACGTCATACTTGTGCAGGTGATCATCACCATCGACTCGCCCGCCGGGAAAGACATACATGCCACCGGCGAAGGCCGATTCGCTAGCCCGCTTGAGCATGAAGATCTCGAAGCCTGCATCCGCCTCACGAACGATGATGACCGTCGCCGCCGGCCGAATGGGCTGAACTGGCTGAACCGGCTTCTGTGGTGCTTTCACTTTGCTCCCGCTCTCGAATAACCTCTAGCAAGTGTGTCAGGGAACAAGGGAGTGGGACAATGAAGATCAGCATCGAGTTTCCAAGTGTCGCCTATCGCGAAGGGCCGGCCGGCGTGATCCGCCTAGCCAAAGCCATCGAAGACATCGGCTACGATCAGATCGACATGTTCGATCACGTCATCATGGGGTACCCAACCGATACCCGCGCAGCCCCCATGTATCCACCGCAGATGCCGATCATGGAAGCGCTGATGATGCTCTCCTATATCGCCGCGGTGACCACACGAGTTGGCCTGGGCACCGAGGTGCTGGTGCTCCCACAACGACAACCGACCCTCGTCGCCAAACAGATCAGTACGCTCGACACCTTGTCTGCGGGCCGCGTGCGTCTGGGCATAGGCGTTGGTTGGCAGGCGTCTGAATACGAGGCACTGGGTGAAAGTTTCACCGATCGCGGGCGTCGGATGGATGAATCCATCCGCTTCCTGCGTCACTGGTTTCGTGATGAGAAGATCGACTTTGACGGCGAGTACTACGCTGCCGTCGCGATGGCGATGGAGCCGAAGTCACCACAGGGCGCGGATCTGCCAATCTGGATTGGTGGTGGTTCACCTGCGGCCCTGCGGCGAACCGGCGAACTCGGGGATGGCTGGCTTGGCACCGCCGGGCTCGACGCGAGGCGAACCACCCGTGCACTCGATACCATTCGTCAGGCCGCTGAAGCTGCGGGACGCGATCCCGCCAGCATCGGTCTGCAGATGATGCTCGACGTACCACCGCGCGATGAAGCCGGCCGCAATTTCTACAAGGACGACGACAACGTCGCGCGACGTGCCGTTGAACTTCGGCAGCAAGGGTTCCAGTGGGGTGCACTGAATGCCACAGCCATCTTTCAGGCAGGCTATCGATCCATCGATGCGTTGATCGACAAACTCGATGCCATCCACACGCGCCTGCGGGTGGAACTCGGCCGGTGATCGACCACTTCATGTATGGCGTGCCGGACCTTGAGGATGGGTTGCGATGGGCGGAAGCCACGTTCGGCGTCACGCCTGCACGTGGTGGCAGCCATCCTTCGCTTGGCACGTGCAATGCCTTGTTGTCCCTGGGCAGCACGTATCTGGAGATCATCGCGCCGGATAGGGCGCAGAAGCGGAGCGACACTCTGGGTAGTCGGCTCTCGACACTGAGCCATGGCGGGCTCATTACCTGGGCTGCACGTGGTGATCTGCAGCGGATCAAGCGGACCCTTGGTGATCGAAACATCGGGTCTGCAGGGCCGATACCAACCTCCCGGAAGACGCCAGAGGGACAGCTGCTGCAATGGGAGCTGCTGTTTCCACGCCAACACGCGTTTGGCGGGCTGTTCCCATTTTTCATCGACTGGCTGAACTGTGAACATCCATCATCGACGAGCCCTGCGGCTGGAAAGTTGGCCGCTTTTGTCGTTTCGACTCCGAACGCTGCTGCCTATCTCGATGCCATCGACGGGTTCGTGACCGGTCTCTCCGTGCAACCCGGTGAACCCGGATTGCGGGTGGACATCACCCTCGGAAATCGGCTGGTATCTCTGGGCAGCCACCCTGAAAGCTGGCCGATGTGGGACTTCACCTGACCCAACGAGGCACCTGGCGTCTGGTTCCGGATAGCCTCGATGCGTGGATGAGGGGAGCATCCTCAGGCAGAACCGAGTGGCGGTCCCCATGATTGTTACGAAAATCTGGCAACGCCATGTCACATCGTCATCAAATCGTCACACATTCCCGCTGAAGTGCGCATGTAGCCGACATCCAGCCGTCACATAACCAGTGGAGTATCCCGCCGGAGCGTTAAACGGCTTTTCCAGGGAATGCGGCAAGAAAGTATCTCTGGTCCAACCAGGACCATGAAACGAACAGACACGATCCGCAGGAGACGTAAAACGATGAACAAATTCCGAGCCGCACTCGCTGGCACACTGTTGCTGGCTGCCTCAACCCAGGTAATCGGCAGTAACGTGGACGCCAAGCTTCTGGATATGCTGCTGGCCAATGGGTCGATCACCCAGGCACAGCACGAGGAATTGGTAGCCGATCTGGCCACCGAAGAACGGACAGCCGAACGCAAGAAAAAAAGAGAAAGCCGCCAGAAACTCGACAAGAAGGAATTCACGACTTACCAGCAGACCGCTGGCTGGGCCGCCACTACCGTCCTCAAGGGCGACGTGCGGGCGCGCAACGACATCGTCAACATTGAAGATGAGCCGAAATTCGAGACAAAACCACCGGGCGCTTCCGTCGCCAGCGGGCGGGATAAGGACAGGCAGCGCCTGCGCGCCCGACTCGGTGCGTTCACCCAGATCAATCCCGAAGTGGAGACTGGCATCCAGCTCGCCACCGGTGGCACCCCGGACCGTCGATCAACCAACCAGGATCTCGACGGCTACTTCGACAAGAAGCCGGTCTGGCTTGATCTCGGTTACATCGACTATCACCCGGCCAGTGTGCCCGGCCTCAAGCTCTTTGCCGGCAAGATGAAGCAGCCGTGGATGGCTGTAGGCGACGCGGCCTGGGACAACGACATCAACCCGGAAGGGTTCGCTGGCAGCTACCAGCGTAAGTACGGTACGACCACCCTGTTCGGCAGCGCCGGCTATTTTGTCCTGAAGGACAACGTTGATGGCGAAGGTGTCCAATGGAAGAACGACCTCAGCCTCTACTCCATGCAAGGCGGTGTTGCCTTCGATGCGGGTGACCGTGTCCGTCTCACGCTCGGGGCGAGTCTGTATAACTACCGAGGCGACGGCGAAGAAGCTGGTGAGCCGGCGATTGCGCTGATTGCCAACGGCAACACCACCGACGAATTCACGCTGTACGAGGGATTCGGCCAGATGGATGTGATCGGCCTGCCATTGCCACTGACGCTGTACGGCCAGTACATCGTCAACGTCGACGCAACCGACTTCAAGACCTTCCGGGACGGCAACGAGGATACTGCATGGCTCTTCGGTGTCCGCACCAACATCGCCGGGATCGCCTTCGACTACACCTGGCGGGACATCGAGCGCAACGCCGTGGTGGGTTACTTCACGGATTCGGACTTTGCGTCCGGCTATGTCGCCTCGAGTGGCCACAAGCTGAAGGCCCAGTACGACTTCCTCGAAAACTTCAACCTCACCGTGTCCTGGTTCAGGGCTGAATCTGATGCGGCGAGTCGATACAACAACGATGACGCAGGTGTCGAGACACTCATGATCGATATCAATGCCAAGTTCTAACTCAGCTTCCAGTCCTGGAGACACAAAGATGAAAAAGATGAATCGATTCGCCCTCGGCTTTGCACTGGCCGCCGCAGCACTCGTCCCTGTCGTACAAGCCGCTGCAGTGATCAAGGTCGATGGGTCCAGCACGGTCTATCCGATCACCGAGGCCGTCGCAGAGGAATATCAGGCGACACTCGGTGGCGCTCGTGTCACGGTCGGTATCGCCGGCACTGGTGGTGGCTTCAAGCGCTTCTGCCGCGGTGAAACCGACATCACCAATGCGTCACGGCCAATCCTGAAAGAAGAGATGATCGCTTGTGCACAGGCCGGCATCAAATACTACGAACTGCCGATCGCCTATGACGCACTGACTGTTGTGGTCAGCAAGGCCAACGCCTTCGTTGACAAGCTGACCGTTGCCGAACTCAAGCTCATGTGGGAGCCAGCCGCGCAGCAGAAAATCATGAAATGGAATCAAGTGCGCTCGACGTTTCCCGCAACGCCACTCAAGCTGGCCGGCGCCGGGGCTGACTCAGGTACCTTTGATTACTGGACAGAAGCGATCGTGGGTCGTTCAAAAGCATCACGAGGTGACTATCAGGCCAGCGAAGACGACAACGTCACGGTGCAGTACGTTTCACGCGACAAGGGTGCTCTGGGTTACTTCGGCATGGCCTATTACGAAGAGAACACCGACAAGCTGCGCGCTGTCCCGATTGTGGCCACAGGCAGCAACACCGGTGTTCTACCTTCGGCCAAAACGGTGAATGACGGTAGCTACCAACCGCTGTCGCGGCCGCTCTTCATCTATGTGAAGGAAAAGTCTCTGGCACGCCCCGAAATCAAGGAGTTTGTGGAGTTCTATCTGACCGAAGGCCCGGCACTGGCAGCGGAAGTGGGTTATGTGGAACTGCCGGCAAAAGCCTATGCACTCGCGCGCGGAAACCTGAAAGCTGGCAAAGTGGGCAGCGGCTTTGCTGGCCACGCAGAAATCGGCCTTTCGGTTGAAGAATTGCTGGTGCGTGAGCGTACACACTAAGCTGTCGGGACAAGGAACTGACCATGCCTGCGGATTCAATCAATCGGCTGTCCGACGCTCCGGGCTCCGACAATCGTTTTGCCTACAAGCCAACGCGGCACATCGGCGAACGTTTCATCGAGGCGATACTGTTCGCCGTGTCGATGACAGCGGTCGCCGTAACCGTCGGGATCGTCGGCATTCTGCTGTTTGAATCCGCTTCCTTCTTCGATCAGGTTTCGATCGTCGACTTTCTGACCGACACCCAGTGGACCATCATGTTCGCGGACAAACACTACGGTGTACTGCCGCTACTGGCGGGCACCCTGGTGACTTCGACCGTCGCATTGCTGTTCGCCGTTCCGGTCGGCACCATCGCGGCGGTCTATCTGAGCGAATTCGCAACCGTGCGCGTGCGCGAAACGGTCAAACCCACGCTCGAACTGCTGGCCGGTGTACCCACGGTTGTGTACGGATACTTCGCGTTGCTGATGGTCACCCCGGCCTTACAGTGGTTCATGCCGGACCTGCCGGGATTCAACATGCTCGGGCCAGGGCTCGTGATCGGCATCATGATCATTCCGTACATCACATCCATGGCAGAAGATGCCATGCGGTCCGTGCCCATGCAGATGCGCGAAGGGTCGTACGCCATGGGTGCCACACGGCTGCAGACCTCCCTGCGGGTGGTGGTTCCCGCTGCAACCTCCGGCATCGTCGCGGCCTACATCCTCGGGATCTCTCGCGCATTCGGCGAAACAATGGTGGTGGCCGTGGCCGCCGGCCAGCAGCCCAACTTCACCTGGGATCCCACCGAACCGGGCGCCACCATCACCGCGTTCATCGTGCAGGTCGCTCTCGGCGATCTCCCGCACGGCAGCATCGAATACCAGAGCATCTTTGCTGTCGGGCTGGTACTGGTCCTGATGACCCTGTTGTTCAACGTGCTGGGCCACCTGGCTCGCATGCGATTCCGCGAGATCTACTGACATGCAAGACACCCAGGCTATAAGGCAACTCGTCCTGCGCGGCCGACGCCGGGACGCAATCTTCGCCATCATCGGTCTCATCTGCATGATGATCGGCATTCTGACGTTGGCAGTCTTGTTAGCCGGATTGATACAGGACGGTGCACACCGGCTCAACTGGTCATTTTTTGAGAATTTTCCTTCGCGGCGCGCTCATCAGGCGGGCATCCTCAGTGCCATCGTCGGTTCAAGTCTCGTCATGCTCATTACTGCGGCGACAGCGATTCCATTCGGGATCGGCGCCGGAATCTACCTGGAGGAGTATGCGCGCCGGGGCTGGGTGACCAACCTGATCGAGGTCAATGTCACCAACCTTGCCGGGGTACCGTCCATCATTTACGGCCTGCTCGCACTCAGCGTCTTTGTCTACATGCTGGATTTCGGACAGAGCATTCTGTCGGCAGGCCTGACGCTCGCGCTCATGATTCTGCCCGTCATCATCGTGTCGACCCGCGAGGCCATTCGGGCGATTCCGGTCAGCATCCGTGAAGCCGCCTATGGTGTGGGCGCCACACGCTGGCAACTCGTGCGCGATCACATCCTGCCCTACTCGGCTGGCGGCATTCTCACCGGCGTCATCATCGGCCTTGCCCGGGCCATTGGTGAAACCGCGCCAATCATCACCATCGGTGCACTGACGTTTATCGCCTTCCTGCCTGCATCGCCAATTACCGGGGACTTTCCCTTTATCAGCTTCGAATGGCTCGAATCCCCCTTCACGGTCATGCCGATCCAGATGTTCAACTGGCTGTCGCGACCACAGGCCGCCTTCCAGGAGAATGCGGCAGCAGCAGGGCTCGTCCTGGTCGTGATGACACTTGTCATGAACGGCACGGCAATCTGGTTACGCATTCGTTTCAGGAAGCGAATTAAATGGTAGAGCAAAACAATATGGATATGTCCATCCGCATCGCGCACAAAGACGCGGCCACCACAGCCTCAACTTCACCAAGCACCACACTCAAGGCCGAAGTGAAGGGCCTGGATTTCTGGTACGGCGACAACCAGGCGCTGAAGAACATCAACATGCGGATCGACGAGTCCCGCGTGACTGCTCTCATCGGCCCATCAGGCTGTGGCAAGTCCACCTACCTGCGGTGTTTCAATCGCATGCACGACCTGCAGGACAACACCCGTTACGGCGGTGAAATCCTGTTCCAGCCCGATGGTGTCAACATACTCGCTCGCAGCGTGGATCCCATTGAAGTACGGATGCGCATCGGCATGGTCTTTCAGAAGCCGAATCCGTTTCCCAAATCGATCTTTGAAAACGTTGCCTACGGATTGCGCGTGCGCGGCCAGAAGAACCGTTCGGAGATCGCCGATCGGGTTGAGCAGGCACTGCGCGAAGCCTCGATCTGGGATGAAGTCCGGGAACGCCTTGAGGACATGGCCTTCAACCTGTCAGGTGGTCAGCAACAGCGGCTGTGCATCGCCAGGGCACTCGCAACGGAACCCGAGCTTCTGCTGTTCGATGAGCCAACCAGCGCGCTGGATCCGAATGCGACAGCCAACATCGAGGACCTGATTCATCGTTTAAAGGAAAAGGTCACGATTCTCATCGTTACCCACAACATGCAACAGGCAGCGCGGGTATCGGATTACACCGCATTCATGTACCTCGGTGAACTGATCGAGTTTGGCGCAACACGTGGTGTGTTCACGAACCCCGCGAAAAAGCAGACCGAAGACTACATTACCGGCCGATACGGCTAGTCCGGAGTACCTCGATGACCCTGAACAAGAATGATCTGCGCCGTCATCTGTCTGGTCAGTTCAATGCCGAACTGGATGCGATCATCGGCCAGGTCCAGTCGATGGGCCGGCTGGTGCTGGACCAGCTCCGTGATGCACTCAAGGCGCTGGAACTGAACGATGGTGAACTCGCCGTTCAGGTGATCGCCCGCGATGCTGAAGTCAATCAGCTCGAGTTGGGACTCGACGAAGCGTGCCGCGACATGCTGGTTCAGCGTCAGCCAGCAGCCGGTGACCTGCGTCTGGTCTTCGCCGTCATCAAGGTCGTGATGGACATCGAGCGAATGGGCGACCTGGCTAAACGTGTTGCGAAGGCAGCCCTCGAATCATCCGGAGCACCACAGAGGCAATTTGGCAGCACGATTGCAACACTAGGTGCCAGCGTGCTGGCGCTCTCCGAGAAAGCTCTTGCGGCGTTCGTGGCCTTCGACGGGGTAGCAGCCGCAGCAATCAAACAGGAGGACCGGTTGATTGACGAGCGATGCAAAGCGATCACAGCCGATCTTCAATCGTTCATCGCGGAGCAACCGGAAGCCACGGGCGGCGCGCTGCAATTGATCTGGGCCGCCCGCTCACTGGAACGTTTCGGGGACCATGCCAAGAATGTCGCCGAGTATATTTTCTACGCGGTGTACGGGAAGGAGTTGCGCCATATGAGCGATGAAGAACGTGCTCAGTGGGTAGCCGCCGCCTGAAGACCCTGTTACTTTCTCCCTGACCGAGCGACCGACGAAACATGGGGAGGTGCATCGATGTCAGGCGATACCCGGATCGACATTTACCTGGTCGTGAATGCTAAATACCACGACACCAACTTCGCGCGTCTTGAACTGCTGAAGCTTCTCGCCGAACAGGAAGACGCCTGGGTCCACGTCGCATCGGATTTTTCCGACCTTGAGACCATCGGAAAATGCAGCCTGCTCGTCACCTATACCTGCGACTTGCAGCCCACGCTCGAGGAGCAGCAAGGTCTGCAATCATGGCTGCAAACAGGCGGCCGCTGGCTTGCGCTGCATGCAACCAACGCGCTCATCGAATTCGTGAACGGCAAAGCGGACACACCGGACCGCGCTCCGCTGTTCATGAGTCTGCTCGGGAGCCGGTTCATCGCTCACCCTGCCATCGCCCGCTTCACCGTACGGGTGACCGATCCAGGGCATCCACTGGTGGCGGGCCTTGAGGACTTCGAGGTTGAAGACGAACCCTATTACTGTACCTACGAAGGCGAATCCCACGTGCTGCTGGAAGCCTCGTACAACCAGCCATCGACGGGCTATGTGCAGTCGGCCTTCGGGACCGACCGCGATAGTCATCCGCAGATGTACCTCCACCGCTACGGCGCCGGCGAAGTGCTCTACCTCGCGCTCGGGCATTGTTGTGGCAAGTACGACCTTCGGCCGCTGGCGGATGTTGTGCCAGTGCACCGCGGCGCCTGGCAGAATCCGACGTATTACGAACTGCTGCGCCGAAGCATTCGTTGGGGTATCGCCCAAAACAACTGAGAGAATCAGTGAGGAGACTGACGCGTCATGGGAAAGGTTGAAGATGAATTTCTGCGTCGTCCGAATCCGCGCACTGGACAGTTCAAAGCGCCACCGTTCCTGCCACGTCAGAAAAACAAGAGCCTTGGCCTTGAGCGACTGGATGGTCAACGTTATCTGTCCGCCGATTTCATGCAGTCGGAATGGCAGACCATCTGGACCAAAACCTGGCAACTGGTCACACGAGTCGATGATTTCGAAGAACCCGGCTCTTTTCATGTACACGAACTCGGCAAGGAGTCGTTCCTCTTCGTTCGCGGCGAAGACGGCAAGATCCGCGGTTTTTATAATGTCTGTCAGCATCGTGGCAATCGGCTGTGCCAGATAGAAAGCGGGGTTCTTGATACCTTTGCTTGCCCGTTTCACGGTTGGCAATGGAACACCGATGGATCACTGAAACAAGTTGCCGCACCGGAGTTCTTCCCACAGTTCAAAGATGGCGTTCCTGCATCTGAACTCGGGTTGCCCGAAGTCAAGGTCGAGATGTGGGGTGGTTGGCTCTGGTTCAACATGGATCACGAGAGCTGCTCACTGCGCGAGTACCTGGGCGAGATCGGCACGCATCTGGAAACCTACGAGTTCGAGACCTGGGATCTCATCGACTACCAGACTTTCGAGTGGTCCGGTAACTGGAAACACGCCGTGGACGCTTTCAATGAAAGTTACCACTTCGCAGCCCTGCACCCGGACATGATCCAGTTTGGTGAGGGGCACGACATCCCCATCGAGCTCTGGGGCATCCACTCGAGGATGCTGAACTTCAATCGCACGGTGAGCGAACTTGTCACCGATCGTGAGACCATGACGCCGCTGCGCAAGGGCATGATGGCCAGGCGTCAAACCAACGCAGCTCCAGCGCAGACCGAAGTCGCCAGAGACATGCACCTGACAGAAATTGCCTACCGTCGCTCGATCGAGCACAAAACCTATCTGCCGTATCGACAGATGAATGATGAACAACTGGTCCACCAGTACCACTACACGTTTTTTCCGAACACCACTTTTACGCAAACCCCGGAAGGCGGAGCCGTGTTCCGCTACCGTCCACACACCACTGATCCGGGCAAGTGTTACTACGATTTTTTCATCATCGTTCGCAGGCCACCTGGCGCTCCCCGGACGGAACGCCCGCCTCACCGCATTCATGGGCAAGACGGTCCGGCGGATTATGCGGCAGCCTTCAACGGCACCTTCCATCCGGTACTGGCAAACGTTCTGGCGCAGGATGGTTCAAACATGGCAACGATGCAGGCCGGTGTCGCTTCGGATTCGTTCAAGGGGATGATCCTCAGTGAGCAGGAGATCCGACTGCGGCATTTTCACCAGACCATCGACGACTTCATCGATGGACGAGTGACGACACGAAACCTGTTAGCGGCCGACTTCTATCGCGCCTAGATCGCGCGTAGATCGACCCTGATGTCGTGAGCACTGCGAGAAACTCATGAACTTGCACGCCACACTCTATGCCATCGACTGCATCGCCATCTTCAGCATGCTCCTGGTGAGCACGAACCTGCTGGTGGCTTTCCCCCGTAACAACGCGGCACGGCTGGTCGCATTCTTCTCGGTCTGCTCAGCGGCCTTTGTCGTGTTCAGCCGAACGATGTTTGCAAGCTGGATACCAGAGCCCTTTCAGTTCCTGACCCCTGAACCCTTGATCGTCGCCTTCCAGATACTGATGAACACGGTTCCTGCTGCGTTCATGATCTTGTCTTTCCTGCTCTTCAAAGAGCAACACGACAGGTTTCCCCGTTTAGTTGCGTTGCTGCTGGCCATTCAAATCAGTCTTGAAGATCTTCTACCGTACTTCCTTGGTATCACGACACACCCCAGTCGCGGCACGGTCATGACAGATGACAACAGTGTGTTGCACCTGTTGTTCGAAGTGACGCCAGCCACCTTGCAGGCGTTGTTCATCGCTGTGGCGCTCTACTGGACTTTGAAGGACTGGCGGGATGACCTAATCGATCCACGGCGGGTGATGCGTGCGCTGTTAGTGGTGGTGATTGCAGTGAACCTGGTCACCTACACGCTCCTGACTCGGCTGGTACTCGATCCCGGCAATGTCCTGATGTTCTACGTGCACGAAGGCTACCAGGCCTTCAACGCGCTCATGAATACAGCGGCTCTGGTCTACCTCCAAGTCATGACAAGAACAGCGCGGTCTGCCGCTGGCGTCGCGAACGCTGCCGGATCGACACCTGATACCGCCGAAGTGACCGTCACCGCCGACTCTGATTTCACGGCCTTTGAGGCCGCCATGCGGGCAGGCATCTATCGGCAGGCGGGACTATCCATCGCTGCCCTCGCCGCCCATATCCGGATTCCGGAATATCGATTGCGGCGCCTCATCAACACCCGTCTGGGGTACCGCAATTTCAGCCAGATGTTGAACGAGTATCGAATTGCAGAAGCTGCACAGGCACTGGCCGATCCGGCACAACGGAGACTGCCGATCCTCACGATCGCTTTGTCCGTTGGCTATCAGTCCATCAATCCCTTCAATCGCGCCTTTCGCGAACTCAAGGACACCACGCCATCCGCATATCGGCAGTCCAGACTCGGTAGCACCGGGGCAGTCGATGAGGACGACGCTGGGATCCACTCGTAAATCCCACACCGGTTTATCAAATCTCTCACCGATTCCTGAAATCGACCAAAGCCTGCACAACTTGACGAGACACGGTACTCGTCGACCCGCACCCTGGGGCTGAGTAACAGGTCTGGAGTGAAGCGATGACTGAGATTCTGGTCGACGTCCAACACGTGGTGAAGCGCTATCGGCGCGGGACACACGTGATCAGCGTACTGAACGAGCTCAATGTCCAGATACCACGGAAGGAGTTTGTGGCCTTCATGGGGCCATCCGGATCAGGCAAGAGCACGCTGCTTAATCTCATCGGCGGCCTCGATCGACCGGATCAAGGTCACGTGATCGTGGATGGAGCGGACATCGCGGTGCTTGCCGATCGGCAATTGACGGCTTGGCGAGCCGCCTTCGTGGGCTTCGTATTTCAAGCCTACAACCTGATGCCATCCCTTTCGGCAGAACAGAACGTGGCGCTGCCGCTGCTGCTGACTCGCCTGGGTTCAGCCGAAATCCGGAGGCGAGCACTCACGGCACTGGACATCGTCGGCCTCTTTGATCGAGCCAAACACCGTCCGACCGAACTTTCCGGTGGACAAGAACAACGCGTGGCCATTGCCCGCGCCATTGTCAGCGACCCACAACTGCTGATCTGCGATGAGCCCACCGGTGGTCTCGACCGGAAGACCGCCGATGAAATCCTCTCGCTGCTGGAGCTGCTGAACCGCGATCTAGCCAAAACCATCGTCATGGTGACACACGATCCCAAGGCGGCGAGTCATGCCGGGCGTGTGCTGCACATGGACAAGGGGCTGATGATCGAACAGGGTCAGACCGGCGAAGGTGTAAGCCAGTGAGCTGGTTTGGACTCGTCCGCAGTGGACTGTGGCGTCGCCCCGGCCGCACGTTGTTGACGACCTTCAGCGTTGCCAGCGCTTTTCTGCTCATCGGCCTGTTCGGGCCGGTCTTGATGGTGTTCGAAGGTCGTGGCGAAACGAGTGAAGGCAATCGTCTTATCGTTCAACCGCGTCACTCCACCACGGACTTTTTGCCTGTCAATCACGCGATGGTCATCAGCAAATTGCCAGGCGTGCGTGACGTCTCATATCAAACCTGGTTCGGCGGAACGTTTCGTGACGGTGAAAACTCGTTCGCACGATGGGCGGTCCCCGACAGTTTCTTTCCCTTGCACCCGGAGATTATTGTCTCGCCCGACACACTCGAACTAATGGCGACGACACGCACCGGCGCCATTGTCGGGAGAAGAACTGCAGAACTGTTCGGACTCAAGGTCGGCGATCGCGTGGCGCTCGTTCCGGACATCTGGTCAAACAAGGACATGAACGCGTGGGAATTCGATGTGGTGGGAATCTTCGATGGTGGCAACAGCAGCGTCGATCTCACTGCGATGTACATCAACTATGCGTTCTTTGACGAATATCGCGCCTGGGGAACCGGTCTCGTGTCCTACATCAATGCTGACGTCGATGTGGGGCACTCAGCCGGCGAGATCGTTGACCGCATAGATTCCAGCTTCGCGAACTCTTCCGACGAAACCAACACGTCGACAGAGCGTGACTTCGCACTCGGTTTTGCCCAGCAGCTCGGGGACATCGGACTGATGATCTCCGTGATTCTCGGATCCGTGCTGTTCACCATGGCACTCGTCACTGCAAACACAATTGCGCACGGCATGCACGAACGCATGGCCGAGTTCGCTGTGCTGCGTGCGATGGGTTTTCAACGCCTGGCGACCCAGGCACTGGTCGCTGGCGAGTCACTGGCTCTGGTTCTCCTGGGCGCCGTCCCTGGATTGATCGGCAGTGCACTGCTGCTCGGTCTCGGTCGCGACTTTGTACCGCAGCTGGCCGGAATCACCATTGGATTTCCGACTCTTGCCGCAGCCGCTGGCATCGTCCTGTGCATCGGACTATTGGCGGCTTGCCACCCCGTACTTCGATTGAAGCGCCTTAAACTGGTCGATGAGCTTCGAAAGCTCTAACTAGAGGATCAACAAAAATGTTCCGCAGGATTGTCCGAGTTGCCTTGATCAACGTTTCCACCTTGCGAACCCGCCTGGGTTCTTCTGCTGTCGTCGTCGTCGGTATAGCTGGCGTGGTGTTCGTGTTGACCGCGTTGTTCGCAATGGCCAATGGTCTGCGTGAAACCATGCAAAGCAGCGGCGAGGCAGATCGCGTGCTGCTCCTGGGCAAGGGATCACGTTCGGAAATAAACGGCTCAATCACCCGCGATCAGGCAGCAATTATCGCCGGTCTGCCAGGCATATCCGCAACCAGGGCACTGGACGGTGGAAACAAGCCGCTCGTCTCTCCAGAGATTTACCTCACCGTAAATCTGTCCAGACGGGACGACCACAACCGCGCCGGACTGCCGCTCCGAGGCGTGAGTGAAGCGGCCCTGAGGGTCCGCCCTGAAGTGAGCATCACACAGGGTCGACTATCTACAGCCGGACAGTTCGAGGTCATCGTCGGTGAAGCGGCTGCCCGGACGTTTGAGGGATTGCAGGTTGGTGACCACATTTCCCTCAAAGGTGTCACGTTCACCGTGGTAGGACACTTTGGCGCCTACGGTCGTGCGACAGAGTCAGAAGCCTGGCTTGATGTGAACGTGATGGCGAACGCCTTCAATCGCGCCACGATGAACACCATTCGCGCGAGACTCGATTCACCACAATCCCTGGACGTCGTGACAGCGGCGATCCTCGGGGACAAACGCCTGGCCAACACCGTATTCCGCGAAAGCGATTTCTACAATGAACAAGCCGAATCATCGACTCGCCTGATGACCATCGTCGGTATTACGGTCGGCATCATCATGTCTTTCGGTGCAATCGCGACGGCGCTCAACTCACTCTACGCCGCCGTTTCAACGCGAACTCGCGAAATCGCCATCCTTCGCGCGATTGGATTTTCGGCAACACCCATCGTGATTTCTGTACTCATTGAAGCAATGCTCATGGCGCTGATCGGCGGAGTGTTAGGAGCAGCGATGGGTTGGATGATCTTTGATGGCATCGACATGACGTCCATCGGGGGGGCGTATTCACAGGTCGCCTTCCGCTTTTCAGTTCAACCGGAATTGCTGTTTGCTGGGGTACTGCTCTCACTGGTGATCGGGTTTATCGGTGGTCTGCTGCCGGCTGTACGAGCAGCAAGACTTAGTGTCGTCGACGGACTCAAATCAGTGGCCTAGGAGTCTGTCGGACTTGAGACTGATCTACTGCGCCAGTGGGAAGAGCGGTCCATTTCTCCCCGATTTCTCGTTGCATAGCGCCGCTATGCGCCTCGAAATCGTGAAAAACTGTCCTCGCTCTCCCACTCGGCTCGCTACGATCGCTCAAGTCCGACAGGCTGCTAGGAGCCGTCGCTGAAATCCGCAACATCTGCTTGCAGAATGCCTGCATAGACTTCATTATGAAGGCATGAGCGTTCAACTCACGATCAGAGACGTTTCCGAATCGACCAGGGATGAACTGGCCGCACGCGCAGCGCTGCAAGGCAAATCGATGCAGGAATTTCTACGCAGCGAACTGGAGCGCATTGCCTCCCGCCCATCCATTGAGACCTGGGTTGCCAACTTGCGGGACCGTAAGGCGTCAACCAACACCAAAATTTCCTCCAGCAAGATTCTTCGCGCCAGAGACGCGGATCGAAAGTGACAGTGGTCATTGACGCCTCAGTGCTCGTATCCGCATTGGTGGATTCGGGAAAAGAAGGACGCTGGGCTGAAGAAACCCTCCTTGGCCATCCCATCGCGGCTCCAGAGTTGGTCCTGGCCGAAACTGCAAACGTGCTTCGTCGACTCGAACGCGCAAAGATTCTCTCTCCTTTCGAGTCGAACGGTGCTTACCGTGATCTCATGCGATTCAGTATTGAATTGTTTGCATTCTCGCCGTTTGCCGAGCGCATCTGGGGTCTGCGAGACAATCTCACGACCTACGATGCGTGGTACGTCGCGCTCGCAGAGGCTCTCGATAGCCCGTTGGCGACGTTTGACGAAAAGATCAAACGGGCTAGCGGTGTCCGTTGCAGGTTCATCGCCCCTGTTTGAATTCGCCTGAAGATCGACCTCCGTCACCCTCCGGAGGGAAACAAGCCGGGGATCTCGATTGTGGACCGAACCACTGGGCCAATGAGAATTTAAATTCTCACGACATCGTCCCAACTGCTTGATTCTTCGGCGATGAATGTTTCCGCACTGTGCACGCCAATATCGACACTTTCGAGCCAATTCCAAGAACGGAACTCTCAAGGTCTGTTGTAACTAACGGCCTATTTACGCCATGTTGCATTGCACCAATACCCTCCAGAGATCGGCACGTTCAGACTCTGGAATGGAACAGCTCCCGAAGCCGTCTCGTTGGGAACTCGAAAACCGTCAGCCTTGATCCTTTCGATCGGCGCGCCTAGACTCCGGCGACCACCCCCGGCAATGCTGGCGGTGCGACAAGAAAAGCAACAGGGCACTTTGGGGGAATCGAAAATGATGCAAGGCATTGTTTGTACCTCCGTGGCCCGAGTCGTGATGACTGCCGTAGTTTTCAGTGGCAGCGTTTTATCCGTCCCGGTGATCGCCGCGGAATCAAACCTCGGTATCGAGGAAATCATAGTTACCGCACGCAAGAAGGAAGAATCCGCACAGGATGTGCCTATCGCCATGACGGCGTTGTCAGAACAATTACACGATTCAACGATTCGCAATCTGAGTGACGTCAACGGGTACTCCTCCAACGTCATCATTCGGCAGAACCCGGGTCGGGCTCGCGCATCTACCATCACCATTCGTGGTGTTACCAGCACCAGTTCAGGGGACAAGTCATTTGACTCACCGATTGCGGTGTCTCTGGATGGCGTCTTTTTTGGCACGGTGACGGGACAGATCGTTGAAAACTTCGATCTGGAGCGTGTCGAAATCCTGCGCGGACCGCAGGGCACATTGTTTGGCAAGAACACCGTAGGCGGTGTCATCAGCGTCTTCAGAACCAAGCCAACCGGCGAACTCGGTGGCAAGGCCAAACTGACTGCCGGACGATACGGTGATCGTGAAATCCGCGCGTTGATGAACTTTCCGATCATCGAAGAAACGCTGGCTGCAAAGTTGTTCTACGCTGGCGTCAAGAATGACGGTTACCTCACCCGGACCTTCGACGGTGGCAAGGCACCGGAAAAAGACTACGAGAACTTCGGTGTGACGCTGCTGTGGACACCCAACGACAGCTTTGAAGCGCTGCTGACCATCGAACGCTACAACGACCACAGCGATACCGGCGCGCCCACCAATTACAACGTGCTGCCAGGTTATTTCCCGAAGCCAACTGGTGCCGACCTGGGGCGCGTTCAGGATCTGAGTGGTGGAACGATTCCCTGCAATCTGTTCAGAAGCTGTCGGCTCGACCCGGAAAAACGTGCAACGTCCGTCGAGACCAACCAGCCCAACAAGGGGCGATACCGAAACGACGTTTATTCGCTGAACATGCATTATGACATCAACGAAAACCTCAGCCTGGTCTCTGTAACCGGTTACCACGACACGCCGTACGAAGACACGATCTCCGAACTCGATGGAACGAAGGACGACTTCATCTATATCGATAACGACAACGTCTACGAACAGTTCAGCCAGGAAGTCCGGCTTGAGGGCACCTATGAGCGGTTCGACTTCGTGGTCGGCGCCTACTACTTCGAGAGCCAGTATGATCAGGACTGGGTGACGGCGGGAACCTTCTGGAACGTGTTGCTGGGTGGATTGCGCTTCGACACACCTGCGGGCCTCGATCTGTGTCTTGCAAAGGTCTTCGGCGTGCTGACCTGCGACCCAAGGTCACGCGGACAAGGGCTTGGACCAAACTACGATCAGCGTCTCTTCCAGACCCAGAAAGCTGATTCACTCGCGTTTTTCACGCAGGTCGACTACGAGGTCACCGACAAGCTGATCCTGACTGCCGGGATTCGTTACACGGATGAAAACAAGCACTTCCTGGGTTATCAGGCCTATCAGGGCTCCCGGGCGCTTCGGTATCCATTCAATTTCGACATTGGCCACGCTGATCTGAAAAACAACTGGAAGGAAACGACGATTCACCTCGGTGTTGCCTACCACTTCACCGAAGACATCATGTTTTTCGGTACCTATTCTGAAGGTTTCAAAAGCGGCGGATTTTTCGGTGTAAACCAGAACATCAGGGATTTCGTCCGGAATCAGTACGACCCTGAATTCGCGAAGTCCTACGAAGTGGGTATGAAGGCGCAGTTCATGGACAACCGACTGCAGGTCAACGCTACCGGCTTCTACAACGACTTCCAGGACAAGCAGGATTCAAACGTCGTCAACGATGCGGAAACCAATACTGTCGCCACCGTGTTCGAGAACATTGGCGGTCTGGAGTACCTCGGCATCGAACTGGAGACACGGTTTGTGGTCAGCGAACACCTGGATGTCTTCAGCACCGGTGGTTGGCTGGATGCGAAGTACAACGGTTTCTTTTCGAAGGGTTTCATCCCGATTCAGGATCTGCGACCGGGCACGCCTGCAGAAAATGTCGATTTTCTGACTCCCAAACTCGCACCTGAATGGACGTTTGGTGTGGGTGGTACCTACACCATGGAGGTTGGACCTGGTGAGCTGTCGCTGCAAACCAAGTGGAACTATGTCGCCAAGCAGGAAACCGATACGTTCAACGACCCGGGCACGCAATTGGGCGCGCAGAAGTTTTTGAACGCGCAAATCGGCTACGTATGGGATAAATTCCGTCTGACGGTGTTCGGTCAGAATCTCACCAATCAACGGCAGGAGATTTCCGGATTTTTGCCCGGACTCTTCGGCACTGGCTTTGTCGGTCCTGGTGCAACGTACGGCGTAGAGGTAGAAGCTGCGCTGTAATGTCTGTCTGCACCGCTTGGTTATGGGGTCCGGCGAAGTACGCCCGGACCTCGACTGCGTGGTGGCAGACAGCGAGGCCGAAAATCCACTGGAGGGAATTGACCGTCATCAGATGAGTCAGGAATAGTTGATCCCTCGGGAGGGGAAAAATGCGTCTACGTCACGCCTACAGCGGTTTTATCTACGAATCTACCGACGCCGGTCAGGTCAGCGTCAGTGATCCCAAGACCGGACGATCCGGACTTTTTACGCCAGACGCCAAGTGGGTGTCTGGTGATCTCACCTATGCCGACCACCACATGATCGGCCACATTGGCGGAAAGACCGCCGAGGGTGCTACTTCGCTCGGTGCGTTCTCACGCCGTCGCGGGTGAAAGTCGAAGTCGAGCCATCCCGCGTCGCCTTCGATATCTGCGAAGGCGAAACCATCATCCAGGCGGCGTGGCGCAACGGTTATACCTGGCCAACCATCTGTGGCGGCCAGGGCACCTGCAAAACCTGTGTCTTTCAGATTCTCGAAGGCGAAGAAAACCTGTCCCCCGTCGAACCTTGGGAAGACACCGGTTTGCGCAGCCTCGCGGAATCGTTACCCAACAAAGGACTGGGCTGGCGCCTGGCGTGTCAGGCCAGGGTCATCGCTGATATTCGTCTCAGAAAAATCGGAGTGAGGAAACAACATGGCAACAGTTGATACCAAAAAAACCAGACAGACGGCCGGAACGGCAGCTGGAAAGGCAGGAAAAACGAAAGAAACGCGGGATCCACCGCTGGGTTATGCACGATCGCGTGGCAAGCAGGTGCAGGATCTGCTCGACGAAGAAACCGTCGAGGTACCCTGGCAACTACGCCATTCCGAATTCACCTATCTGGGTTCAGAACCGCTCGCTCGTGAACACTACATCAGCAAGGAATGGGCGCAGCGCGAGGTCGAAAAACTGTGGGCCAAGGTCTGGCAACTCGCCTGCTTCGAACAGGACATTCCCGAGGTAGGTGACCATATCGTCTACGACATCGTGGACTGGTCGTTCATCATCGTTCGAACCTCGACCAACGAGGTCAAGGCGTTCTACAACTCCTGCCTGCATCGTGGCCGTCAGTTGTGCGAAAACCAGTCGGAATCCGCCAATTCTCCGGAGTTTCGCTGCCCCTTCCACGGATTGTCATGGAACCTCGACGGTTCGCTGAAGCAGATCCCGCCATCGATCGAGTTCGATTTTCCTCACGTCGACAAGAAGCAGTTCAGCCTGCCTGCAGTGCGGTGCGAAATCTGGGACGGTCTGGTGTTCATCAACATCGACGACAACGCAGAACCACTGCTCGATTTCCTGGGCGACATCACCAAGCACTTCGAACGCTGGCCATTTGCAACGCGGTGGAAAGCCACCCATTCCGCAAAGATCATCGACTGCAACTGGAAAATTGCCCAGGAGGCCTTCATGGAAGCCTTCCACGTGCTGGCAACCCATCCGCAGATGAGCATCGGACTGTTGGGTGGTGACGGCTCCAATACCGAGTACAACATCTATGACGGTGGTGATGCGAACTGGAGCCGCATGACCATGGCGCCGCCAATGCCAAATCCCAATCTTCCCTATGAACTCACCGAGCGGGAACTGATTGAGGAAATGTTCTATCGCGGCGAGTCGGTCAGCGAAATGGGCGTACAGAAAATGTCTGGCAGTGTCGACGATCTGCCTGACGGCATGACAACACGAAAATTGCTCGCCGATGCGTCGCGCGCACGCGGGACGCAAGGTTTTGTGGGCCTCCCGCCAACGGATATGGAACTGACGTCAGCGATTCAATACCACATCTTCCCGAACATCTCGCCATGGCCCGGTCCGATCTTCTATCGCTACCGCCCGTATGGTCATGATCCGGACAAATGCATCTTCGAGATCATGATGATGGTGAGCCTGCCTGAGGGACAACCAAGACCACCCGCGGCAAAGATCAGGTGGCTGGGCCCGGATGAACAATTCGGCAGCATCTTCAATCAGGACGTGGAAAACGTTGCGCGTGTACAGCGTGGCATGAAGGCCGCCAAACCGCCGGGACACCTCACGCTCACCAACTACCAGGACATCAAGGTGCGCTGGCACCACCGCCTGCTTACGAAGTGGTTGAACGCCTGAGATCAGTCGTCAGGGCACCTCGTCAGCGAACCTGCTGGCGATGTGCCCACCTTCCACCAGGTGTTGGTACGCCTCGTCGGAAAGCTTCAACAAGTCCTTGTACACATACTCGTTATCCTGACCAAACGCGACCGGCGGCCGCTGTATGCCCATCGGCGTCAGCGGCATTTCGTAGAGCGGAACCGGATAGCTGTGCACGCCGATGTCATCCTGCAGAGATCGTGGTTGATAAAGCCCACGCATCACCACATGCGGATCCCTGAGAATACGCGACGCTTCAAGCACGGGCGCCGCAGGCACGCCTGCAGCCTGCAGGCGATGAAACAGTTCATAGTCATCGAACTGCTGCGTCCATAACGCCAATTGTTCATCGAGCAAATCCTGTTCGACAGCCCGTCCCGTCGCGGTTTCAAGCGTTGGTGCCATCGCCCACTCAGGGTTTCCCATCACCGCTCGAAGTGCCAGCCACTGCACGTCATTGGTTACCGTGATGGCGATCCATCGATCAAGACCTTCGCTCGCAGGTCCCGGCGATTGGCAGGGATAGGCGCCACAGGGTGCCTCGCCGTCTGCCGCATAAATGGACCGGTTGCCTAGCGCGGCACCATTCTCGCCATTGAGGGCGTAATCCATGTAAGCCTGCGCGAACATGGCAGCAGCATTCTCGGCTTGCGCCATCTCGAGAAACTGCCCCTCGCCAGTATTGTTGCGATGCCATAAGGCTGCCATGACGGCAAAGGCGATCTGCGTACCGGCAATGTAGTCGGCCGCGAAAATACCACTGTTTTCACTGGGTTCCGCGTTCCGATAACCACGCAGCAGTTGATGCCCCATGACCCCCTCGAGATGGGAACCCATGGTCCGTGCATCGCGATACTCTCCACTCAGCCCGTAACCTGGAGCTCGCAGAAAGATGATGTCCTGCTTCAGCGATCGCAGCCATTCATAGCTGATGCCAAGCTTTTCCATGGTGCCGACAGCGCTGTTTTCGAGCACCACGTCAGACATGGCCACTAGACGCGCCAGGATCTCGAGCCCTTCTGGCTTGCGAATATCCAGGGTGAAGCTGCGTTTGTTCCGATACAGACACACGAACATTGGATGGTAATTCCATGGTCGTTCACCGGGATCATTGTTCGGCAGACCATTGAGCCAGCCCGGCCCCTGCTGCGTCATGGCCTTGGTGAGGTGTGCAACCGGCAGACTGCGGGTATTGGGTTGCAGGACAAACTGGTTTTCCTGCTTGAGTACCTCGGCGCCCAGATCGGCAAGCAACAAGGTAGCAAACGTGCCAGCCCAGACACCTGTGAGATCAAGCACCCGTACACCGTTGAGGGGCGATCTTGGTGGTTTCGCTACATCGGCCTTGATAGCTGCTGCTGGCCTGGGTTTCGCAGATATTCCGGCGAGGACTTCATCAGTGTGCTCCCCCAGGCGTGGCGCGAGCCGCCGCAGCGACCACGGGGTCCTGCTCATGATGAACGGCCGACCGGGGAACCTGAACTTGCCCATCGCCGGTGTTTCGGTTTCTTCCCACAATCCCCGTTCACGAAAATTGGCATCCTCGAACACATCCGCGATCGTGAACAAGGGCCCGCACAGGAATTTGGCACGACGGCCGGCTTCCCAGATCTGCAGCTTCGTACGCTGCATGAGCCACGTGCCGAAGTGTGTGTTGAACTCCTGGATGGCCGCCGGATCAACCTGAATCGCCGGGCTGTCCCACTTCGGGTCCTTCAGCCAGTCCTGCTCACCAAGAAATTCACGAACGTTGCGGAATCGTGCTCCACCACCGGCGATTTCGATCCACCCATCGGCGCAGCGATACAACCCTGCAAGAATGCCTGGCGGCGGCGATGCTGGTGGTCGAAGGGTTTTGCGTCCCGAGTACTGTTCACCAATCACCGTTGCGTGACGACGATCCACGCCAACCAGATGGCTGTCGACGATGGAGAAGTCCACGTGTTGACCCAGTCCAAGATTGCGACCGGCAAACAAGGCACCCATCAACGCGGTCACCAGAGCAGAGCCCGATTGAACCAGCGCTGATGTGCCGTACATCTTCACAGGTTCACGGTGCAGTCGACCGGTTGAGTACATCTCCCCACCAAACCCATACAGCACCAGCTCCGACCCTTCGTAATCGCGGTACGGACTGTGGTGACCAAAGTTGGACACGGACACCAGCGGCAGATGCGGCAATCTTGAGTGAATCTGGGTCCAACCGATGCCGAGCGCATCGAGCACACCGGGACGAAAGCTCTCGACGATCAGGTCTGCTGTTTCCGCGATGCGCCAGAATGCGTCCCGCCCTGCGGCAGTCTGCAGATCAAGGACCACGGATCGCTTGTTAGTGTTGAAGTAGAAAAACGTGCCACTTCGATCCGGCCCGCGAATGCCGTCCTTGAATGGTCCGAGTTGTCTTGCCACATCTCCGGCGGGACTCTCCACCTTGATGACATCAGCGCCAAAGTCGGCCAGCAGTTTTGTGGCATAAGGGCCAACGATGTGAGCTGTGAGATCCAGGACAGTCACGTCCTTGAGTGGTCCGGTCATCGAGCCCCCGCCTGTTGGTCATGCGCCACTGTTGTCCTGCGCTTAGAGTAACTCCGTTCAATTCGCCCCTGCGAACTAATCAGAGCTAACCTAATACAACGGTGAGGAGCCCCGCGGTTTATCCAGCAATTCGATCTTGCGCAGACGCCCGTTCTCGAACCGCAGCAATCGCTGGAATTTGTTGGTGCCCTGCTGGTAAACCCACTCATCCACCTGGACGTAATATCCCGGCTCGCGAAGTTCAAGCCGGGTTTGTTCGAAGGCCGCGTCGCCACAGCGCTGCAGTACCTCGAATGGTGTGAGCCCACGTCGAACCATGCCGTACTCGCACTGCATGTTGGCAACTGCGCAGGTGCAGGACAGCAGACCGAAGATCAGACAGAGGATTCTCATATCACACATGATTCTGCCCGCCGACTGAATTGATCCTGAACACCCACTACAATATGCCCGGTTTCGGGGAGTATCGGGAGAGCATGTTGGACAAGTCCGCCTACTGGCGCGCCAATCTTCGATTGATGGCGGTTCTACTGGCCATCTGGTTCACGGTGTCCTTTGGCTTCGGCATCCTGCTGGTCGAGCCTTTGAACGCCATTCGCTTCGGCGGTTTCAAGCTCGGCTTCTGGATTGCCCAGCAGGGTGCGATCTATCTGTTTGTCATCCTGATCTTTGTCTACGCCGCACTGATGCGTCGCATCGATCGTCAACACGGTGTGGCGGACGACTGACATGGACGCAACTTCCCTCTCTTACCTCTTTGTCGGCCTCTCTTTTGCACTTTATATCGGCATCGCCATCTGGACCCGAGCAGGATCCACCAACGAATTCTACGTGGCTGGCGGTGGGGTCCATCCCATCGCCAACGGCATGGCGACAGCTGCCGACTGGATGAGCGCGGCGTCGTTCATGTCCATGGCCGGCATCATCGCCTTCATGGGTTACGACGGCACGGTCTATCTGATGGGCTGGACCGGAGGTTATGTGTTGCTCGCCTTGTTGCTGGCCCCCTACCTGCGAAAATTCGGCGAGTTCACCGTGCCAGACTTTTTTGGCAGCCGTTATTACAGCAAGAGCGCGCGCACCGTTGCGGTCGTCTGCCTGATCCTGATCTCGTTTACCTATGTGGCGGGACAGATGCGTGGTGTTGGCATCGTCTTTTCCAATTTCCTCGGCGTGGACATCACCACCGGCGTTATCGTCGGCATGGCGGTCGTTTTCATCTATGCCGTGCTTGGCGGCATGAAGGGTATTACCTACACCCAGGTCGCGCAGTACGTTGTGATGATCTTCGCCTACCTGGTGCCTGCAATTTTCATCTCTCTCCTGATCACGGACAACCCGATTCCCCAGCTCGGGCTCGGCGATACGGTCAACGACGGCTCAGGTCAGAGCGTTCTCGACAAACTCGACACCACCCTGCTTGGGCTCGGCTTCGGCGCTTACACCGAAGGCACCAAGGACACCATCGATGTCTTCGCCATCACCATGGCGCTGATGATTGGCACGGCTGGGTTGCCGCATGTCATCGTCCGCTTCTTCACGGTGCCAAACGTTTCCGATGCACGCAGTTCAGCAGGTTGGGCACTGCTGTTCATCGCCCTGCTCTATACCACTGCACCCGCCGTGGGCGCGTTTTCACGCCTTAACTTCATCAACACCGTGCACGATCAGCCGTACGTTTACATCGATGACTGGTTCAAACGCTGGGAAGACGTTGGTCTGATCGCCTGGGTTGACAAGAATGCCGACGGTGCGGTGCAGTACGCACCGGGTGTTCCGTTTGCGGGCAAACCAGAGTTCACCGGCGAACTTACTGATGAAGGTGCACGCGCCATCACCAATCCGCCGAGTGACACCCGCAATGAAGTGTATGTGGACCGCGACATCATGGTGCTCGCCAATCCGGAAATCGCGGCCCTGCCAGCGTGGGTTATCGCCCTCGTTGCAGCCGGTGCACTGGCTGCGGCACTCTCTACCGCTGCCGGTTTGCTGCTCGTCATTTCAACGTCGATCTCGCATGACCTGCTGAAGAAAACACTGGAATGGGAACTCACCGACAAACAGGAGCTGCGTTACGCAAGAATCGCCGCGGCAACCGCCATCGTCGTCGCCGGTTATCTCGGTATCAATCCTCCGGGTTTTGTTGCCGAAGTGGTTGCCTTCGCTTTCGGACTTGCCGCTGCGTCACTGTTTCCGGCCATTCTCATGGGCATTTTTTATCAGCGCATGAATCGCGAAGGCGCGATCGCCGGCATGGTCATCGGGTTGATCTTCACCGTGGTGTACATCAGCTGGTTCAAGTTCATCGATCCGGCCAGCAACACTGCCGAGCACTGGTGGTTCGGCATTTCTCCTGAGGGAATAGGCACGGTTGGTGCGCTGCTGAACTTTGGTGTCGCCTGTCTGGTGGCCAGATTTTTTCCGGCACCACCAGAGAGCGTGCGGCAGCTTGTCGAGCGCATTCGGATTCCGTCAGGTGTGGAGCGGCCGCACGATCATCCCTAGCCCGCACTATTCATGAATGACCTACTGCGGACGCCGAAAGCAGCGAAATCACAGGGCGTGCTCCCTCCGCGTGCTCGACGTGCTGTACAGCACGCCTGCGCGCGCTACAGTCCGCGCCACCCTGTGTTTTCACTACTCTCGGTGCCCTCGTTACGTTCCTTCATGAATAGTGCGGGCTAGGCATTTCGCCGATGTACGGTCGGGGACGGTTTGTTCACCCGGTTATGAATAGCGCGCCTTGGCCTCACGCCGCCGTCGATGCAGCACGGGCTCGGTATAACCGTTTGGTTGTTCCAGCCCCTTGAAGATCAGATCACACGCGGCCTGGAACGCCACGCTGTCGTCGAAATTCGGCGCCATGTTGCGGTAGGCCGCATCACCGGCATTCTGTCCATCCACAACCTTCGCCATCCGCTTCAGAGTCTCGGTCACCTGCGACTGTGAGCAAATCCCCTGATGCAACCAGTTGGCAATGTGTTGCGAGGAGATGCGCAGCGTGGCGCGATCTTCCATCAATCCGACGTTGTTGATATCAGGTACTTTCGAACAACCGACACCCTGATCGATCCAGCGCACCACATAACCAAGAATGCCCTGGGCGTTGTTGTCGAGTTCCTTCTGCACTTCCTCTGCTGAAAAGTTGCGACCGGCTGCAAGCGGGATACGCAGGATTTCATCGACACTCGCCGCTTCGCGGGTTTCCTGGGTTTTCTGCACGGCGTCGACACTGACGTCGTGATAGTGCAGCGCGTGCAACGTCGCGGCCGTCGGTGACGGCACCCAGGCCGTGTTGGCTCCGGCTCTTGGATGAGCAATCTTGGCCTTCAGCATTTCCTTCATTTCATCGGGCTTCGGCCACATGCCTTTGCCAATCTGGGCGCGACCACGGAAACCTGCCGCAAGTCCGGCATCGACGTTGGCGTTTTCGTAAGCCACGATCCACGGTTGCGCCTTGATTTCTTCCTTGGGCAGAACGGCACCGGCCTGCATGCTGGTATGGATTTCATCGCCGGTGCGATCCAGGAAACCGGTATTGATGAACACCACACGCTCACGCGCTTCGAAGATGCAGGCGCGCAGATTCACTGACGTGCGCCGTTCTTCATCCATGATGCCGACCTTGAGCGTGTTGCGCGCAAGGCCAAGCGTGTCTTCCACCTTGCTGAAGAGTCGAACCGTCAACGCCACTTCTTCCGGTCCATGCATCTTGGGCTTCACGATGTAGACGCTGCCCGCACGGGAATTCCTTAGCCCGCCGGTTTTCCTGAGGTCATGGACTGCGCATAACGAGGTCACGAACGCATCGAGAAACCCTTCCGGAACTTCATTGCCCTTGGCATCAAGGACAGCATCGGTGGTCATCAGGTGACCGACATTGCGCACCAGCATCAAGCTGCGGCCATGCAGCGTAAATGGCTTGCCATCGACCCCCGTGTACTCGCGATCCGGATTCAGCCGGCGCGTAATGCTGCGACCACCCTTCTCCATTACCTCGACAAGGTCTCCCTTCATGAGTCCAAGCCAGTGTCCATACACGACACTCTTGTCTGCCGCATCGACGGCAGCAACTGAATCCTCGCAGTCCTGGATGGTCGTGAGCGCACTTTCCATGAACACGTCTTTCACACCAGCGGGATGCACCGCCCCAACCGGGTGTTTTGGATCGATGTGAATCTCAAGGTGCAGGCCGTTGTGCTGAAACAACAACACTGAAGGATCGGCTTCGTTCACGACGCCGACAAAGGCCGACGGATCGACCAGCCCGGTGTTTCCACCATCACGGGTCAACACCCGCAATGACAACCTGCCGCCAGCTTCTGCCAACAAGTAGGCCGACACATCGCTGTGGCTGGCCTCGGCCAGTGGTACAGCCAGATCCAGAACCTTGGCAGCTTCGGCGACCACCAGTTCACCCCGACCCGGGTTGTAACTCGAACCCTTTTCCCGCCCCGGTGTTTCCGGAATCAGATCAGTGCCATAGAAGGCGTCGTACAGGCTGCCCCATCGTGCGTTCGCTGCATTGAGTGCGTACCGCGCATTCATGACCGGTACCACCAGTTGTGGTCCCGCCATGACGGCAATCTCCGGATCGACATTGCTGGTTGATATCCGGAATGGCGCCGGTGGATCGACGAGGTAGCCAATCTCCTTGAGAAACGCCTTGTATGCGACCGCGTCATGCGCCTTGCCTCGTCGGGCCAGATGCCACGCATCGATCTTTGCCTGCAGGTCATCCCGCTTGGTCAGCAGTGCACGATTGATCGGACCCAACTCATTCAAGGCGGCAGCAAATCCAGCCCAGAACGTTTCCGCCGAGACACCCGTACCGGGCGTTATCTGCCCCTCTACCAGCGCGTCAATTTCGGCGGCGACTGCGAGACCGCTGCGGTTGATGCGAGCCTGACTCATGACTACTTCCTCTGAAACTTGGTGGGCTATATGAAAGTTATGACCGAATCATTCCGGCCATCAACCCGTCACTAGAGGCCCAGGACGGTCTTGGCAATGATGTTCTTCTGCACTTCCTTCGCACCGCCAAAAATGGAACTCGCCCGGGCGTTGAGATAACGCGGGGTCACCGTCTCCGCATAATCCGGCCCAACCCACGGGTTGGTATGACCATTGAGGGAGATCAGATTGGCATGTGGCAAAGCGTAGTAGTGAATTGCTTCCATCTTGAGCGTGGTCAAGGTCTGGTTGATTTCCACCGACGTGTTCTTGGCCAGCGACGACCCGGCACCAGGGCTTTCTCCTCGTGACAAGCGGGATAACGTGGTGAGCTCAAGAAACTCGAGGCCTTCGGTACGAATTTCCAGATCACTGATCCCGTCGCGAAAATGCGCATCGTCGATCAGCGCCGTACCGTCATCCCGCTCTTTCCTGGCGATGGCCTTGAGATCTGCCAATGCCACCTTGATACCTGCTGATGCGGCTCCACCGCCGCGCTCGTACTCGAGCAGATATTTGGCCAGGGTCCAGCCTTCGTTTTCAGGTCCAACACGATTGCTCTGCGGAATCCGGACGTCGTCGAAGAACACCTGATTCACTTCGTGATCTGCGGCCATGGTGATGATGGGTTCGACCTTTACACCAGGGGTGTTCATCGCTACCAGCACAAAGCTGATGCCTTTTTGTGGGCGCACTAACGGGTCGGTCCGCACCAGGCAGAAGATGTGATCGGCAAACTGCGCATGGGTGGTCCAGATCTTGGT
>JANNBJ010000193.1:0-3214 GCA_031385325.1 Gammaproteobacteria bacterium | reverse complement strand
CGGTAGATAGCACCCAGTCAACGCTGGGCAGATGAAGGTTATCGTACGGTTCGTTCATGTGGGCAGGTTAGCGCAGCCGAGTCCGGTTCACCACGCGGTCATCGTGTTGTGCGGACCAACTTGCCACGTTTCCCCCTGTCTTACAGCGGAGATCATGGTGAGTTGCTTCCGCAGAACGCGACGGGCACCCCTTACGTCGCACGGCGTCAAATCCGCTCGATCGGCCCTTACTCAAAGCGGCGCAGGCATGGACCGGCGACTACGCAGTGCAGAACAATGTTCCCGATAGCGAAGATCGTCCCGTCAACGAGACCAAACTCATCTCGTTGACCCGGAGCCAGGCAGGTACGCAGGTGCAGGCGATCGAGGTGCATTAGGGTAACTCTGATCAATTCGCTCCTGCGAATTTGTCAGGCACCAAGGCCCAGCCATAGATTGTAAATGGGGTAACCAAACACATTAAAAAATGTGTGAAACGCAATCAGGGCGTAGAGATTCTTGCGCGCTTGCATCAGCAGGCCGAAGAACAGCATTGGAACCAGTAGTGGCCATGTTTGAGGTATTTGCCACAAATGGTATAGCGCGAACAGGATTGAACCGACCAGCCAGTTTGCATGGCCCAGAAATGCAGTCTTTTTCATCAGGTAGCCGCGGAAATACACCTCTTCGCCGATGAAGTTTCCGATCAGCATCAGCACCAGAAGCGCCGGTGATGCGCCATAGAATGCTTCGGCGCTTGCGAACATGCTGTGTGGAGGTATGGCGAGAGAAGGTAGAGAGCTGAGCCAGATCTGCAACGGTGTATAAATCGTCAGCATCCAGGGCAAGGAGAGAGCCACCGACGCAATGAATGCGACTGGTGCAATCACTAGCGGCTCCCGCAGCTGAAACCTGTGGAGCGAAAGAAACTCGGCCACCTCGTGCCAATTCAGACCATCGCGCCAGCGCAACATCGCCAACGGAAATGCCAGGTGCCATATCCAGGTGAAGAGGATGAACAGCACGTACTGATATTGGAGTGGATCCACTCCGAAGAGATTGACGCCCGTGTGGAACATCGACTCAACGTTGATCAACGCGTACGCGAACACCCCGGGAAGCAGGTAAGCGGCGATGTAGCCGGCGCGCGCCCCTGAAGTACGAGCCTGTCCGACCTCACACCAGTGTGCCCAGGTGGGATCTACTCGAATAAGGCGGTTTCGGAGTCGGGTGAAGTGGGGCATCGGCGGAGGACTTCCTGCATTTTAGTTGCTCCGATGCTCGAGCACTAACCGTGTCCTGACGACTCAACGGATCAAATGAGACTTGCCGTCGGTGGATTTGTCAGGAATTCCTCCGGTGTTCGCGGATAGCGTTCCTCAGCTCTCCGGGAGAGAGGCCTCAGTTACGTTTGACCAGCCGGTGCAGTGACGCTTTAGAGCCGAATCCGCATCGCAATCCAATGGCGAGCACTGATTCATCTTGTGGTGCCGTGGCCAGTGCAGACCGGAACGCAGCCATGCGATAGTCGTTCAGCGCGGTTGAGAACCCTCCTGGAACATGCTGGTTGATTGCCTCAGAGAGCAGGTGTCGACGAATGCCCAGCTGTCTGGCCGCATCGTCGAGCCCGAAGTCGGCTTCCAGCCAACTGTGGTTGGTCTCAATACTCTTCACGAAAGCCTTGAAAACGGCGGTGAGCACCGCAGCGTCAGGAACCAGGTTTCGAGAATCGTCTGCAGATGCTGAACGCGAGGGAGACGAGTCAGTTGCAAGGACTTCCGGGGGTGAAGCAAAAGAGTGCAGGCGCCAGCCGGTGAGCAACCACAGGCAAACGGCAAGGGCCGGAAACACGGCGGTGGCATAGACGTCTTGAACCAGGGAGTCGCCGCCGATGAGCGCAGCTGGCAGCGTGGACAAGCCGATCATCACCGCTGCGATGGTGCACCATATGTCCGCATGGTGACCGAAGCGGAGCGGTGTCAGCTTGCTGCAACGAACAATTGTTGTGATCGCGATCATCACACTGACTGTCAACGAGATGGTCTTGCAGATGGCTATCCACAGTTCGAATCGGCCGGGTTCGATGCCGATCAATCCAGCAGCGGTATAGACAAGCAGCACCAAGCCGAATGGGATCCAGAGCCAGAACGAAGGGCGGCTGCAGTCGGTACATCGATTGTTGTTTCGATTGGCAAGCGCCTTCGCATACAGAATCAAACAGGGGCCGATCAGCAACCCTGCGGCGTTACACAGGGCAAAAACCGGATAAACCGACGCCTGGATCGGCTGTCCAGCGAGCCATGTCGCCAACAGGGTCAGCATCCCTGTGAACAGGCTCGCGGCGAACCACTGTTCGGCGCGATCTCTGTGCATGATGCGACCAAGGGTTGACGTCAACAACAACCCGACCAGAGCCAGATCGAATCCGAGGATTGCAGCCATACAGGTCCACTGTTTCCAGTCCTGCACGGCGAAGCCGCAATGAGTCGACACTGCGCATCAGCAACGTGCAAAGCGCTTCACCAACTTGACGGGATTCTACGTGAATCCGCTTCAAAGCGATTCATCGTTGCAACCGGGGGCGCATCGATACCCAGCATGGTTGCAGGTGATCGCGCTTCAGGCATAGGCTTGAAGCGAATGGGGGAGGGGTCATTGATGGCAAATTTCAGATGGCTGCTGGCTGGTCTTCTTGTCCTGTGCGCGAGTGCCAGGGCGGAGGAGCCGACCATCGGCTGGCCGAGCTACGGCAGTGATCCCGGTGGTGGCCACTTCAGTCGTGCCCAACAAATCACGCGGACCAACGTGAACCGGCTCGAACGCGCCTGGACACATCGATCTGGCGACTTCCGTACGGGCATCGTTCGTGGTGTGGAAGGATTTGATTCCGGCCAGGGCAGTTCAGCATCCGCCTTCATCGGCACCCCCATCCTCGTCAATGACACGCTGTACTACTGCACACCTTTCAATCGGGTTTTTGCGCTAGATCCGCTGACTGGTGCGGAACGTTGGGTATACGACCCAAAAGTTGACATGAGCCAGCAGAGCCTGACCAACTGCCGGGCCGTGAGCAGCTGGCAGGACAAAGAGAATCCGAACGCTGTGTGTGGGCATCGGATCATTCTCGGGACACTGGATGCGCGGCTCATCTCACTGGATGGCAAAACTGGTCAGAAGTGCCCGGATTTTGGAGTGAATGGCGAGCTGGATATCAGCCAGGGTCTCGCAAAATTTG
>JANNBJ010000183.1:0-15829 GCA_031385325.1 Gammaproteobacteria bacterium | reverse complement strand
CGCATGCCCGGCATGACCGGGCTTGATGTCGCGCGACAGCTGCCAGCCCGAACCCGCGTGGTGTTCGTCACTGCCTTTGATCAATACGCCATCGATGCCTTTGATACCGCAGCAGCCGACTATCTGCTCAAACCTGTCAGCGAAGAACGCCTGCGTACATGCGTGAGCCGGCTTGTCGAACCACCCAGATCGCAGAGTGTTGATCTCACAACCCTGCTGGATCAACTGGCGAGCCGGCAGCCCTTGCAAGCGCCACAACGGTTACGCTGGTTGCGAGTCGGTCACGCCGACACCACGCGCTTGATCGATGTGGATGATGTGCTCTATTTTCAGTCGGACAGCAAATACACCACCGTCGTCACCGAGCAGCGGGAAGACGTGGTGCGCATGACCATCAAGGAACTCGAAGACGGGCTCGATCCGGAGCAGTTCTGGCGAGTACACCGTGGGGTGATCGTGAATGCGCGTGCGGTCGTCGAAGCCCGCAAGGACCTGCGCGGACGTTTTGTGCTGAAAATTCGCGGACGGAGCGAACCCTTGCGCACCAGCGAAGCGTACGCACACCTGTTCAGGCACATGTAACTCTGCTATCGGGTGGTGGATAACCGGCCGGTGAACACTTCTTGCCGCCAGCACGGACCGTCGCTATGGGTTATCAGCCGACCCTTCGTCAGCGCCGTCTCGACATTCGCACTTGTGAGCGCAATGATCCGCCGTCGCTCAATTGCGAAACACCTCGTGCTCTACGACCCGGTGCGCCATGAGAATTTGCGCGCCCTTCGGTGGCGCGACGCGGACGCGCGAGTTGCGATCGATCGCATCGCGGAAGATGCACGGACCGCATTCACGCCCGATGGATTGTGGCCGGTGCATCCGATCGATCTTTCGCCTGAACGCCCAGCAGATTGTTTGAAGCCAATGTTCAATGGTGCCGGCGGCGTATTCTGGGCGTTGCGCCGACTGCGCGCTCATGGTGCGGCAATCGATGCGCTCGACGATCGCACGATCCTCGCGGCACTACCCGACCTGCAACACGAAGACGATGTGCGACTGAACCGCGAGCGCAGCCCGAGTTTCGCGATCGGTGATACCGGTCTTGCGCTGCTTGCCTGGTGGGACAACCCTGACACGGCGCACGCGAGCGCATTGATGTCTTGCATTGACGCGTGTGCCGCGCAGGCTGAGCAAGGATTCGCCCTCGGTGCTGCCGGTGGTCTGCTCGCGAGCTTGTTCGCGTTCGAACGCTCAGGCGACACACGCTGGCGCGCCGCCTTCGAGCGTCATGCCAATGCGCTGTGGTTGCGTTGGACGGACGAGCCTGAGCTTGGCGGTCACCACTGGCTGCAGACGCTCTACGGCCATCGCGATCGCCCACTCGGCGCGCTGCATGGACTTGGCGGCATTCAATTCGCGTTGATGCGCGGCTTTCTGTCCTTCGAAGACGAACGCCTGGTTACCCTCGCGGGGCGTACGCGCAAGGTTCTGCTTGCGACTGCGAGTCGTGCTGACGCCTTCGCGAATTGGCCGCGAGGTGCAGGACCATCGACGCGCGAAGGCGACAACGAACTATTACTCCAGCATTGCATAGGCGCGCCGGGAATCGTCGCGACAAGTGCCTGGATTCCAGCAGGCGAAGATCCAGCGTTCGATGCACTGCTATTGCAGGCGGGTGCTCTCATCTGGCACGCAGGACCAACGAACAAGTTGCCGTCGTTGTGTCACGGCGCACCCGGCAGTGGTTACGCCTTCCTGAAATTGTTCGAACGCACGGGCGCTGAGCTGTGGCTCGATCGAGCGCGTCAATTCGGGTTACACGGGGTGCAGCAAGCGGACCTCGCGCTGAGCAAGTTCGGGCAGCGTAAGTACTCGCTGTGGACAGGTGATCTCGGCCTCGCGTTGTTCCTCCAGGACTGCCTGCGAGCGCGGGCTGAGATACCGTTGTTCGATGTGTTTTAGCTGGCCGCGTTCGCGCGCGAGCCTGTGATGTAGCTGCCGACCTTGCGGCTGCTGCGTGCAAAGTTGAGCGACTGTGTGCAGGCCTGGCAGGACGCCATGACACCGCGAGTACGATGAGCCCGGCGAACGTTTTTCTTACTCGACCCTGTACTGACACAGTGGTAGCGCCTCTTACGGCGTTGGTTTAACGTCGGGGCTTCCTCTGCCCGGTGTTGTCCATGAGTATCCCCAACGCATCCGCTGACCCATCCTCACCGGCAAAAAGCGATCGGCCAAAAAACGTCATCGTCGTTTTACTCGACAGCCTCAATCGTCACCTCCTCGGCAGTTATGGTGGCCGCGAGTTCGAAACGCCAGCACTCGATCGTTTTGCGAAAACCGCGATGTCTTTCGACAATCACTTCGTAGGCTCTTTGCCCTGCATGCCCGCTCGACATGACATTCTGGTGGGAGCCATGGATTTTCTCTGGCGGCCATGGGGCTCGATAGAACTGTGGGAAGAGGCGATTACTGCACCACTGCGCCGCGCCGGTGTCACCACCATGCTGATCTCGGACCATCCGCATCTGTTCGAAACCGGCGGTGAGAACTACCACACCGAGTTCAGGGGTTGGGAATATCTGCGGGGCCATGAGAGTGACGCGTGGAAGACCCGGCCTGATCCTTCGTGGGCAGGTTCACCGGCGCTGCCTGCAGCCACCAGTCGCGGGGTGTACTACAACACGACCCGTACCTGGTTCAAGGAAGAGCTGGATTTCCCCGGCCCGCGTACGCTCAACACCGCAGCACAGTGGCTCGATGACAACGCCGATGCGCACAACCGTTTCATGCTGTTCATCGACGAGTTCGATCCACACGAGCCGTTCGACACGCCGGCACCATGGGTCGGTCGTTATGACCCGGACTGGAAGGACGACCTGATCATCTGGCCCCCATACAGCGTCGACACCGTGGCTCGAGGCATCCTGACGGAGCGGCAGGCGCGTCATGTGCGTGCGAACTATGGTTCCAAGCTCAGCATGATTGATCACTGGTTCGGCAAGCTGATGGGCACCCTCGAACGCAAGGGCCTGAGTGAAAACACCGCCGTCATCCTGTGCACCGACCATGGCCACTATCTCGGCGAACGCGACATCTTCGGCAAACCCGGCGTACCACTTTACGAAGCAATGGGGCATACGCCGCTGATAATTCGGCTACCGGGCCAGAAACCTGGGCGCACCGATGCGCTGACCACCAACGTGGATATCAATGCCACCCTCTATGACCTGTTCGGCATCACGCCCCAACAGGTGAACCATGGGGTTTCCCTGCGACCTTTGCTGACCGGCGAGAAGACTCAGGTCAGGGATTGGGCCCTGGCCGGTGTGTGGGGTCGATGGGTACACGTTCACGACGGTCGACACAAATACGCACGAGGTCCGGTGCGTGCCGACAACATGCCGATTTCCATGTGGTCTAATCGTTGGTCGACCATGCCGATCGTGCCAGAGCACATCTACGAACTTCCCAAACCGGATCGCCGCGCCACGCTCGACTTCATGCCCGGCTCCGATGTCCCGGTCATTCGCCAGCCGTTTGCATCAGGTGATCCGCTGCCCTTCTGGGCGCTGGGCCAAAAACCGGATCAGCACCATCTCTACGATCTGCACAATGACCCGGCAGAATCAGAGAATCGGGTTGGCGAGCCTAAGGAGAGGGACATGCAAGAACTCCTCAGGGTCGCACTGAAGTCCATGAGCGCGCCAAGCGATCAATTCGAGCGGCTTGGACTGGTGTAATGCACGACCATCCGATTCCCGATCGGCACGGCATCAATCTCTACACGTCGGATCCGGTGTTCAGCCGATTGCTGGATCTCTATCTGCCCGCTGCACTGAGGACACACCTGGAGCCTCATCTCGTACATCTGGGAGAACTGGCCGGTGGTGTACTCGACGAACTGGCGCTGACCGCTGACAAGAACCCGCCAACACTTGCGCACCGCACGCGCACCGGCATGGATCAACAACGCATCAACAAACACCCGGCCTACGTGGAACTGGAACGGGTTGCGTTTTCGCAGTACGGACTCGCGGCACTGTCGCATCGTGGCGGCGTCCTCGACTGGCCAGAGCCCATGCCTCCCGCGGCCAAGTACGCGCTGACCTACCTTTTCGTTCAAGCCGAGTTTGGTGTGTGCTGTCCCCTCTCCATGACGGACTCGCTCACGCGAACACTGCGCAAGTTCGGCAGCGATGAACTGATCAGGCGTTACCTGGACAACCTGACGACTCAGGATTTCGATGCGTTGTACCAAGGCGCGATGTTCATGACCGAACAAGGCGCGGGATCGGATGTTGCGGCCACCCAGACAAGAGCGGCACCGATCGCTGACGGCAGCTATCATCTGCATGGTGACAAGTGGTTTTGCTCAAATCCGGATGCGGCGCTCGCCATGGTGCTGGCTCGCATCGATGGTGCACCGCCAGGCATGAAGGGTGTGTCGCTCTTTTTGTTGCCGCGAACGCGACCGGATGGCTCAACCAACAGCTATCGCATCCTGCGACTGAAAGACAAGCTCGGCACCCGCTCCATGGCCAGTGGCGAAATCCGGTTCGATGGCGCGCAGGCGTTCCTGATTGGTCAGGTGGGGCGTGGCTTCAACATCATGGCCGACATGATCAACAACTCCCGGTTGTCGAATGGCATGCGTGCGGCAGGCATCATGCGGCGTGCATGTGCAGAAGCGCTGCATATCGCAACGCACCGACAGGCCTTTTTTCAACACCTCGTCGACATGCCGCTGATGCAGCGACAACTCTGCAAGCTCGTCATACCTGCGGAACAGGCCCGAACGATGATGTTGCAGACAGCCGATGCGCTCAGTCGTGCGGATGCAGGTGACAACGAAGCAGCACCGCTGGCGCGCATCCTCACGCCACTCATCAAGTTCCGCGCCTGTCGGGATGCGCGGCGGGTTACCGGCGACGCGATGGAAATTCGTGGCGGGTGTGGTTACATCGAGGAATGGAGCGATCCACGACTGGTTCGCGATGCGCATCTGGGCTCGATCTGGGAAGGTACCAGCAATATCGTTGCACTGGACGTCATGCGCGCCATGCGGCGGGACCATTCACTTACCGCATTAAGTCAGCATCTGGAACGGCAACTAACCGCAATACAGGTCAGTGAAGTGGCTCCGTTCAAGCTCGCATCCAACAAGACGATCAACACCGCGCAGCGTTGGCTTGATGGCGGACAGGATCGCCACGCCCGGCAACTCGCTTCCGCGCTCTATCACCTGACTACGGCTATCGGCATGGCCTGGGAAGCCACCCAAATCGGCTCACCCCAGCGTATGGCCCAAGCGCACCTGGCGCTGCGGCACCGGCTGCTGCCGCGTGATCTCCTCGATCTGGATGAAGACGACAGTGACCTGGTCCGCAGCGCTCTCGACCTCAGGCAGTAGTGGTTCGAATGCGCCTGGTCAGGGCCACCATCGCATCCAGCACTTCATTGGGCTTTTCGCCCAGCATCGAATGCCCACTGCCGGGCAAACGTTGAACCACACAATCCGCATAGCGGCCCGCCACCGCCAGCCCGGCCTTGAGTGGCGTCATCTGATCCGATTCTCCCGCCAGTACCAGCACCGGCGCAGCCAACGCAGAATCGGCCACCGGTGGTTCAAAGGCATTGCAGGCATTCAGATCGGCCGCATAAACGCCGGAGACGTTGCGATCCAGCAGTCGACGGCCAGCGGCCAGCAGCCAGATGCCGGGAACAGGATTGCCACCCAACCGACCTCGCGCGCTGTGGCTCCAGGCATTGGCCATGTCAAATGCGGCGGGATGATCATCTCCGGCTGCGTTACGCAGCGGATCGGAAACCCGCATGGGTTGTGATGCACCCAGCAGGCCGAGTGCGAGCACACGATCCGGCCACTCGCTCGCCATGCGGCTGACCACCAGCGATCCCATGCTGTGGCCAAAGAGCACCGCCTCACCAACACCCATGGCATCAAGCAAATGCCAGGCCCAACTCGCCATCGCGTCGATGGAGGTCAGCGCCGTACCCGCGGATCGGCCATGGGCCGGCAGATCCGGCGCGATGACGCGATAACCATGACGAGCAAAGTGACGGGCTGGCAATGTCCACACGGTGTGGTCCATGCCTGCGCCATGCAGAAACAGAATCGCCGGGCCATTACCATGACCACTGCCCTGCCCGACAAAAACCTCGGCTCCGTCGACAGACAACCGCACGTCAGCGACCTCCCGATTTTTCAACCGCCCGAAGCGCACGCCCCAGGTCGTCAAGCAGATCTTGCGGATCTTCAAGCCCGATGGACAATCGAACCAGCCCCTCACCGATGCCGGCTGCGCGAAGCGCATCAGCGTCCATCCGATGATGTGTGGTACTGGCCGGATGGATGACCAGCGACTTGGCATCACCCACATTCGCCAGATGACTGAACAACTCCAGCTTCTCGATGAACAGCTGACCCGCGGCGCGTCCACCCTTGATCTCGAAACTGAGCACGGCACCTGCACCACGAGGCAACAACGCTTGTGCCATGGCATGATCGGGATGCGAAACAAGCCCTGGATAGTTCACGCCGTTCACCATCTTGTTGTGCGCCAGAAACTCAGCGACGGTCATGGCGTTGCTCACATGACGCGCCATCCGCAGTGGCAGCGTTTCAAGTCCCTGCAGAATCTGGAACGCCGTCATCGGTGCCATGCAGGCGCCGAAGTCACGCATGCCTTCCTTTCGCGCGCGCATGAGAAAGGCATCCGGCCCGAATTCTTCGGCAAAAACCAGGTCATGAAAGCCTGCATACGGTTCGGTAAGCGTTGGAAAACGATCGCTCTTTTCCCAGTCGAACGTCCCCCCATCAACGACGAGGCCACCAATGACAACACCATGGCCACTGAGAAACTTGGTGGCTGAATGCACCACCAGATCGGCCCCATGATCCAGCGGTTTGAACAGATAGGGCGTGGAGAATGTTGCATCGATCAGCAGTGGCAATCCTTTGGCATGCACTGCCGCAGCAACCGCGGGGACATTCATCACTTCAAGACCGGGATTGCCGAGAATCTCGCCAAAGACGAGCTTCGTGTTGGGTTGAATCGCGCTGACAAAGGCATCGACGTTGCGCGCGTCGACAAAGGTGGTCTGAATACCAAAGCGTGGCAGCGTGTACGCCAGCAGATTGTGGGTGCCACCATAAATCGATCGTGATGCGACGATGTGATCACCTGCACTGCAGATCGTTACGATCGCCAGGTGCATGGCGGCCTGACCACTGGCCGTGGCTATCGCGCCAACGCCTCCATCGAGCGCCGCGATGCGTTCTTCGAGCACGGCGTTGGTCGGGTTGGAGAGTCGCGAGTACACGTGACCCGCACGTTCGATGTTGAAGAGGCCCACTGCCTGATCGGCGTCCTTGAACACAAACGATGCCGTCTGGTAGATCGGCGTTGCGCGCGCGCCAGTGGTTGGGTCCGGCGCCTGCCCGGCATGCACGGACAGCGTGTCAAAACCGAATCCGCGTGGTGACTGATGATCGGAGGCCAAGATCACTCCCTGGTTGAATCGGTGAACAAGCGGTTTGGACGCTCGGAGTAAGCCTGCAGTCTACCAGCCACCTGAACATCTGAGGTGCCGGCCATAGGCATCCGGAGATATGCTTGGCCTCTCCTGAGTGGATCGGTACTCTTGATGAGCGCAAGCCTTCGCGCCAGCCTTTGGGCGGGCATCGGACTGCTGATTGCCCTCACCGCAATGAGCCTGCAATTCAGACTGCACCTCGGCGAGATTGCCGACTTCGCCATAATCGCGAACGCGCCACGATGGTTGATGGCCTTTGCCGGTGGCGCGTTTCTGGCCGTCGCCGGATTGCAACTGCAGAGCCGGTTTGTCAGCCCTCTGTGGCTGCTCGGAATTTCAACCGCGGGCATCCTCGGTGCCGTACTCGGATTTCTCTGGTTCGGTTCAACCGCCAGCTGGATCGGCTTCCTGCTCGGCGCCGCTCTGGCCATGGTCGTTTTACGCAGACTCCCACCGCACAGCATTGTCGGCGCGCTCGCTTGCCTCGCACTCGCCGGGATCGGCATCTACGGCGTGTCGCTCGTGAAAGCAGAACCCAACATCGCGCGCAGCCTCGCCTTCTTTGCAGCAGGCGATGTTGGTCATGCGACGTTTGCCATGAGTCTGATCGCCATCACCCTGCTCGTTATCAGCAGCATCTTCCGATCATCACCTGCATTCGGGCCAGCAGCGCTCGGCATTGGCATCGGCCTGGTCGGCCCGATCGCCTTTGTTTCGTGGTGGGTACCGCTGGCCGAAGCGCGTCTGACACGATTGTCAGGCACGGCCAGGTTTGCAATGACTGCCTTTGCTGGTGGCGTTGTTCTGATCACTGCAGACGCCATGCAACGATGGTTTATCGGCGGATATGGTTTCGGCTTGAACTTCCCGCTCACCCTGGTCGGGACACCAGTCTACCTGTGGTGGTGCGCAGGTTTGTCATCGCGTGGATGGGTAAAGGGTTCTGCAAGGCTGCTTTCAGTGTTGATCGGCATCGGCGCAGTGTTGTTCAGCGGTTTTGCCATTCGGACCATTCAGCAGGCGACCTGAGAAACAAGTCGACCGTGTCTGCTCAGTCCGGGTTTGACGCCGCAATGAACAAAGCGGCCAATCCCGCAATGGTTGGTGCCGCAAAAAACTGGCGAAAGGAAACCTTGATTCCATACACGCTTTCCAGGCGCGAGATGACCTGTGCGGCCTGAACGGATTGCCCACCCAGATCAAAGAAATTGTCATGGATTCCAGACACTTCCAGATCCAGTACTTCCCGCCAGATGTTCATGATGGTCAATTCGCAAGCGGACGATTCGTGGCAAGCAGGCACGGCTTGTTCAAGCGGGTCTTGGGCTGCTGTGACGACCAGAACGCCACCGAATGGAGCCGCGCCCTGCAACGCGGCCCGGTCAACCTTGCCTGACGCAGTCCTGGGCAGACCTGGCATCGTTGAGAGAAGAACGGCGACCCGCCGTCCGTCCACCAGACCGACAAGCACGCCCCTCAGAATCTCGGTCAGTTCACTGGTTTCAAGCGGTGACGAAACACAGACCATGAGCTGATCACCGCCAACCTCCGAACGAATGACGGCAGCCACTTCCTCGATTTCCGAACGGCTGAGCAGCGCGGCTTCAATAACCGCCAGATCGACGGACGGTCCACCACTGGCAGGCTGCCAGCGACGTCGACCCAGTACGGTCAACTCGCCATCGGCACTGCGCAGTCCGAGATCGCCCGTTCGATACACGCGTGGTTCACTGGAACCCGCAGCGCCGTTGAAAGACTGAGCCGTACGGATGGGATCATTCAGGTAACCGTGCGCAAGGAACCGGCTGCGTATCAGCAACTCCCCTTCGCACGCCCCGTCGACAACTCGACCCTGCACGTCTTCGATCAGCACTTCCATATCCCTCACACATCGACCAACCGGAAGCAGGCCCGTCACCGGCGCGCCGTATCGATGGAAGAACCCGAGCGATACCGTAGCCGCCTCGGTGGCACCAAAACAATTAACCAGAGCACATGCGTCTGTGCTGTGTGCTCGCCAGAGTTCAAGATCAGACCCAGTAGCTGGTTCACCACAGAGGAAGACGATTCTTGGCGAAGCGACCGAAACATCGGCTGCCAGCCGACCGTACACCGCACGGAACAACGACGGCGTCGACCGCCAGACTGTTGGACGACCTGTTGCAAGCCATCGCTCAATTCCGGCAGACCCGTCCACCATGACATCACATGGCACAAGCGTTGCTCCATTGAGCAGCGCAGAACAGATATCACTGACTGCACCGGCACAATTGGCGCGCAGCAAGGATTGTCGATCCTGCGCAGTCAGCGCCAGACCTTCCGTCAATCGAAGCACTTCGTGCAGCAGGTTTCGATGCGAGTCGACAACACCCTTGGGCCGTCCCGTTGATCCGGAGGTAAAGAGAATGACAGCGGGATCATCTGGCGCGATGTCGACGCCTGGATCATGCGCCCATCTGTAGTCCAATCGACGAGGCAGGCTGATCACCTGCTGCGACGGTTGAGCCACACTGCGTGCAAGCCCGGTCTGCTCTTCGGATGCCAGAATCACCCCTGCACTGCACTGCTGCGCGACGTAACGCAGCGTTTCGAATGACCAGTGCGGATCCATTGGCACGGCGGCGGCACCGGTCTTCAGCACAGCCATGAAGCTTACGATATTGGCGGTGCCAAGCGGGAACAGGGTGGCTATCGGTTGTCGAGCACCAGCAGAATTCGCCAGCATTCGCTCTGCAACACCATTCGCGGCGGTGTTCAGTTCACGGTAAGTCAGGGCTTCTTCAGCAGCGACGATGGCTGGACGTTCAGCGTGCTTGCGTGCCTGCTGTTCGAAAGCCGCAACGACTGACCAATCGTGCGAAGCCCTCGGCTCAGCATTGCCGAACGTCAAGCCACTCAAGCTGCCTCAAGAATTCCCGAGAGCAAGCGATTCAGCACACGGGAGAACAGGTGCACGCCTTCCACGATCATCGCTTCGGCGTGTTGCCTGCTGTACTGCCCCGCATAGTAGTCGAGCGCCATGGCGGCGGCCGTGAGCGCATGTTCGTGGTGTTCCACTTCCACGAACGTATGCAATCCGATCCAGCCGAAGATCGAATGCCCGAGGTGTGTGCTGGATCTGGTCAGCCTTTCTACCAATGCAGGATGCACATCATGCAGATAGAGCTTCAGTGCATTGAACTCTTCGTCCGCAGACGTTTCGGAGGCAATGTGAAAGCCAAGGCCGCGAAAGAGATCATCTTCAGAACGGGCGTCCGGGTGGATGCAGTAGCCGATGAAGATCTGGGCAAGGGCATCCCGGGTACTGTCATTGAGCGGGAAGTCCCGATCAAACGTATGCGCATCGAAGCCAAGCCAGTCGATGGTCTCCTTGAGAACATACTGGCCGAGATCACGATGCGTGATGCGCTTGCGGTCTTCGCGGTCGAAATATTCGTCCTCCGCAGCGAAAAACACATGCGAGGCGATGCGTGCCCCTCGGTCCGCACATGCAGCAATGGGTTCCATGGGATCACGAAACAGATCCTGCCGCACATGCAGCGCACCGGCGAGGTTCGTCACGCCGCCTGCAAAATTGCCGTTGAACAGCGTATACCGCTGGATGAAACGAGCGAGTTCCGCCTTCGTCTGGACCCGTGCCAGGACTGACCGCACCAGTTCGGCATGCGAAAAACCAGCCGTCAGATCAGCAAGTCCCGTGGTCAGCCCGCCTGCCGACGCGTTCACGATTGCCGCTCCACTGGAATGAAATGATCATCGAATGGCACCAGCACGCTCAGACTGATCAGGTAAGTGGCTCCACCCAGGCTGGACACCCGGTGTTCAAGCCGAGCGGGCAACACGAGTTTGTCACCAGGGCGCAGACGCCAGGTCGTGTTGACTGCAAGATCAGTGAAGTCGAGTTGGCCATCGAGCAGATAGAGCGCTTCGGCACCGACGTGATAGTGGTCACTGTAGGATGAGCCTGGTTTGTCGATCCACGCCATGGGCCACCAGCCGTCGTCAAGAATTTCCTGCAACGCCTGGGCACGAGTCTGGAAGTACCCTGGCAGAACCGTCGCCTCGCCACGATCCAGAAAAGGCGCACACGACACCGCGTCGTACACAGGCGAGCTTGCCGATAAATTATTGGTCATCGCCAATTCCGGAGCCCGCGTTCGCACTTTCGGGGGATTGCACCTTTCGCCGGCACTGCGCTCATTTACTCCACCGTCGGGCCTTTACAACACTGCGACTATACGTGGGGCCTGCCGGATTCGACAAAGAATTAGGTAAACACGATGTCGGAATGTCTGCATTTTCCAGACACGATGTCCAGATCAACTCACCAGGGATCGAAGCCCATCACCGCGTGCGTGGGTAACCAGCACGTCTCGCAGCAACTGTGCTGATGTCTCGACACGCTCGATCACACCAATCTCGCGGCCGAACTCGCGCAGGAAATAATCGATGGTGGCCACGCGATACTCCCGGCCTGGTTCCACCTTGCCGAGGCGTTGTCGGACGGCGCTGCCCAGTTGTTCACCTTTCATGATGACGGCTGCCAGAGAATTTCCATACGGGTCCAGCGTCCACAGCGTCCCTGCTGAAATCGTACCCGGCACCAATCGACCGGGCAGCTTGTCCAACATGACAGCAAGATCCGCATCCATGGCTCGCTGCATCGCGGCTTCCATGAACAGACGCACGGGCTCGCCTTCAATCAATCGCGAGGTTTGTGCCAGGGTCTCGCCAACGTGCTGGCGATCCGGATCTTTCGCTATGCGCAGATAAGCATGGACGTGCGGATACCCTTCGAAGTGCAGGACAAATCCGGGACCTTCGATTCGCCACACCTGAAAATACGCACGCTCATCGGCCCGCGCCGCAACCTCGAGAAAACGTGCGCCATCGCCATAAAACCCGTTCTCCGCATACAGGGCGAGATTGAGCTGATCAATTCCACCCAGATGCTGAAGATCGCTGGTGGCCTGCTCGGCATATGACGGCGCATAGGACGCAAACATTGTGGCCAGCAATTCACAAAACGTCGCACGCTGCTCTTCGTTGAACGTGCTTACCGGCAGACCATCGAAGCGTCCACCCCTGTCCTGAACCTGAAGCATCAATTGATGGGGCTTTTCAGCAACCACCGCCTGGGCGAGCTGCTCCGAAGTCCACAATCCAGCCAACGCATTGATGGCATCACTGTGATGTGCCCAGACATTGCCGGGCACTCTCAGTTCCTGATTTCCAACCTGATGACCGTACGCAACACCATCACCAAACGATCCACTGCTCTGCGTTCCCGCTCGTAACTCCAGATGCCCGCCACTGATCACCGACTGACACGGACCCTTCGCCGGATCGCCATAAACAGCGAGCACACAACCATCGAGCCCACCCGCTTCCGCACGCAGTGGTTCGCGAAATCGCGCCAACCCGGCCGACGACTGCATCGATTCCCATAAACGCCACACATAGGGCATCTGCTGTGCATTGAACAACGTGCCGATGTGGGGCGACTTGCGAATGGCCAACGTATTGACCAGCTGACGTGACGGATGGTCCCACGGCAAAAAGACCTGCGCGCGTTGAGCCGGCGACATGGATGCGGCAAATCCGGAAACAAGCTCGCCATGGGTAGCCGCTTCAACCTTCGGCAGGCCCAGCCTCGACGCCAGTAACCCGGCACCAAGCCCCGCTGCGCCCAGCAGCACGCCACGTCGATTGACTGGTTGTGTTCCCAACGTCCTTCTCCACGCATCACCGCAGACGCCAGCCTACTGCCACCGGGCGTTACTGCCTAGGAGTCTGCGCGGCAGAAGCTCGACAGGCTGCGGCGGCGCCACTTCGGCCCGCTTTTCCGTTCGTTTTCGTTGCGTAGTACCCACTACGCTTCTCAAACTAACGAAAAATCGTACTCTATTTGACGCTCGCCTCGCACCGCCGCCTTCTGCCGCGCAGACTCCTAGACTTACTGCTTTTTTCATGCCGGAATGACGGAAAGGGAGAGTTTCAATGCAGCTGAAATCCACGATCCTCGACAAGACCACGTGCGGAACACAACCGGCGAGCGTAGAAACGCTGCTCGATAACATCCGCGCGTTACTGCCGCAGATTGCAGCCGACGCCGCAGCGGCAGAACAGCAGCGAAAGCCAATCGATCATCACATGCAGGCGATTGCCGATACCGGCATCTATCGCTTCTTCGTGCCCAAGAGATACGGCGGTGTGGAGTATCCGCTGACCAGCTTTGTGGAGGCAGGCCTTCTGCTGGGTGAAGCCTGCACCTCAACCGCGTGGGTGACGACATTCTGCATGGAACACAACTGGATGCTGGCCCAGTTTCCCATCGAAGCGCAGGACGTGTTTTTCGCAACTTCGCCCTGGATCATCGCGCCTGGCGTGATTTCCCCTAACGGTCGCGCGAAGTCGCATCAGGACGGCCACCTGCTGACCGGTCGATGGCAGTGGGGCACCGGCGTCATGCACGCAGATTGGGCTCTGCTCTCCGGTTTCGTAGAAGAGACTCGGGAAGTGCGGCTGTTCGCCGTGCCCATCGAACAAGTGGAGATCATCGATACCTGGATCCCCGACGGCATGGCCGCGACCGGCAGCAACGACATGCAGGTGCAAGAAGTCTTCGTACCTCGTCACTTCAGCCAGGCGGTCAGCGCCATGACCATCGGTCGCGGCGTCGGAGCGCTGGTCCACCAGTCTCCGATGTACCGCATGCCGATGATGCCGATTCTGTACCTGGCAGCCGGCGCACCTGCCATCGGTGCCGCTCGCGCCATGCTCAAACGATTCGTTGAAAGAGCTCCCACCCGAACCAAGTTCGGCTCGCGAACAAAGCAGTCAGAATCAACCCAGACACAGGTACGAGCAGGCGAAGCGACCGCGAAGCTCGAGACTGCCGAGCTGATTGCACGAAGTGTCGCGCGCGAAGCCATGCAATGGGGTGAGTGTGATGACGTCTGCCCACAATCAGAGCGAGTACGACACCGACTGCTGATGACGCAAGCCGTGCGATTGGCGCGCGATGTCGTTCGCGATCTGTTCGAAACCAGCGGCGCGAACGCACACCACGTCAGCGAACCGATGCAACGCATCCATCGTGATGTGCATACCATCGCCGCCCACACCGTCTTCGACATGGAAGTGATTGCGGAACAGGCCGGACGTCTTGCCCTTGGGATGGAGCCAACGATTCCTCTCTAGCGCGCTCGAGCGAGTCGCCTCGCCCAGGCTCTGCAGGCTGGGTCGTGATCAATACTCTGCGATACCTCTTGCCCATGTGGCTGTATGTGCATACAGTTACGTCACCAATATTGAGGACTACAAAATGCTGAAAGGCAGTTGCTGTTGTGGGTCAGTCACGTTCACCGTTTCCGCCCCACCTACAATGATGGGCACTTGCCATTGCACCCGCTGCCGCAAGATCGGCGCCAGCACTTTCGTGTTTGTTCAGCGAGACGGGTTCACTCTGGTCTCCGGCAACGACTCAATCACCACGTACAAACCAGCAGCCCCTTACACCTACAGCCGATGCTTTTGCTCGTCCTGCGGCACTTCGTTAGGCGAAATCACTTCCAGCAGCGATTCGTTTCCTATCGCCGCTAACTGCTTCGATGACGAACTCCGGATCACGAATCGCTTTCATGAATTCGTGAAGGAGAAACCAAGTTGGTACAACATCTGCGATGAGGCGAAGCAGTTCGAGGGACATCCTCACAGTTAGCGTTTTGAAGTAAGCATCGCCAATGCAGTGAGTATGCGAAGTCCCTACTCAGCATTTTTTTCTGGCATATGACTCTCTGCCTGATGCGAGAATCCGACAGATCGAGGTGGGTGGCGTTCACGTGAGGTGGCAGGTCGTCGCGACCGTCAAGGGACGGGAGCCTCACAAAACGTTTTTTTGTAAATTTCGAACAGTGAAATTTCGTCGCTATGACGTGTGGCCGCTTCTGCTCGTAAACGATCGCCCGATCGATCTTTTTGCATGAGCAAATTCGCTTTCGTTCGACACTGGCGCAGCCTTTTTCCGGTTAAAGCCCAACGTTGATTCGGCTGAAATAGCCTGCGAGGATACGCTGCACCACAATCGATGGAGGGCTGCACAAGTGATTGATCAGGCAGAGCTATCGGCACTGTGTGAAGGCGGACTTTGCCTGGTTAAGCTGCAGGGCACGGCTGCAGAGTTGCAGCCGACACTAAGTTGGGCGACTAATCATTCGATGCTTCGGGACATAAGGGTAGGTAGATGAGCTCACCAATATTCGATCAGTTGAATCTA
>JANNBJ010000169.1:0-13482 GCA_031385325.1 Gammaproteobacteria bacterium | reverse complement strand
AACCGCGCCGATTGATGTAAGTGAGCACTTGCCCGCCCGAACTCAGGTGTCGCTCCATGACACGCAACATGTCAAAGCTGAGGCCCTCGTCGAGAGCTTGACCTCGAATGTCGAGTACATGAAAGGAGGCCGGGGATGATGCACTCGGTCGGGTGGTTAATTGCAGATGTCCATAGCGCCCCTTGCGGACGTTGTCGACGCTCTCCAATGAGGGTGTTGCGCTGCCCAGGACCACCGGGATGCCGAGTGCCTGCGCACGCCAGACCGCAACATCACGAGCGGAGTACCGTAGTCCGTCCTGCTGTTTGAAGGATACGTCGTGTTCTTCGTCAACGATGATCAATCCAAGGCTCGTAAACTGAGCGAAAATGGAAGAGCGAGTGCCCACTAACACGCTGGCGGAGCCGTCTTTGCAGGCGAGGTAGGCATCCCAGCGCTCGTTATCCGTCAGTCCGGAGTGAAAGTTGACGCTCTCCGGGAAGCGAGCCCGGACGCGAGCGATCGTTTGCGGCGTGAGCGAGATTTCCGGCACGAGCAGTAGCGCCTGCTTACCCTGTGAGACGACGTGTTCGATAAGTCTCAGATAGACCTCTGTCTTGCCACTGCCGGTTACCCCTTCGAGCAGCCAGGGGCGGAAGGCATCCAGGGTTAAACAAACATTCTCGATTGCGCTTTGCTGCTCTGATGTAGGTTGTAGCAGGTGTATGTACTTACTTTTCTCTGGCAAGTGCCGGATTGCCTGGACTTCCTCCATGAACTGCCGGTCCACTAGTGATCGCATCTGATCCGGGCTGAAACCTGCCTCCTTCAATGCGTCACGGGATTGTGGGCCGTCCGTAACGAGCAGGTCGAAGAGAGCCAGTTGTCGGGGCGCACGAGCGAGGCTTGCCCGACAATCAAGCAACCGTTTGGGTGTCAGGAGAGGATGACAAACCTGCCATACCGTCTTGCTGCTGCGCGTCGTTGGCCGACCGGTTCTTGCACCGACCGGCAGACAGGTCGCCAGCACTTCCCCGAGCGGATGGTGGTAATAACTTGCCAGCCAGCGAGCCAGCGCCAGCAAGTGCGGTGAGGCAAGGGGCGCCTCGTCCAGCCATTCAAGCACAGGCTTTGGATCCGCGAAGGGCTGGGTGGGCGCAATTTCCGTGCAGATGCCGATCAGTTGACGAGAGCCGAAAGATACTCGGACCCTGCAGCCAGCACAGGGCTCAAAATCGGGACCAATCAGTCGATAGTCGAACTCATTGAAAAGCGGCACCGGGAGGGCAACACGCACGATGACGTCGCGTTGACCGGCGATCGTCTCACCCATCGTCATTCTGCCCAGATTCATCCTTGCTCGCCGGTACGTTGCGTGACCGGGAACTTTTGGTACTATGCGCGGCCCTCAAATCGAGCCAGGAACGGCAATGAAAGCCGACATTCATCCGAACTACAAGCCGATAGCCGCCACATGCAGCTGCGGCAATGTCATTAATACACGTTCGACCCTGGCGAAAGACATCCAGATCGACGTTTGCTCTGCTTGTCACCCGTTTTATACCGGTAAGCAGAAAACCATCGATACAGCTGGTCGGGTCGAACGATTCAACCGCCGTTTTGGTGCACGCGTCGCGAAAAAATAGGCCGAGCTTCCAGGACAACCCGGCGAATCGCCTACGAGTCGTTGGTGGGTTAGGGTCGTTGTGCTGCGGTTCATGTCTTTTGGGATACTCTCAATTCGTCTGAAGGACGCGGAGATGATCCTGGTGCGTTGCAACGTCTTTTTTCTGACGATTCTGTTGTCGTGTTTCCCGCTGATGCAGGCGCAGGCCGGGTCTGGCAGCGAGCAGTACAATGCTTTTCTCGAAGCCGACATGCTGTACAACGACAAAGTGTGGCAGGACTACGTAACGGCAGTTGGTGAGCGTGTTCTCGCGGTTTCGCCACATCGGGGTCGAGCCTATACATTCGTCCTGCTGGATGATCCTCAGGTCAATGCTTTCACTCCCGGGGAGGGATACATCTTCCTGACCCGAGGCATTCTTTCGTACCTGCGCTCAGAAGACGAACTGGCGGGTGTGATTGGCCATGAAATCGGGCACAACGTCGCTGCGCATGTACAGGAAGGCAAGGGCAGGGCACGTAGTGGCACGATACTGGGTTGGATTGGACTGATTGCAACCAGTTCTCCGGCCATGCTCGACCTGGCCAATACACTGTCGGCGACAGCCAGTGCGAGTTACGGACGCCGCGCTGAGCTGGAGGCTGATCGATACAGCGCGGAGTGGCTGATCAAATCAGGCTATAACCCACAAGGTATGGTGGACGGCATTCAGATTCTTCGCGACAACGATGCTTTCGAAACCAAGGTAATGGGGCGACAGCCCGTCTATCACGGCATCATGCGAAGCCACCCCGAGCATCAGAAGAGAATTCATGAACTGGTGCAATTGGAGAATCTGTACTCCCTCGACAAGCTCAGGGAACCTGAAGAAGACTACTGGCACATGCTGGATGGTCTGGTGTTCGGGGATCAGGCAGCAACCGGGGTAGCGAAGGGCAACAAGTTCTATCACGGGGCATTGCGGGTGGTGATCGAGTTCCCGGAAGGGTGGGACACCTCGCTCGCAGGCACTGCGGTGCTTGGGCAAGCCCCCCACCCGGAGACGGCCTCGATTTCTGTGCAGCGTCACCAGCCGGCAACAAGCGGACAAACGCCAGAGACTTATGTGAAAGAAACGTTGAAACGTGATGACGTCATCAACGGTGAATTGCTCAAGATCGGGGAGTCCGATGCGTTCGTCGGAGACATCAAACTTGCCGATGGCAGTGCCCGCAAACAGAAGATCGGTGTCGTTTTTCGATTAGGCGAGGTCTTTCTGTTTCGCGGCGAAGTTCCCGATTCGGAGGACGTAAAGGCTTTTGATGTGAAATTCCGCGGTGCAATGGCCGGACTTCGATCAATGACGATCGAAGACCTTCGAGTCGCCAATTCGCAGCGAATCAAGATCGTTGAAGCAAAGCCTGGCGATACGTTTGTGAAGCTCTCCAGAGGAACCGCCATCGGAGTGCATGGAGACGATCTTTTACGCGTGATCAACGGGCTGTATCCCAACGGCGAGCCACGCGCCGGGGATCTCATCAAGGTCGTTCAATAAACCTCGTTCAGACAACGTGGTGTCTGACTAACGACTAGTTTATGGCTTTTGCGGCCAACCCTGAGCAGGATTGACTGATACGCCTAGATCAGAACAAGTCCACGCTCTGAATCGTGTCCTGTTGTTGGATGACAGGTGAAGTAGCCTCCTGCCGTTGTGAAGGCAGGTGCTCAGCGAGGAAGTACTCAAACTCACTGACGCCGCCGCCGCTGACGCGCATATTGACGATGCCTTCAGGCTGGTCGAGAAATTTCTCAGGTCGATCCGCGAGTGCTTCCTTCATGTAGTCGATCCAGATCGGTAGCGGGACCGTTGAGCCAAATTCGCGGCGACCTAGCGGTTGAACATCCTTGTAGCCAACCCAGACGGTTGTTGCGACGTCCGGTGTGTAGCCATTGAACCAGGTGTCGGCGGCTTCATCAGTTGTGCCGGTTTTGCCGGCAAGATCTGCGCGTTTCAGAACCAGTGCTCGTCTCGCGGTACCTCGGCGAATCACGTCTTTCAGCATGTCATGCATGATGTAGGCGATTCGGGTATCAATCGCCGGTTCAAGGCAGTTCGATGTTGGTGCATCACCAGGTGGTGAAGCGGCGACCATGTCTGTGTCGATCGATTTGGCAGAATCGGGTGCAACGGCTAACTCGGCAACCGCTTCCGGAGCGACAGCAAACTGCTCGTGGCAAACGTGCGGTGGCCTGGAGTTCATTAACTCTTCGCCTTCGCTGTTCTTCATGCTCTCGATGCCATACGGCTGAATGAGATAACCACCATTCGCGAATACCGAATACGCCCGTGCCATTTCCAGCGGGGTCAACGTCAGCGTCCCGCCACCTACTGCCAATTGAGTGTCTCGGGGAAATTTTGAGATATCGAAGCCGAAATTGGCAGCGTACTGCATGGCAGGACCTGCACCGATGTCGAGCAATACCCGGATGGTCACGATATTCACAGAACGATAAAGAGCCTGACGCAGCCGAGTTGGGCCGTTGTACTTGTTGTCGCTGTTCTTGGGCCGATATTCACGGCTTTGGCCCCGCTCCCGGAATACCAGTGGAGCATCCATATAGGTCGTTGCGGTTGTTCGTCCTTCAGCCAGAGCAGCGGCATAAATGAATGGCTTGAATCCAGAGCCAGGTTGTCGAGCCGCCTGTGTAGCGTGGTTGAACTGGTTCAATCCAAAGTCGTACCCACCAGACATGGCCAGTACTTTGCCCGTGTCCGGCTCCAGGGAAACCAGTGCACCTTGTACGGCCGGTGTCTGTGCCAGCAGCCACTGTTCCCCATCCTGCTTCAGTCTGACGATGTCACCTATTTTCAGAACATCCGACATCCGTGTGGGCACCGGTCCGATGCTATCGACGCTGAGAAATCGTCGCGCCCATTTGGCATCTGAGAGTGAAATGCTTGCAACTTCTCCGGAGGTAAGAATCAGCTCGGCGCTGTCATCATTGATTGCGACAGTAGCGGCCGCTTCGAGTCGGGCGTGGGCAGGTAGTGCGCGAACAGCTTCACGCGCTTGCTCGCGACCGGTCGCAGGATCGGAGGTCAGCACTGTAGTGACCTCGTTGGGTAGCCGTGATTCAGGTCCGCGATACCCATGTCGACGGTCGTAAGCCTCGAGACCATCGCGCAGTGACCTGGTTGCCGCAGCTTGCAGTCTGGCATCGATCGTCGTGTGTACTTCGTAGCCGGCAGTATATAGATCCGGGAACGACTGGATGAGTTGCTGACGAATCCACTCTGCGGCGTATGGTGAGGCGACATCGAGTTGGGGCTCGAACAGTCTGGCCGTCAGTGGTCTTGCCTTGGCAGCCGACAACTCAGCTTCTGTGATTGCGCCTTGCTCGAACATCCGATCAAGCACGGTGTCGCGTCGGAGCAGTGCCTTGTCTGGCCCGTTGATTGGATTGTTCGCAGAAGGTGCTTGTGGGATGCCTGCCAGCATTGCCAGTTCAGATAGCTCCAGTTCGCCGAGTGACTTTCCGTAGTAGGTTCGGGCACCTGCCTCGGCACCGTATGCACGCTTACCGAATGGAACGACGTTGATGTACAGCTCGAGAATTTCGTCCTTCGTCAGCTCCTGCTCAAGCTTCAGCGCGAGCAGCATCTCTTTGAACTTGCGAATAAAGGTTCGCTCAAGGCTAAAAGACACATTTCTTGCTAATTGCATAGTAATTGTGCTGGCACCAGCGCCTAGGCCATCATCCATGATGTAGTTCCTGATCAAATTCAGGCTATCGTTCAGCAATGAAACGAAATCAATTCCCGAATGTTCGTAGAATCGTTTGTCTTCAATGCTGACGACTGCATCGAGAAAGTGACGGGGGATCTGGTCGATGTTGATCGGGATTGCGCGACGTTCGCCAAACTCTGCTAGAAGTTGACCCTCGCGAGAATAAATGCGGAGCGGAGTTTCCAGGCGAACTTGCCGAAACGTATCGGCACGCGGGGTCTGAGGGTCAAGATAGAGATAGGTAGCAGCGAGAGTGAGCACTGCGCCACAAAATGCAATGCTGCTGACCCAGATAATTGAGCCGAGGATGGGTCTGGTTCGAAGAGTCATCGCACAGATACTGTATCTGGTTTCTTGGGGCGGGAGGAGACGATATCAATCATGATTAGGTGCACCAAACCTCTGCGTGAATTTACGTTGAGCTCGATTGCTCTCGTAGTTCGAGTGGTATTTAATGTCCTGCCGCACGAAACGGACGTAAGTGCCCGCGCCATTAAGGAATTCTAACGTGGCCTGGTTCAACAAGAAGGCGCCCACTCTACTTGGGCTCGATATAAGTTCCACTTCCGTCAAGTTATTGGAGCTTTCCAGATCCGGTGAACGGTACCGCGTCGAAGCATATGGCGTAGAACCGCTGCCGCCGAATGCTGTGGTGGAAAAAAACATCAATGACGTGGACGGTGTTGCCGAGGCGATCAAACGTGTTATTGCCCGTGCTAAACCGGGCACTAAAAGCGTTGCCGTTGCAGTCGCGGGTTCAGCTGTCATCACCAAGACCATCGAAATGGATGCGTCGCTCAGTGATGAAGAAATGGAAACCCAGATTACCGTTGAAGCGGATCAGTACATTCCCTACCCACTCGATGAAGTCGCGATCGATTTCGAGGTTCAAGGGCTGTCTGAGCGCAACCCCGACCAGGTCGAAGTCTTGCTGGCTGCATGCCGCAAGGAAAATGTCGAGATGCGCGAGGCTGTGCTCGGTCTGGGTGGACTGAAGGCAGCAGTGGTCGACATCGAGGCGCACGCCATGAAGCGAGCGTTTGATCTGGTAAAACCCCAGCTAGGCAGCAATCCGGACGCGCTTGTTGTCGCGATCATCGACATCGGTGCGACCATGACCACGCTGTCCGTGCTCGCTGATGATCGTGCCATCTATACGCGCGAACAGCTCTTTGGTGGCAAACAACTCACTGAAGAAATCCAGCGTCGTTACAGTTTGTCGTACGAAGAGGCCGGTCTAGCCAAGAAGCAAGGCGGTTTGCCGGACGACTACTTCGACGAAGTGCTGGAGCCGTTCAAGGAAGCAGTGCTGCAGCAGGTGACACGTTCCTTGCAGTTTTTCTTTTCTTCGAGCCAGTACGATGATGTTGATTACATCGTGCTCGCCGGTGGTACATCTTCAATCGATGGATTGGCGGAGATGATCGAGAACAAGCTGGGTACGCCGACGCTCATGGCAAACCCGTTTGTTGACATGTCACTTGCAGGCAACGTCGACGCAGAGGCTTTGGCGAACGATGCGCCGGCCATGATGATCGCTTGCGGGTTGGCCATGAGGAGTTTTACCTGATGGCAAATATCAACTTATTACCCTGGCGTGAGTGGGAACGAGAACGGAAACGCAAAGAATTTCTTCTCAATCTTGGTGGGGTCGCGCTGCTCGGTCTCGTGATCGTGTTGGCATGGGGGCAGTATCTGGATGGGTCGGTGTCCTATCAGAAGTCTCGAAACGAATTTTTCCAGGGACGTATTGCGCAGCTTGATGAACGGATCAAGGAGATTGCCAACCTGAAAGAAGAGCGCGCCGAGCTGCTTGAAAGGATGCGTGTTATTCAGGAATTGCAGGGCAACCGGCCAGTTATCGTTCACATATTTGATGAGATGGTTCAGACGTTGCCCTCTGGCGTGCACTTCTCCAGTGCGGAGATGGCGGGTAACGGCTTGTCGATCGGTGGTATGGCTGAATCCAATAATCGAATTTCCGCGTTGATGCGGAATCTCGATTCGAGCGAATGGTTTGCCGATCCGAATCTCAAGACCATCAAGGAAGACGCTACCAGCAACGTCTATGGCGCTGGCGCTTCCGTGTTCGATCTCACCTTCACTCAGGTGAATCCGAATGCTCCCGACGAAGAAGAAGGAGCAGATCCCGCGGCACAAGCCGCCAATGAGACAGGACAGAACTGATCATGGCGTTGCAGGATTCAATCAAACAGCTGCAGAGCGTCAATCTGTCTGAGCTGGACTTCAACAATGTCGGCGCGTGGCCGACCGCGCTGAAAGGCATTTTCCTGTTGATCCTGATGGTGCTGATAATTGGTGGCGGTTATTACTTCTACCTTTCTGAAAAGCGCGCGGAATTGCAGATGACTGCCCAGCAGGAAGTCGATCTTCGCGCCGACTATGAGAACAAGGCGGCCCAGGCTGCGAACCTGGAAGCGTACCTGCTGCAGAAGCAGGAGATGAACGAAACGTTCGGCGCGCTGCTGCGTCAGTTGCCCAGCGACACTGAGGTGCCTGGACTGGTTGAAGACATTACCCGCACTGCGATTGACAGTGAACTCAGAATCGAGAGCATCGCGCTGAAGCCGGAACAACGCTCCGAGTTCTACGTGGAACTGCCGATCGATATCGTGGTTGAAGGTGAGTACCACAAGATCGGAGCCTTCGTCAGCGCGATCGCGAATCTGCCTCGCATCGTGACGTTGCATGATTTCAAGATTGAACCGCAAGGAAGTCCGCAGCGACTGAAAATGTCGATACTCGCGAAGACGTATCGCTATCTGGAGGGCGTGTGATGAAATCATCTCGCCTGATCCCGATGTTAGCGCTGACGTCGTTGCTCGCCGCGTGTAGTGGTGGCGACTTTGCGGACATCGAAACGTGGATGACGGAAGTCGACGCCAGACCAAAAGGTGCGATTGAGCCTTTACCCCCGTTTGAACAGGTTCAACCGTTTGCCTATTCAGCCAGCGCAAAGAGGCAGCCCTTTGAGCCGCCGGTGCTGGTGCGTGCGGTGGAGCGCAAGAACGGCGTCAAGGTGAAGCCGAACTTAGATCGGGTTAAACAATATCTGGAACAATTTCCGGTCGCTGAGTTGGCGATGGTTGGCACGCTGTCGCAGCAATCGTTGTTTGGTCTCGTCCGCGATCCTGATGGCGGCGTACACAAAGTGCAGGTCGGTGACTACATGGGCACGGACCACGGGCGCATCACTTCCATTGATGAAGTTGAAATTCAACTGATGGAAATCGTTTCGGACGGCACCGGTGGGTGGGTCGAGCGGGCGCGTACGGTGGCCATGGGAGGAGGAGAGGAAGAAGCATGAATAATCAAAACAAAAACAAGAATAAAACTATGGTCAGCGCGCAGTACCTCTATGGATTGTTCGCCTTGCTGTTGATGGTCGTCGGGCCAAATGCCATGGCAGCGGCTCGACTCACCGGTATCGAGTTTTCATCTTTGCCGGGTGACCGGACAGAAATTCGCATGGCCTTCGATGGCACACCGCCGGTGCCGCAGGGCTACACCATCGACCAACCTGCTCGCATCGTCCTGGACATGCCGGGCGTGGTGAGTGCGCTGGCCGAAAAGCACCATGACCTTGGTGCCGGGAATGCTCGCAAGGTATCGGTGCTGTCCACGAAAGATCGCACCAGAGCGATCGTCAACCTTACCCGCCTGGTGGCCTATGACACCGAAGTGAGAGGCAATACTCTGTATTTGTTGGTTGGCGGCGATGGGAGTGGGGTGCCTACACCAAGCAAGGCAACAGACGCATCCCAGTATACGAGTGCTGAGCCGATCGTTGGCTCGCAGATTCAGGCCGTGGACTTCCGGCGTGGCAAGGACGGCGGTGGTCGCGTGATGATCCAGTTGTCCAATCCCAAGGCGCCAGTCAACGTCGAAAGTGATGGTGGCAAAATCCGCATAGAGATTCGCAATACCCAACTCCCGCCCAATCTCCGACGCCGTCTTGATGTCACTGACTTTGCAACGCCGGTGACTGTGGTTGACGCCGTTCAGCAAGGTGACCACGTCAGCATTACTGTTGCAGCCACTGGCAATTACGACTACTTGTCCTATCAAGCTGACAACCAGCTCTCGGTAGAAGTGTCCCCTCTAACCGAAGAGGAAGTTGCGAAGCGGGAAGACATTTTCAAGTTCAGCGGCGAAAAGTTGTCGCTGAATTTCCAGGACATCGAAGTTCGTTCCGTGCTGCAGCTGATCGCCGATTTTACCGATCTGAACCTGGTTGCCAGTGACACGGTCGCGGGGCGTATTACGTTGCGATTGAAGAATGTGCCCTGGGATCAAGCGCTCGAACTCATTCTGAAGACCAAAGGTCTGGATCAGCGTCAGGTCGGAAACGTCCTGCTGGTTGCGCCAGCTGCGGAGATCGCGGCTCGCGAAAAGCTTGAGCTGGAAAACCGCAAACAGATATCGGAACTTGCACCCCTGCGCACCGAGTTCGTGCAGGTTCGGTACGCGAGTGCCACGGCGCTGTTCGGGTTGTTTCAGGGTGGTGGTGAAGAGGGAGGCGGTGGAACGAGTTCCATGCTCTCCGACCGCGGTAGTGTGATCGTCGACGAGCGCACCAATTCGATCATCATTACGGATACCGCAGATCGCCTCGAAAATTTTCGGCGCGTTATTTCGCAACTCGACATTCCCGTACGTCAGGTCCTCATTGAAGCGCGCATCGTGACGGCCACCGCCAATTTCTCCGAAGAGCTCGGCATCAAGTGGGGCGGTGGTTACCTCGAACGCAACGGGGCCAGTAACGCGCTGCGAGTGGGGGGTTCGGAAACAACGTTGACCGAACTGCAAGGCGTGCTCGTGGGTGACGACTCAAAGATTACAACACCAGGAGACCTGGTCGTGGATCTAGGGGTAACGACTCCAGGCGCCACCAGCTTCGCGATTGGCTACTCTGGACTTGGCAACTACCTCATCGATCTTGAGCTGTCTGCCTTTGCCAAGGATGGTCATGCAGAAGTGGTCTCCCGACCAAAGGTCATTACGGCTGATAAGTCGACGGCCATCATTGAGTCTGGTGTGGAAATTCCCTACCAGGAAGCAACCTCCAGTGGCGCGACCAACGTGTCTTTCAAAGATGCAGTGTTGGCCCTCGAAGTCACGCCGCAGATCACGCCTGATGACCGGGTCATCATGAAGCTGAACGTCAAGCAGGACACTGTGGGGATCGTGTTTAACGGTGTGCCCTCCATCAACACAAACGAAGTGGAAACCGAGGTCCTGGTTGCCAACGGAGAAACGGTCGTGCTTGGCGGTATATTCACGACGGACAAGAACGTGTCCACCACCAAGACCCCGTTTCTGGGTGACCTACCCTACATCGGCAGGATTTTCCGCAATACGCTCGAACGTGACGATAAACAGGAACTCCTGATTTTCATCACGCCCCGGATCATTTCGGATTCTTTGACGGAGCAATGAACCGAGGCTGACCTGTCCAGAACAGGTAGATGGAAAACGGTTAGACTAGTGGCGCCTCGTGCGCCACTATTTTTATGGACAAGCGCCCAAATATATTTCTCGTCGGCTTGATGGCAGTGGGCAAGACAACCATCGGTCGTTTGCTCGCCAATGCGCTGCACATGCATTTCTACGACAGTGATCATGAGATTGAATACCGTGCGGGCGCCGCAACGAGCTGGATTTTCGAGAAAGAAGGCGAAGCCGGCTTTCGCGATCGCGAGGAACAGGTGATCGATGATCTTTCCTGCCGGCAGAACATCGTGCTGGCGACAGGTGGTGGCGCGGTACTTCGCGAAGCCAATCGACAACACCTTGCTTCGAGAGGTGTGGTCCTGCATCTGGATAGTCCGATCGATCGCCTGGTGGAACGAACCAGCAAGGACCGCAAACGCCCGTTGCTGCAGAACGGTGACCCGAGGCAGACGCTGACCCGGTTGATGAATGACCGCGCGCCGCTCTATGCCGAGGTGCGGGACTACTGCTTCCTGACCGATCGACAGAGCCCGAAGTCGCTGGCCCGGCACATTGAAGACACGCTCAGAGCCGATGGAGTAATCGATTGAAGACCTTGCGGGTCGAACTTGGCGAACGCAGCTATCCAATATTCATGGGCTCAGGATTGCTTGAAGATCGTCAGTTGCTGCGATCAATTGTTCCCGCTCGCCAGGTTGCCATCATTACCAACGATATCGTGGGGCCGCTCTACCAGGAGCGGCTGATACGAGCGCTCGACAGCGAGCGTATCGATGTGTTCACGCTTCCTGACGGCGAGGCAAACAAGACACTGGACACGTGGGCGGGGATTCACGACTTTCTCGCTACGCGTCGCCACAATCGCTCAACGACGGTTATTGCACTGGGTGGTGGCGTGGTTGGTGATATGGCCGGCTTCGCTGCTGCTACCTGGCAGCGAGGTGTTCGCTTTGTGCAGATCCCGACCACATTGCTTGCGCAAGTTGACTCATCCGTAGGTGGCAAGACCGGAGTGAATCTGCCAGCGGGCAAGAATCTGGTCGGCGCCTTTTTCCAACCGTCGGCGGTGATTGCCGATACGGACTTGCTGAACACGCTACCGGATCGCGAATATCGGGCCGGTCTTGCCGAAGTGCTCAAGTACGGGGTGATTGCCGATCCGATATTCTTCGACTTTCTCGAACAACATGTCGACGCAATATTGGCTCGTGAAACAAGCGCACTCACACACTGCATCGAACGATCCTGCGCCATCAAGGCCGAGGTCGTGGCCGGCGATGAACGTGAAGATGGTCGACGCGCGATTCTGAATTTTGGCCACACGTTTGGTCACGCCATTGAAAATCTGGCCGGCTACGGTGAATTGCTGCACGGCGAGGCAGTCGGTCTTGGCATGGTGATGGCAGCGGACTTGTCTTGCCGATTGGGTCATCTTGATTGGACCTCAGCACATCGGATCAAGGCCCTGGTGGGAGCATTTGGCTTGCCGGTATCAAAACAGTCCAACCTTTTGAACGCTGATGCGATGCGCCACGCCTTCGGCATGGACAAGAAGGTGATGGATGGTAGAGTGCGCTTCGTGCTGGCGACTGCACTTGGCCACGTCGAGATTCGCGATGACGTTACCGCGCCTGCTCTGGACGCAACTCTGAACACGGACTCACTCTGCAACTCTGATGGCTGACGGTGAACTCGGCTTCCTTGGCTTGACCCATAATCCGTTCGTTGCGGAAAGCAGCGATTTTTTTGAGGGTGGTGATCGAAAGACACACCTTGAACAGGTCCGTCATCTTGGACAGTGGACTCGCCACGTCATTCTCGTAACCGGCCCGCTTGGGGTTGGCAAGACAACCCTGTATCGCCAGCTGTCGATGACTCTGGAGCCGCGGGTAAAAGCGGCCAGACTCAATGGCGTGTTGGTGAACACTGCCCGAGACGTGTTGAGCTCGATCGCTCAAGGGCTTGGCGCAACGGTGAATGCTGATGCCAACGTACAGACCATCGCCCAGGCGTTGGCCACCTACATCATCGGGCAGGATCGACAAGGCCGCTTCTGCCTCGTGATGGTTGATGATGCGCAGTTGCTTGATCTGCAGTCATTGGAAGAACTGCTGAAGCTGACTCGCACCAGTCCAGCTTATGTCTGTCTGTTTGGCGAGCCGGGCCTGGTCAATTCTGTCGCTAAACCGGCAGCCCGCAATGAACTGGCATGGCATGAGATTCGGCTGGCGGGGTTCGCGCTGCCCGATATCGAAAAGTACCTGACCTGGAAGCTCTCACTTGCACAATATCGAGGCCGGCTCCCGTTTTCACCCACCCAGCTCAATCGTCTTGCCAAGCTGTCTGGCGGTTTGCCAGCAGCGATCAATCACGTCGGCGCCGAGTTGATTGAGCGGCTCGAGTCCGGCAACAGCGGTGGTAGCGGGGTCAAGTTTCCAGTCGCCCATGGACTCATCGTGGTCTTGCTGGTGGTTGTCGTCAGTCTTGCTTATCTGGTTCTGAATGGGTCGGAGGATGATGTCCTGTCCAGTTCAAAGATCAGTGTGTCGCAAATCGAGTTGCCAGGGACAGCGCACACAACGGAAGAACCCCCTGGCGCGTTAACCAATGGGGAGCAAGCAGAAAGCGAATCTC
>JANNBJ010000165.1:0-3355 GCA_031385325.1 Gammaproteobacteria bacterium | reverse complement strand
GTGCGCCGTTGTGACCCTGCGCCATGGAACCTGCGAGACAATCTGCCAACAGTTGACTCAGCCAGGTTCGCTGTTCTGCTGTGAACGGCGCAGTGTCGGGCAAGAGCATCACGATACGACGCCTGCACTGGAAAGGCTGGGTTTCGCGGTTAACGCAGGCATGCCCTGGTTCATGCCTTGTGTGGCCAGCCGTTTGGTGAGCATGGACTTGATCAGAGCGAGTTGCCTGGCTTCAAGACGAGCAACTACCCCTGCAAAGGTTTCATTGGGATTGGCATGCGACATCACTGATTCGATGAGGGCCTGTACCGTTGGGTTTAGTGCAGCAACAGGGATGTCGGCCACAAACGACTCGCCAATTCTGGCAAAGCTCCCGTAACCACCTCCGAGAAACAGGTGATAACCCTCGATGTCATCGTCACCAACGATGATGCGTGTGCCAAGCAGGCCGATGTCGCCAATACGATGCTGGGCACAGGAATTGGGGCAACCGGTCAGATGGATGTTCAACACGCCGCGATCAGCGATGTTCTGTTCGAGAAATGACGTCAACACCTGGGCGTGCGCCTTCGTGTCCGCATTTGCAAACCGGCAGCCTTGATTGCCAGTGCAGGCAATCATGCCGGCAGCGAATGAGGACGCGGTGGTCGCCAGACCGAGAGCAGCAAGACCCGCCTGAAACGCATGGATTGCGTCGTCCGGAAGATCGCGCACGATGATGTTCTGCCAGACGGTGAGCGCGAGTGACCCACTGCCAAATCGGTCGGCAAGTTCCGCCAGTCCGCGCATCTGTTCTGTCGTCAGCCGTCCACCAGTCAGGCAGACACCGGCATAATTCAGTCCAGCCTGTTGCTGCGGATGGATCCCGATGTGCGCGGTTCGGTTGGTTGGTTGAACGACGCAGGAGGAGGGCGCACTGCGCAGGATCGGTCGTTCGAAGTCCGCTTCGATCGCTGCAATCACGGCTGGCAGTCCCAATCGTTCGATCACGTATTTGAGGCGAGCCTGTTTGCGATCGCCACGATCGCCGTGTTGGATGAACACGTTCAGCACACTCACCGCGAAGTCGATGACCTGATCCGGAAGAACCGTGATCCGGGTGTCCGCCGCGAGATCACCATGGCCAGTGATGCCACCGAGGAGCACACGGAAATGCACGTATCCCTCGTCATTGCGCTCTGCCACAAAAGCCAGGTCGTTGGTCTCGCTCACACAGCTGATGGCACCACCGCCATCGAAGGCGATATTGAATTTGCGTGGCAGCGCATACAGATCGCGCGTGGTGCGAATGCGAAAATCCATGGTTTTGCAGAATGGCCGCACGTCGATCAGTTCAAGAGGGTCGATGCCGGACAGTGGTGAGGCGGTGATATTGCGTACGTTGTCAGCACCGGAACCCTGGGTCGAGATGTGCAGTTGATCCAGCGCCTCCAGCAGTTTTACCGTGTGCTGTGCGCCAACCTGACGCACTTGCAGATTCGCCCTGGTGGTCACGTGGGCATAGCCACCCGCCAGTCGCTCGGTTAACTCTGCGACCCCTGCAAGTTGTGTCGACGAGATGAAACCGCCGGGCAATCGCATGCGGCACATGAAACCGTCCTGGGCTGGTGACGTATGGAATAGCCCGAAGTACTTGGTCATGAACACGTCGCCAGCTTTGGGGAATTCCCCTCGATTCGCGCGTTGGGCGAGTTCGTCAAAACGATCGAGCGGATGCCGTTCGCGCTTCATCAGCTCTTCCGCAGTCAACGTTTCGCCTCGAACTGCAGCCGCCAGATGCGCTGCCTGCAATGCACCCGGCTGCGAAACCGAGGCGGGATCAGGCGGAGCAGTCTGCTGTCTTGACAACCTGATGCCCGCGGTCAGCCCTTCAAGATAACGTACCTGTTCGGGAGTAAACGGCTCGTTCATGCGGCTCTCCGGGCTGCGACTGCGGCGCTGAACTCCGGTCCGAATATGAGCGCTCTGCGTTCCATGCCTGCGTTGAAAGCGACATCAGAGTCGACTCTGGCACCGCTTCGCATCAGGTCGGTATACCAGGCAGCACCATGAGCATCACCGAGCAGGAGCGCGCCAACGATATTGCCGCCATGGACAACCAGTTTTCGGTAAACCCCGCCGTCATCCTCCACCGTGATGAACTCGACTTCGGGTCGGGCATCATCACGCGCCCAGGTGCACTCTCCGGCAGCGAAGAGTTCGATACCACTGACCTTGAGCCTCGTCGCCAGTTGGGAGCCGGTGTAGGTGGCTTCGTCACTGGTGTGCAAGAGTTGTTGCGCGCAGACCTCGGCCTGTGCAAAGCAGGGATCAACCAGTCCGTAACAAATACCACGATGTTCGGCGCACTCACCGATCGCAAAGATGTTCGCGTCGCTGGTGCGCAGATCATCACCGACCTGCACCCCGCGATTGACGAGAAGACCGGCATCCTTTGCCAGCTGCACGTTGGGCCGCGTGCCAATGGAAACTACGGCCAGAGAGGCATCGATGACACTGCCGTCACGAAGCCTTGCGTGGGTCAGCTTGTCATCACCTTCGTAAGCGACGAGGTCCGCCTCCATCACCACCTGGATACCCGCGCGTTGCAGATGTCGGGTGATGATGCCGGAGGCCAGAGCATCCAGTTGTCGCTCCATGAGCACCGGCATCCTGTGCAGTATCGTCACCTTCATGCCACGCTGATGCAGACCCCAAGCGGCTTCCAGTCCGAGCAGACCACCACCGATAACCACGGCAGGTTGTCCAGGCAGCGCGCGATCGATGAGGGACCGGGCGTCAGCTGCGGAACGCAGCGGTTGAACGCCAGCCAGATGATCACCCGGCAGACTCAACAGGATGGGTGTCGAGCCGGTAGCCAGCACGAGTTGGTCATAGTGATGTCGTGCGCCGGTATCGTCCTGAACTGATCGCTCCTCCCGGTGTATCGCGACGATTGAACGATCGATGTAGCGAACGCCTGCAGTCGGTGAAGTGCTGCTGTAGAGGTCGGCTTGGGAACAGTCTCCAGCCAGCCAGGCAGAGATGAGTATCCGGTTATAGCTCGGCCCCGGCTCCGCACTGAAGATACTGACGGTGCAATGTGCCTGCTTCGTCTGGAGTTGCTCAACCAGCCGATGGCCTGCCATGCCGTTGCCGATAATGATGATGTGTTGAGATTTGGTCATGACGATGACTCAGTGTTGTCCCAGGAAGTCGAGCAGTTCGCCACGCAGTTCGTAGTAACGCGGGTGATCCAGCAGCGCCTGTCGGGAACGGGGTCGGGGCAGGTCTATGCTCAGGATCTTGCCAACACGTGCATTGGGTCCATTGGTCATCATGACCACACGGTCGGCCAGCAGGATGGCTTCATCGA
>JANNBJ010000156.1:0-36316 GCA_031385325.1 Gammaproteobacteria bacterium | reverse complement strand
CAAAGACGGCGCCAACATCACTCGGTCCGTACTGCTGCAGATTCTTGCGGAACAGGAAACCGAAGGCCATCAGGCCGTGCTCACCAATCGTGCCATCGAACAGATCATCCGCTTTTATGGTGATCGCATGGGTGGTGTGGTTTCCCGATACATCGAACAGAGCATCGTGTCATTCCTCGATCATCAGGAGCAGTTCCGCTCCAACCTGCGTCAACTCAATGAGATGAATCCGCTCAATCTTGTGCGACAGGCTTTTGAAGCGCCTTTCCGTTCGCGAACAAACAAGGGAAAGGACCAGACGCCGCCCCCCGATCCAGTAGTTGGGGACGAAGATCCTGACCACAATTCCCAGGACGAGAAAAAAGAATAGCGTCGGGGTAAGCGAACGAAGGGGGAATCGATGGATCAATGTGATCTGGTCGCAAGCGATGGCCAGACAGTCGCAGGGTATGCATGGGATATCGCCTCTCCCAGAGCCATCGTGCAGATCGCTCACGGCATGGGGGAGCACGCTCGTCGCTACGATGCTGTAGCTCAGGCACTGAACAAGGCAGGTTATGCGGTGTTTGCGGCCGACCATCGTGGTCATGGCCGAACCGGTCGACCCAAGCTCGGTTATATGGGTGGAGACGGCTGGAACCGCACACTGGCCGATACCTTTGAATTCAATCGCATGTTGCGTGCCAGACATGCCGACGTGCCTCTGATCCTGCTCGGGCACAGCATGGGCTCCATGCTGAGTCAGCAGTACATCACTCGTTATGGATACTCGATCGATGCCCTGGCGTTGTCTGGGTCGCCTGGTTTCAAGAATCGTTTCGGACGGTTGGTACCTAAACTCGTCGCGCGGTTCGAAGCATGGCGTCACGGGCCGGATCAATCGAGCGAACTCCTGCAAAAGCTGCTGTTTGGCGGCTCCAACAAGGCATTCGACACACCAGGCGCGACCGGCTTTGAATGGCTCAGTCGCGATGCAGCAGAAGTGAAGAAGTACGTGGATGATCCCGAGTGTGGCTTTGTTCTCACGACGGGTTCGCTGGTTGATCTGTTTGCTGGCGCAGCCATGGCACAAACCCCCGCATGTCTAGCGAAGATTCCGCAGACACTGCCGATTTACGTTTTTGCTGGCGCTGAGGACCCTGTGCATGGTGGCCAGCTGGACATCAATCGCATGCTCGACGCGTATCGTGGTTGCGGGTTGTCGCGACTCGAACATCGCTGGTATGCCGGGGCTCGGCATGAAGTATTCAATGAAACCAATCGCGACGAGGTTATTGCTGATCTCGTCCAATGGCTCGACAAGGTGACAGCATGAGCGACATCGCCGTTCTCGGACTTGGCAACTTCGGCACCGCACTGGCCCGCAACTGGTTGCAGGCTGGCCATTCGGTGATCGGCTGGACGGTAGAGCAGGAGGTGCATGACAGCCTCAAGGCGACCGAAATCAACGCCAAGTATCTGCCTGGTGTGATCATGCAGGGCATGCTGGTCACCATGTCCATAACCGAGGCGATCCGGGCTGCCGAGTACATCATCCTGGCATTACCGTCTGGTGTCGTTCTCAACGTCGTTGACGACCTCGTGCCACTGTTGAAATCAGATCAGATTCTGGTTGACCTGGCCAAAGGCCTGGCCGATGGAGACCGACTGATTTCCGATGTCATCGAAGAAAAGCTCAAGGCCGGCGGCAAGAACAACATTCTCTGTGTGATGATGGGGCCGACCATTGCTCCTGAACTCGCGCAGGGCGTGTATACCACTGCACTGGTTGCAAGTCGGCATCGCGAGGCGGCGGTTCGTGTCGCGAAACAACTGACTACACGCACATTAAAACTGGCCCCCGCGAGTGATCCATTGGGCGCTGAGTACTGGGGTGCGTTCAAGAACGTCATCGCTCTGGCGTGTGGTGTGGCGGATGGGTTAAAGCCCAGTGGCTTGGGCGGTGACAATCTGAAGGCTGCAATCTTTACGGCGGGCTATCGCGAAGCCGTCGGTTTGTTACCCAAGCTCGGCGCTGATCCAGCGACCGCGTTGACTGCGGCAGGGATAGGCGATCTGTTTGTAACCGCGACTTCTCCGCATGGTCGGAATCGTGAAATGGGTGAGCGGCTTGGTCTGGGTCAGACCCTGGCTCAGGCACAAGGCAAGATGGTCATGGTGAGCGAAGGTGTTCGAGCCGCCAGGATGTTTCGTGATGTCTGTCAGCGTTCCGGTTTTGAGGCCCCGTTTGTGGCTGCGGTGTGTGGCCTGCTGGATGGCCATTTAACGGTCGAGACGTTTCTTGAAGCCATCGCGGCCGTCGGCTGACAGTCGCTACAGCAAACCGTTGCGGTCTGGCTCAGACCTTTCGACCACCGCTCGCAATGCAAGCCCCCAAATTCGGCTTGCCGACATAGATCTTCGTCTTCCAGTAATCGGTGTGATTGATTGTCAGGCAACGACCATCCATGGTTTTTTTGATCAAGGTAGCCGGCTGCTTGGAAGCACCATGGGCAGGCATAGTGAGCAGACCAGCCATCAGCAATATTGTCGTCCAAATCTTCAGATAACCCATCGCAACCTCCTGAGCGTGCGCCTTAAGGTGTCTCGATTGTGCGCGCCTCCAAAAGAAGCATCTGTGAACCAGTAGAATCTGGCAATAACTCGATCGGCACGGCCCAACTTTTGCTTTCAACGCCAAGCGAGCCTGTAGCTGGGTTAGCATAGTCGAATCGAGTCATCGAGCGAGCAGGAAACCCCCAAGGCGATGAGTACCAACTGGTCGGCGTATCAAGGCCATCAACATTACGATGAATTGGTGACGGCCGAAGGAACCCCCCGCCCGGTCGCGCTGGCGTTGATGAACTACCTGCAGGAACTCTCCAATCGTGGCTTGAAGTCTCGTCAGGCAGCGGCGAATCGCGCCATCATGGAAATGGGTATTACCTTCACGGTGTATGCAGATGGCGAGAATATCGATCGCGCCTGGCCGCTCGACATCATTCCCAGAGTCATTGCACGAAGCGAATGGGCGAGCATTGAGGCAGGTCTGCAGCAGCGACTGCAGGCGCTCAACATGTTCATCGATGATGTTTACCACGACCAGAACTGTGTCCGCGATGGTATCGTCCCGGCGCATCTGATTCTCAGTTCCAAGGACTTCCTGCCTCAGGCTGTTGGCGCATCGCCCCGGCATGGGGTGTGGGCTCACGTTTGCGGCACCGATCTGGTGCGTGATCGGGATGGCACGGTCTATGTTCTGGAGGACAACCTGCGTGTGCCGTCAGGTGTCTCCTACATGCTGGAAAATCGCAGTGTCACCAAGCGGGTGTTCCCGGAAGTTTTTCGCACCATGCGGATTCGACCGGTGGATGCGTACCCATCGCAGTTGTTCGACATGCTGACGTCATTGTCACCTCGGCCAGGCGATCGACCTGAAATCGTCGTGTTGACGCCCGGCATCTTCAACTCCGCATATTTCGAGCATGCTTTCCTCGCCCAACGAATGGGCGCCGAGCTGGTCGCCGGCAGAGATCTGATCGTGCTGGATGATGACTGTGTCTATATGCGCACAATTGAAGGGCTCAGGCGTGTAGATACGGTGTATCGGCGAATCAATGATGCCTTCATGGACCCGGAAACTTTTGATCGCCAGTCGGTGCTGGGGACGCCCGGACTGTTTCGCGCCTGGTACAAAGGCAAGGTCGCCATTGCCAACGCGCCGGGTGCCGGAGTAGCCGATGACAAGGTGGTCTACAGCTATGTGCCAGCGATGATCCGGTACTATCTCGCCGAAGAGCCGTTGTTACCCAACGTGCCGACCTGGCGCTGTGCGGACGCCGAGTCCATGCAGTATGTCGAAGCACATCTCGCAGAACTGGTGGTCAAACCGGCCAACGAATCAGGTGGCTACGGAATGCTGGTGGGGCCGCATTCATCCCGCGCCGAAGTTGAGCAAATGCGGCTCCAGGTGCGCGCCAATCCGCGCAACTACATCGCGCAGCCCACACTATCGTTGTCAACGGTGCCGACGGTATGTGATAACGCCATTGAACCCAGGCATGTCGATCTGCGTCCTTTTGTCCTGCAAGGTTCGAAGATGTCGGTGACGGCTGGAGGGCTGACCCGCGTTGCGCTGCGCAAGGGATCGCTCGTGGTGAACTCCTCGCAGGGCGGTGGCAGTAAAGACACCTGGATCGTTGAGGACGTCTGATGCTGTCATCCCTTGCAGGCCGGTTGTACTGGGTTGGTCGTAACCTTGAACGCGCCGAGAACACTGCTCGTCTCATCAACGTGTTCACTGAGTTGTTACTGGATCTGCCGAATGACGCGCCGGTCAGCTGGTACAACCTGATTCGGATTACCGGTAGTGGCGTAGGCTTCCAGATTTCACCCCAGGCGCAGTTGGCCACGGTTGCCATGCGTTATCTGGCGGGCTCTGCGGAGAACCCCAACTCGATATTGAGTGCGATCCGGATTGCCCGTGAAAACATGCGGACGCTGCGTGATGTGGTGCCCCGCGAAGCGTTCGAGTCGGTCAACGATCTGCACCTCTTTGCCAACAAAAAACTGGGGAGCACGTCGTTTCGCAAGGCATCCTGGCCAGTGATCAGCGAAATCATCGAACGCAGCCAGCAGATCAGTGGTCTGTTTTCGGGCACCATGAGCCGGGGTCCGGAGTATGAATTCCTCATGTTGGGGCGGTATCTCGAACGCTCCGACATGACGACGCGGATCATCGATGTCGCTGGCGATCTGCTGGTTGCCCGGGATGAGATGATCAACGATCACGACACCATCCTGTGGGTGAGCGTTTTACGATCTGCTTCTGCCTACCAGATGTATCGGCGCAGTGTCCGCAGCCGTGTTACGCCGGCGCGGGTTCTTCACTTCCTGCTGAACGACCTCAATTTCCCCCGCTCGGTTCGTTATTGCCTCTTTCAAATGCGTTACAGCAGTCGACGCCTGCCCCGTCATCAATTACCTATTCTGGCAGTTGAGCAGTTACTTGCCAGGATGGACAGCATTCCTCTGCGTCAACTCGTTCGATCTGAATTGCATGCGTCACTGGATGCCTTTCAGGGTGATCTGATCAGCATCCATCAAGCCATCGAGCAGACCTGGTTCGAACCGTACGATGTGAAGGTCCGGTAAGCAGAGCAAGACGTCTGAACCGGCGTGCACCGTCTTGACCGCATCACCTGAACAGCCCACAGTCGCCGGCTGAAATGGCCGTCCACCGGGCGAGTCATCCATCTATTTGCCTGCTGTGGACTTGAACATGCAATACAAGGCGCTCGCCATCGACCTTGATGGAACGCTGCTAGTGGGAGAACACATTCCTGCCGAGAACATTCGGGCTGTCAGAGCCGCCAGGGACCGTGGCATCGGCATCATCATTGCTACCGCTCGCTGGTCACACATGGCCCGCCGTGTGGCGCAAGAACTCGATATATCCGGGCCGATCATCGCCTGCTCGGGCGCACAGGTTCTCGACCCTGCTACAGGTGTGGATCTGTTCGACCATCGAATGCCGCTGGACTTTGTTACCGAGCTATATGCCATCTGCAATGCCGAGCGCTGCATCGCAACGATCACGGTCAATGATCGTGTATTGCTGAAAATGGAAGGCCAGCCGGATCCCGAACTTCTGGATGCCGAAATGCAGCCACTGCCGGCACTGATTCCTGACGGGACCAATCTGCCGCGCGTAGCAGCCATTCAAGGTACCCGATGCAATGAGCGCATCCGCGCCGAGCTTGGCGCGCGCTTCGCCCATTCCGTCAACATCTATGACTCGATCGGCCCGACCGGAAAGCTGGTGCTGACCCTGACGGCAAAAGCAGCCAGCAAGGGCGCAGCGCTCGAAGCTGCTTGCATCAGTCTGGGCATTACGCCGCGGCAGGTTGTTGCGTTCGGAGATGCGGAGAACGATCTGGAAATGTTTCGTATCGCTGGTGCCAGCGTGGCGATGGGTCAGGCCGACGAGAGAACCCGAAGCGCAGCCACCTTTGTCACGCTGCGCAACGATGAAGCAGGTGTTGCACATGCGATTGACCGCCTGCTTGAACGAGGAGAAATCTGATGCGTGCCATCATCCGGTGGGTTGGTGTGTTATGCCTGTCACTGCTGGTAATCCCGACGTTATCGGCCAGTGATCTGGCGTCGCGTGATCCATTGTTCAACGCAGCGGATGCCGCGCGCATTCGCGCGGTTGATGCGCAAGGTGAACTGCTGGCGCCCAATCTTTTTCGTCGCAGCATGGACGCTTTTCATAAAGCAGAAGAAGTGGCCGAAGACGGTGGCAAGCGTGAACGTATCCGCGAATTGCTGGCGCAATCCAGCAATGGGTTCGCGCAGGTGGAGGAAGCCAGTCTGCGTGCACGTGAACTGCTGACGGACACAATCGCTGCCAGACGAGACGCCGAGTCGGCCGGGGCCAGGTCGGTTGACAATGATCAGTGGATGGATGGCGAGTCCGAGTTGCGGGCGGCAACCACGCGGCTGGAGCGCAATCGTGATGCTGATATTGCGAAATATCGGGACAAAGCGGTTCAATATTTCCGGCAGGCCGAACTGGGCGCAATCGAAACGACCCTGTTCGCAGAGGCGCAGAGACAAATCGCCATTGCCGAGGATTTGCGGGCGTCTCGTGATGCCCCCAAGGGATTTGCAGAAGCCGAGGCACTGCTGCTGCAAGCGCGCACCACGCTGGCTCAGGATCGTTATGACACCGATCAGCCACGCGACAATGCCACCCTTGCGACTCACAACGCCTTACGCGCGCAGTACATCGCGCAGTCAGCCAAACAACTTGATCGGGGTGACATCACGCTTGAAGACTTTGTGGCGACCTGGGAAAAGGAAATTGCCAACCTCGGTGATCTGATCGACCAGCCCGTTCATTTTGATCGTGGTCCTGGCGAGGCGGGCTCTGTGCTCGCGAACGCGGTTGCCGATCTCTTGTTGACGCGCTCACGGCTCGAGGAGCAAGTGGCTGAACAACAACGCTACGCCATCGCGCTGCAGCAGGAAATCGAAACGTTGCAGAATGACCTTGGTGGTCAGTCTAAAGCACGCGCACGACTCCAGGCCGAGCTTGAGCGGCAGGGCAGGCTGAAGGAAAAAGTACGATTGGTAGAAAGCCTGTTCAAACCTGCTGAGGCGCAGGTGCTGCGGGTCCAGGATCGGCTGGTGCTGCGCATGGTGGGCGTGACGTTTGGCAGCGGTCAATCCGTACTGGAGGGACGCCATCACGCACTGCTTGGCAAGGTTCGCAAGGCGCTCGCCGAATTCCCTGATGCGCCAATCATCGTGGAAGGCCATACCGACTCACACGGCGCCGACGCGGCTAACCTTGATCTGTCGAAGGCGCGTGCAGATGCAGTGATGCGCTATCTGCTCAGTGGAGGTGGCATTGCCAAAGAACTGCTGACTGCCGTGGGCTATGGCGAGACTCAACCGATTTCCAGTAACGAATCACCAGAAGGCCGGCAAAAAAATCGTCGAATCGATGTGGTGCTCTACCCGCAGTGGTAACGGACGTTAAGCATCGGTACTGGACGCGCCGGCTTGACGCGGGCTTTCACAAACGATGAGCTGATTGAAGGTGCACCAGAACTGGTCGCGGCTGTTACGTTCACACAGGTAGATCAGCATGCCGGCCAGACTGAAAACCGGTAACAAACCAAGACAAACCACCAGGCCAACGTACCCGGTCCAACGACGTAAACCGTGCACCTGGCGAAGTCGCTCACTGTAGTAGTTGATATAGCGGGCGATCAGACAGTACAACGTTGCACCGAATCCACCCATGGCTTGATGGGTAACCACAGTGAAGCCCGCTTCTGTGCACAGCCCGGCAAGCCCACGAGCGGTATACCGGTATCTTCCCCAGGCCGGATACAAAAAGTCGGTGGTGATCAGGAGTCGTCCGCCGGGTTTGAGAACACGTCTGGCCTCAGCAAAAAATGCTGGCGGATCCGAGATATCCGACAACACCTGAAGCAGGAGGATGCTGTCAAAGGACGAATCGTCACAGGGAAGCTTGACGGCGTCATCGATCCACAAATCGGTGTAGGGTTCCAGCTCCCGGATCTCGTCGGCGGTGTAATAGGTTTGGGAATTGCTGCCAATGTACTCGGTGGCGTTGACGAACAGCTTCTCATAGGGCCGATCACCGGCGCCAACGTCGAGCAAACGGCCTCGCAGCATCCCGGCGACCTCGACAATCCGTCGCAGGATCATTCGTTTGGCCAGGGGGAAGTAAGTCCATTTTTGGTATCCCTCCAGCAAGCTGGAGAGCATCTTGCGAAACATGTATGAGTCGTCGTGACGCAGCAGTGCAGACGATCATCAACGCATGCGCGCCACCATGCGTTGATGCGCCTCACAAGCCTGCGCACGACAGTGCGAAGCGTTTTCGAAGTGTGCGGAGCACGAATGAGTCGTCATTCTCTCTGTGACCTGCAATGCAGCAGCAGTGTGGAGGGCATCACGTAATCGTTTTGAGAGGGTACGTTGTGCACGACGATTGGACGTGGATCTCGCCGACGCAAGGTAACTGGAAGACGTCCAGGAAACTGGTCTACCCCGATCGATGGCGATTGGTAGAAAGCCCGAACCGCGTAATAATCAAGCCAACTTCTACCGACGAGCGATCACCATGAATCAGCCGGCAAACCAGCGTCTCTTTTCCTGGCTGGCTCAAGAAACTCCTGAGGCCGTTCTCGAACCGGATCTGCCAATCGTCGACCCACATCATCACCTCTGGGATTTGCGCACACTCACCACGGAGCCTTACCTGAGTTTCGAAGAGAAGGTTTACCTGTGCGAGGAGATCACGCAGGAAATCACGCTGGCCGGCCACAACGTCGTGCAGACCGTATTTGCTCAGTGTGGTGCGTTTTACCGGGCAGATGGCCCGGAAGCCGAACGCTGCGTCGGTGAAACCGAATTTGTCCACGGCATAGCCGCGATGAGTCGATCCGGTATCTACGGTCCAACACGATTGTGCACGGGCATCTTTGGCGCTGCAGACCTGCGTCCCGGCCAAGCCGTGGATAGTGTGCTCAAGGCACATATGGCGGCCTCGCCCAACTTTCGTGGCATTCGCACTGCATTCCCGAGTGATCTCAACGCGCAATTCATGGAGGGCTACAGGCTGCTTGGCCGCTACAACCTCTCCTATGACAACTATTCACCAGACCACGGACGTTTACCGACGCTCGCTAAGCTTGCGAAGGCCTGCCCTGAGGTGCCGATCATCGTCAACCATTTGGGCGGCAAGGTAGATCCTGCTGCCGATCCGGCAGCGTTCGCGCAGTGGCGACAGAACATCGACGCCATCGCCGCTGCACCCAATGCAGTGATGAAGGTGGGAGGAGGTCAACAACGTGTCGGCCGATGGGAACCACCTTTCCACATGCATCTGCGCAAAGCTCCCATCGGCTCGGAAGAACTGTGCGAACTGCTCTATCCGTACTATCGGCATGTGATCGAAGCCTTCGGTCCGGATCGCTGCATGTTCGAAAGCAATTTCCCGGTGGACAAGGAGTGTGTGTCGTATCGAACGTTGTGGAATATGTTCAAACGCATAGCCGCAAAGGCTGGATTGAGCGCGTCCGAGAAGACGGCGATCTTCAGTGGCACGGCGGCTCGGGTCTATCGACTGGGCATGGCAAGATAACGGCAAACATTCCGACCTGGTTGAGTTGTCCTACTTGAGAGTCAGTGTCGCGTAAACCTTGGTCAGCGCGTCCGGCAAGTCCTCAATGTCGTCGATGATCAGATAACGAGCATCCGGACACATGCGCTTCAGGTAGTCGTGACCTGAACGATCCACGGTAATACAAAATGTCTCGATGCCCTTGGCCGCTGCTTCTGCCAGCGCCTTATGTAGCGACGCTTCAGGTGGTTCTATTCGTCGTAGCGAAAGCCGCGAGCCGAGGATCGGGCGGATAGTGGGTGTTTTCCGCGGTTGCTGCGAGTGAGGACGCAGGCGTTCAGGTAGGCGGTTGTTCTACGGGCATTCTGGCGAAACGGGAAATTCGGGATTTAGGCGCGAAGGGTTGGCTGTTGCCGAGGGGTTCTCAGATCTCGGCGAGCAGATGGGGATGGGTGACACGGGTCACCAGATCCGTGGGGTTGTAGAGGTAGGTCACCGTCCGCGTCGTACATCTGTGCGGTCTATCCTGCGAGGTGTGTCCTCGCAGTTCTGGCGGCGGATTCATGCTCCTTCAGAAAGCCAATGATCTGTTCTGTCGAATACTGCGCTTTCTCAATCTCGAGATCGTCCATCGATAAATTTGTCGGGAAATCTCCCAACGGTCTCGGATATCCCGGCGGGAGTACAGGGCGCGTGTATCTGCTACAAAAACCGGGTTCAGCTTCGGCTGGCAGCGCTACTTCGCCGCGTCAGCCGCCCGCACCGCGAGTGCCGCCTGCTTGCAGTCGTAAGGCAATTTTTCCGTCGCGCAAAAGTCCGGCCACTGGTCGGTTTCGAGCCAGTAATCGACCAGGCCGAGGCGCGCGGCCAGCGGCATAAAACGGGGGTCGGCGCGCACAAGCTGCATGGTTGGGTCGAACAGATATCTGTTCTCCAGGCTGATCGGGTCTCGCACGTCGACCAAGCGGGCTTCGATTTGGCGGAACGCGGCATCCAGATGACCGAAAGTTCCGTGCTCCCAGGGAGCGCCATGCGGACACGCAGCGTCGAGGTCGGCTTCGCTGAGCTGGACGTGCGCAAGAACCGCGTCCGCGTAAGCCTCGAAGCAGTCCTCCAAGCGTCCGGTCAGTCTCAATCTCTCGCGGAGTTGTTTCGCGACTGTCTGATCGCCACGCTCCAGTTCCACCACAAATCGTATCTGGTCGATATCCGCGTCGGCGACCTGCTGGCCGCGCATGGCGTCCCATTCCCGCCGCGCCCGGTTCACGTCGCCGAGCCACGCTGCAAGGTACGCTGACTCGTTGCGCGCCCGCATATCGAGCGGATTCTCATTCACGGCGCGCTCCATGTTGATGTGAGCGTCGTGGATGCGGCCAACGGTTTCCAACATCCATGCGTACACGACCAACGCGTATCCAGAACCCGGCTGCATGATGGCCTTTCGCAGCAGCTCGTCGCGCGCTAACAGGCCGACAGCAGGATCGTCGACGATGGCACGCGCGAGGGCCGAGTCGAAACTCGGATCGATCTCGACCGCCCGGCGTGCGCTGTCGTAGACGATCTTGCGAAGGCGCTCGAGCTCCGCCTCCGGTTTACGTTTGGAGCCCGACAACAGCGGGTTGCTGAGCACAGCGTTCGTCGTGGCCTGTAACACATACGAATGGGCGTGCTCCGGCGCAATCTCGACGATGCGCCGCGCCAGCTCCGGCGTCTGCTCGACTGGACCGTCGCGACCGGCTTCGCACAACCGCAGGAACGCGGCAAGCAGGTCCGTCGACACGTCGTCGTTCGAGTATTTCCGGTAGGTCAATCCGCAACGAAGTACGTCGGCGACGGCGACCGAGAACTGCTCCTGCAGGATGCCCGACTGGGCTCCTTCGTGTTTCTGTGTGATCGACCACAGCGTGAGCCCGTCGCTGCGATTCACGATGTCGGCGCTAGCGACCAGGTCGTCAACGTCACGATCGACGCGGCCACGCAGCACGAACTCGGCAGCCACCTTCGATGCGCCACCGCTTCCGGGTTCCGCCTGGTTGGACGCGACCGTCCGGATGCCGTTCGTCGCCAGCACCCGAACCATCGTGCCAGCAGTCCCCTTGGCAACACGATCGAGCTCATTCGACTTCGTCAGCGGCTCGAAGGCGCCGACCTCGATGCGGCCATTGTGGGCGTCTGTCGACGTTTGCAGCCCGAGTGGCGGTGGCAGGAAGAACACAGCGGCGGCTCCCACGATCGCTGCGACGGAGGCGGCAAGCCATCGCTGCCGTGACGCCCAACGGATGCGCGCCGGTGCCGGCGTTCGCACCACTGGCATCCCGGCAACGGATTGTTCGCCGGTAAAATGCCGCAACGACTCCACCAGTTCGACGAAGGCGCTCGCGGACGCGTCACCGTGCCAATGCTGGAAATCGATCGACTGCACCTGGCGGAAGCCGAACGGAGGTTCGCCGGCATCCACCTGCAGCGGAATCAGCTTGCTCGCATCACGCGCAAACGCCGCCTCGTCGCGCACCCACTTCGACGCTTTCGATGCGCGTGACCAAAGCACGACGACCGCCTTCGCGCCTGTGATCTGGCGCTCGATCTCGTCCGCAAAGTCCGCACCGCCATGGATGTGCCGATCCCACCACACCGAATAGCCGGCCGCTTCAAGTCCTCGCGCCACGGGTTCCGCAAGGGCTTCGTCCTTTCTCACGTACGACATGAACACGTCGGCCAACGATGTCACTCCTGGAAATGAACGCTACTCCGTGCCGCGACCGGAACGTTGCGCCTCACAGCGTAGCATCGGCAACGTCATCGAAGCATCTTGAAGGCGCGGACGATGACGGGCAGACAACGTCGGCTGAGCGCATCGGGCAAGCCGGTGAAGAGCAGGCGCAGCGGCCAGGGGAAGCTCAGAACTCACTGGCGGACGGCCACTTCGGGGAAGACGAGGTCGACGAGACGAGCCGAGGCCAAGGGCAGCGTTGAGTCACTGCCAAGAAAAATCATGAAATTGAGAAAAGTCTGATTGATCAGACCTTACCTGGTTTTTCCGCTCCGGAACCAGGCACGACAAAACGCATCATCTGATGTAGCGTAGACGCATCACGTCCCACGAGGTCAGCCCATGCGCACAACACTCAATATTGACGATCAGCTGCTTGATGAGGCGCAACGCATCACCGGCTTGTCTGAAAAGACCGCCCTTGTCAGGGAGGCGCTGCGGGCCCTGATAGAGCGGGAAAGCGCCCAGCGTCTGGCAAAGCTCGGCGGTACGGAACCAGGCCTTGCTCCCGTGCGTCGGCGTCAAAGCTGAATTCCATGATCCTTGTGGACACCAGTGTCTGGGTGGAGCATTTGCGAAGAGCGTCACGTGAACTGTCGGACCTGCTGCTGACACAACAGGTTTTGATGCACCCGTTTGTTCGTGGCGAACTCGCCTGTGGCAATCTCCGCAATCGGGTCGAGCTGATTCAGTTGTTCAATGCGCTGCCGCTCGCCGCGGTAGCGACTGACGACGAAGTGATGTTCTACATCGAGAAACACAGATTGATGGGCAAGGGCATCGGTTTTGTTGATGCCCACCTTTTGGCTGCAACGAGGCTCACACCAGATGCGAAGCTGTGGACGAAGGACAAAAGTCTGGCAGTGCTCGCGAGTCAGCAGAGGCTCGATCATGTCTCGTCCCGCCAGGGATCTTCCTAACAAGTCGCTCCTGCGACTTGTTAAGGTCGGAGCGCGTCGCGCTCCTCGCATTTTCCCAGCGTTTCATGCAGGGAAAATGGTGGTGCATCCATGCACCACTAGTTTCACCGACGCTGATCCCGGTGCTCCCAAAGCTGCTGATTGGCAGGCACCTGGTCCGTTCCTGTTGCGGAACTCCTGCAGCGCAACCTTGCGTGAGCAGGTCTCGTCAGTGTTAAGCCATCGCGCTGCAGCAGGAAATAAAAACATTGCAGAATGATCTAGGTGGTCATTCAAAAGTAGATGCATCGTTGCAAACTGAGTTTGAGCGACAAGACAAGCTCAAGGAGAAGATGGGATTGGTAGAGAGTCTGTCCAAGGCGTGTGCCGATGTGGTTCTCTATCCACCATGGCGACGCATTATTTAAGCGTTAGGGTTGCATAGACCTTGGTCAGCGCATCCGGCAAGTCCTCTACGTCGTCGATGACCAGGTAACGAGCATCCGGACACATGCGTTTCAGATAATCGTGACCGGAGCGATCCACGGTAATGCAGAATGTCTCGATGCCCTTGGCCGCTGCTTCTGCCAGCGCCTTGGCCGTATCTTCGACGCCGTATTCGTGTTCCCCCCGTTTCGGGCCGTAATCGCAGTCCTGGGGAAATCCGTCGGACAGCACGATCAGGAGCTTCAGCGACTGGCCCGCAGCCATCAACTTGGCCACCGTGTGGCGAATAGCCGGACCCATGCGGGTACTGCGCTTGGGTTGCATGGCGGCGATGGCGCCAAGGGTGCGACCGTTGAGTGGTTCGTCCGGTTCCTTGGCAACAAAGAACTCCACACAGTCGTGCCCGTAACCGGAGAATCCGTATATTCCGAAACTGTCGCCCAGCACATCAAGTGCCGAGGCCATCACCAGCATCGCTTCACGCTGGACGTGAATGATCTTCCTAGGCTCTTCCACCTGCATAGGCTCCAGTGGCTCATAGTATGGATCGCGCAGGTTTGGCATCTCACCATCGTCCTCAAAGGGCATCGGCTCTGGCGGCTCGATGGGATCGTCAGTCGATGCCGAAAGATCAACCAGAAACGCCGCACAGATGTCGCGCTGCACGCGTTCACGTCGGCTGTACGTGCGATCATCCGGGGAAATGCCGGCGCGAATATCCTGGCGCGCTTCGAGCACAGCATTGAGGTCAAGCTCGTCGCCATCGGCTACCCGAGAGACTCGTTGCAGGCCGAGAGGTCTCAATTGCGTCAAGCGGGATCTGACCTTTGAGCGCCATTCGCGTATCACCCGGCGCAGATCGTCAACGTCGGCCCCGGCTTCAGGAAGGATCCGTTCTTCGTACAGGCGACACCAGCGCCTGATGTAACGACTCTCCAGGTAGTTCCATTCGTCGTAGCGGAAACTGCGAGCCTGCCCGCGGGGTGAACCGACCGCATGACGCAGCGCTGCGCGTTCCATCTCGATGCGTCGCAAAAGCGAGTCGCGTTCGTTTTTCAGACTGTTGAGAGTCTGGCTGGTGTCGCGTGTGTCGCCGGCGAGATCAGCGCCTTCCCTCAGCAGCGCATCTTCTGCCTGCAGCATCTCCACCGCGAGCATCTGGCGGGACAAATCGTCCTGGTCGTCTTTCCAGTCTTCGAGCCGTGCTTCGCGTTGCATCCATTCGGTACCCGACACCTCGGCGTTCAACTCTTCAAGCAGCAGATCGCGGTCGTGATGAAAGTACGGATAGAGCTGACAGGTCACGTCAGCGGTGGTGTAAACGCTGCTTTGTCGATTGGAAAGAGAAACCAGTGACATCTCAAGATCTGGTAACGCCTGCAGATCGCCCCAGACTCGGCGCTGCAGGAGATCAAAGCGCGTGCGATGAGCGAGAAACTCGGTACGCAGATTGTCGTGGTGCTGTTGCAGATAACGAGCAGCGCCAGGGTATGCGCCTGTTATGTAGGCATTGATTCGAAGCTCTTCCAGCAAAAGGAACAGACGACGAGCAATCGCAGGGTCTTCGAATCGGGCAAACAGCCTGGTGAAGTCGCTGTCACGATCCGGTTGAGTGTGCGGCTTGGCTGCGGGCTGGGGAAATCCAGAGTGTTGGCAGAACTGCGCGTAGTCGAAATCAAAAGTGCCGCACTCGCGATAACCAATCTGCTTGAGGACGAGTACCAGATAGTCGGCACGATCGCCGTTTGGCAGGCTGTCCGGCAGGTACAGCGAATCCATGCTCTGGTTGGTCAGACGTGCATCGATGGGATTGGTGTTGCGTTCGGTCAGTGTCTTCAAGTGCAGGTAACGTCCGGCGAGTCCCTCCGCGAACAGGGCGAGCGGACCTTCAACGTCAGCCAGTTCGATCACGGCAGTATGACGTCGATGATGTCGCGCACCGCATCCTGAACGATTCGGTCATCGCTGATGGCTGTGGTGATGGCAAGCTCTCCTGCGCGTCGTGGTGTGATGCCCTGGCTGATGAGTTGACCGGTGTAGATCAGCAGGCGTGTGCTGACGCCTTCTTCGAAACCATGATCGCGCAGATTGCGCACTCGCTCGGCGATGGTAGCCAGTCGACCCGCCATCTCCTGATCGATGGTGCTTTCATGCGCGATGATTTCCGCCTCCTGTGCAAACGCCGGATAGTCGAATTCAATGCTGACGAATCGCTGCCGGGTACTGGGTTTCAGATCCTTGAGTACAGACTGATAGCCCGGGTTGTATGACATGACGAGCAGGAAGTCCGGATGCGCCGTGACCAGTTCGCCGGTCTTGTCGATGGGCAGCAGGCGTCGGTGGTCGGACAACGAGTGGATCAGGACCGTGGTGTCCTTGCGTGCTTCGACTACTTCATCGAGATAACAGATGGCGCCAGTGCGAACCGAACGGGTCAGAGGACCATCCTGCCAAACCGTTTCATCGCCTTTGAGCAGATACCGGCCGACCAGGTCGGTGGCGGTGAGATCTTCATGGCAGGAAATGGTCAGCAGCGCAGGATCTGCTGTCAGCTTGCCGGATTGTTGCAGGCGCCAGGCCATGTGTTCGACGAAACGGGTTTTGCCGCATCCCGTGGGCCCTTTCATCAGCACCGGCAAGCGCGCGTTGAAAGCCGCCTCGAAGACTTCGATTTCATCGCCGACAGGCAAATAATAGGGTTCCGGCAGCGATTTCATCGGCGACATTCTCCAGACGTATGAGCAAAGCGTTCGAGCATACCAAAGCGGGCGTGTATGCTCCCACCCGAAACTCCCGAGGGAACTCCGATGGACGCGGAACAAGAGCGCCTGTTTGAAGGTGTTGTCGGATTGTTGTCACCGTTGATGACGGCGCTCGATGTGCTGGCGCGCGCTGGCCGTCATCTGCACCCCCCCGATCTCAATGATATCGTGGCGGCAGTTGAGCCATACCGGGAACCGCTGAATCAGGCGTTCAACCACTTCAAGACACTTCGGATTCCTGAACACCTGCGCAACTTTTCTGGCGCTCTGGCTGAAACATCCAACAATGTGCTGAAGGGGTTGGACGGGTTCGCCGATGCCCCCGCGCACAGCAATCCGATACTCGCCGCTTATGGCGCCTTGCGATATCAGAGTCGAGCCCTGGAAACACTCTATCCGCTGGCGGACATGCTGCCGCCGGTGAGTGCGTTTTTCCTCAGCGAGGAGCATCGGGATAATCGACAGCTGCTGGCGCAGTTCGATGGTGAGCGGCCGATGGGATTTGATAGCGGCGTTCTGCACGCCGCGAACGGGGTGTTGGAGCGGGGCGGCTTCTCACTCTACATCCCGGAGTACGCCACCCCGGATACGCCGATGCCCGTGATCGTTGCCATGCATGGTGGCAGTGGTCATGGTCGAGCGTTCCTGTGGACCTGGCTGCGCGAAGCACGTACCCACGGCGCGGTCCTCATCTCACCGACATCGATTGATCGCACCTGGTCGTTGATGGGGCCAGACGTCGATACGGATAACCTGCTGCGGATGCTGGCCTTTGTGCGAGAACGTGTAACGGTGCGGGAAGATCGTCTGTTGTTGACGGGCATGTCCGATGGCGGCACGTTCAGTTATGTCTCGGGTTTGCTCGAGAATTCGCCCTTCACTCACCTTGCTCCGATAGCAGCCTCCTTTCATCCCATGTTGCTTGCGATGACCAGCCAGACCCGGATCAGCGGGCTGCCGGTATTTGTGACCCATGGGGTGCTCGACTGGATGTTCGATGTCGGTATGGCGCAGATGGCTGCGCAGGCGCTGCAAGCGGCCGGGGCTCGAGTGCGGTATGAAGAGGTAGGCGATCTATCGCATACCTATCCCACCGAAATGAACGGCGAGATCATGCGATGGTTTCTTGAAACCTGAAGCGCGTTGGCAGCACATGCAACTTGCGCATTTGCCGCCGGATCAGTGTGGTTTGCTCAGGTCGGCATCGCCACTTCTTTGGCTTCGTAAAAATGCGCGACTACCCCCTTCGGCGGGTTGGCAGCCATGGCCGCACGAAACGTTGCCATGTGCGGCGTCTGGAAGTGGGCCTGCAGGATAGCCATGCTCTCCCATCGCTCGGTGATACGCATGACGTTCGGATTCTCCAGTTCGACGCTGAAGGTATAGTCTTCGCAGCCTTTTTCGGCGCGGCTGGCAGTCTGCATGGCCAGTATGGCCGGCTTCATTGCGGCAATCGCGGCGGCAGTAGTTTCGAACGTGGCGTTGACGACGATCATCGGTTTCTCCAGTCAGGATTCATTGCCGGCCAAAGCGAACGGCGCGCTCGGGCTAGCGGTTGGTTGCAAAGTGGTGCATTGAAAATTCTACTCGTTCTTCGACCGACACCGGAAAGTCATCCAGTGTCTCGATCAGTCGAAGCCGCGGCAACAAGCCGACGCCATTGGCGATCTGCACAGCCAGACCCGGGCGCGCGTTGAGCTCCAGAATCAGTGGGCCTCGTGTTTCATCGATCACGATATCGCAACCCAGATAACCCAGACGGGTCACCTCATAACACTTGGCAGCCAGATGCAGCAGTTGTTTCCAGTTGCCGACCTCGATCTCTTCGAGCAGACGACCGGTATCCGGATGATGGGTGACACGTTTGTTGTGTTGCACTGCCATGGTCGCCTTGCCGGTCGACAGATCCAGGCCAACGCCGACCGCTCCCTGATGCAGGTTGGCCTTGCCGTCGGATTGATGGGTGGCCAACCGAAGCATGCCCATGACGGGATAACCCTTGAACACGATGATCCGGATATCCGGAACCCCTTCGTAGGAGTAGTTGGCGAAATACTGGCTGACCAGAACCAGAGTCTCGATGATGGCGACATCCGGTTTGCCGCCAAGGGAGTGCAAGCCACTCAGAATATTCGTCATGTGGCGTTCGATGCTGGCAAGCGTGATGCGCACGCCGCTGCTTTTCACAAACAGGTCCCCGTCCCGCGCCGTGATGACCAGGATGCCTTTGCCACCGGATCCGTTGGCGGGCTTCACGACAAACTGCTGCAGGTTTTCAACGCGCGGGGCGATGTGTTCGATCTCGTACTGCGCGCGCACAACGTCAATGAGTTTGGGCGCGGCGATCTTCGCCTTTTCGACTATTTCCTTGGTCAGCAGCTTGTTATCGACCAGCGGATAGCGGCTGCGGCTGTTGTAGCGGGAGATATAGTCGCCGTTGCGGCGGTTCATCCCGAGTATGCCGTTGTCCTGCAGATAACTCGGTGGTGCCCAACCCGACAACCAGTTCTTCAAGCCCATCAGGGCGTGCTCTCGGAGGTGGCCGACTTGAAGGCAGCAAAACGACGCAGCTCGAGCAATCGATACCCGGTGTAACGACCCAGTGCCAGTATGACCGCCAACAGCACCATGTGCAGTTCAGGGAAATTGAAAGCGAGGTGACTGACTACCGCGGTGCTCATGGCGAGATAGGCTATGGTTGCCACCAGCAAGCTGCCACCAACCTGAACCAGAACTTCGTTGGGACCGTTTTCTTCCCAGGTGATCGACATGCGCTCGATGGTCCAGGCCAGAATGATCATCGGGAAGAATGTCATGTTAAGCCCTTCAATCAACCCAAGCCGGTATGACAGGACGCTGAACGTGGTGATGATGCCGATGACAATGAGTACCAGCACGGCGATGCGTGCGACCAGGAGCAGGTTCAGATTCGAGAGGTAATATCGAATCATGAGACCAACACCAACCACCAGCAGGAAGCTGGTTAGTCCGGGAAGCAATTCAGTTTGCAGAAACGCCAGTGCGATCAGCACCGGCATGAATGTTCCTGATGTCTTGAATCCGACGATGATCCGCATGAAGACCACGACCAGGGCGCCGATCGGCATCAACATGATCAGTTTGAATACACCCTGTTCTGCAATCGGCAGGCTGTACAACGAGAAGCCGAAATCGCCGTACTGTTCCTGTGATACAGCGAGTGCAGGACGCACTGCACTGATCATCGAAAATGAAACGCGGCTGTTGCGCCCACCGAGAATGTCGAGTACCGAAGGCGCATCGGTCAGCCACAGCAGCAGGTTGCTGGGGTCGTGAACACGACCGTTCTGGGCATCAAAGAGCTGCCATTCTTTGTCCTCGTAGACCTGGACGTAGGTGGTCAGATCCTGTCTTCTGCGGCCATCTTCGAGATTCAGGACCTGCACGGTGCGAGCTGGAACGTCAGCGGTGAGCAGCAGGTTTTGCAATAACTCGGGTGCGCTGAATTCGCCTAACAGCAAACTTGCGTTCTGATCACCACGTGCCGGGCTCATCAGTTGAGAGAGTTGCTCGGCAAGCGATACACCACCAGCGGACAAGGGCAACGCTGTCGCGAGTAATTGCCGGGCGGCGGTGCCATAGGGCTCCCGCCATGAAGGAATGCTGCGAATAGTTGGCGGCGTGGAGGGCACGGCGTAGTTCTGGTCAGCAACGACTTCCAGCTTGTAAAACAGACTCTGGTCGCCAGTGACTTCGCGCTTGCTCCAGTGAGCCTGCAGTTGCCCACCTCTGACGCCCGGCGCGTAACCAAACCCGGACGATGCGCGTGAAGCATCAACGATACGAAAGCCGGACTGGTCGGGCGGCAGAGCCAGATAAACGTTGGTTGGCTCGCCGTTGGCCGTGAACTGCACACGCGCTTCAACCTGCCAGACCAGTTGCTCTTCGTCCGGCGTGAACGGGATGGCAAACGTGTTGTGCCGATAGATGGCTGTGCCGATACCAGCGATCACCAGCAGCACGATGAGAAACAGGAACGGACCGCGATGTGCCATGGTGAAGTGCTGCGGTTACTTTTTTGGAGAAGGCTGGATGAACTTGCGCGAGACGTCGACGATTGCAAGGTCGGTCAGAAAGCCGCGTCCTAACAGGACTTCAGTTTCCAGATGTGACCGATCAGCAAGCGTGAACTCAACCGACTCGTCGATTTCGCCCAGCTGTATGCGCAGCGACACTACCGGTCGTCGTGAACCCTGTGGATCGGCCTGCTGCACCACTCTGGCATAACGCACGATGGGTGCTTCGACCTTCTCGATTCCTTCTTCCGCCTGCAAATCGAATCGCACCCAGTTGGCGCCATCGCGCTCGAACTGAACGATGTTCTGGGCGTGCAGAGAGCTGGAGGTCGCGCCGGTGTCCATGCGGGCCACGAAGAGCTTGCCGGGTGGATCGAGCCGTATTCGCTCCTTCTCTCCAACCACGCTCTTGCCTTGGGTAGCCTCTGCTTTTGGCGCAGGAGGTTCCTTGCACACGGGTTTGGTTTCTACCGGTGCGGGTGCAGGACACTTCACATCGATACGGGAGGGCAGCGTTTCAAGGGTTGCCTGCACGGTGTCGAGTCGAGCGGCCAGCATGCCGTCTCCCTGTTCGGTTTCAGCGTTGCGTGCTTGCAGCGTTTCACGGGTGCGCTCGAATTCACTCTTCATCTGCGCAACTTCCGTACGCAACTGCTGGATGCGGGTTTCGATCTGGGTACTCTGACCCTGACTCAGTAAGGTGCAGGCTTGCAGCAGCAAGAGCACTGCCAATGAAAGCATGTGTCGGAACGAGATCATGATCGCCTGTTTAGGTTGGCCCGAACGGGCACGACAAGTTGGCTAGTCTAACAGCAGGATCAAAAAGTGCGTCCAGCACTTTTGCCGCGAATCAGAGCCGTGAATCAGACTCGTGGACCGGTCGTCTGCAACTGGTTTGCCGGCAGTAACGCAGGAACGGATGTCCGCTCTTGATACTGTGTTTTTATACAGCCTATACTCGATGCGCCGTATTTTTCCGGGCAGGCAAACACAGTGACGAAAACAATGACCGGCCGCGGCGCCGTATCGAATGTGGGCAGTCGATATGTCGCGCGGCAGTCCGGGGCAATCGATGATGGCTGGGGAGTTGATCCTGACGTGGATTCACCCGCGCTCGTCACCACTGTCCTGCCGGATCGGACCAGGACCTTGATCACCCGCAATGTCTCTCCGGATTTACCATTTGATCGCTCCATCAATCCCTACAAAGGCTGTGAACACGGCTGCATCTACTGTTTTGCCCGCCCGACACATGCCTACCTCGATCTTTCGCCGGGTCTGGATTTCGAGACGAAGCTGTTCTACAAAACCGATGTTCGTGCCCACCTTGAAGGAGAGTTGTGCAAGCGGGCGTACCAGGTTGCACCCATCGCGCTCGGTACCAATACGGATCCCTATCAACCCATTGAGCGTGAACGTCGTGTCACGCGCGAAATTCTCGAAGTGCTGCTTGAATGTCGTCATCCCGTGAGTCTGGTTACGAAGAGCCAGGGTGTGCTGCGGGATCTGGATCTGTGGTCGGCGCTTGGACAACAGGGGCTCGCCAAGGTGTATGTATCGATCACCACCCTGCGTCGAGAGCTGAAAACCAGGCTTGAACCGCGAACAGCGTCAGGCGAGGCCCGGTTGCGCGTCATCAAGGCGTTATCGGCGGCGGGTGTGCCGACAGGCGTGATGGTCGCGCCGGTGATTCCGTTTGTGAATGACAGCGAAATGGAAGACATCGTTGCGGCAGCAGCCCAGGCAGGTGCCGTCAGCGCTGGGTACATCCTGTTGCGACTACCGCTCGAAGTAAAAGTGTTGTTCAGCGAGTGGCTCGATACTCACTACCCGGATCTGAAGGATCGTGTCCTGAATGCGATTCGCAGCACGCGCGGAGGTGAGTTGTACAAGTCGGGGTTCGGCCAACGCATGCGAGGTGAAGGGCCTATCGCCGAACTGCTGCTCAAACGATTCGACATTGCGATACGCAAACATGGCCTCGATGGAAACCGGTCAACCCTGCTGCGGACCGATCTGTTCAGACCACCCTTTCGCCAATCCTCGCTGTTCTGATTGAGCTGTTTCGGTCAGGCTTTTCGCAGGTAGAAAATCACGCCGATCGCGGCCCAGGCCAGGATGACACCCCACTCATAGGGCCAAAGCAGTGCCGATGGGCTGCCTGGCAGGAAGGCGAGCAGCAATAACGTCGACATCACCACCGCGCCCCAACCGACGAGCCGCGGGTGGCTGACACGAAACGGTCGTGGCATGTCCGGCTCATTGCGTCGCAGCGCAACAAAAGAAATCGCGACAAACAAGAAGGCCAACATCACTCCGAAACTGCTGGCATCGATGAGCCAGACCAGCACGGTGCGGCCAAACAGTGGCGCGATCATCGACAGTACGCCAATCACGATGACGCCAACGTAGGGTGTCCGATAGTGTGGATGCAGACGGGCGAAGATGATGGGAACCTGTCCGGATTCAGCCAGCGCGAAGAGCACACGACTGCCACCGACGATGAAGGCATTCCAGCTGGTGATGATTCCGCAGATGCCGCCCAGGATCAGTAACGTGCCGGCCCACGGATGACCCCACACGGCGGTGGCAGCATCGGCAGTGGCCATTTTTGCCCCGGCCAATGCGGCATCGTCGAGTGCCATCGCCACAGCAAACGAGATGAGCACGTACCAAAGCACGGCAGCCAGCACGGAAATCACCAGCAATTTTCCAATCAGTGCGGGGGGTAGATCGATCTCTTCTGCAGATTGCGGAATCACATCGAAGCCAACCAGCATTGCCGGCACCATGATCAGCACAGTGAGGATTCCGGTGACAGGCGCAGCGATCCAGGGCTGTGCATTTTCGATGTGGCCGAAAACAAAGCTGCCGGTGACCAGTACCAGACCAGAGATGATGATCACCGCGGTCGCGGTGGTCTGAAACAAGGCAACCGTGCGGATGCCACGCACGTTGATCCACGTCATGAGACCTGCGGAAACCGCGCCGATGATCACGAAGCCCAGATCAACGTCCGCACCCAGGACATTCCAGAGCGTATGAATGCGGATCTGCGGTAGTACGTATTCCAGGGCTGTTGGCAACGCCACCGCTTCGAACAGGCAGACGATCACGTAGGCCCCAAGCAAGGCCCAGGTACAGACAAAGGACCACGATCGACCCAGTGCACGCTCCGTATACACATGCTCACCACCGGCCAGTGGCATCGCCGCCGCGAGTTCACTGTATGTGAGGCCCACCAGGGAGATGGCCAGACCACCCACAGCAAAGGCGACAAGCGTGCCCACGGAGCCGGCGTTTTGCACCCAGACCGCAGTCATCAGCACCCAGCTCCAGCCGATCATCGCGCCAAACGAGAGTGTCAGTACTTCTCGGCGTTTGAGTACCTTCGAGAAGCTGACATCGCGTGCTGAATCCTGCATGGGATAGTAGAGTCCGGCTGGTGGTCCACACAGGACGATATCAGTAGAAGGACACAAGGCTCAAACCATGCTGCTTCAATCGCCCCTGCGCGGTGTTGAACTCAAACATCGACACAAGACCTTTCACCTGTTCATCAGATCATCCGGCGCGTTCGAACTGCACGTGGATCACTGTCTGCGCAAACGTCGCGAGTCCGGCCCGCGCGAACCTCAGTACGTGTGGACCAACATTGAACTGGAGTGGGAAGAGCACCACTACATCGAAGCCAGATACTGGGCGGGTGCCGGGGCGCTGGAGGTGACCGTCAATGGCGATCCCATGTACCAGGGCGGGATTATCGAATATGTCGGCGATACCCGTTGGCTGCGGGTGGATGAAGCGTTTGAGTGAAATGCGCTGAGCCAGCGCAGGCTGTGCCATTCGCTCCACGCGGGCAGGCATCACTGCACTGAGTTCCGGCCGTTCCAGCAGAATTGCACAAGCGATCTACGCTTAGGTTGAATCAACCCAACAGCACTAGCGAATGATTGCCAACTCAACGTTGCTCAGGCGACTTGTCGTGCCCTTGCTGGCACTGGGCGCCTTGCTGGGAGCCATCGTGTTCTGGGCATTGTCGTCCCAACAATCGTCGTCACTGCAGCGCGAACTTGGCTCAAGAGCGGCGTTCATTGCCAGTGAACTGGTGTTTTTTGCCAGGACACATCCAGTGGCTGAGGACGTACTCCTGCACATCGGGGATCTTGATCGGCAGGTTCTTGGTATCCGACGCATTAGTCTGATGGATATCGATAAGCAGCAAGTCCTTGCGACGTCCGGATCGTCACCAGTCGGTTTGATCGCTGACGGAACAGAAAGCCTTCAGCCGGCTGCGTTGAGACGAGTGTCAGGCACTGCCCCTGGGGACCACGTTTTTCGCTTTGTGGAACCGGTTTCATTTGAGGGCACCGGTTTGCGTCAGACCCTTGGAAACGAACTACGGCTGGTGATCGAGCTGGATGGATCATCCCTGGTCAATCAGTACGAGAATCAGCTGGCGGTGCTCATGGCCATCTCGGTGGCGGCAGCTACGGTGTTACTCGGTGGGGTGTTTGTTTTGTTCAGGCGACTCGTGATGCTGCCTCTCGCCAGCATTCGGCAAGAGCTGTCGCAGAACAGAACCGATACCACCTGGCACTTCAGGAATCTTGCCGATGATGAATTGGGGGAGCTGGGCACCGAGCTTGAATCCGCGCTGAAAAGACTGTCGACCCACGAACGATTCATCACGTCCATATTTGAAAGCCTGGCCGGGTGCGCCTACAGCGTGGATGCGCAAACGGGTGCCGTGAAGATGTTCAGCGGCAATATCGGTCGCCTGCTCGATGACGACTCACTCTGGCACCCCCTGCAGATGGTGCCGCAGGCGCACAAGGAACTGGAAGCAGCACTGCAAAAACGTGAGCCGTGGGACGTGGAATACCAGGTCACCTTGCCGGACGGCAGTGTCCGTTGGTTCAACAATCGTGGTCGACTGGTCAGAGACAAACTTGATAACGCCAAAACCTATGACGGTCTGGTCCTCGATGTTACGGATCATCGCCAGAAAGATGATCAGCTGCGATTGTTGAGCGAAGCCATCCGCAAGAGCAGCAACGAGTTTTTTGTGGTGGACATGAATACCCAGATGATTCGTGCGGCCAATGCCGCCGCGCTTGCCAACGTGGGTTACACACTGGAAGAAATTGTTGGCCTTCCCGTGGCGGCGGTCGCGACTGACATGATGCAACCAGACATTCTCCTCGAGATGACGCAACAACTCGAAGCACGTGGAGAAATCCACATGCAGTACACCCACACACGCAAGAATGGTACGACCTATCCCTTCGAGTTCTCCGCCGTCGCCGTGACACAAGGTGACAACACCCAGTTCATGGTGATTGGCTCGGATATCTCCGAGCGGCTCGCACGCGAGGCGATCATCAAGACCAGCGAAGAACGCTTGAGGCTGGCACTTGAGGGTTCGACGTACGGCATGTTCGACTTCGATGCGCGTACGGGACAGAGCTATGTGTCGGAGACGATAGAACAATGGGCTCGAGTCAAAGTCACAGGTGTTGCTGACGTGCAGAATCTGCTGTCACGTCTGACGACGGAATCGGCAGCCGAACTCACGCAACAGCTTCGGTCGAGTAGTCTGCATGAACGGGAATTCAGTGCCGAGGTGTGCACGCGGGATGATGGCCGCTGGCTGCACCTGCGGGGCAAGGTCTACTACGACGAAGCCGGTTTGAAAATGCAGCGATTGACAGGCTTTGCCTCGGATGTGACACGACGCCGAATTGCCGAACAAGAACTGCATCGAGCGCTGGAAGATGCGCAGGCGGCGACGCGGGCGAAGAGCGAGTTTCTCGCCACCATGAGTCACGAAATCCGCACGCCGATGAACGGTGTTCTAGGCATGACACAGCTGCTGCTCGACATGGATCTGGACGAAGCACAAAAGGATACGGCATCACTCATCCTGCGTTCGGGTGAGGGATTGCTGGCCATCATCAACGATGTGCTCGACTTCTCGAAGATCGAAGCTGGCAAGCTTGATCTGGAGTCGAGTCCTCTCGATCTCGAACGTTGCGTGCGTGAGGTGATGGACCTGATGTCGAGCAACGCGCGCCAGAAGGCGCTTGATCTGTATGTTGATTTCGACGCGTCGCTGGCGACAAGATACATTGGCGACGAAGGGCGAATCAGGCAGGTGCTGCTCAACCTGGTCGGCAATGCCGTGAAGTTCACGGATTCTGGCCATGTGGTGGTGACCGTCATGCCCGCGTTTGCAGGCGGTCTACGTGTGACCGTTCGCGATACCGGTCCTGGTCTTGACCGTGAAGTGCAGGGCCGTTTGTTTGACTCGTTTACCCAGGGCGACGCGTCAACCACCCGCAAGTTCGGTGGCACGGGGCTCGGGCTTGCGATCTGCAAGAAACTCATTCAGATGATGGGTGGATCAATTGGTGTAGACAGTCGCCCGGGACAGGGCGCCTGCTTCTGGTTTTCGCTGCCCTTGAACGCGTTGCCTGAAGGATCAGAAGTTGAGGACCCCACATCGTTTGATCACTCACTTGCGGCGATGCGTGTACTGGTCGTGGATGACAACCCTGTCGGCCGGGACATCCTGCTCGCCATGCTGTCGTCGTTAGGCGCGGATGCTGAAGCGGCTTCCAGTGCCAGCGAAGGCCTTGCCATCCTGGCTGCGCGATTGCCCGATCTCCTGATTCTCGACTATCACATGCCAGAGATGGACGGGCTGACCATGCTGGCTCAGCTGCGCAGTGAACCACGTACCTCAGATCTGAAGGTGTTGATGCTGACCAGTTCGGATCTGACCAAAAAAGATCAGGCAAAGTATGGCTTCGATGGCTGGGGCACCAAGCCGGTGATGAAGCGAGGGCTGTTACAACTGTGCAAAAACGTACTCCGGGCACCATCACAGTCTGGGAGTGAGACCGGCGTTGATCAGGATGCCTCGATCGAACCACGTGCGAGCGAGCGTGTTCAGAATCAACACCGCATCCTGGTCGCTGAAGACAATCTGGTGAACCAGAAAGTTGCAGTGCGGATGCTGGAAAAACTGGGTTATGGGGTCGACGTTGCAGTGAATGGTCAGGAAGCGGTGGATATGTGGAAGCAGTATCCCTACGCCATGATCTTCATGGATTGTCAGATGCCGCAGGTTGATGGCCTCACCGCGACACAACTTATTCGTGCCGCAGAATCCACCGGACAGCACGTCCCCATTGTCGCCATGACGGCCAATGCGATGAATCAGGATCGGGAGGCGTGTCTGGCAGCCGGCATGGACGACTATGCGAGCAAGCCCGTAAAACTCGATCTGCTCAGCAAGATGGTGGCGCGATATGCTGGCGCAACCGCTGTTGCGCTGGACCCGAACCGGTCTTCATCGATCTCATGACAAGCTACCGCCAGGCCTCAACAATGACCTTGGCGTGGTGATTGGGTGTCTTCAGCGCCTCGAAGGTTCCGGCGACTTCGTCCAGCCCGATCTGGTGCGTGACAAGCCGGCCCACGTCGAAGCGACCATCGGCGATTCGATGCAGGCTTTCGACGAACTCTGCCATGGAATACCCCAGCACAAACTGCAGGCTGAGTTCCTTGTTGATGCCAATCAGCGGGCGCAATTGATCCTGCTGCAGACAAACCCCGGCGACGATGATGCGTGCGTTCTGTGGTGCGTTGAGAAAAATCTGGTCCAGCATGCCGGGCACACCAACACACTCGAAGATCACCACATGATCAGGGCGGCGCAGGGCCGGATTTTTCCACGCGTCTTCGCTGGAGGGATCGAGCACGATATCGGCGCCTTGCTGGATTGCGAGTTGTCGACGTGCCGGTGAAAAATCTGTGGCGATGATCGGCCGAATGCCTTCCGACCGCAGCGCAGTGATGACGGCAAGGCCCACCGGGCCACAGCCAATGACAAGGCAGGCATCACCGCTTTCCAGCCGCGCCTTGCGCACGGCGTGATAACCCACGGCCATGGGCTCGGTCAGTGCCGCTGCCGTGGCGGGTGTTCCGTCCGGTACTGGCACCAGAAGTGATTCCGACAGCACCATGTACTCGCCAAAACCGCCTGGGACGAGATCGCTGTAACCCACCGACAGCATCGGTTTACGGGTGAGGGCAGGCACGGAGCAGACGCGTGTTCCGACCGCGTGTGTGTGTTCCGTTGCCGGCCCGTGGTCGATAACTTCCGCGCAGAACTCGTGACCGAGCACGACGGGCTCGAACGTGGTGAGCTTGAAGGCGCCGCCGGCCTCCCGGCTGGTCTTCACGAACGCGTCGGTGTGCTGCGTGGCATGCAGATCCGAACCACAGATGCCGCAGGCCAGCGACTTCACCAGAACCTCCCCCGGTCCCGGCACTGGCGCATCAATGTTATCGACCCAGATCCTGCCCCGCTGCATCAGTGCTGCACGCATGCTCACCTCCGGTATAGTGCAGGTGAGTGTACGCAAGGAGATCACCATGCACCAAGCCACAGACATGACCCGTCAGACCATGCAATCAACCCTCGATCAGATGAAATCCGCCTACCTCAGTGAAGGCGGGGTGACCGAAGCCGTCCGGCGAGATCGTCTGGAGCGTGCAATTTCGCTGCTGCTGACCCACAAGGATCGCCTGGTTGATGCGATGTGCGACGACTTTGGTCATCGCAGCAAGGCGCAGTCCCTGTTCACGGACGTCGCCGCTTCGGTAGGTCCGTTGCGTCATGCGCAGAAACATCTGTCGACCTGGATGAAACCGGAGAAGCGTAAGGTCGGTCCTTTCCCGCTCAATCTGCTGGGTGCCAAGGCGCGCATCGAATACCAGCCGCTTGGGGTAGTCGGCGTGATTTCGCCGTGGAACTTTCCGGTCAATCTGACCTTCACACCGCTTGCCGGCATTCTGGCCGCGGGCAATCGGGTGATGATCAAGCCAAGCGAATACACGCCGGCCACCTCCGCCCTGATGGCCGAGATCTTTGCCAGTCGGTTCGATGCCATGGAAATCACCGTTTGCCTGGGTGGACCGCAGACTGGCGCCGACTTTGCAGCATTGCCGTTCGATCATCTGTTGTTCACCGGCGCAACTTCGGTCGCCCGGCATGTCATGCGCGCTGCAGCGGATCATCTGGTTCCCTTGACGCTTGAACTGGGTGGCAAGTCTCCGGTCGTGATTGGTCGCTCGACTGACATTGGCAAGACGGCCGATGCGATCGTTGCCGGCAAGATGCTCAATGCCGGACAGATTTGTCTCGCCCCGGATTATGTTTTTGTCCCGGATGAGCGTGTTGATGAATTTGTTGACGCGACGCAGCGTTCGGTTGCGAAGATGTTCCCGACGCTTCTCGACAACGACGACTACACCTCGGTGATCAACGAACGACACTACCAGCGTCTGCTGGGCTATATCGATGAGGCCAGAAACCGTGGCACGCGCGTGGTGGAGATCAACCCGGCCAACGAAGACTTCCGGCAACAACCGCACCACAAGATTCCACCGACGTTGATCGTCGATCCCGCCGATGATCTGTCGGTCATGCAGGACGAAATCTTTGGTCCGGTCCTGCCGATCAAGCGTTATGGCAAGGTGCAGGAGAGCATCGACTACATCAACGCCCGGCCTCGTCCGCTGGGCCTGTACTACTTTGGCCAGGACGCAGCGGAAGAACGCGCCGTGCTCACGCACACGACGTCGGGCGGTGTCACTGTGAATGATGTGGTCATGCATGTGGCGCAGGAAGATCTGCCGTTCGGCGGAGTCGGCCCGTCAGGGATGGGTTCTTATCATGGAGTGGACGGCTTCCGGCGATTCAGCCATGCCAAGTCAGTCTTCACCCAGACCCGAATCAACATCGCCGAGATGGCCGGGCTCAGACCGCCTTATGGCGAGAAAATGCTGAAGGCGATTGCGATGCAGATGAAGTAAGCGCGGAGGGAAGAGGGAAGAGGGAAGAGGCCACAAGGAGAAATACTGATTCCTCAGACTTTCTCCTGCGGTATCGGGACTGGACTGCGGTAACCACGGCCGAGCGCACGCGCGATGTCATCGCCGATTACATAAAGGGTCGGTACCAGGATGAGCGTAATGACTGTGGAGAACAGAATGCCGAAGGCGAGCGAGGTCGCCATCGGCTGGACGATCTGAGCCTGCACACTGGTTTGTGCCAGCACGGGCACCAGGCCGAAGAAGGTCGTCAGCGACGTCAGCAGAATCGCTCGAAACCGCTGTGCCCCGGAATCGATGGCCGCTTCCGAGGCTGGCTTGCCCTCCTCGACGGCGGTGTTGACGAAGTCGATCATGAGCAGACTGTCGTTCACCACCACGCCGGATAACGCGATGATCCCGAACAACGAAATCGCGCTGATGGCCGAATCCAGGGCCCAGTGACCGACGATTGCCCCGACGATTCCGAACGGGATCACGCCCATGATGATCAGTGGCTGAACGTACGACTTGAGGGGAATGGCCAACAAGGCGTAGATACCAAACATCGAGATCGCGAAGCCGATCATGATCAGACGAAAGGCCACCTGTTCTTCATGACCAGACCCGGTGAGTGAAATCACGACGTTGGGATAGCTGGCCTTCAGATCGACGGCAAACTCATCCAGCACCTTGCGAGTCACCATGGCTGGTGCTGCCACCTGTTCGTCGGACCGCGCAGTGATGCTGACGGCACGCTGGTTGTCGATGCGCTGGATGGCAGTAAATCCGCGATCCATCGTGTAACTGGCCACCGCACTGAACGGCAGTTCACGACCATCGGGCATGCGTATCCACATGGATTCCAGACTGCCGATGCTGATTCGCTCTGAACGCGGATAGCGCACCATCACTTTGACTTCGTCATCGCCGCGCTGTATCCGCTGGGCCTCTGCTCCATAGAAGGCGGTACGCACCTGTCGTGCCAGATCCTGCAGCGTAATGCCCAGGGCTTCGGCCTCGGGCAGAATCTTCAGTTTGATTTCCGCCGGCCCCTGGTCAGCCGATGATTCGACCTCAAAGACTCCATTCGTTCTGCGCAGGTAGGCGGATAGTTCGCCTGCTGCGGCGTCGATGCTCTGGTAGTCCGGCCCGGAAACCTTGAAGGCGATTGGCGGTCCACCACCGGTATGCCGTGATGATTCAAACCGGATGAATTTCGTGTCGGGTACGACGCCCACCGCGTCTCGCCACGCGTTTTCGATATCAACAGGCGTCGTGCTGCGGTTTTCACTTCTCGTCAGTTCCACCTGGAAGCGGCCGCTGCGACCGTCCTGCACATAGGCGAACACATGGTGAATCACGTCGTTGCCACCTTCAGCCTTGCGCAATTGCTGGTTGACGACATCGAGTGCTGCTGACATGTGATCAACAATCTCGATGACCCTGGATTCGGACGTACCTTCGGTCATTTCGACCGTCGCGCTGATGTAGTCGCTGCCCATTTCTGGAAAGAACACGTATCGCACGAGGCCGCCAGCCACCACACCCACCGTGAGCATCAGAGCGGCGAGAAAGATTGCCATGGTGAGATAACGATGCGCGATGGCTTTGGCCAGAAACGGGCGGTACACGTTGGCGATGAAGCGTTTGAGCCAGTCATCCTTGCGGGCCACGGACACCGCTCCCTGGCGAACCGGCATCGTCATCGCCAGATGCGAAGGCAACATCAGCTTTGATTCGAGCAATGAAAAACTCAGGCAGAGAATGACCACCCAGCCGATTGACCCTGCCATCGCCTGGACCGGACCGGTAACAAACAGCATGGGCAGAAAGGCCATGATCGTGGTCAACACACCAAACGTCACCGGCGCTGCCACCCGTTTGGCCGCGATGATGATGTTGTCCAGTGAATACCCGTTTTTCTCGGTTTCGGTATGGACGCTTTCTGCCACCACGATGGCATCATCAACGACGATGCCGAGCACCAGGATGAAACCAAACAGGCTCAGGATGTTGATGCTGATTCCGATACCCGGCAATGGTAGGAGCATGAACGCGCCGAGAAAGGAGATGGGCAGGCCAAACAGGACCCAACCGGCGATTTTCCAGTGCAGGAAAAGCGCCAGCGTGATGAAGACCAGCACGGCGCCCTGCGCCATGTTGGACAGCAACATCCCGAGCGAGCCCTTCAGATAGTACGTACTGTCTGCCCAGGTGGAGATTTCAATGCCGGGTGGCAGGGATGCTGAACGTTCGTCGACCAGACTGTGCACCGCTTCGGAGACCTTGATCTCGTTGTCCCGGTCGGTACTGAACACCATGACGCCGATGCTGGGTTGACCGTCGAAGAATGCATGGCTTTCCGTTTCCACAAAACCATCGCGGATCACGGCCACATCTGCAAGCCGCAGACGGGTGCCGTCAGGACGGGTCAACAGGACGATGTTGGCAAATTCATCGCCGTTGTACGCCTGTCCCTTGGTTCGCAGCCGAATGTCACCACCCTCGGTTCGAATGCTGCCGCCCGGCAGATCTATCGACCAGGTGCGAATGACCTGCGCCACCCGTTCGAGTGTCAGGCCGTACTGCTTGAGGGTCTGTTCGTTGACTTCAATGGCGATTTCAAAAGGCCGGCCTCCCCAGACTTCGGCGGTGGTCACCTCGGGCAGTGCGACGATTTCATCCCGCAGATCATCGGCCACGGATTTCAGCGTTGTTTCGTCAACGCTGCCATAAACCTGTACGGCGATGGCCGATTTCTGGAACTTCCATTTGCCGATGACGGGTCGCTCGGTCTCGCCCGGAAACGTGGCGATACCATCGACCGCGATCTTGATCTCGTCCATGGCTGCCGCGAGGTCGTAACCGTCTGCGATTTCGATCATCACCCGACCGAACCCTTCTGCGGCGGTGCTGGTGACTTCCTTCACGCCCTCAACATTCTTGATGGCTTCCTCAACCTTGATCACGACGGCTTCTTCGACTTCTTCAGGCGCGGCGCCGAGATAAGGTACGGTGACGATGACCTGGTCGAACTGCACGTTTGGCATGGTTTCGACACGAGTCGTGGAGAGGCCGTAGGCACCCAGGAATATGATGCTGAACATCAGCAGGTTGGCTGCTACATGATTGCGGGCGAACCATGCAACGATGCCGCCGTATGGAGAAATGGTTGTGGAGGGTTCAGACATCCCGCACCCGAACCTGCATGCCCGCAGTTGCAGACGGCATTGGCGTCAGACAGATGCGATCTCCATCGTGCAGTCCATCATTGATATAGAGCCGATCATCCAGGCGGCGGACAATTTTGACCTGGGCTGCCTGCAATCGATCTTCCTTGTCGATCAGCCACAGTCGATCGGTGCCTGACAAGGCAACACGCGGCACCACGAACAGCAAGCCACCGTCCCGGCCGGTGACCTGGGCGGTGACAAAAGTCCCGATCCTGAGAGGCTCGCGGTCCGCCGTTTCATTCAGTGCGTAGGGATCTTCCACGCGCGCCACGCCATAGAGCACGCGTGTTGACGCATCGAATACCCCTTCGGTGCGGACCAGTTCTGCGGGCCAGCTCTGTCGGGTTTGCCCGATGGTTGCCGACAATGTCACTTCCGAAGCCAGCGATTCGCTGCCTGGTTTGGGAACGTCGATGAAGTCGAGATCGTTCTGGGTCAGTGGCAGTCGAACTTCGGCGTAGTCCACCGCGAAGATCTCGGCCAGTGGTGCGCCCATGCCCACAAACTGGCCGACGTCGGCCCGCTTGTTGCGAACCATCCCGGCATAGGGTGCCCGGATGGTGGCGCGGGCCAGATCGTCTTCGGCCTTTTTCAGATCCGCTTCAGATGATTCAAGTTCGGCGATGGCTTGTTCCAGTTGTGGCCTGCGCAGGGTGAGGTCGGAAGCGGTTTTGGCGGTGGCGCGCAGGGCGCGAAGGCGTTCCCAGTCTTCCACCGCGTAACCCGCCAGTGCGTTTTCGGTGGCAATCTGCGTGCGCGCCCTGGCGACGTTGGCGCGTGCCCGCTTAACCTGCGTTTCATAGTTGCGCGGATCGATGCTCAGCAGTACGTCGCCGGCCCTGAAATAACCGCCGGATACAAACGCGGGGGAGACGGTCTGAATCTGACCGCTCACCTCCGACATCAGCGTGGTTTCAGTGCGCGGCCTTACCTCGCCTTGCGAATCGACCATATGGGTCACCGCCTCGCGTTTGGCGATGATGGAGCTGACCAGCAGGGGAGCAGGAACCGATGCTTCCTGGGCGGCTTCTGGCCGGTTGACGATCATTACCCCGGTTACGGCAGCCGCGCCAAGCACCAGCAATATCGGCAGGAAAATCTTGCGGAACATCTATTGCAGCAGTTGACGGGTTCCAGAGCAGTCTAGCAGTTCGGCAATCAGATCCAGATCGGGAAACCCCCCATATCGGTTACCGCACATTGCAGTGGTCGTTATACTCGCGGTGCACTTAAGGCAGTACCGGCCGATGGAGTTCGTGATGAGTCAGGTTCTGGAACTCGACAGGCGACAAGGCGATTTTGCCAGCGCCGGATTCGTGGTCCGAAAAAGGTTTTGTCCGGCCACCGTGTGCGCCTCGGTATTGGACGAAGTTCGGGCACAACTTGACCCGGTGCTGGCGCCGGCCGAATTCGAGGCGGATGTTGGCTATCCCGGTGCACCGCTCTCGCAAGCCGTCGCAGGCGGTCGAACACCACGTCGCCTGTTGTCTGCCGTTTCCCGCTTTCCCGCCTTGAAGGCGTTTGCGACCAGTCTCAACGTCAAGACCGAGATTCAGCGGCTGCTGGGTGGTACCCAAATCAGCCTCTCGCAAGCACATCACAACTGCGTCATGACCAAGTCGCCGGATCATTCCAGCGCAACGCTGTGGCACCAGGACGTTCGCTACTGGAGTTTCGATCGGCCGGAGCTCGTCTCCATGTGGGTAGCTCTGGGTGAAGAGAACGTCCGCAACGGCAGCCTGCGGGTGATTCCCGGCAGTCATCTGCTCGATCTTGATCGCGGTCGTTTGGACCACGCGCTGTTCCTGCGGCCGGAAGTTGCCGAGAACAAACCACTGCTGCGCACGGCGAAGTTGATCGAACTGGACCCTGGGGACGTGCTGTTTTTTCACGGTCGCCTGTTTCATGCCGCCGGACCCAATCGAACACAACAAGTGAAACTCTCGGCGGTATTCACTTATCACACCACCGATAACAAGCCGATTCCCGGTACACGATCCGCGCAGTACGAGAGTGTTGTGCTGCCGTAATGGACGACGAAGACCTGTTCCGCGAGGCCATGCAGGACGTCAAGCCACTCTCGGCGGCAAAGCCTGTGGTCGACAAACCCTTACCGGACCAAAATTCCCGAGCCCAACCGACCGAAGCGCAATTGCGTGCGAGACTCGCCGCCCTGGGCGTCAAGAAGGCGGAAGCGCCGGACTACATGACCCTCGGCGAAGTACCACCCGTTGAACCCAGGGATTTTCTCGCCTGGCGACGGGAGGGTGTGCAGGAGCTTGTTGCCGACCGATTGCGCAAAGGCAGTTACGTGCCCAAGGATTCTCTTGACCTTCATGGCGAACGGGTCAAGAAATCGCGCGACATGGTGCACGAGTTTCTTGTTGAGTGTCATGCCAAAGGCCATCGCTGCGTTCGAATCGTTCATGGCCGAGGCGAAAAAGGCGAGGTGAAGGCGAGATTGAAAAGTTATGTGAATGCCTGGTTGACCGGGCATCCGCTGGTGAATGCGTTTGTCAGTTCGACACGAGAACATGGCGGTACCGGTGCGGTATTTGTCCTGCTGAAAAAGTCGAAGGAAGCACGCGACCTGACTCGCGAGCAGCATGGTGGAAA
>JANNBJ010000143.1:0-1826 GCA_031385325.1 Gammaproteobacteria bacterium | reverse complement strand
ACCCATGCCCGCTTCACCCGCTGGAATTTCCAGCATCAGATCGATCACCCCGATCGCAGCAGGACGTGTCATCTCCAAACCTCCCTATCGCTTTGTTGGCCCCATGGAAGCGAGCCACTACCGACTTGCAAAAGCAAGCATCGCGTTCCGCGGAGAACTGGGTTAGCGTTCAGGCATGGCAGAAACAGCACCACCACTTCGTCGCACGGAAAAACTCGCCTTCGGCGTTGGTCAGGTCGCCGAGGGCATCAAGACCAGTGTCTTCGGGACCTTTCTGCTGTTTTATTACAGTCAGGTACTCGATCTCTCCGCTGATCTTGCAGGGCTTGCCATCGCACTCGCTCTGATCTTCGACGCCGTCACCGATCCACTCGCTGGCACGATTTCCGATCGCTGGAGTGGCCGTCTGGGCAGGCGCCATCCGTTCATCTACGCATCAGCATTGCCCATGGGCATCGCCTTTTATCTGCTCTTCGCTCCCGCCGTCAGCATCGAGAGCGCAGGCCAGTGGGGATTGTTCGCCTGGATGCTGACCTTCACCGTACTGGTACGCGGCGCGATGACGCTCTATTACGTCCCCCACATGGCGCTCGGGGCTGAACTGTCATCGGACTACGACGAACGGACCACCCTGGTGGCAGTGCGCCACTTCTTTGGAGCGCTCGGATTCATTCTCGTGTTTGTACTCGGCTTCGGATATTTCTTCGCACCGACCGAGATGTACCCCAACGGACAAACCAATCCGGCCGCCTACCCCCCGTTCATGCTGCTGCTCTCGGTCCTCGTCATGCTGGCGATCTTTGCGACGGCACATGGCACCCGGCACCGCATTCCCTATCTGCCAAAGGCAACCCTTGCCGTCGCCGAAGTGGGTGCCATGGATGTTCTGCGGGAAGCGATCGATACGCTGCGTAACCCGTCATTTCGCTGGATGCTGATCGGTTTCATCATCATCATCGTCGCGTTTGGCGTCACCGGTGCAACGGGTCTCTACATGATGACCTTCTTCTGGGAGCTGGACCGCTTTCAGATCATGCTGGCACTGCTGGCAGGACCTGTTGGCAGCATGCTCGGTTACGCGATGTCGGGCGCCTTGTTTGCCCGGCTCGACAAACGCGCGGCCATGATGGCTGGGGCACTGACCTGGATGGTGATCCACACCTCCCCCGTCCTCATCTATCTCGCTGGATTCTGGCCCGAAAAAGGCACCTGGACCTCGGCCCTGTTGTTGATCCTCTTTTCCCTGTTTGCCGGCGCTTCCATTGCACAGATGATCGTGGGCTCTGGAACGACGATGGCGGATATTGCCGACGAACATGAACTGCTCTCCGGTCGACGCCAGGAAGGAGTTTTCTTCGGCGCTTCTTCCTTTGCCGGCAAATGTTCAGCGGCGCTCGGCTCATACATCGCCGGGCTCTTCCTGGTGTGGATCGAGTGGCCAACAGGTCCGGCCATCCGCACCGCAGCTGATGTTCCACAGGACGTGTTGCTGACCCTCGCAATTATTTCCGGCCCGGTCGCCGTGCTGCTGGCCATACCTGGATTGCTGTGCATGTACGGGTATCGCCTCAATCGTTCGCGGCTCACCGAGATTCAAGCGGAGTTGCGCGCCAGGACCAGTCCCGCAATCGCATGAGTGAGATCACCATCCGCACACTGGATCGCATCGCCGACTTTGATGCGATGCTGTGGGATCGATGCGCAGGTTCGGATGGTTCATTCAACCCCTTCCTGACCCACGCTTTTCTGCTGGCGCTGGAAACCAGCGGCAGTGTTGGCGGGCGAACCGGCTGGAAGCCTTTCCATCTGGTGGTGGAACAAGGCAC
>JANNBJ010000120.1:0-4393 GCA_031385325.1 Gammaproteobacteria bacterium | reverse complement strand
CTTGGCGTCAATGACAATCTGGCGATCCTCAGGCAGCTGCACAATGACATCAGGACGTTTCATGTCGCCGGCATCATTGCGAAAAGTCGATTGCAGGAAATACTCTGCGTCCACGCGCAGCCCGGACTGCTCCAGAATCCGACTGAGAACCAGCTCGCCCCAGTTGCCCTGCAGTTTTTTGTCGCCCTTCAATGCCCGGGCGAGATTGGCGGTTTCCTGATTCACCCGCTCGCTGGATACCTGCAGGTTTCTGACTTCGGTGAGGAGCGAGCTTCGATCACGCACTTCCGTCGAATGGACTTCATCCACCCGGCGTCTGAACTCCTTCAGTTGTTCACGTAGAGGATTGAGTATCTGGCCGAGACCCTCCTGATTGGTCTGCTCCTGCTCGGCGATCAACCGCGTTGCCAGCACAGAAAATTCATTGCGCAGCGCGTCACGCCCTTGGTCGGCGAAGAGGGCGGCAAAGGCATCTCTGGCCTCGACTCCTTCACGAAACTGCGCAAAGCGTGCCTCCAGTGCTGCCAGTTCAGCGCTGCGTTGTGATTGAGACTGCGAACTCTTCCAGGCCACGAGAAGCGCTCCCATCACAGCGCCAATGGTGAAGCCAGCAGCCACGAGCACAATTTCGATCAACGGCAATGAATCCTGCATGCTCGCGTTCTCGTTCTGCTTCCTGGATTGGCCAAATAGAATCGGCTGTCGAAGGACAGTACACTACCTGTCAATTTCACGCATGGACCGCATCATCAGCGATCGATCGTTCATTCTTGTGGTCGACGACGACGCGGCCCACGCGGAAAGCGTACGTCAACTGTTGATGGCACATCAGCATTCGGTTCTGGTCGAAACTGACCCTGTCGTAGCGCTACGCCGTGCTCAGGACGACCCGCCTGCCATCCTGGTTCTTGATCTCAACATGCCGGGTATGACCGGTGTCGAGTTGCTCGAAGCGCTGGTGCGTGTCAACCGCTCGACCAAGGCGATTGTGGTGAGTGGCGAACAAGCCCATACCACCGTTTCCCCACTGCTGCGACTTGGCGCTTACGACTTCATCAGCAAACCATTCATTCCGGATCAGCTCGTGCGCAGCGTCAGCCGAGCACTCGAACAGTGGCAGCTGGAGCGCTCGCACAGCGCCATGCAACTGCGTGAAGAACGCACCAACGAACTTAATCGATTCCTCCTCGATGCCTTTCCCGATCTGTTGTACATGCTCGACAAGGACGGAAATTTCTCCTTCATCAACAACCAGCTGGAATACGTTTTTGAAGCGGATCGGCAAGCGCTCGCCGGTCAATCCTGGCAGACACTGTTCACCGATCCTGCGCTCCGCGAACGATTGCAAAACCAGATCAATGAGCGGCGTGAGGGATCACGGAAAACCCGGCAGCTGGAGTTCGAAGTCACTTCCAGAACCGGTGGCACCATACTCATCCAATGTTCGGCCAGAGGTCTCTACCAACCCGGGCCGGGCGCAGCGGCCGATCGATTCGCAGGAACGTACGGTGTTCTGCAGGACGTCACCGAAGCACGCCAGGCACGACGGGAACAACTGCAGAGTCAGCGCAAATTCCAGGCGCTGGTGATGGAAAGCCCGGATGCGGTGTTCATTTCCAGAGCCAGCAGCGGCGACGTTCTGGAAGCCAACGAGATCTTTCGCGGCTGGCAGACGACAGACAGCACGACAGACCATTTTTTGTGGCCTTCCCAGGCGGCTCGCGAGGAATTCATCAACGCGCTGCGCCGTTCACCTGAACACCTCAGCCTGTCGGTCGAGCGCACTCTGAGCGGTACTGCTCGCTACCTTGAAATCAACGCGAGATTGCTGGAACTGGAAGATGAGGACTGCATGCTCGCAACGGTGCGTGATCGCAGTCGGGAGAGACGGGGCGAACTGCAGCAGCAGGAACTTCAGTTTCAGCTGCAACAAGCCGGCAAGATGGAAGCACTCGGCCAGCTCGCCGGTGGCATCGCCCACGATTTCAACAATATCCTGGCCAGCATCATCGGTTATGCAGAACTGGTCCTGACCTCCCGTCACCGTCTGGATGGCACCAAGATTGATGGTTATCTTCGGGAAGTGGTCACCGCCGGCCACCGGGCCCGCGATCTGATTTCGCAGATGCTGACCTTCACACGGGCATCTCGAGGCGAACCTCGACCCGTCGACATCGGCGAGGCCATCGAAGATGTGTCACGCATGTTGCGGGCAGCCATTCCATCGACGATCCGAATCGAAACGCTGATCGAACCGGGACTTCGCACCGTCCGTCTCGACCCCATGCAGTTCCAGCAGGTGGTCATGAACCTGATGATCAATGCACGCGATGCCATTACCGGCACAGGTCGCATCACGTTGCGACTGGCGCAGGCCGAGCATTGCCCTGCTTGTCAGATTTGCGGCCAGAGCTTTTCCGGCAAACACGTCGCAGTATCCGTGGAAGACACCGGCCACGGCATCGCGCCGGCTGATCTGGCCCGCATCTTCGAGATGTACTTCACCACCCGAGCTCCCGGCAAGGGGACCGGTATCGGCCTGTGGCTGGTGGATGGCATGGTGCACAGCGCAGGTGGACACCTGAGTGTTGATTCGGTTCCCGGACAAGGTGCGCGCTTCACATTGCATCTGCCCTTTGAACCGGAAATCAAACCGGCCACCACAACACCGTCATCGACCAGTGCACTGGCCGGACGCATCGTGGTGGTTGACGATGAAGTGTCAGTGAGCAGTTTTCTCGGTGAAATCCTTCGTCATTCGGGTTACGAAACCGTCGTGTTCAACGAAAGCCCCAAGGCACTCGACTACCTGGTACAACATCTCGACGACGTCGCGCTGCTGCTCACCGATCAGGCGATGCCAATGCTTTCTGGCCTGGACCTTGCGCAATTTGTCAAAGGCCGAAAACCACAGATGCCCGTGGTGTTGATCACCGGTTTCAGTCAGGCGCACGATGCACGCAAACTCGAAGAGATTGGCGTCGATCATTATCTGATCAAGCCATTTGGCATCGAAAGCCTGCTGGAAGTGGTGCGCAACGCCACACGCGGCGGAACGCAGATTGAGCAGCATCAGAACGACGCGTAAACCGCCCGCACCAGACGACCAGCACGTGTATCGTCATTCAGGTTCATCTGCATCTGGTTCATGACATAGGCTATACCAAGCCCGCGCACAGGATCGGCAAAGCCGACCGAACCACCCGCTCCAGCGTGACCAAAACTGGCCGTGTTCGGTCCGTATTGCTGTTCCGTGTTGAGGATCATCCCGGGGCTTCTGCGCAGTGGACGTCCCAGAACCAGATCCGGTGTCTCGTCGACTTCCTGTCTGCAAAGTTCGGCAACGGTATCGGCCCAGAGAACTCCACCACCACCCGATGCCAGTGCGCCGTAAACGCGCGCAACACCGCGTGCATTGCCTTGTCCATTGGCAGCGGCAACCTCCGCACTTCGCCACGCAGCACTGGATGCATCCTGGAACGGACGAACAGATGGATTCTGCAAGGCAACCGAGTACAAAGGCGGCATCTTCATGCCCATCATCGCCGCCAAGTCGGGCTGAATTCTGGCGTGATTGGGACCAATCATGTCAGCGACACGATGATGCTCGGAGGCAGGCAGTCCGATGTGACATTCAGCAGCAAGCGGCGAGGCAATCTCTTTCTGAAAGATATCGCCCAGTGTTCGACCAGTGATTCGCTTCGCCAGTTCACCTGGCAGGTAACCCCAGTTGATGGCGTGATATCCCGCTGCAGTGCCTGGCTCCCAGTAGGGTTGCTGACGCTGCATGAGATCGATCATCTTGTCCCAGTCGTAAAGATCTTCGACAGAGATTTTTGTATCAACCCCGCAGATTCCACCTTGATGCGACAACAACTGGCCGATGGTCAATCCATCCTTGGCCGCGAGAAGTTCGGGCCAGTAACGACGAACTTCATCGTCATATCGGACACCAGCCTTTTCGATGACCCAGGCAAAGGCGGCCGCACCGAGCCCCTTGGTGGTCGAATACAGGTTGACCAGAGTGTCCTGATCCCAGGTTTTTGTGCCAGCTCGATCCTGGTACCCACCCCATAGATCTATGAGCAGTTCCCCATCCTGCACGACACAAAAGCTCGCCCCGACGTCGACATCATCAGTGAAATTGCGCTCGAAAACCTCGCGCACACGCTCAAAACCGGGCCGCACAAAACCGTGGATGGGAGTGTCCATGACTTGATTCCTGAGAAATTGCTGGGCCGATCATAGCCCATGTCAGCCGTACGACCGCAGCCCACCCTTCATGGTCGCCCCGCCGCTCGTCCTGTTGGCAACAAATAGATTTGTCCGCTTTTGTAGCACATAAACTGTCCGCTATTGATTGGCGTTGCGGAAACTGCGGAGGGCGTAGCCC
>JANNBJ010000103.1:0-49928 GCA_031385325.1 Gammaproteobacteria bacterium | reverse complement strand
TCGTTGAGAACATGAGCTTCTACTGCTGTCCCAACTGTGGGCATCAGGCGCAGCTGTTTGGTGAAGGCGGCGGCCAGCGCGTGGCGAACGAACTGGGTGTGCCACTGCTCGCGCAACTGCCGCTCGATCTCACCATTCGGGTGCAGGCTGATGGGGGCAACCCGACGGTTGCGGCCGATCCGGAAGGCGCGATTGCCGGTATCTACCGGACGGCAGCTCGGCATATGGCCGCGCGACTCTGGCTGCAACAAGCAAGCGCACCCGTGATCAGCATGAGTGAGGAATAGCGGCATGACCATCAAGTCGGACCGCTGGATACGGGAGCAGTCGTTGAAGGGCATGATCTCGCCGTTCGAACCTGGGCAGGTACGCGAACGGGATGGCACGAAGATCATTTCGTATGGCACGTCGAGTTATGGCTATGACGTTCGCTGTGCACCGCATTTCAAGATTTTCACCAACGTCTTTTCGGCGACGGTGGATCCGAAGTCGTTTGATGAGCGCAGCTTTGTCGACGTGCACGATGACTGCTGCATCATTCCACCCAATTCCTTTGCGCTGGCCAGCACCGTCGAGTACTTCCGCATTCCGGAAGATGTGCTGGTGATCTGCCTTGGCAAATCGACTTACGCTCGTTGCGGCATCATCGTCAACGTCACGCCGCTGGAGCCGGAATGGGAAGGGCACGTGACCCTCGAATTTTCCAATACCACGACGCTGCCGGCGAAGATCTATGCCAACGAAGGGGTGGCGCAGATGCTGTTTTTCCAGTCCGATGAACGCTGCGAAGTCACGTACAAGGATCGAGGTGGAAAATATCAGGGGCAAATGGGGGTCACGCTGCCGAAGCCCTGACGTCTGATCTCCGGCTGCCTGGCCCGCACCATAATGAATAGTGCGGGCTACGAAGCTGAATTGATCGCAGTTCTACTAAAAAGTCTGCTTTGCCCAAGCAGTTCGACAGTGATGCTGGTCGAGGAACGCATCGACCGGCATGGCCTTCACACCACCACCACTGGCCACATCTAGAGCCTGCATCGTTTTTTGTTCGTGTCCCGACCACAGAGGAAGATCGGATCCGTTAGGATTACCGGTCCTCGCGAAGTTGGTCCAGTATGTCGAGAGGGTTGCTTGCAGCGCTTTTTGTTCGTCGTTCTGGGCCACCACTGCCATGTTGAACAGATAGGGCAGTTCGGACGCATGTGCAGCGCCTTGAGGCAGGCTCAGCACATAGGTTCCATTGAAATACCCGAGCAGGGGAATGGCCGTCTGGTCGCGGAATTCGTACATCCAGATCGGATTGTTCTGAGTGGCGATCCGGGCAGACACATTGGCACCATTGCAGGAAAACGTGCTGTCTGTGCCTGCGGCGCCTGAGGCCAGAGCGGGCTGCAGTGCTGGGTCTTCGCCAAAGCGGGTCAGCGGATAGTATTTTTCCGTGATGTCGCGAACCGATAATCCGCTGTCCGCGGACATGGCGGCGGCCCCCTTGGCATAATCGTCAGCACTGATCAGGAACGAGCGATCCGATGGATCGAAGTTTGGCGGATTGGCAGAAAAGCGCGCGCCGATTTCGCCAATCGCAATGAACATCAGGTTTTCGTTTTCGTTGGCGCCGTTGATGACCGGCACCTTGTTGTTGGCGCCGGCCGCAAAGGTGGCCTGGATCGTCTGCGGCAGTACCTTTCCGTCGACGGACGGGACGATGCTATCCAGAGCCTTTTCGAAAGCAGTCATGAGTCGACCGCGAACCACGCTGTCGGGCAGGCTGCGCAGGCATTGCGCGGTCACCTTGCCAGCGGGGCAGCCAGCCGCCAGATCCTGGCCTTCCATCGCATTTTCAAGAGCAGCGGTGCTGCTGGCTTCCAGTTCCGCTTGAGTCAGTTGTGAAGCAACTCCGTACGCACCGCTCTGGATGATCGCCTTGTCGAAGAGCCCCGCAGACAAGGGTGAGGCGAGGTGGGTCAGAACGCTGAAGCCGCCCGCAGATTCGCCGAAGATGGTCACGTTCTTCGCGTCTCCGCCAAAGGCCGCGATGTTGTTTCTCACCCAGCGCAAGGCGGCCTGTTGATCCATCATTCCGTAGTCGCCTGAACTGCCCTGTGCGTCGCGTAGGGCAGGGTGGGCCAGGAAGCCCATGGCGCCGAGGCGGTAGTGAATCGCCACGACGATCACCCCGCGTGAAACCAGCAGACCTGGATCGGCGTAGGTTGAGGCGTCGCCGGTGGTGAAGGCGCCACCGTGGATCCACACCATGACGGGAAACGGACCAGCCCCAGTGGGCGTGTGCACGTCGAGATACAGGCAGTCCTCACGGTCGTTTGTTGAGCGGAATGGGCTGACAGGTCCGGTCTGCAGGCACGGTGCAGCGGTTCTGATTGCAGCAATTGGTGTGGACCAGCTTGTCACCTGGGCTGGAGGCTGCCAGCGCAGATTGCCCACCGGTGGGGCAGCGAAGGGAATGGCGAAGTAAGAACGCATGGCTGCACTGCGTTCCACCGCCTGGACCGGCCCATTCGCAGTCTGAATCACCACCGGCCCACCAGAGGCTAATGCGTGCGTTCCCGTTGCTGCCGCCAAGACAATACCAAGTACAAGTCCGACGATCCTGGCCGACTTCCTGAAGTATGGATTTGATTTCTGGTTCAAGATATTTCTCTCCTGCTTGCTTAAGATCTTAGGCGCTGGCTTGTTCCGGTAGAGTACCTGACAGCGCAGTCAGGGTGCGCACACCACCAGGATCCGCGGCGGTCGACGGAACCAGTGCGATTCCCACCCCGAGTTCGCGATAGGCTTCCAGTCGTTGACGTATTTCGGCAAGTGACCCAAAACCCAGTGCCGACACCAGCAGTTCATCGGGAATGAGTTCACGCACCTCGCGAGCCGAGGGTGCAGCTTTTGCCGCTTCAACGACACTGTCGAATCCCTGCAGTGCGAAATTACGATCGTAGCCGGGTACACGGATGTAACCCGCCAGGAATCGTTTTGCGAAGGCGACGCTTTCTTCTGTGGGGTCCAGGCACACATGTGCCCAGACCGTGACCGGTGGCGGCGTACGCCCGACAGACTTCGCTCCCTCGGCGATCTCGGCCACAAACGACGGTACGGCGCGAGGACTGATCATGTTCAGTGCGACACGATCGGCGATACGACCGGCCAGCCGCAACATGCGTGGTCCGAACGACGCCATGCCAACGGGCAGCTGCACACTACCGAGACCGTTGGTGAAACCACGCGATCGATAGTTGCCTTCGGATATGCCCGTGGGTTGTCCGCTGCAGGCAGCACGGATGGCACCGAGCAGTGATTCCATGTCCGCGACAGTCAGCGACGCCCGGTTATGCCAGCCTTTCACCATGGCCGGCGAAGAAGCCCCGACAATGACTTCGAGGTCGCTGGCACCAAGACCTGCAAGCGTGCCGGCAATCATCGCCAGCTGAGGCCCTGTGCGCAGTGCCCCAGGCATCGGACCAATGCCGACCGGATGACCTGGAAAGGTCGATGCAAACCACCCACCGAAACTGACTGGATCGAGCTTGTAGGTCTCCGGAATCCAGACGCGCTGATAGCCGAGTTCCACAGCCATTCGGGTATACGCCTGATATCCCGCAACGGTATCGGCGACCGGCAGGCCGAGCACCACGTCCAGGTCCAATGCTCTACTGTTGTTCACAGGTGGATGGCTCAAGGCAGCTCACTCATTGACAATGGGGATTGGATGATACTTGGGTCGTTGCCTTCAGAGCATCAGTGGCGCCGGTGTCGTGTGACCGCCTGTCACCCGGATTGTTTGCCATAAGCACGCTCAACCCGAGCCACACGCAATTCGTAGTGTGAGTACCAGGTGTCATTGCCTTGTTTGCGCGCCAGTTGATGCTCAGCATTGGCTTTCCAGCCAGCGATGCTGGCCTCGTCTTTCCAGTAACTCACCGTGATGCCCAAACCATCCTGGCCTCGTGTTGACTCGAAGCCGAGGCAACCCGGTTGCTGCAACGCCAGTTCAGCCATGGTGTCCGCCATGGCCGCGTATCCCAAGTCGCCTGACGTGCGCTGGTTTGTGAAAATCACGGCGTAGTAGGGTGGTTCGGGGGTACGCGCGAAAGCGGTGTTGGTGGAAGTATCTTTCATGGCAAGTCCTGTTTGGGAAGCGGTGTCCGGACGAGGAGGGGTCTGATCAGCGCTGCGGCATGTGGAAAGCCCTCATTGTCCCTGAGTCTGGGCAGTGTGGCATTATCCGAGGGCATCGGATCATATTGACAGGAGCAGCCCATGCACCCGTTTCCTCATCACTATCACGCAACGGTCAGCAGCCTGATCAGTGACGCCGGGGCGACGCTTGCCTCACCGGGTCTGGTGACGACGAGTGTCGGTGCGCCTGCGGAATTTGGCGGTACAGGCACGGACTGGTCGCCGGAAACTCTGCTCGTTGGTGCCGTTGGCAGTTGCTTCATTCTCGGGTTTCGCATGATCGCCACTGCGTCGAAACTTGAGTGGAAAGACGTGCGATGTGTTGTCGAGGGCAAACTTGAACGCGATGCGGCCGGTATGCGGTTCACTGAAATCACGATACAGGCCACACTGGTCGTACCAGATGAGCACAACAGCTCACGGGCAGAACGAATCCTGCAGAAGGCCAAGGAAAGCTGTCTCGTGACCAATTCACTGAGTGCGACGGTACACTTTTCTCAGGTCACGCAAATCGGCTGACCACACTCATCGAGCGTCAGGCGCTCGATGAATCGAGACCGTCGTTGAATGGACGCTGGTGCTGTCACCCATGTCGGCAGCCACCGGCGCGTGCAGTATATTCACATTGCTGCCGGAGCTTTCCCGCATCGTCCAGCGACCTTTGTAGGACACCGCAGTTCCCGGCAGCACGTTTAAACTGGTCTGCACCAACAGGTTGAGTTCGCCTTCCTGATTGAACAAGCGCGCCACGTCGCCGTCGCCGAGGCCCAGTCTGGCCGCGTCCTCCGGATGCATGTGCACGCTCGCCGATCCTGCCATTTCATCGAGGTGGGGATCATTGGCATACGAATCGTTCAATCGGAAGCGTGATGACGGTGTCAGCAAACGGAATTGGCCGTCTGCAGTGACTGCATCAAAACTCGTTTGAGGCACGCGCGGCAAGCCCATAGAGACTGCCTGTTCGGAGGCGATCTCGATCTTGCCGCTGGGCGTTGCGAATTGCAGATCCGCCCAATAATTCTGCGGCGTATCACCAAGCGCGATGTGACCGCGCTCCGACAGCGCTGCAAAATCGAGCCCAAGGTTCATCTGCGCCATCATCTGGTCGATGAGGTCTGCATCGGACTCGTACAGCGCCGGTTCGTCCAGATGCAGCGCGGCGGCCAAGCGACGGAAAATCTCCGCGTTGGGCAGTGAATCACCCAGCGGCGGCATGATCCGGCGTTGGGCGCCGATATGCAGATGGAAGTAACTGAACGTGATGTCGTCAAACTCCAGGAAACTGGCCGCTGGCAATACGATGTCGGCGTAGTGACCGGTGTCCGTCAGAAATGGATCGATGACGACAGTGAACAAATCTTCGCGCGACAGTGCCTGTTGCAATCTGTTCTGGGCCGGAGCCGATGCCACCGGGTTGGTGTTCCACACAAAAAACTGACGGAACTCGTCTGTGGCGAGTCGCTCGGCCAGCACCATGTGACTCAACTTTGTGCCAGCAGGTTTGTTGTCTGATCGCGTCTTCGCCAGGGATGCACCTGCCAGTCGTCCCAGGTCGATTCCGGAAAGCGCAGGGGTCACGTTGAGGTAGTAAAACCCAGCGCCTGGTTTGCCGATATTGCCAGTCAAGGCGGGCAACAACCCGACCGCACGCATGATGTTGCCGCCCTTCGCCTGTCGCTGTAACGCCTGGCCACACCACAACAGTGATGGGCCTGCGCCATACAGTGTTGCGGCACCGCGGATATCGTCTGCCGGCACACCTGTGTGCAACTCACCCCATTCGGGTGTTGCCAGTGTGATTGTCTCGCTGATTTCGTCGAAGCCGAGGGTGTGGGTGCTGATGAACTCGTGGTCGAAACGACCGCTTTGCTGCAGGCAGTGCAACAGGCTGAATGCCAGCGCGGCGTCGCTACCGGGTCGTGGTCGCAAATGCAGGTCTGCAGCACGCGCGGTATCGGTGACTGTCGGGTCGACGACGATCACCTTGGCGCCCGATTCTGGCAACCAGTGCGCATGGGCATGGGGGGCAGAGTGGGAGGGATTTGCGCCCCACACGAGAATGCAGCTGGCGTCCTTGGCGGTGCGGGGGTCGAACCCCTGCACGGAATTTCCGAACAGCAGTGTCCACGCCACATGGCCTGCTGCATTGCAGATGGTATCCGGATCCACTTCGGATGCTCCCAGCACATTGAAAAATCGATTCGGGAAGAGATAGCCGATCAGTCCCAGGGTGCCGGAGTAGTGAGTGTGGAGGATGGTGGATCCGCCAGTCGTGTCGAGCGTCTTGCGGGTTCGTGCAGCGATGGTGGTGAGTGCTTCGACCCAGCTGATTGCGGTGAATGCGCCGGACCCTTTTGCACCCGTGCGCTTGAGCGGTGTCAACAAGCGCGCCGACGCATCCTGCCAGACCCCGTTGTAGGCCACCGCACACTTGCTGCACAGCTTGCCTCGTGAAACGGGATGATCCGGATCCCCCAGCACACGATGCGGGCCGCTGTCGCGTAACTCGACACGAATGCCGCAACCGTCGTAACAGTCTCGTGGACAATTGGTCTTGATGAAGCGTGTCATGATCCTCGACTACCTTGCAGTTCGATGAACAGCGTATGGATATCATGCAGAGACTCGACGAGATGCTGGCCCAGGCCGCGTTCGTGTTCTTCGGGAAATACCAGATCCGGAATCTGGAAAACGGTGAGGCCAGCTGCCAGCGCAGCGCGGGTGCCGTTCATCGAGTCTTCCAGAGCCCAGCAATCCGCGGGGGATTCACCAAGCATTTCACAGGCCTTCAGGTACGGATCCGGATGTGGTTTGCCGCGCGGTGTGTCGCCACCGCATACCAGATGCAAAAAACGATGATCCAGTTCCGCCAGCTTCAGTTTGACCAGGGCATTGGTGCGGTGGGTTGAGGTGGCCAGGGCAAGGGGAACCCCGGCTTGGGTGAGTGTCGCCAGGATCTCGATGACACCCGCTTTTTTGTCCACCGGCCGGTGATGAACATGTGCGTCATACCGTTCACCCCAGCGTGCGTAGATTGGTTCGAAGGGGAAGCCCGCACCATACCCTTCGCGCAGAATCACTTGCGTTGCGCCGTAGGTTGAACCGACGACCCGGCGATACACGTTGAGGTCCGGCTGATAGCCGAAGTCGTTGCATGCCGCGATGAAGGTGTCCCGTGCCAGCCGCTCTGAATCAAGCAGCAGGCCGTCCATGTCGAAGACGACCGCGGCCGGCTTCCTGAAGCGGCCGGACACGATGGGTTCGGTCATGTCAGCTGACGATGATCTCGTGAGCGCGAGGCTGTGTGCCGGTAACGACCACGTCGCCGATCAGCAACGGTGTCTCGCCATGTTCTCGCAGAATGGCCATGGCACTGTCGGCGTCTGCAGCAGGCAGGCAGATGATGTAGCCGATCCCACAATTGAAGGTGGCCAGCATTTCACGCTCCGCCACATTGCCGGTTTGCTGCAGCCAGGCGAACACATTGGGCCACTGCCAGCTGGACACGTCGATACGGGCTGCGAGACCGGGCTTGGTGAACATGCGCGGCACGTTTTCCCAGAAGCCACCACCGGTGATGTGCACCATGCCGTGTACACGATGCCTTGCGAGCATGGCGCGAACACTTTTCACGTAGATTCGCGTCGGTGCCAGCAGCTGGTCGATCCGCGCTGAATCCAGCGCTGATCCTCCCCGTTCGAGAATGCGTCGGATCAGCGAAAAACCGTTCGAGTGCGGGCCGGAACTGGGTAAGCCGATCAGCACATTACCGACGTCGATTCTGGTCCCGTTGACGATCTCGTCAAACTCGACAATACCAATGCCGAAACCTGCCAGGTCATATTCGCCGTCCTGGTAAAACCCGGGCATCTCTGCGGTTTCGCCGCCGACCAGTGAGCAGCCGGCCAGTTCGCAGGCGCGCGCAATGCCGATGACCACTCGCGCCGCAGTATCCACGTCCAGCTTGCCGGTGGCGTAATAGTCGAGGAACAAAAAAGGCTCGGCACCGTTGACGAGAATATCGTTCACGCACATGGCGACAAGATCCTGGCCGACGGTGTCATGGCGGTCGTACTCGAAGGCGAGTTTGAGTTTGGTGCCAACACCATCGGTGCCGGTGACAATTACCGGACGTCTGTACCCGGCCGGTATTTCGGCCATGGCGGCAAAACCGCCCAGGCCACCGAGCAATTCCGGGCGGGCAGTGCGTGCTGCAGCACCCTTGATGCGGTGGACGAGTTCGGCACCAGCGTGCGTGTCGACGCCGGCATCTTTATAGGTCAGGGATCTGGGTTCGGACATGTTCCGGTCTTCTGCGCGGGCCTGGCATTCTAACTCAGGCTGTTGCAGGCGATTGGGTTAGAATTCGGACATGAAGCCCCATAACTTTGTTTTCTCTCCATCAGCAATTGCCTGCATCGGAGCGTTGGTACTGGCCAGTCTGGCAGGGCCGATACGAGCCGGCGAGCGAGTGGGCTGGATGTACAACGCGGATGTGCCGGTGACCAATCAGTCTCCCCAGGCGCGGGCCATCGCTGCGCACGAGGGATTCAGGCAGGTGCTGGGCAGGCTTACGGGCCAGGGTGATGCATTGACGCTGAATGTCTCCGGCATGGCTGCCGATCGGCTCATCAGTACGTTTTCCTATCACTCTGAAATCGTTGACGGGCGTCGTCAGCCGCGAGTCAAGATGTCGTTCAACCCGTCCCAGTCCCTGGCCACGGTGCGGCGCGCCGGCTTGCCGGTGTGGGGATCCGGCAGACCCGAAGTGAAGTTCTATCTGCTGGTTGAATCTGCAGATGGCAGCTGGCGACCGCTCACCAAGGGCGAACCTGCGGAACTGGCCATGCAGAAACGTGCGTGGATTCGCGGTATCAAGCTGTCGGTACAGGACTTCACCGAGAATGCAGTGCCGGTGCGACGGATGTTGCTCGGTGAACCGGAGCCAGACACGTCGACCGTCGAAGCGGATGCAGGCTCACGTGCAGGCGCCGCTAATTTCACCATCGTTGAGCCGGCCGCCGACACATCCGCTCCCTTGACCGGAAGCAGCGGCGAAATTCAGGAAGACAACGAACTCCGGCTCAAGGAAGAAGAGCCACCGCCGGAACCTTTCCTGCCTGGCGTCATTCCTGCCGAAACCGAACTCGTTGTGGTAGGTGAACTGCGTTTCGTGCCAACGGAAGGTGACCCAGTGGTCCCTGCATCAGTGGCCACCCCTGCACCTGTCCTGCAGCCTGCCAGAGCATCGTCGGCCGACGCCGAAACCACTCTGGTAGCGGAGCAGTTCCGCTATGCGTGGGGTCGTGAACGCCACGTTGTTCACGTCGACGAAGGGACGGTGGAAGAGCAGGCCGTGCAGCTGGTTGATCGCGTCGTGGATCAAATGGCCGATACCCTCGGTGTGCCGTGGGTGAATGTGCAAACCCAGTCGTTTGCTGTGGCCGGTGTACACGAAATTGCCGACTACGCCACGCTCATGCGCTATCTCGGTCGTCTGGAGTACGTTGAACAGGTGAGTCTTCAACGCTCAGCGCCGGACCGGCTCGAGCTGTCCCTGACGACACCGGCAGCAGCGGAGTTGCTGGATCGTCTGTTCCTGGTGGATGGTCTGCTGGTCAAGAACGACGAGAGCCCGGTACCGGATCGGCTCTATCAATGGCAAAACTGATTGTCCAGCTGCCAAACCTCCTGACCCTGGTCAGGATTGTTCTGGTTGCGCCGATCATCTGGTCGTTGTGGTCGGCTGATTATCGTCTGGCGTTCCTGCTGTTCGTGATCGCGGGCGTCTCCGATCTGCTGGACGGATTTCTCGCCCGGCGTTTTGGCTGGCAGAGTGATCTTGGTGCGACACTCGACCCGCTGGCTGACAAGCTGCTGGTGGTTGCCCTGGCAGCGCTGTTGACGGTCCAGGGCCATCTGCCTTTGTGGTTGGCGATCATCGTCGTCGTGCGTGATCTTGTCATCATGGGTGGCGCCGCACTGTATCGTTTTCGGTTTGGTGCGCTCGAGGTTGCCCCGACGTTTGTCAGCAAGTGCAATACCGCCGCCCAGATCGTGATAATGGGCATGCTGCTGCTCGCCCTGAGTGCTTACGGCGAACTGAGTGATTTGTTGTGGAAGTTGCTGGATCCAGCTGGATTCCTGCTGCTCGGACTGCTTGGTGCGTATTCCGGCATCGACTACGTCGTCACCTGGAGTATCCGTGCCTGGCGACAACGACGCTCGGTAGTCTAAGCAGTTCGCCATGCATGACGATCAGTTGGCGTTGCCGTTTTCCCCGCCCAGACAACTCACCTTTTTCAATTTTTCCGGTCGTGACAACGAGGAGTTGATCGCCCATCTGTCGACCCAGCCCAAAGGCTTCGGTGCAACCTGGATCCATGGCGCGTCAGGGGTCGGCAAGACCCACCTTTTGCAGGCAGCGGTGCATGCCCAGCAGGGGTTCGGCTTTCGTTGTGCAAACGTTGACGCAAGCCATGCTTCGATCATCAAGGACCAGAAGCGACTGGTAGCGCATGAGTTTGTGGCAGTGGACAACGTCGCGGCCTGGCTTGGTGACCGATCGAGTGAAGAAGCCCTGTTTTCGCTGTATCAGAGTCTTGTGCAGCGTGGTGGCAGGCTGCTGCTGGCCGATGCAGTGGCACCGCTGCAGCGAACCTTTCTGCTGCCGGACCTCGCGTCACGAATGCGGGGGACGCAGGTATTTGAAGTGTGGGCGCTGAATGAAGCCGGCATTCGCCACCTGTTACAGCGCCGTGCCAGGGATCGTGGCCTGCAACTGAACCGACCGGTGCTCGACTATTGGCTCACACGCAGAAATCGGTCACTGGCGGCGCTCCTCAATGATCTGGATTCTCTGGATGCGGCGATCTGGAAGTCGCAGCGTCGATTGACCGTTCCCTATCTGAAATCCGTGCTGACAAACTGATGCACGTTCTGGTGACAGGCGGCGGCTCGGGTGGTCACGTCATTCCGGCGATCCCGGTCATGGAAAGGCTGCTCGCTGCCGGGCACCGTGTGTCCTTTGTAGGGACGCGGTCAGGTTACGAGAGTGGCTTGTTGAAAGCAGTGGCGATCAACTACTACGGCATCAGTGCGGGCAAGCTCAGGCGTTACTTCTCCTGGTCCAATGTGCGTGACGCAGGACGGGTGGTCCTGGGCCTGATCGAAGCCTTTCGGTTAGTGCGACGATTGCGTCCGGACGTGATTTTTTCCAAGGGCGGATTTGTCGCCTTTCCCGTGGTTTTTGCTGGCTGGCTGTGTCGAGTACCCGTACTGGGTCATGAGTCTGACTTCAGCCCTGGTCTTGCCAATCGACTGTCACAGCCGTTCCTGAAAACCCTCTGCACAAGCTTTGCGCAGACACAGGTGCATGGCTTTGGCGGCCGTGTCGTGCACACCGGTACGCCCCTGCGTGAGGCGATGTTGCGTGGAGAGCCAGCCCGTGCGCGGCAGCAGTTTCGACTGGATCCGCAAAAGCCCGTGCTGCTGGTGACCGGTGGCAGCCTGGGGGCTGTTGTGCTCAATGAGGTGGTTCGGGCTGCGTTGCCTGCGCTGTTACATGAGTTCGAGGTTGTGCATGTCTGTGGGCCGGGGCGCATGCAGACCAGCGCACTGGCTGGTTATCACCAGTACGAATTCATCAATGAGGGCTGGGGTGATCTGTTTGCTTTGGCAACGGTCGTGGTGTCGCGCGCTGGTGCCAACAGCCTGTTCGAACTATTAAGTCTTGGCAAACTCACTCTGCTGATTCCATTGTCGGCGGCAGCCAGCCGAGGGGATCAACTCGAGAATGCGGAATACGCGAAGCAGCAGGGCTACAGTCTGGTCATTCCCGAAGCCGATCTCGATGAGGCGACGCTGGTCGCCGGAATCCACCACCTCTTGCAAGACCGCCCGCAGTACGAAAGGAGTCTGGCAACCTTCGCCCGGGTTGATGCAGCCGAGGCCCTGGCCAGAGAGTTATTGGTACTTGCCCACCGTAAAAGGTGAATGCAGCGCACGCCGTCAATGAATGGTGTAACTCGCGACTGACTTTGCAGCTGGTTTAGAATGCGCGCCGTTTTTTTCCAAATGAATCTGGGGCAGGCACGATGAGCAGAACTTTCAACGTTCGAACCTTCAATAACATCGCCGAGCGCGGCCTGGCGCGGTTTCCGGCAGATCGTTTCAAGGTCGGTGGAAAAGTTGAGTCACCCGATGCGGTGTTGTTGCGCAGCCACAAACTGGCGGGTGCCGATCTTCCCGACACCGTACAGGCGGTTGCGCGCGCTGGTGCGGGTGTCAACAACGTGCCCGTCGAGTTTTGCACCGAACGCGGCGTGGTGGTTTTTAACACCCCTGGTGCCAATGCCAATTCGGTGAAGGAACTGGTGTTGACGGCGATGTTGCTGGCCTCACGTGATATTTACGGTGGCATCCAGTTTGTGAGCACGCTGGGTGGAATCAACGATGAAGCAGAACTGGATCGCATTGTCGAAGCCGAGAAAAAGCGGTTTGCCGGTCGCGAACTGGTAGGCAAGGCGTTGGGTGTTGTCGGGCTTGGTGCCATTGGCTCGCTGGTTGCGCGTGCAGCGCTGGATCTGGGTATGGAAGTGCTCGGCTTTGATCCGGCGATTTCTGTTGATGCCGCCTGGCGCCTGCCGAGTGAAGTGCAGCGCATGCAGAACCTGCAAAGCCTGTTCGCTCGTGCGGATTACGTGACCCTGCATGTGCCGTTGATGGCCGAGACGCGGGGCATGATCAATGCAGAGAGCCTCAATGCCTTTCGTCCGGGCAGCGTGTTGCTCAACTTTGCCCGTGAACCCATCGTTGATGGTGTGGCACTGAAAGCTGCCCTGGAAAGTGGCCGAATCTCCAAATATGTGGCGGACTTTCCGATTTCCGGACTGATTGGACACCCCAAGGTGTTGCTCACACCACATCTGGGAGCAAGTACGGAGGAAGCGGAAGAGAACTGCGCCGTCATGGCTGCCAATCAGCTGGTGAATTTCCTCGACACCGGCAGCATTGCCAACTCGGTTAATTTCCCCAGCGTAAGTCTGGAGATGGGAACAGGCATTCGACTGGCGGTGGTGAACCGGAACGTTCCGGGGATGCTGGGCCAGATGACCACTCTGCTCGCTGACAAGAAGATCAACGTGATCGACATGCTCAACAAGAGCCGGGGTGACATCGCCTACAACCTGATCGATCTCGCCGAAGTGCCTGACGCGGGATTGCTGGATGCCATTCGCGCAGTCGATAACGTCGTGAGTGTGCGAATCATCGGCGCCTGAGTTGACGCGCGGCCCGGGCAGCAAATCGGCCCGGGTCGATCGTGCGGACTACCTTCGTATCCAGTGGTGGCAACCAACCCATGATCTGACTCTGGATCACTGCGGCGGCCATATGTGCCGAGGTGGCACCCATGGAACCATGCGCTGTGGTGATCCAGTCGTTGCCGATCGGGCCAATGATCGGCATGCGATCGGTGGCAGCCAGGCGCGCCGCGCGTTGTCGACCCAGCCACGTGTGCGGTTGACCGAGCAGGCGTGCGACGTTGGTGGTTGTCGCAACTGCGGGGTCCCAGGCTGCATATTCAAAGGTCGATCCCACCATCACCGCGTTTTTGCAGGGCGCGAGATAACCATCACCGATGATTGCCAGGGTGGGTGCATTGGTCATGGATATCCGATCAGTCTGGCCCCAGAGGGTGTGGGTCGGCAGTGACTGGAGCGCTGCTATGTCCGAGTAACCGTGTGCACATGCCCATACCGTCGGCAACATGGGATCGAGTTGACCATCGAGGCAAACGTCGACGCCAGGTTGCATAGTCAGTGACCGGCAAAGCTGATCGAGTTCGACCACCGGCGTGCCAACAAAGAGCAGTCCCGCTTCCGAATTGGCGCCAAACACACCGGCCAGTCTCTCCACCTCCTGAGCGTCACACCAGGTCAACCAGTCGCCTGATTCACCGTAACAGGCAAACGTACGTTCGAGGCGTTCCGTGTCGAGATTGGGACCTGGTAATTGCAGCGCGCCGATGGAATGGACACCTGCATGTCCGCGTGTGAACGCAAGGCTGTAGAGATGACTGGACACCCGCCATTCAGCCAGCGGGCTGCCATCCGGCAGAAGCCGCGCGTGCTGGACGGCGCACATTTGTGACGCGCCGGTGGCGAGTGCGGATCTCGGTTCAACCAGACGTACTGCAATGCCCTGCGTGGCGAGATGTGCAGCCATGCTGCATCCGGCGATTCCCCCGCCAAATACTTGAACACAGTCCGGTATCGTGGGTGTATCGCGCTGGCCTGACCATTCACCTGCGAGGCTTTCGCGTTTCATGGGGCGTTGATCGACCCGCCGCATGGTGAACCCGGCACTTTCCAATCCACGTCGCACACGTCCGACGCTGGTAAACGTTGTAACCGTTGCACCGGTCCGCGATGTTTGTGCCATCGCTTCAAACAGGGCGTCGTCCCACATGTCCGGATTGCGATCCGGAGCGAATCCATCCAGCAGCCATGCATCGATGCCGTGCAGGTGTCGACCGCGAAGTTCTTCAGCAAAGTCACGGACCTCGCCAAAGTAGATCGACAGGGTGATCTTCCCATCGCCCAGCAGACGTCGATGCCAGCCGGGCAGCAACGCCGGATAGTCGCTCGTCAGTTCATCCAGGATCGCAAGCTCGGTGGCATCGGTGTAGCGTGCGCGAGTTTGTTTGAGATCGGTCTTGCGAAACGGGTGCAGTTCAACGCTCAGGAAGTGCAATCGGCAACCGGCATTGATCGCCGCTGCCGCCAGCATGATGAAATTGAGAGCACTGCCAAAACCGAATTCGGCGATGGTCAATCGTGCGCTGTCACGCAGACGCGCATCGATGGCGGCTGGTTCCATGAAAACACGCTGTACTTCGCGCGCGCCATCTGCGCTGAAATAGATGTCATTGAAACGGGTGTTGTAAGGTGCTCCCTGCTCGTTCCAGGAAAGCGTCGCCGGCTCGATCTTCATTGTCCGGTAGCAATTGGCCGGGTTGGGTCCTCGATCCATTCACTCCACGAGCCGGCGTAGAGCGCCGGTTCCGGAAATCCGGCGATACGCATGGCGAGGATATTGTGCGCGGCGGTCACGCCGGAACCGCAATAACAGACACAGTCATCCGCGACATCAGCAAACCGTTGTTTGAGGTCTGCGACGGAGATAAACCGTTGGTCCGGCGTCAGGTTACCGGCCGCAGGCACACATCGAGCGCCGGGGATGTGTCCGGCAGTGTGATCGATCGGCTCCTTGATGCCGGCAAAGCGTTCCGCAGCTCGTGCATCCAGCAGCGCCGCCGGTGATCGACGCAGCAAATCCTCGGCTGTGGTCTGTCTGGTGAGTGGCGGCCGCCGTGTGAAGTTCCCGCGCGCAGGCGATACCAACCGCGACTCAACCGCTCCCGGCAGCGCCTGCCAGGCCGGCCAGCCGCCATCCAGTACAGCCACGCAAGCGTGGCCGAGTCGGCGCAGCAGCCACCAGGCGCGTGCGGCAATCATGCCGCCCATATCGTCGTACACCACGACCTGGGTTGAGTCGTTGATTCCCCAGTTGCGGCATTGCTCGGCCAGGCGATCCAGATCCGGGAGGGGATGTCGGCCGTGTTGCCCTGGTGATGCCGCGAAGTCAGTGTCCAGATCACCACGCACGGCACCGACGATATGGCTTTCGTTGAAGGCGCGCTGACCGAAGTCGAGATCTCCGAGGCGGGCGCGGCAATCGATCACTCGAGTGGTCGAAAGCACGTTTTGCAGTTTTGCAGCGGCAATGAGGGTAAGGAAAGGCTCGTTCATGGCTCGAATTGTGCGCCAGTCGGGCGTGAAATGGAGGTCAGCAACTACACTCGGTCTGGAAAGAAATATCACCTGCCATCTGGTGCTTGCAGTCCCGGGTTGACAGAATCGGCGAACTTTTGAGCCTGTTCCTTTTACTTCCCATCAACTCCTTCAAGAGGTACGACGTGCTGCTGGATGTACTGGCCAATGGACTGCTTTCCTGGAATGTCTGGGGACTTCTCGCTTACACCCTGATACTCACGCATATCACGATTGTGTCAGTGACAGTTTACCTGCATCGGCATTCCGCTCATCGCGCGCTGGATATTCATCCGGCGCTTGCCCACTTCTTTCGCTTCTGGCTGTGGATGACCACCGGTCAGGGCACCAAAGAGTGGACTGCAATCCATCGCAAACATCACGCCACCTGCGAAACTGCTGAAGACCCGCACAGCCCTGTGGTGCAAGGCATTGGCAAGATCTTCTGGCAAGGTGTCGAGGTATATCGCCTGGCCGGCACACCCGAGACACTGGCCCGCTACGGTGCCGGTTGTCCTGATGACTGGATCGAACGCAACGTGTACAGCGCGCATACCTGGGCCGGGGTGTACTCGATGCTGGTTATCGACGTGCTCTTGTTTGGTGGTATCGGGATCACCATCTGGGCTGTGCAGATGGCGTGGATTCCCCTGACCGCCGCAGGTGTCATCAACGGCATTGGTCATTACTGGGGCTATCGAAATTACGAGTGCCCGGATGCTGCCCGAAATGTTGTGCCGTGGGGCATCCTCATCGGCGGCGAAGAGCTGCACAACAATCACCACACCTATCCGAATTCGGCCAAACTTTCGTCGAAGCCCTGGGAGTTCGACATTGGCTGGATGTGGATACGCCTGTTTGAAAGGGCGGGCCTTGCCAAAGTCCGCAGCAAAGGTCCGATGGCGACCCGAGTGGAAGGCAAAGCCTCACTCGACATCGATACGGCGTGGGCCATCCTGAATGATCGATTCCGGGTGATGTCGCGGTACGCCGAACGGGTCATTGCGCCCTGCGTCCGTGCCGAGTATGAAAAAGCCGACGCTGCGTCGAAGCGCTTCTTCCGCCGAGCCAAGGTGGTGTTGGCACGGGACGAGATTGTCGTCACGCCGCGCCAGCAAGTGCGTCTGGAGAAGCTGGTGACCTCCAGTGAGGAACTGCGCCGGATTTATGAATTTCGGCTGGCTTTGGCTGAAGTGTGGCGCAAGCGTGCCAACGCCGATGAACTTCTGAACGGACTCAAAGCCTGGTGCGTGGCAGCCGAGGCCTCTGGCGTGCACGCGTTGCAGGAATTTGTCGCCGAGCTGAAGAGCTATGCAATGCCAAGGCCGGCGATTGCTGGCACCGTCTGATTGAACCGGGGCAGGCTGGAACAGTCGGCCCCTTCTTCGAATCGTTACATCCGTTCGGGCACTTCGATCCCGAGCAGTGAAAGCCCTGTCTCCAGCGTATTCAGCGTTCTCCGGCAATAAGCCAGACGGCGTGCGCGATCATCTGCCTCGGCGCTCAGGACTGGACACTGTTCATAGAACTGGCTGAACCGGGTGGCCAGATCGTACAGATAACCGCACAGATGATGCGGGCACCCTTCGTTGCCCACCTGCTCCACAACCTCCTGAAAACGCAGCAGCTGCATGGCCAGCTGGCGTTCAGCGACGTGCTGCGGATTCAGTCCTGTGGTTTCGGATGATCCTTCAGCGCGGCGGAACAGGCTGCGAATGCGCGCACAGGCATACTGCAGATAGGGTGCCGTGTTGCCATCGAACGAGAGCATCTGCTCCCAGTCAAACACGTAATCATTGGTGCGGTGCTTGGAGAGATCGGCGTACTTTACCGCGCCGATTCCCACTGCGTGTGCAATCCTGTCACGCTCATCGACAGGCACGTCCGTGCTCTTGGTGTCGACGATGGCGCGGGCGCGTGATTCTGCCTCGGTCAACAGATCGACCAGTTTGACGGTTCCACCAGCCCGGGTCTTGAACGGTCGACCATCCTTGCCAAGCATCGCTCCGAACGGAAGATGTTCGAGCCGCATGGTTTGCGGGGCAAATCCGGCCGCTTGGGCCACTGCAAACACCTGTCTGAAGTGCAGGGCCTGTCGTGCATCGACAAAATAGAGCACCCGATCCGCGTGCAGCGTCTTGTGACGATGCCGTATCGCCGCGAGATCGGTGGTGGCATACAGAAAGCCACCATCGGTTTTTTGTACGATGAGTGGAAGCGGCGTACCGTCCTTGCCCTTGAACTGGTCGAGGAATACGCATAACGCACCATCAGATTCAACCAGCAGGCCTTGCTCGCGAAGCGAGGTAACCACGGGCAACAGGTCATCGTTGTAGGCGCTCTCGGGCATCACATCGACGGGTTGCAGCAACACACCCAGCCGATCGTAGACCGCCTGGCAATGGGACAGCGAAATGTCGATGAACTGCTGCCACGCAGCGCGAGCTGCCGGATTGCCAGACTGCAATGCGACCACATTGGCCCGCGCCTGCGCGGCGAACTCCGGTTCGTTATCGAATCGCTGCTTGGCCTGGACGTAAAACGTTTCCAGATCGGCCAATACCTGCGTGTTTTCGTTGTTGCCCTGCATGTGTGTGAGCAGCATGCCGAACTGGGTGCCCCAGTCGCCAACGTGATTCTGTTTGATCACATGGTGGCCGAGTGCTTCGAGGGTGCGCACCATCGCATCGCCAATGATAGTGCTGCGCAAGTGCCCGACGTGCATCTCTTTCGCCAGATTAGGCGCGGAGTAATCGATGACGACGGTCTGTGGCGTGGTGGTCTGCTCGATTCGAGTCGAACTCGCAAGCGCCGCACCGAGAGCATCCGCTGTGAAGCGCAGATTGATGAATCCCGGGCCGGCGATTTCGGCAGCTTCGGTGATATCCGCAGTCTTCAGCGCAGCGACGACTTCAGCGGCCAATTCCCGCGGATTGCGCCTGGCTTGCTTGGCCAGTGCCATGATGCCGTTGACCTGATAGTCACCAAACTCCGGACGCGCCGCAGTTTGCAGCTGCGGATTGCCGTCCAGCCCACAGGCCTGCATAGCCAGGACAACCCGTGTTTCCAGGAGATTGCGCAGATTCATGGCGTGATCGAATCAGTCGAGAGCAATGACGTCTTCGGCCTGCAAGCCCTTGTCATGGTTGGTAACACTGAATCGCACTTTCTGGCCATCACGCAGCATGGGTCGTTGGCGATCATCACCCCGGCCGGTGCGCACGATGGAGCGCTGATGCACGAATATTTCGTCACCGGAAGCGCGCACGATGAAGCCGAACCCCTTGGTGCGATTGAACCACTTGACGGTGCCATCTTCGTTGGCAGCGTCCGGATTGGGCGTCTGTTGTCTTGTTGCGCGGGAGTCGTCTGCGTGCCGATCAGGACGCGAAGGCGCAGTGTCCTGGGATCCACGCTTGCGTTCGGTCTGGCCCACGTTTTGACTGATTGATGCACCATTGGCCGGGGGGGCCGGGGTGACTGCTTTCTCTCGAACCGACGCCGCGGCCGACGCGGCCGGGGCGCCGCGACCCATTCGTCGGGAAATCAGTCCGGTCAGGAACAAGGCAATGGACGTGACCACCATCAGCGCCAACGTGCTGTCTGGCGCGACCAGCGGCATGAGATTAGCGATGGCTGCGCCAAAAAAGAGGGCAAGGAAGCCGATAAAAACGATCTGCATGGTGAAAAACTGCTCCGGGCAAAGGGGGGATGTTAACAGGCTGGTCAACCCAGTGGGCATGGATCGCCCATCACAGCGTCAGATCCGTTCGGCTTTCTCGATGACAATCGGTTCGACCGGCACGCCCTGCATTCCAGCAACGGTCGCAACCGGTGTGAGTTCGATCTGCACCACCACGTCCATACCGGACACTACCTCGCCAAACACGGCATAACCGGGCATCCCTGGTTTGGCATTGAGGTTGAGGTTGTCCTCGACGTTGATGAAAAACTGCGAGTCCGCCGAATCCGGGTCATCGGTTCTCGCCATGGCCAGTGTTCCCTTGCGATTGCCCAGCCCGACCTTGGACTCATTGACGACGGTGCGGGGTGATTCCCGGCTGACCATCTTGGCGTCGAATCCACCCGCCTGAATCACGAACCCCGCGACGACGCGATGGAAAATCAATCCGTTGTAGAACCCTTCGTCCACTAGTTGAAGGAAATTTTCAACCGTCTTGGGCGCCTGATCAGCGTACAGCACGACGTCGATGACACCAACGGAGGTGGTGAATCGCACGGAAGCGTTGTCAGCGAACGCGGGACGGGTGAGCAGAATCAGCAGGCCGGCAAATACCAGCGATGAACGGAACCAGGTGCGACGTGATGTCATGAGTTGCTCCAGATGTAGGATTGAAGTCAGGCTCGACCGAGCGCGCGCAGATACGCACGAATGGTGGGCTCAAGCCCTGCATAGAGTGCATCGGCGATCAGCGCATGGCCGATGGACACTTCGACTACCGCGTCGATGGTGGCCAGCAGTGGCAGATTGATCAGGTTCAGATCATGCCCGGCGTTGACGCCAAGCCCGAGTTGTTGGGCATGACTGGCTGCAGCCCGGTACTCGGCGAGGCTGCAACTCGCTTCGGTGGAAAGCGGCCCGTGCTTCGCAACCGCATCGGCGAAAGGACCGGTATACAGTTCGATCCGGTCGGCTCCGACACGCTTGGCTCGATCGATCGCGCGCAGATCGGTATCCATGAACAGCGAGACCCGTGCACCCCAGGCGTGATAGCGGGTGATGCGCTCCATCAGTAGCCCGTTATCCCCCAGTAAATCCCAGCCGTGATCGCTGGTGAGCTGGTTATCCGCGTCGGGTACGAGCGTTGCCTGAGCCGGTGTACTTGCCTCGATCAGCGCATCCAGCCCTGGATAACCGTTGTCGCGAGGGCCGGGTACGGGGTTGCCTTCAATATTGAATTCGATGTCCGGATACTCAGTGCGCAGCAGCGATGACAGAGCATGAACGTCGGCAGGCGTGATGTGTCGAAGGTCAGGTCGCGGATGCACGGTGATGCCATTGGCACCGGCGTCGAGCACGGTTCTGGCTGCCTGCACAACGTCCGGGATCGTGCCGCCTCGTGCATTGCGCAAGGTCGCGATCTTGTTGAGGTTGACGCTGAGCGTCATCACGACCAGGCGCTTCGACGGGGTCTCGATTTGATGATGACGCCCAGCAGCAATCCGCCAAACAACAGACCTGCACCAATCAGCAGCCATCGCTCTTCGAGGTTCTTGGCCAATCGCTCGCGATCCGCCGCGACGTCGCGCAGTTCGTTGCGCAACCGTGCATTCAATTCTTCCAGGCTCTTCAGTTTGTCCGCCGCTTCCACGGCGCCAGCGGACGCCGCGCGCACTCGTGCCAGATCAGCGCTTGCTTCTTCCAGCGCGGCAGTGAGCGTGGTGATGTCGGTCTCAGCGGTTTCCAGTTTCTTGAAGACGTTGCCACTGCCGGCAGTGGCTTCATCCAGATTCGCCTGCAATTTTTCGATGCGTGCTTCGGCATCTTTCAGTTTTGACCTGGCGCCTGGTTCACTCACCACATATTGGTTCGAGATCCAGCCTTCGGTGCCGTTGGCGGTGCGGACTTTCGTGAACTTGTCACTGGTTTCCACCACCTCAAAGGAGCTGCCACCCTTGAGAAAATTGATGATGCGGTATTCGGTGGATGAGCCGCTGCGCAGTTCAACGCTCAGATCGTCGCTGACATATTCGGCATGGACGGGCAAAATCAGACAGGCAAAAGCGAACAACCACAACCGGGTGTTATGGGCGGTCATGGTTTGACGGCGGCTGCGGTTCGGCATTGGGGTCCTTGAGGTGACCGAGCCGCGCAAGATACACGATGGTCAGGATGATGTAGAGCAGGGTCAGGGCAAAGCCACCAACCAGTTTGTAGGTCACCCAGAATTCCATGGAGTAGTTCCATGCGACCCCCAGGTTCAGCACTCCCGACAGGATGAATCCTGCGGCCCAGCCATAACCGAGGTTACGCCACACGTGATCAGGCAACGTAAGTTGTGGGCCGAGCAGGAGTTTGAGCATGTTGCGCCCGGTCAGACGCTCCGAGACCAGCAGCACGATGGCCAGTGACCAGTTGACGATGGTCGGTTTCCACTGGATGAAGGCTGCATCGCGCAGAAACAGCGTCATCCCGCCGAGAATGATGCTGGCCCAGAACGTGAACTTCAGCTGCCCACCGATTGGCTTGCGCAGCAGCCAGTAGCTCACCATCTGGATCGTCACCCCGGCCATCAACGCACCGGTTGCGTAGAAGATATTGTTCGGTGGATCAGTGCTGAAGAACACCGCTGCAAACACCGCGATGGGCAGGAAGTCGAAGAGCTGGTTCAAGCCTGAGTGCTCGGGACGGATTGAGGCGTTGGATGATAGAGGTGTGGCGTTGCGGCGCAAACCGGAATCTCGGCCGCTGCCGTTGGGAGTGACGGAGGTTGTTTGGCCTGACCTCATGTGGCGAGCCGCATGTGGCGTGCCGTCGATCTATCTTTTTTCCGAATTCCTGAACACACTCGTCGACCGTGCCATCGGTTTCAGCATGAGCCAGTACTTCGAAGTTCATCCCACTCACCCGCAGAAGCGGCTGCTCTCCAGGGCGGCGCAGATCCTGCGTGAGGGCGGATTGGTGGTGTACCCGACCGACACGACGTATGCGCTGGGTTGTCATATCGGCGACAAGAAGGCGATCGATCGGGTTGAAAACCTGCGGCGGCTGGACAAGAACCACATGTTGACACTGGCCTGCCGCGACCTTTCCGAGCTGTCGACTTATGCCCGTGTCGACAACACGCAGTACCGAATTCTCAAGCGCTACACGCCTGGCGCATTCACCTTTGTATTGGCGGCCAGCCGGGAAACTCCGCGCCGGCTGGTGCACGAGAAGCGCAAGACGATTGGCATCCGGGTGCCGGACCACGCCATCGTGCGTGGCCTGCTGGAAGAACTTGGCGAGCCGATCATGACCACCACGATGCGACTACCGGAGCAGGAGACGCCCGCCACCGACCCGCAGGACCTGCGGGAACTGCTGGAACATCGGGTGGATCTCATCATCGATGGTGGGCACGGCGGCGCAGAATCCACAACTCTCGTCGACCTGACCCAGGACATCCCGGTGATTCTTCGCCAAGGTGCCGGAATCTTCACCATCTGACCGATCCCAGCGTGCAATGCATGCTGGTCAGATTGCCCCTCGTTCTCGTTGCACCCCTGCCGGTATACTGCCGGCCATAACAACAAGACCTCATCGGGGAGGGTGGTTCGCTTGAGTAGCAGCGATTCGGCGACACGTGTCGTTTCCGGCATGCGTCCGACAGGACGGTTACACCTTGGTCACTACCATGGTGTGCTCAAAAATTGGGTCAAGTTGCAATACGAGTACGAGTGCTACTTCTTTGTGGCCGACTGGCATGCGCTGACCACGTCCTACGAAAACGCGGCCGACATTCCGAAGCATACTTTCGAGTTGGTGGTCGACTGGCTGGCAGCCGGGCTCAACCCGGGTTCGACGACGCTGTTTGTACAATCCAGGGTGCCGGAACACGCTGAACTGCAGCTGCTTTTGTCCATGATTACGCCACTGGCCTGGCTGGAACGGGTGCCGACGTACAAGGACCAGATGCTGAAGCTCAACGACAAGGATCTGGCCACCTACGGATTCCTGGGTTATCCACTGCTGCAGGCGGCCGACATCCTCATCTATCGCGCCGGGCATGTGCCGGTCGGGGCCGATCAGGTGGCCCATGTTGAGCTGACCCGTGAAGTCGCTCGTCGATTCAACCATCTCTACGGTCGGGAAACCGGCTTCGAGGCGATGGCTGAGGCCGCCGTTGCGAAGCTGGGCAAAAAAGCCGCGCGCCTGTATACCGAAAGTCGCCGAGCCTATCTCGAACAGGGTGATGGTGAGGCGCTGGAACGCGCACGGGCATTGCTCGCCGGGCATCAGAACCTTTCCATTGGCGATTCGGAGCGGCTCTTCGGTTATCTCGAAGGCGGCGGACGAATCATTCTTCCAGAACCTCAGGCGCTGGTGACTTCGGCGGCGCGTGTGCCAGGTCTTGATGGTGAGAAGATGTCGAAGTCGTACAACAACACCATTACGCTGCGGGAAACACCGAAACAGGTTGAAGAGAAAGTCCGGACGATGAAAACCGATCCTGCGCGTGCGCGCCGGACCGATGCCGGCAATCCGGATAATTGCCCGGTGTTTTCGCTGCATAACCTGTACTCGCCACCTGACCTGCTGAACTGGGTCAACGAGGGCTGTCGTTCGGCCGGTATCGGTTGTGTGGATTGCAAGAAGCCGTTGATCGCGGCGATCAACGCTGAGCTGGGTGAAATGCGAGAGCGGGCAGCACAGTTCGAAAACGATCCGGACCTGGTGAATTCCATACTTCAGGAGGGGTCGGAAACAGCCCGCGCGGTTGCTCGCGAAACTCTGGAGGATGTGCGTGAAGCCATCGGTATCGCGTGAGCGAGGAAGCTATCGACGTGGCTGAAAGCCTCGAAAGCGTTCCGCACAAGCTGGATCAGGCACGGATCGACGATGCGGACACGATTGCCGTTGTTCAGGGCAAGCCAGTTACGCAGCTACCCACCGATCTGTACATCCCGCCCGAGGCCCTCGAAGTGTTTCTGGAGACCTTTGAAGGGCCGCTGGATCTGCTGCTCTATCTCATTCGCAAGCAGAACCTCGATATTCTGGAAATTCACGTCGCCGAGATCACCACGCAGTACATCCGTTACATCGAACTGATGAGCATGCTCCAGCTCGAACTGGTTGGTGAGTATCTGGTGATGGCGGCGCTGCTGGCGGAGATCAAGTCGCGAATGCTGCTGCCAAGACCCGGCGAGGCTATTGATGATGAGGACGATCCGCGCGCCGAACTCATCAGGCGGCTGCAGGAATACGAGCAGATCAAGACCGCAGCAGAAGACGTGGAAAAAATGCCGCGTGTCGATCGCGACATCTTCCTGGTTCATCCCGAGCGTCCCGAGCTGGTGCGCGAAAGAGTTGATCCGCCCGTTGATTTGCGCGAGCTGCTGCTGGCGCTGGCCGAGGTGCTCAGCCGCGCCGAACTGTATACAAGTCATAGCGTGACGCTGGAACCGCTATCGGTTCGGGAACGGATGTCCAACGTTCTTGCGCTGATCTCTGCGGCCGGCGATTTTGTGTCGTTTCAGCAGCTGTTTACCCGTGCTGAAGGACGTAGGGGTGTGATCGTAACCTTCCTGGCGCTGATGGAACTGGTTCGTGCAGGTCTCATCAACCTGGTTCAGAACGAACCCTTCGCGCCAATCTATCTGCGTGCGAGGTCAGATGACCCGTACGCATCCCAACTGGAGGAATGACGGCAGAATGGAAGGAAACCGGATCAGACAGATCATCGAAGCGGCGCTCATGGCCGCGGATGAACCACTCAGCGTGGAGCGTCTTGTCAGGCTGTTCAAGCGGGGAGAAATTCCCATCGATGAACTGCGCCAGGCTGTGAAAGAAAGTCTGGAGACGCTGGAAGCCGCGTGCGAAGACCGAGGCTTTGAACTGAAAAAAGTGGCTTCAGGTTACCGCTTTCAGGTGCGCCAGGAGTTGTCCGAATGGGTGAGTCGTTTGTGGGAAGAAAAGCCCGGCAAGTACTCCCGAGCGTTCCTCGAGACGCTGGCCCTGATCGCCTATAAACAACCCCTGACGCGAGCCGATATCGAAGTGGTGCGTGGGGTAGCCGTCAGCCCGAACATCATACGAACCCTGATGGAGCGCGGCTGGATCCGGATCGTTGGCACTCGCGACACACCTGGCAAACCATCGTTGTATGGAACCACCAGGGAATTCCTGGATTATTTCAACGTCGCTTCACTCGGTGATCTGCCGCCACTCGCCGAAATTCGCAGCCTGCTGGAGCACGATGCCGCTGATGTGCAGGAAGCGGTGTTTGAGTCGGGAGTCAGCGTTGAACTGATTGTTGGTGAAGAAGCGGCCGGCGAGATCGTCGCGGCCAACGACGCAGGCCACGATGCGGCAATTATCGACTTGAATGCGACAGATCGCCCGCCAGTCGGAGATGACCTCGACGCAGATGAACCGATGGAGTCCGCGATGGTCGCAAATAACGTGGTGCGCCTGCCCACCGGACATGGTTGATGCGCGGACCCATCAAGCGGACTGCGGGCTCGAAGGCGACGGGTCAACGATCGACCAGCCGGCGAGGCAAAGAAGAGTCCGCAGCACCACGCTCGCGTCGTGCTTCCTCTGACAGCAAGAGCCGTGCATCTGCACCACCAAGCGGTCGATCTGAGCCGGCCGCGAGACGGCCGATGCCTGCACCCGTGGTCGTCTCGGCAGATCCTGAACGTTTGCAGAAAGTTCTCGCCGATGCAGGGTTCGGCAGTCGACGCGAGATCGAACGCTGGATTGAACAGGGTCGAGTAGCCGTTGATGGTGAAGTGGCCAAACTGGGTCTCAAGGTGCTGCCGTCGGCCCGGATTTTCGTTGATGGCAAACCTGTGGCCACTGTGCCCAGGCTGATGCGATCAAGAGTACTTCTGCTCAACAAATCGGCTGGTACGATCAGTACGCGTAATGATCCCGAAGGTCGACCAACTGTGTTCGAAGACCTGCCGGACATCAGGCGTGGTCGGTGGGTGATGGTCGGCCGACTGGACACCATGACCTCGGGATTACTGCTCTTTACAGATGACGGCGAACTTGCCAACAAGCTGATGCACCCGTCTTCGGTACTCGATCGGGAGTACGCCGTCCGGGTCGACGGTACCCTCACCGACGAAGAAGTCGCGATGCTGTGCGAAGGTGTGACGATTGAAGGCGAAGCCATGCGGTTTACCGACCTTCGTTATTTCGACGGACGCAGTCGCAATCACTGGTACCACGCCGTTTTGATGGAAGGTAAACAGCATGAGGTGAGATTGCTGTTTTCGGCGGTGGGACGTGTTGTCTCCCGCCTCAAACGTGTGCGCTTTGGTCCGGTGGCTTTGCCGTCGCGATTGCTGGCCGGACATTACGAAGAACTGCCTGAGCGCGACGTTGCGCAGCTGCGACGACTGGTTGGGTTGGCCAATCCGCCAACCACAGCGAACGTGCGTGAAGACCGGAAAAAATCAGTGCTGCTGCCATTCCCGGAGCTCGAGGAACGTCACCGGGGCAGTTGATCGCTCTTTACAGTGTTATACGGCTGGTGGCTTCGGCTGATCAGTGAATCAGCAGATTACGCGACTGATGTTCGGTTGCTTCAGACAGCGCACTGCGCGCTTCCTTGAGTACGGCCTCCGCTGAACTTGCGCCATTCGTGGTGCTGATGCCGATGGTCGCCGACAGGTGTTCACGCAGCGAAGGGTTGTCGAACGGCATGGAGTTCACCAGCACTTCCACCTTGTTGGCAACCCGCTGCGCGCCTTCCTTGGTGGTGCGTGGCAGCAGCACTGCAAGATGATCGTCGTCGATCTGGAAAATTCCATCGGCTTCCCGAAGTTTATTCCCCAGATGCTTTTGCAGTTGATCGGTCATGGCTTGTGAAGTGGCCGACCCATGGGCGTTGCGGATGGTTTCAATGCCGGTCAGACGAATCAGGATCAGGGCGTCTTCCTGATTGGCCTTGGCTTTTTTTGCCTTCTTGTTTCGTTCCTTGGCCGTCAGTTCGTGGACCACCAGCGCGTTCGCCAATGCCGGGGCCGCCAGCCGCAGCAGCTCTTCGAGGGTTTCCAGATCGCCTGTGCTGAATCGACGGGGTGCAGTCAGTTTGACTTCGCCACCACTGATGCCGGTGGTGCCCAGCTGCAGGTTATAACTGATGCTGTGCTGTCCTGGTTCGCCGGTGGAGAAGTCGACGTTGTGGTCCGTATTCTGATAGGCCAGATGCGTGGCGGGAGAATTCGCCATCGCCTGTTCGAACATACGATCGAGTAACGGCGCGATTTCCAGCTCGCGATGGAATGACTGAACCATCGTCAGCGCGGTATCGGGTTCAAAACGTCGTGGTGTGCTCATGTCCTTGTGGACCTCTCCTTCTGCACGATGGGTGCGCATGCTGACCCGGCCTGTCCATGATTCGTCTGTCCATGATTCTTCTTGGCCGGCAGTGCACTGAAACTACCCGCTGATTTTCTGTGATGCAGAGCCAAAAAAGTGAGATGGAAGCGGCACTTCCGAGTGAACGCCAGGATCGGGCACGGGTAACGAGCGAGATTTCAGACCGATGGACCGTTCCAGTCACGGGCGGTCAAACGGGCGCCTTGCAGGGCTGCGGGGGCGGCATCAGAAAGCAGATAGAGATACAGCGCCATGTGCGCTTCCGCCGTTGGCAGGGTCTTCGGGTCTTCGGCGGGAAAAGCGGCGGCGCGCATCGCGGTACGGGTACCGCCGGGATTCAGGCTGGTAACCAGTATTCGACTGGTGCCGCCGAGCTCATCGACCAGCACGTCGACCAGGCCTTCCAGAGCAACCTTCGAAACGGCGTATGCCCCCCAGTAAGCACGTGCCTTGCGGCCGACACCGGATGAAGTGAATACGATGCTGCCGCGATTGCTGGCTTCCAGCAACGGCAGGAGTCCGCGGGTGAGCATGAATGGCGCCGTCGTATTGACCCGCAGCACCGATTCCCAGGTGGATGTGGGGTAATGAGCAATGGGGGTCATGGCACCCAGCAGTGAGGCATTGTGAACGAGGCCATCGAGGTGTCCCATGCTGTCGGCGATGGCGTCATGCAGTGCCTCAACGTTGTCGTCTCGCAGGCCAGCGAAATCGCAGGGAACGATGACCGGGCTCGTTGGCGTGTGCGACGAGATCCAGTCGAACACCGTTTCCAGCCGGTCCCGCGAGCGACCGAGCAGAACCACATTCGCGCCAAACAGCGCACAGGTTCGTGCCAGCGTGTTGCCGATACCTCTGCCCGCGCCGGTCACCAGGATGTTCTTCCCGGCCAGGCAATCCTTCGGGGGTAACCAGGGCCAGGATTTTGCTGCTGCAGTGAGTTCCGGATACCCGGTGAACTCAGGGCTTGAATGCATGGACAAGATAATTGGCTCGGACGTTGTCAGACAGTCTCGCCTGACGGGTGACAGGGTTGTAGCGCATGCCGGTGACCTGACGCACTTCCAGGCCCGCGGCGCGACAGGCCGCGGCCAGTTCACTGGGCCGGATGAAACGCGCGTAATCGTGGGTGCCACGAGGCAGGATATTGGCGATGTACTCGGCGCCCAGTATCAACAGTGCATAAGCCTCCGGATGACGATTGATGGTCGAGAAGACGATATGTCCGCCATTTCGTACCAGGGCGGCGCACGCGGCGATCGTTGAGTAGATGTCGGGGACATGCTCGAGCATTTCCAGACAGGTTACGGCATCGAAGGCACCTGCTTGGGAGGCGGCAAAGTTTTCCGCGGAATCGCGGAGGTAAGTCAGTTCAACACCCGCCTCGAGGGCGTGCAGTCGAGCTACCTGCAATGGCGCTTCGCCCATATCGATACCTGTCACAACGGCGCCGCGACGTGCCATCGCTTCGCTGAGGATGCCACCGCCGCAACCAATGTCGACAATCCGCGAACCCGATAGCGGCAACTTGCTGTCGATGTAGTCGAGTCGACAGCTGTTGACGTCATGCAGTGGACGGAAATCGCCTAGCGGATCCCACCAGCGATGCGCCATCGCTTCGAACTTCGCAATTTCAGCAGGGTCGACGTTTGCGTTCAGCACCTTGTCTGTTGCTAAAGGGTCTGTTGCCAAAGGGTCTGTTTCCACAGGGTGTGTTTCCAAAGCATCGCTTTTCAAAGGGAATGGGTCGACAAACAGGATTGCATGGTCAGTGTTGGTCCTACAGCAGAGCCCGGACACGAGCTGCCTGCAGGTCGACTCGTGCACGAATTGCGGCCAGATCCAGATGCATCGGTGTACCATTTTGTACCGAGGCACGTCCGTGTACCCAAACGTTATCCGCTCGCCATGCGCCGCTGTTGTGCAACAAGCTGGCGAACGGATCATAAACCGGCTGGGCGCAAATCGAGGTTGGCGAGAATACTGCGATATCAGCCAGTTTGCCCGCCTCGAGTGACCCCAATTCGTGGTCGCGTCCGAGTGCACGCGCGCCGCCGAGTGTTGCCTTCAATAATGTTTGTCGAGCGTTGCCGGCCACTGGATTCTCAGCCTGCATTTTCGCGAGCAGTGCGGCGGTGCGAGCGTCATCAAGCACACTGAGTGCGTTGTTCGAGGCGGCGCCGTCGGTGCCGATGGCTACGTTGATCCCGCTGGCATCAAGATCATTCACGCGGCAAACCCCGTCGGCAAGTTTCAGATTCGAATTCGGGCAGTGCACAACGTGGGCACCGTGTGCCGCCAGCAGTTCGATTTCGGCGCGATCGAGCTGGGTCATGTGTACAGCCTGCAACTGCGGATTCACCAGCCCTATCTCGGCGAGGACAGATAGCCAGCTGCGTCCGTGTTTTGCCTTGGCGGCCGCAACTTCTGCTGCAGTTTCGTGCAGGTGCATGTGCACGTTCAGCCCAAGTTCCTGCGCATACATGTGGACTCGTTCGAGGGTCTTGTAGTCCACGGAGTAAGGCGCGTGGGGACCAAAGGCGACACTGACCAATGGGTCATCGGCATACTCATCGTGCAGGCGAAATCCCAGTTCGAAACACTCATCAACGTTTCGGCTCCACGCGTTAGGCGCGTCAAAAATGGGGAATGCGGTAATGGTGCGGATGTTTGCTGCGCGCGCGATCCGCGTGGTGATTTCCGGGAAAAAATACATGTCTGTGAAAGTGGTGATGCCGTGTCCCAGCATCTCGACGATGGCCAGTTCAACACCTGCGGTCACGAAGTCCGGGTCAACCAGCTGCTTCTCCAGCGGCCAGATGCAGTTGCGCAGCCAGCTCTCCAGCGGCATGTCTTCACCCGCGCCGCGTAGCAGTGTCATTGCTGCGTGGGTGTGGCCGTTGATGAGTCCCGGCATGACGATGCTGTCATTGAAACTGTGCTGTTCGCGGGCGGTAAAACGCCGGTGAATATCGCGGGTCGGGGCGATTGCACAGATGCGTTCGTTGTGGATGCAGATGCTATGGCTGGAGAGCGCTTCATTGACCGGAGCGATAGGGAGCACCCAGGCCGCATCAATGATGGTGTCGCAAGTGGTTTTGTGCATGCCGGCGATTATACGCACCACTTCCCCAGCTGACTCCTCAACGGACGAAAGAGGCCGCTTTTTTGGGCCTGAAACATGCCATCAGTAGAGCATTCACGGGTGATCCGGGCTAGCATAGCGGGCTTTTTAAGACCCCCATTCCATGTCAGAAACCGGTCCCGATCAGGCAAGGGAAATCCTGCCCCGCAGCATTGAAGACGAGCTCAAGCAGTCTTACCTGGACTATGCGATGAGCGTCATTGTCGGGCGGGCGTTGCCAGATGTTCGCGACGGCCTGAAGCCCGTCCATCGCCGTGTGTTGTACACCATGAGCGAGATGAACAACACGTTCAATCGTCCGTACGTCAAATCGGCTCGGGTGGTCGGTGACGTGATGGGCAAGTACCACCCGCATGGTGATGGTGCCATCTATGACACGGTGGTGCGCATGGCGCAGGAGTTTTCGCTGCGTTATCTGCTGGTAGACGGCCAGGGCAATTTTGGTTCGGTTGACGGTGACCCACCAGCCGCCATGCGATACACCGAAGTGCGGATGTCCAAGCTTGCGTCAGAGCTGCTTTCCGATCTCGACAAGGAAACGGTACAGCTGGTTCCGAACTACGATGAAACGCTGACGATTCCCGAAGTTCTGCCTACCCGGATACCGAACCTGCTGGTCAATGGCAGTTCAGGTATCGCCGTCGGCATGGCCACCAATATTCCGCCACACAATCTCACTGAAGTAGTGTCGGCCTGTCTGGCACTGCTGGAAGACCCGACACTCGCAATCGATGCCCTGATGGAGTACGTCACTGGCCCCGATTTCCCCACTGCCGGCATCATCAACGGACGCGCCGGCATCATCGAAGCCTATCGAACTGGCCGTGGGCGCATTCTGGTTCGCGCTCGCGCCGAGGTCATCGTCGATGAAAAGAACGGTCGCGACGTCATCATCATTTCCGAAATTCCCTATCAGCTGAACAAGTCGCGCCTGATCGAAAAGATCGCCGAATTGGTGAAGGAAAAGAAGATCGAGGGCATTTCCGAACTGCGTGATGAGTCGGACAAGGACGGGATGCGCATCGTTATCGAGATGCGGCGCGGGGAATCCGGCGAAGTTGTGCTCAACAACCTGTATTCGCAGACCCAGCTACAGAGTGTCTTCGGCATCAATTGCGTGGCGCTGGTCAATGGGCAGCCTCGTGTACTGAACCTCAAACAGATGCTCGAAGCGTTCATTCGCCATCGGCGTGATGTGGTGACGGCACGAACCGTGTACCTCCTGCGTCGCGCACGGGAGCGCGGCCACATTCTTGAAGGCCAGGCCGTTGCACTGGCCAACATCGATGCAGTGATTGAACTGATTCGCAATTCGGCGACATCGCCGGAAGCGAGAGTCGCGTTGATGGGGCGTGGCTGGTCACCTGAAACGGTGGTTCGCCTGCTGGAGAAGAGCGGCAGTGATGCGTGCAAGCCGGATGGTCTGGGGCCAGAGTTTGGCTTGCGTGACGGAGCCTATTACCTGTCGGAAGTGCAGGCCCAGGCAATTCTCGATCTGCGGCTGCATCGGTTGACAGGGCTTGAGCAGAACAAGCTGATCGATGATTACCAGGTTGTCCTGGACGAGATTGCAGATCTGCTCGACATCCTGAATTCGGCTGAACGTCTCACCCTCGTGGTACGAGAAGAACTGGAAGAGATTCGCAAGACCTATGGTGATGAGCGTCGCACCGAAATCATCATCAACCAGGAAGACCTGTCGATCGAGGATCTGATCAACCAGGAAGATCTGGTGGTGACCATTTCCCACCAGGGTTATGCGAAGACTCAACCGTTGACGGTCTATCAGGCGCAGAAGCGGGGTGGTCGTGGCAAGGCTGCGACGACGGTAAAAAACGAGGATTTTGTCGAAAATCTATTGATCGCCAGCAGTCACGACACGCTGCTGTGTTTTTCCAACCAGGGCAAGGTGTACTGGCTGAAGGTGTATCAGATTCCGCAAGGCAGTCGTATCGGCAAGGGGCGGCCGATGGTGAATTTGCTGTCACTGGGCAGCGGTGAACGCATCACTGCCATTCTGCCGATCAAGAATTACGATGCGGATCAGTTTGTGTTCATGGCAACCGCCAACGGCACTGTGAAAAAGACTTCACTCGAGCAGTTCTCCCGGCCGCGCACGGCGGGACTGATCGCCATTGAACTGGATGAAGACAACACACTGGTTGGCGTTGCGATCACCAATGGAACCAGTGACATCCTGCTGGTGACCAGTACGGGCAAGGCCACGCGATTCAAGGAATCTGACGTGCGCGACATGGGGCGCACCGCTCGTGGCGTTCGCGGTATCCGGTTGACCGGCAGTCAGCGGGTGATTTCACTGATCATTCCGACAACTGACGGCTACATTCTGGTGGCCTCTGCCAACGGTTATGGCAAGCGCACGCCTGCCACTGAATTCCCGGTGAAGGGGCGTGGCGCGCAAGGAGTCATTGCGATCCAGACCAGCGAGCGAAATGGCCAGGTGGTTGGTGCAGTACAGGTGTTTGAAGGCGATGAGCTGATGCTGATCAGTAATCTGGGAACACTCGTTCGCACCAAGATCGCAGAAGTGTCAATGCAGGGCCGCAATACTCAGGGTGTTCGACTGATCAATCTGCGCGGTGAAGAACAGCTGATCAGTGTCGAGCGCATCGCGGAGCAGGAAGACGAAGCAGGCATCGTTGACGATGCTGTGGTTGTCGCGAATGACCAGGATACGGAAACGCCGTTGGTTGGCGCTGAAGATGATGTGGCCTTCGACGACAACACCGATAGTGATCCTGACGAAGCATCCGACGACGAAGCATCAGACGACGAAGCATCAGACGATGAAGAAGGAGCAGAGGACTAGCATGACCAAGCGCGCACACAATTTTTCCGCCGGGCCGGCTGCGCTGCCCATTGAAGTGCTGATCCAGGCACAAGCGGAAATGCTCGATTATCGTGGCACCGGCGTGTCGGTGATGGAGATGAGCCATCGCAGTGATGCCTTTATCGAAATCGCTGAGACGGCTGAGCGGGATTTTCGCGAACTGCTGTCCGTTGGTGATGACTATCATGTGCTGTTTCTGCAAGGCGGGGCGACGCAGCAGTTCGCGGCAATTCCCCTCAATCTGCTTGGTACTGCAGATTCAGCAGCCTACGTCAACACCGGCGCCTGGTCGGTCAAGGCCATCGAAGAGGCTCGCAAGTTCTGTGAAGTCCGCATCGCGGCGAGCAGTGAATCCACGAAATTCGATCGCGTTCCGCCGACGAGCGAGTGGCAGGTTGCACCTACCGATGCGTACTTGCACATCTGTTCAAACGAAACGATCGGCGGGGTTCAATTCCATGAGTTCCCGAGACCTTCGGTGCCGCTCGTAGCTGACATGTCGTCCGACATCCTGTCACGGCCGATTGATGTCAGTCGATTCGGACTGATTTATGCAGGGGCGCAGAAGAACATTGGCCCAGCGGGCCTGGTGCTGGTGATTGTGCGTAAAGATCTGCTCAGCCGTGTGCGCAAAGGCATTCCGAGCATGCTCGATTATGGTGTGCACGCCAAGGCTGGCTCGATGTCCAATACACCGCCAACGTATGCCTGGTACCTGGCAGGGCTGGTATTCAAGTGGATGAAACAGCAGGGCGGATTGCCAGTGATTGCAGAGCGTAATCGGCTCAAGGCCGCCACGCTGTATAGCGCTATCGACAACAGCAACTTCTACACCTCGCCGGTGGTGAAAGAGAATCGTTCCTGGATGAACATTCCGTTTACCCTGCCTGATGCCAAACTCGACGCGCAGTTCCTGAAAGGCGCAGAAGCACGCACCATGCAGAATCTGCAGGGACATCGAAGTGTTGGTGGTATGCGGGCCAGTATCTATAACGCTGTCGGCCAGGCATCGGTTGATGCACTGGTTGCCTACATGAGTGAATTTGAGCGTGAGCACGGATAACTCCGAGCTCGAGCCACTGCGCCGACGAATCGACGAGATCGATGAGCAGCTGATTCGCCTGCTTAACGAGCGCGCGCAGTGTGCGCTGGATGTCGGGCGCATCAAACAGGCGCATGCGGGTGACAGCACGCTCTATTTTTATCGACCGGAGCGTGTGGCGCAGATTCTCGACAAACTTCGCGAGCAGAATCCAGGACCACTGAGTAACGAAGATCTGGGCCGACTGTACCGCGAAATTCTGTCGTGCTGCCTGAATCTGGAACAGCCCCTGACCGTTGCGTTCCTCGGGCCAGCAGGCACCTACACTCAAGCGGCAACCGTCAAACAGTTCGGCCAGTTTGCACAGTGCATACCCTTGGGCTCCATCGATGAAGTTTTCCGCGAAGTTGAATCGGAAGCCGTGATGTATGGCGTGGTGCCGGTGGAAAATTCAACCGAAGGCATGGTCAATCACACACTCGATTGTTTCATGGCGTCGAACCTGCGTGTGTGCGCCGAAGTCGAGCTGCCCATTCATCAGTGCTTCATGAAAGGCAACGATGAGCTGCCGATCAACGAAATCCTTAGCCATTCCCAATCCTTGGCGCAGTGTCGCTCATGGCTCGATCAGCATTACCCCAATGTCCCGCGGACTGTGGTATCCAGCAATGGTGAGGCGGCTCGATTGGTGTCCGAACAACCTGGTAAAGCGGCGGTTGCCGGAGAAGCGGCCGCCAATCTTTATGGCTTGCGCATTCTGGTGCGCAACATCGAGGATCAACCTGATAACAAAACCCGGTTTCTGGTGCTTGGCAAACAGATCGTCGGCCCCAGCGGTGCAGACAAGACGTCCATACTGGTATCCACCCGCAACGAGCCAGGCGCCCTGTTTCACGTGCTCGAACCGCTGCAGCAGCAAAGCATCAGCCTGACACGGATCGAGACCCGTCCCGCGCGTTCCGGCAACTGGTCCTATGTTTTTTTCATTGATTTTGATGGCCACGAAACCGATGAACCTGTGCAGCGTGCGCTCGAGCAGGTGCGCAATGTTGCGTTGTCGGTGCGTGTCCTTGGTTCTTATCCACAGGCGAGAATGTGAGTACTCCTGACCTCAAGACCACGAATGTGAATGCGGCAATTGCGTCGCTCAGCCCCTATCAGCCTGGCAAGCCGATTGATGAACTGGCCCGTGAACTCGGCATCTCGGACATCATCAAACTGGCGAGCAATGAAAATCCACGCGGTCCCGGTGAAAAAGTACGCACTGCATTGCGCGCGGTGTTTGACAACTTGTCACTGTATCCGGATGGCAGCGGCTTTCGGCTGAAACAGGCACTCGCCGAACATCATGGCGTAACGCTGCCCTGCATTACCCTTGGCAATGGCTCGAACGACGTGCTGGAACTTGCCGCACGAGTGGTGCTTGAACCGGGTGCGGAGGCCATCGTCTCCGAACATGCGTTTGTTGTGTATCGACTGGCAACAATTGCCGCCGGGGCCAGGCTGGTCACTGTTCCCGCAGTGGAGTTTGGGTGCGATCTTGATGGATTCCTTGCGTCGGTCACGGCCGCGACGCGAATGATGTTCATCGCCAACCCGAATAATCCAACCGGCACCTGGGTGACTCACGAGGCGCTGGTCAGATTCCTTGATGCTGTTCCTGCACATATCTGGGTAGTGCTGGATGAGGCCTATCAGGAATATGTCGATGTACCGGGTTTTCCGAATGGCATGACCTTGCTTGCCCGCTATCCGAATCTGGTCGTCACACGCACCTTCTCGAAGATCCATGGGCTGGCTTCGCTGCGGGTGGGTTACGCCGTCAGCTCCCCGGTGTTTGCTGACTTGTTGAACCGGATCCGCCAGCCGTTCAATGTGAATTCGATGGCGCTGGCCGCCGCGGAAGCTGCGCTTGGTGACCAGGAATTTGTCCGCACGTCGCGGTTGCTCAACAAGGATGGATTGCAGTTTCTGTTCGGTGGCCTGACCCAGCTTGGACTTGCCTGCATCCCGTCTGTGGGCAATTTTGTGACCGTGGATGTGGGTCGAGAGGCAAGGCCGGTGTATGACGCCATGTTGCGCGAAGGCGTGATCGTGCGGCCGATCGCTGAATATGGCTTGCCCCGTCATCTACGCATCACGGTCGGGTTACCAGAGCAGAACCAGCGCTGTCTCGACAGTCTGGCTCGTGTTCTGAATAAATGAAGCTGGTTGTTGTCGGCACCGGCATGATCGGCGGTGCCGTAGCCCGCGCCGCTCGTCAGGTTGGTTCCATCGACGCCATTATCGGCATCGACCACCATCCCGCGCATGCGCGAACGGCGCTGCAGCTTGGATTGGTCGACAGCATCGTTGGCGAGGTTCCCGCGGATGCCTCGATTGTTGTGATCGCCACACCGAATGAGCACATTCCTGATTGGATCGAGCGGCTTGCTCAGCATCAGGGCGTAGTGGTTGATGTGGGCAGCGTCAAAGGGTTCATCGTCGATACGGTGCGGGCGCGATTGGGTCGATTACCGGCCAACTACGTGCCTTGCCATCCCCTCGCCGGGTCAGAAAAACATGGGCCTGAGCACGCACCAGCGGATCTGTTCCGCAACCGATTGTTGATCCTCGCACCGGCAGCCGAAACCAGCGCTGCAGCAGTTCTGGTGGCGCGCCAGTTCTGGTCCGACCTGGGCGCACGCCTGCATGTCATGGACGTAACCGACCACGACGTCACTCTGGCTGCGACCAGCCATCTTCCGCATCTGCTGGCCTTTGCCTTCATGCGCGCAATCGCCGACGACGAGCTGCAGTTCAGTGGCGGCGGGTTTGCTGATTTCACGCGCATCGCGGCGTCCAATCCGGAGTTGTGGTGGAAGATTTTCAGGTTCAATCAGACACCATTGCTGCAAGCACTGGATGCTTTCAACGAAGAAGTCCTGGCTCTGCGCAAGGCGCTGGAAACTGGTGACGAAGCCGGTGGGATTGCCTTGCTTGAAGAAGCGGCGAATCGGCGGCGGCAGCTCTGACCGGTGGCAACCATGAATGATCCGGTTCCAGTGATCACGGTGGATGGTCCGAGCGGGTCAGGCAAAGGCACTTTGGCAGTATTGATTGCTCGTCGATTGGGGTGGCACCTGCTGGACAGCGGCGCGCTGTATCGGGTGGTTGCCGCAGCGGCACTGGATCGCAGGGTCGACATCCGATCGGCCGCAGACCTCCTGCCCATGATCAACGGTCTTTCGATCATTTTTCGCGACGATGGTCTGACGGTGGATGGCCAGGAGTATTCCCGGCGGATTCGTGAAGAGGATGTCAGCGCCGCTGCCAGTATCGTTGCAGCCTACCCCGAGGTGCGTCACGCCGTTCTGTCGATGCAACTGGCAATGCGCAAGCCCCCGGGCCTGGTTGCGGACGGCCGCGACATGGGCACCGTGGTGTTTCCGGACGCGCCGCTCAAGATCTATCTCGATGCAGGTCTTGAGGCGCGTGCGCTGCGTCGCTATAACCAGTTGATAGGAAAGGGGTTACCTGCTACTTTGCCCGCCCTTCTTTCGAGCCTCCGGGAACGGGACGAGCGAGATAAAGGGCGTGCTGTTTCTCCGCTGAAGCCCGCACCCGATGCCTTCATCATCGATAGCACCCTGCTGTCGATCGATGCAGTACTGGCATTGGCCCTGCAACGTGCATCAGCAATCGGTCTCATTGGCAGCGCGAACATCAACTAACCAATCAGGAGAGCCCGTTCGAGACCTGGGCTAAAACAACAAACTACATGACTGAATCATTTGCTGATCTATTTGCCAAAAGTCTGACCACCGTCGAAATGGCGCCGGGCTCCATCGTTACCGGCACCGTGGTGGATATCGACGCTGACTGGGTAACCGTGCATGCCGGACTCAAGTCCGAAGGCGTCATCCCGCGCGTCCAGTTCCTGGACGATCAAGGTAATTTCAAACTTTCCATCGGCGACCAGGTCAAGGTAGCGATGGAAGTGGTCGATGACGGGTTCGGTGAAACTCGCCTCTCTCGCGAAAAAGCCAAGCGAGCCGAAACCTGGGATCGACTGGAAGGTGCACACCTGCAACAGAAGGCCGTGGAAGGCATCATCACCGGCAAGGTCAAAGGTGGCTTCACGGTAGATATCAACGAAATCCGTGCTTTCTTGCCAGGCTCGCTGATCGATATCCGTCCGCTGCGTGAGACCGCACATCTTGAAAACCGTCCGCTGGATTTCATGGTCATCAAGCTCGACCAGAAGCGGAACAACGTTGTCGTCTCCCGTCGTGCAGTTCTCGAACAGGAAAACAGTGTTGAACGCGAAGCGTTGCTGGGTTCGCTGCAGGAAGGCATGGACGTCAAGGGCATCGTCAAGAACCTCACAGACTACGGTGCATTCGTTGACCTCGGCGGCGTCGATGGTCTGTTGCATATCACCGACATGGCCTGGAAGCGCATTCGACATCCAAGCGAAATGGTCAATGTGGGCGACGAAGTGGGTGTTCGTATCCTGAAATTCGATCGCGAGAAAAATCGTGTCAGCTTAGGTATGAAACAACTCGGCGATGACCCGTGGACACAAATTACACGTCGTTACCCCGAAGGTTCACGAGTTCGTGCAACCGTCACCAACCTCACCGATTACGGCTGTTTTGCCGAAATCGAAGAGGGAGTGGAAGGGCTGGTCCACGTGTCCGAGATGGACTGGACCAACAAGAACGTGCACCCGTCCAAGGTGGTGTCGGTTGGTGACCAGGTTGATGTGATGGTGCTCGACATTGATGAAGAGCGTCGTCGTATTTCCCTCGGCATCAAGCAGTGTCGTCCAAATCCATGGGAAGAGTTCAGCCTGCGTTATGCCAAGGGCGACCGCATCAAGGGTTCGATCAAGTCCATTACCGACTTCGGTATCTTCATTGGTCTGGAAGGCAATATCGACGGGCTTGTTCATCTGTCCGATCTGTCGTGGAACGAACCCGGCGAGACAGCCGTTCGCAGATTCTCCAAAGGTGAAGAAATCGAGTCGGTCATTCTGTCGATCGACCCCGAGCGTGAGCGCATCTCACTGGGCGTCAAACAACTCGACCAGGACTCCTATTCGGACTACGTCGCAGTGAATGATCGAGGCAGCATCGTCACCGGCAAGGTGATCGAAGTTGGTGCCAAGGAAGCGTACGTCGAACTGGCGCCTGAAGTGGTTGCGGTGCTCAAGGCTTCTGAACTCAACAGTGACCAGGTGGAAGATGCGCGCAACGCGTTGACCGTGGGTCAGGAGATCGAGGTCAAGATCATCAGTGTCGATCGTCGTAACCGCACGCTGGCCGTCTCAGTGAAGGCAAAGAATGTTGAAGACGATCGAGAGGCGGTTCGTGAAATGCGCAAGCAGGAAACCGAGCGTGGTGGTGCACAGACGCTGGGTGATCTGATCAAGGCGCAGATGGAACAGAACTCAGGAAACTGATACGCGCACATGCGCGTAATGGATCAGTTCTTTTTAGATCAGCTCTTTTTAGATCAGCTAAGGAAGGCGAGTGCGGCACTGGAGGCTTGATGACAAAGTCCGAACTCATTGATCGAATCTGCTACCGCCAGATGCAACTCCTCCCCAAGGATGTTGAACTGGCGGTGCGTACCATGCTGGAGCAGATGTCGGTTACGCTCGCGCAAGGCCAGCGGATCGAGATTCGTGGATTCGGCTCTTTTTCGTTGCACTATCGCGCGCCCCGCATCGGGCGTAATCCCAAGACCGGTGAATCGGTGGGATTGACCGGAAAATACGTTCCTCATTTCAAGCCCGGCAAAGAGCTGCGCGAAACCGTCAATAGCTGGACGGAAAACGGCAGCGTCGAATCCGGTTCGCGGGCAGCAGTCCACCCAGCAGATCGCTGATGTTGCGATCTGTGCGACGGGTGCTGATCGTCATCGCCTTGTTGCTGGTGGCATTGCTGGCAGCATTGGCAGTGAATCAGGAGCCGGTCAGCCTGCGGTTCCTCGTTTGGCATACCCCGCAGTGGAGTGTCTTCTGGTGGCTCTTCATCGCGTTCGCAATCGGTGGTGTGCTTGGTCATGTGCTCGCCATGTTCTCGACAGTCCCGATCCGGCTCGAGCGTCGCCGACTGCACAAATCGTTAGCCTCTGCCGAGCAGGAATTGTCGACCTTGAAGTCCCCTTCTTCAGCTTCAGGCCTCTGACCGCCCGCGCACCCCGCTCTGCCGCCCTTTGACGCGCGAACTCGTAGCTGATGTCTGTCAGATCATCTGTTGAATCGCGTACGTCTGCCTGGGAGATCGCCACTCCTGTTCTCCACCACCGGTTTGCACAATGCATGGACATCACAACGGGAAGACAACCATGCAAATCAGATCTTTGTTTCAAGCGGCGCTGTTGTCCTGCGCACTGCTCATCGCCCATACCGGTCATGCGGTAGATGCGGAGACCATCAACGTCAATACCGCAACTGCAGAAGAGATCGCACGCGTGTTGGTGGGAGTAGGTGCCGCCAAGGCGAAGGCGATTGTCGAGTACCGCACTGCCAACGGTGGCTTCAAGGATGTTTACGAGCTTGAGCACGTCAAAGGGATCGGTGAGCGGACGGTCGCACAGAACGAGGCCCGCATCCGGTTGAAGTAAATCGATAGCGGACCGGCAGTTTTCTGATCGTGCGGGTGAGAAAGGATTTTCGCCCGCATGCCTGGATTCATCGTTGATTGATTGGGGTTGTCGTTTGCGACCGACTGCGTTTTCACATGCGTGGAAATCAACTGTTTGCCATGCGACTATGCGATTCCGCTGCCATGTTTTAGCTCTGAAAGTGCCATGAATCGTCGACTGGCGATGTTTGCAGGTCTCAAGGTGGGGCTGGTGATCAACCAGGCCGACTTTTTCCTGTCGCACCGGCTGGAGCTTGCGAGGGCGTTACTTGCGCTGGGCGCTGAACCAACGCTGTTATGCCCACCCGGCACTGGTGAGGCGAAAGCCGCACAGTACGATCTGCCAGTCGTCACCTATCCGTTAAGCCGCAGCGGCATCAATCCTTTCGCGGAAATCGGCACCATGCTGGCGCTGGGCAAACTCTATCGTCAACTGCAGTTTGACCTCGTTCATCACATCACCATCAAGCCAGTGCTCTATGGCACCTTTGCAGCCCGACGCAGTGGCATTCCTGCTGTAGTCAACGCAGTGACTGGCATGGGCCACGTGTTCACCAGCCAGGGTGTACGGGGTGGAGTTCGCCGAACCGTGGTCAATCTGCTGTATCGATGGCTGTTCAGCCACCCCAACATGAAGATCATTTTTCAGAATGGTGAAGATCGAGACACGTTCATCAGCAGATCTCTGGTCCGCCCTGTTGACGCGATCATCATTCGTGGCAGCGGTGTCGATCCGGATCGATTTCCAGCGACGGCCGAACCCCTGGGACCACCGATATTCCTGCTCGTGGGTCGAATGCTTGCCGACAAGGGTGTGCGCGAGTTTGTTGCTGCGGCGCGGCATCTCAGGCAGCGGTACCCTGAATGGCGTTTTCAATTGCTGGGTGGCCTCGATCCCGGGAACCCTTCAGCGCTCTCCGAGCAGGAGCTGAATAGCTGTCGGCGTGAGGGTATCGAGTGGCTGGGACACCAGCAGGACGTTGCCGCGTTCATGGCCGCCAGTCATGTGGTGGTCCTGCCTTCTTATCGTGAAGGTGTGCCCAAGACACTGCTCGAGGCGGCTGCGTCCGGACGTGCGATTGTCGCCACCGATATTGCCGGCTGTCGAGAGATTGTCCGACCGGGCGTCAACGGACTGCTGGTGCAACCACGCACGGTCGAGCCCCTGATCGACGCGATGGAACGGCTGGGGACCGACTCCGAATTGCGTGTGCGCATGGGGGTGGCCGGTAGTACCCGGGCGAAAGCCTTTTCGGTACATGATGTCGTTGAACACACGGTACGGGTTTACTCGGCGCTGTTGACTGAGCGGATACCAGTCCCGTCGGCGGAAGTGGTGACGTGATGGTTCATCCCGCTCAGCATTTGTTGTCACAGCAACTTTTTTGCCCCGCGTTCGGTACCCCCTTTTTGTGGCGGAGATTTTCCGCCAATGATTGAGCTGGTTTCTGGTCTTCCGTTGGGCGCCTTGTTGGGCGGTCTGGTCGGAAGCCTGTTGCTCGTTCCCTTCCTGATTCAGCTCGCGCCTCGTCTGCGACTGATTGCGCATGCCAATGAGCGAAGTTCTCATGTCACACCTACCCCTACCGGCGGTGGTATCGCGATTGCTCTTCCGGTACTGGTGTGGTGCGCAGTTTCGCCACAACCGTTTGGCCAGTATCTCGCCCTTGCGGGTGGCATCGTCGCGCTGGTCGGGCTGATCGATGATGTGTTCGACCTGCCTGCGTTGTTCAGATTCATTACCCAGATCGTCGCTATCGGCTGGTTCATATCGATGGCGTGGCCAGATGCCGGGCTCGCAGTCCAACTGATCACCGGGCTTGGAATGCTCTGGTTTCTCAATCTCTTCAACTTCATGGATGGCATCGATGGTCTGGCTGCAAGCCAGGCGTTGTTGTATTGCCTCGGCGTGTTGCTGCTGACCGGTGCCATGCTGACGTGGACGGAGAGTCTCCTGTGGATGATCGGCGGCAGCTGTCTGGGTTTCCTGCTGTTCAACTGGCCACCTGCGCGCGTGTTCATGGGGGATGCGGGTGCCTTGCTGTTGGGCCTCTGCCTGCCGGCACTGGCCATCGAACTGGACCGCACCGACTATTTACCGTTGACCGTGTCCTTGCTGCTGCTGGTGGTGTTCATCTTTGATGCTTCGTGGACTCTCGGTGTGAGATTGATCACAGGTCAGAGGTTCACTACAGCACATCGGTCGCATTTGTATCAGCGGCTGGCGATTACCTATGGTCACCTGCGAACCACCGCTGGTTTCGTTCTCTACTTCGTGATGATTCTGATGCCTCTGGCATGGTCGATGACAAGCTTTGACGTGGGTGCCATCTGGGCTGCAGGCGCTGCCATTATCCCGCTGCTGCTGTTATCGTTCGTGCATCGCGCAGGAAAGGCGGAAGCCTCTGCTGATGCCGCAGACCAGCCGGACACGGAAGCCAGCACATGATTGAAGATTTTCTGGAGCAGTTTTCAAGGCGTCGAAAGCAGGCACTTGCGCTGGTCGTTGACTGCCTGATGCTGCCCCTCGCGCTCTACTCTGCCTTTGCACTGAGACTGGGCGACGTATCCCCCGATATCAGCAGATTCTGGCCAGCGTTCGTGGTGAGCTCTCTCGTGTGTGTGCCGGTGTTTGTCCGCCTCGGATTGTATCGACAGGTTGTCCGCTACATGGGCAATCACGCGATGATGACCGTGGTGACAGGAGCAACCGTCGCCGCACTCGCTGTCTCGGTTGTAGCGTTACTGGTGCCGCTGCAGGGTTTCCCGCGATCTGTTCCGATCATTTTCTGGATGCTGGTACTGCTGTACATCAGCGGCACGCGTTTTACGGTCCGAGCGCTCTTTCAATGGGCACGCAACCGTCGCCAAGTGCGTGAAGGGGTGATCATCTATGGCGCGGGTGCGGCTGGCGTTGCACTCGCGCAACAACTCGAGCAGCGTGGAGATTACCTCCCGGTCGCCTTCATTGATGACAATCCGGCGATGCATCGTCGATCCATTCATGGGCTTGCCGTGTACGGGCGCACCAGTCTGACGCGATTGCTGCAGGACACGCAGGCGAGTCAGATCTTCATCGCCATTCCCTCTGCCCGCGTCGAACAGCGGCGCGATATCATCGAATTCCTGATTCCATTCTCCATTCGGGTTCAGTTGATTCCCGATATGGTCGATCTCGAATCAGGCAGACGATCGCTGGCCCAGATTCGGGACGTGGAGATCGAAGACCTGCTTCAACGAGATACCGTACCTGCGTTGACACACCTGTTATCCCGGTCTGCGGAGAAACAGGTGGTTATGGTGACTGGTGCCGGTGGGTCCATTGGCTCTGAACTTGCGAGGCAGATAGCTGGCTTGAAACCGGAACTGCTGGTGCTGTTCGATCAGAGTGAATATGGACTGTTCCGGGTGGAGAACGAGCTGATGCAGCTTGGCGAACTTGCGCCACCCATGGTCAGCGTTCTTGGTTCGGTCACCGATACGCCTTTGCTGATGCGGACTTTGCAGCGGTATCACGTCAAGACGGTCTACCATGCCGCTGCGTACAAGCACGTGAGTCTGGTTGAAAACAACACGATCCAGGGCTTGCAGAACAACACCTTCGGCACCTTGTACCTCGCGCAGGCAGCCATTGCGTGTGGCGTTGGCAAGTTCATTCTCATATCCACTGACAAGGCGGTACGAACCACCAGCGTCATGGGGGCCAGCAAACGATTGGCGGAAATGATCCTGCAGGCCTTGCAGACCACACAGAACACCACGTGTTTCGGAATTGTCCGCTTTGGCAATGTGCTCGGTTCATCCGGTTCGGTGGTGCCGCTGTTTCAGGAACAGATCCAGCGTGGTGGTCCGGTGACCGTAACGCATCCGGAAGTAACCCGGTATTTCATGACTATCCCGGAAGCTGCACAGCTGGTTCTGCAGGCCGGCAGCCTGGCGCAGGGCGGTGAAATCTTTGTGCTCGATATGGGTAGGCCGGTGAAGATCATTGATCTGGCGCGCCGGATGATTCGCCTCAAAGGCCATACGGTGCGAGATTCGGAGCAGCCCGACGGCGAGATCGAGATTGTCATTTCCGGGCTCAAACCGGGTGAGAAGCTGTTCGAAGAGTTGTTACTGGGTAGTGACGTCAGTGGCACAGAGCACAAGAAAATCCTGCGAGCGCAGGAACACTATGTGCCGTGGTCGGAATTGCAGGGTGCACTGAAGACACTTGAGCGTGCTTGTTTGTCTTACGACTATGCCGCCATCAAGGAATTCATTGAAGGACTGCTCGAAGGATCATCACTTGAAGATCAGCTGGGCGATTTGACTCCGACTACTGCAACTGTGCTCAAGCTGACAGGCAAAAATACCGCGAACACGTGAAGTTTCCGAGTTAACTACCAGCCGCCAGCGTGCCGGCCAATCGCCCGAAAACCGCGCCGCTGGTCAGTCCTGATCCACCGGGATAGTTGAAGTAGAACAACCCGCCGACCAGTTCACCGGCAGCAAACAAACCAGTGATGGGGTTGCCGTCCTGCGCCAGAACGCGCGCGTTGGCATCGACATGCAGACCACCGAAGGTAAACGTGATTCCGCATCCCACCTGATACGCGCCGAATGGCGGTGTATCCAGTGTCTGCGCCCAGTTTGATTTTGGTGGGCTGATGCCCGTAGTTCCGCGGCCATCGCGAATCGTCGGATTGAACGCCACGTCTGTTTGAACCGCCTTGTTATAGTCTTCAATGGTCGAGATGAAGTTGGTGACGTTGATGCCTTCCATGCGGGTGGCGAGCGCCGGCAGTGAATCAGCTGTGACCTTGGACACCTCGCGGATGTGGTATTCATCGCGCAACAAACGATCACACTTGGCGTCGAAAACCTGCCAGGCGATCTGGGCCGGCTGACGAAGCACTTCCTGACCGTATCGTGCATAGGTGAAATTGCGGAAGTCTGCGCCTTCGTCGACAAACCGCTGCCCATTCACGTTGATCATCAAACCGAATGGATAGGAATGTTTCTGGAAGCCATCACCGACGGCGAGATCACCATACTCAGGCGCGTTGGCATCCCATTGCACGGCATGGCAGCCACTGAAATGGCCACGCACCGCCGCGCCCAGTGTGCTTGCCATCTCGATGCCATCGCCGGTGTTGAATCGTGTGCCGCGGACCTTGGCGAGGTCCCAGCCCGGGCCGAGATAACGAGTGCGCCAGGCTGTATTGGCTTCGAAACCACCGCTGGCGAGAATCACCGCATCAGCGGCGCAGGTTTCGATCACCTCTTCATACTCGACTCGGACACCAGTGACCTCAGCCGCGGAACCCAGCAGCGCCCGCACTCGATGTCCGTAGCGGATGTCCACACCGAGAGTCGTGGCGCGTTGTGTCAACGATTCGACCAGCCCGGGTCCACCGCCCCATGTTTCTGCCACCAGGCCGCCCCAGAATCGCACTCGCCCATCGACTTCAAACGACTGCCTGCCATACAGCGGAAGGAAACGAACGCCTTGTTCCCGCATCCACTTCAAGGTCGGCAGGCTATCGCTCACCAGTCGATCGGCAAGATCCGGATCGCATCGATACTGGGTTACACGGCCGAGGTCGCCGAGAAAGTCCTCGCGTGAATAGCTGCCAAAGTCGTTTCGACTGCGCTCAGCTTCAGTGAGCTCGGGCATCAATTGAACGATGTCACCCAGGCCGTTGTAGACGGTACGCATCGCGCCAGCAGTGAAGCGTGAGTTGCCACCAGCCAGGGCTGCGGGAGCCCGTTCAAACAAGATGACGTCGGCGCCTGCCAGACGGGCGCTGATCGCAGCACAGAGGGCGGCGTTGCCACCGCCCACAACGATGACCTTCTTGCTCATTGCGCAGTTCAGAAGCAGTTCGTAGTCTTACCTTAACACGGGGGCCTACCACGGGAGGGGAAGACGGATGGGGATGCTGCCCAAAGCGTCGTTTGCAATGGTCCAGACAGGCGTTCGCACGCTTGAACCCAGAGATATTCCGATTCCCGATATTGATGCCGACTCGGCGTTGCTTGAAGTGGAAGTGTGTGGGATCTGTGGCAGCGACTACGAACAATACGAAGGGGTGCTGCGAACGCCCATGCCCGTCATTCCCGGGCATGAGCCGTTAGGACGGATTGCTGCCATTGGTGATCGTGCTGCGCAGCGATGGGGCGTGGACGTCGGTGATCGTGTCGCCGTCGAGACCATGCTGAGTTGTCGTCACTGTCAGCCGTGCCTGGGTGGCTCCTATCATCTGTGCGACCATCGCCGCATCTATTCCTACATACCGCTCTCGGACGCACCCGGTCTGTGGGGCGCGTATTCGCAGTACATGTATCTGCATCCGAATAGTGTGGTCCATCGAGTCGATCCGACACTGCCACCGGAACTGGCAGTGATGTTCAATCCGCTCGGCGCCGGATTTCGCTGGGCGGTGGAGATGCCGCGCCTGCAGACTGGAGAAACCGTTGTTATTCTCGGGCCGGGTCAACGTGGACTGGCGAGTGTTCTGGCCTGCCGTGAAGCCGGTGCCGGCACCATCATCGTGACCGGGCTGGATGCGGACGCCGACAAGTTTCGAATTGCCAGGCTCTTTGGCGCCGATCATTGCATCAATGTCGAACAGGAAGATTCGGTTCGGCGCGTGAAAGAGATCACCAATGGCCGGGGTGCCGATGTTGTCCTTGATGTGAGTGCTTATGCCACCCAGCCGGTGGTCGATGCCTTGCGCATGGTGCGACCCGGTGGTCGCATTGTTCTCGCCGGTGTGAAGGGTTTCAAACCCGTTGACGGGTTTGTTTCTGATCTGGTGGTGATGAAAGAAATCACGATCATGGGGGCAATCGGTGTGACGTCGACAGGCTATCGACAGGCCATTCGTGTCATTGAACGCGAGCGTGAACGCCTTCGCCCCATGCACACTCACGATTTTCCGCTGCGTGATGCCGAGCTTGCCATTCAAACACTGGCCCGCCAGGTGCCAGGGGCCGGTTCCATCCACTCATCGCTCACTCCACCCCATTAACCATCGAACCTCGACCAGGAGAAACGACCCATGCGATACGGATTGATTCTCGGCGCGCCGACGCTGAGTGGCATGATCAGTACGGCCCAGCGTGCAGAAAATGCAGGTTTTGCGTCGGTCTGGACGATCGAATTCTTCAATGCCAATGGCCTGGTTCGTCTGGCGGCGGTGGCCGGCGCAACCAGTCGTATCGAGATTGGTTCCGCCATTGCCTATGCCTTCATGCGCACGCCAATGCTGGCGGCATCCGCTGCGATGGACATCGACGAGTTGTCCGGTGGCCGGATGATCCTCGGCCTGGGGACCGGCACCGAGCGCATGAACCGCGACTGGTACTCAATGCCGTGGGATGCCGCCCCAGCGCCACGGGTGAAGGATGCGATTGGTTTGATCCGAGCCGCATTTGCCGCGCAAAAAGGTGGTGGTTTGCGATATTCAGGCCCGCATTATCAGGTGAACATTCCGGCGTACTCCCGTGCTGGTGCGGTCAGGCCATCGGTACCGATCTGTCTTGCAGCCGTGAACAAAGGGATGATCAAGGCGGCCGCCGACGTCGCGGATGGGCTGATCTGTCATCCGGTGTTCAGTCGAAAATATCTTGATGAAGTGGTTCAGCCGCGTACTGCGGGAACGGCGTGCAAGATTTACCCCTATATCATCACGTCCGTCTCCAACGATCGAGCGCAGGCGCGGGATGAAGTGCGTCGGCAGATTGCCTTCTATTACACCACCCGACTCTATCACTCGATACTGGATATCCACGGATGGCGGGGAATTGGCGAAACCATCGCCGATGCGTTCAAGCGTGGCGACTTTACGGCAATGGCCGCGGCTGTTCCCGATGAAATGGTTGATGCCATCGCCATCGCCGGTACACCGGATGAAGTCCGCGAACAGGTACAACAATGGTCCCGTTACAGTGACCACGTGATTCTCTACAGTCCGAGTATCGGCATGAAACCGAATCGCGTGCAGGAGAATCTCGACGCGATCATCGACACTTTCAGGGCCTAGGAGTCTGCGCGGCAGAAGGCGGCGGTGCGAGGCGAGTGTCAATTCGAGTCCGATTTTTCGTTCGTTTGAGACGCGTAGTGGGTGCTACGCAACGAAAACGAACGGAAAAGCGGGCCATCGTTGCGCCGCCGCAGCCTGTCGAGCT
>JANNBJ010000050.1:0-4763 GCA_031385325.1 Gammaproteobacteria bacterium | reverse complement strand
AGGGAAGGTCTGATTTATCAGACCTTCCTGTGTGGTGCAGGGACGCACCAGAGTTACCTCAGGCGTTCAGCCAATGCCTTCGCCAATGGTCCATGATGCGGCCGACTTGACGGGTCAGGCTCTCGCCATTGGGCGTTTCGTGGAACAACAAACCGGGTACCAGACTGACATGTTCCAGGGCGCCTCGCAGTTCGAGACTCGCGTGGGTGGCAGTTTCGTGTTCGATCGCTTGTGAATGCCGGTTGAATGCGGCGCGAATCTCCCGATCAAAATCGTTGAGGAAGATCGCGTTGCCATGACTCGCCAGACGCTCGCGAAAACCGCTGCCCTGATCGGGGTCTGCGACGACTGCACGCAGCAGTCCAAGTACGGTCGGGTCGACCAGTGTGCGCGTATAGCGCAACGCCAGCAGGTGCAGACCATCCAGATGTTGCTCGGCAACGTTGGTGCTGCTGGTGTCAAAACCATGTACCAGTTCGTCGATCACACAGGCGAAGACGTCTTCCTTGGCTTCGAAGTGTCGGTACAGCGTCGCGGTGGATACACCAGCCTCAGCAGCAAGCATCGCCATGGAGATCGCCGTGATCCCCTGGCTTGCGAACAACGTCGTTGCCGCGTCGAGGATGGCGCGACGCTTTTGCAACGAACGATGTTCACGGAACGCGGCGAGTGTCATGGCCTGACGTTACTTGGGATGAACTACCACTGGCAACTGCGTGTAACCCTTGACGAAGGTCGAGAAGGTTCGTTCGACGGGTCCGGTCACTTCGATGCGGTCGAAGCGACGCATGATTTCTTCCCACAGGATGCGAAGCTGCATTTCACCCAGGCGATTGCCCATGCAGCGATGAATGCCAAAACCGAAGGACAAGTGCTTACGGGCATTGGCCCGGTCGATGATCAAACGGTCGGCATTGGGGAATACCGTTTCATCCCGATTCCCGGAGACGTACCACATCACCACCTTGTCACCCGCACGAATCTGCTGACCGTTCAGGGTGTGGTCGACCAGGGCGCGGCGACGCATGTGCGCAAGCGGGGTCTGCCAACGGATGATTTCGGCGACCATGTTGGGAATGAGGGAGGTATCGCGTCGCAGTTTGTCGTATTCGCCGGGGAACTGGTTCAAGGCGAGGACGCCGCCCGTGATGGAATTACGCGTGGTGTCGTTGCCACCAACGATCAGGAGGATCAGATTGCCCAGATACTCCATGGGCTGCATGTTCCGGGTGGCGTCACCATGCGCGAGCATGGAGATCATGTCGCTTGCGGGTGCTTGCGTGACCCGCTGATTCCACAGTCCGGTGAAATACTGCAGGCACTCCAGCAATTCGGCGCGGCGCTGTTCCTCTGAGTCGATGATTCCCGCGCCTGGGGCTGCGGTTGCGACGTCCGACCATCGGGTCAGCTTCGCCCGATCTTCGAACGGGAAGTCGAGAATGGTGGCGAGCATCTGTGTGGTCAGTTCAATGGAAACCCGGTCGACCCAGTTGAAGGTTTCACCCAGCGGCAGGCTGTCCAGGATGTTGCAGACCCGTTCGCGGATCGTTGACTCAAGCGTTGCCAGATTGCGCGGCGCAACGACCGGCTGAACTACCTTTCTCTGATCGTCGTGTCGCGGGCGATCCATGGCAATGAACATCGGCAGTCTGAAGTCCGCGTCCTGGTCACCAATGGTGATTCCCGGCTCTGAACTGAACACTTCATGATTCTCGTCTACATCTTTGATCAGTCGATAGTTTGTAACCGACCAGTAGGGTCCAAAGGCACTCTCGGCGCAGTAATGGACCGGTGCTTCCCGGCGCAGACGCTCGAAAAACGGCCACTGCATGTCTTTCTGAAAGAGGCTGGGTCGAGCCACATCCAGTTCATTGAGCGGGGTGGTGAGAGGGTCCTGAACCGGACGTGGCAGAGGTTGGTCGATCTGTTGGGTGTCGACAAGGCGAGCTTCGCTCATCAGTAGCTTCCGAAGTGTTCGAGACGCGCAGTGTAGTTTTCGTTAAAGAAAATGCAACGTTTCGTTTATAAAAGGATCTCGCTTTTAGCATCAAGTCTCCTCGCGGAGTACGGTTCGCGGCTAAAGCGTGGTGCTCAAGCTTGTCCTGTTCCGCAACAACGGGTTAACATGCGCGCCGTTTTCAATGTGCCGCCCACGTCGCGCGTGAGTGGCGGTCAGCAAGCAATCATCGGAGTGGTCCGTCGCAAGATGGAGTACCGCCGATTTTGCCTGCTGATTTTGTTTGAATTTTCAAGGTGTTAACAACGGAGAACGCCTATTAAGAAAGTTGGAGGAAAACCGTCCGATCGAACGCTCCTCAATGAGGATATTTCGGCTCGGACAGTGCGTTTGGTTGGCGCCAACGGCGAGCAAGTTGGCGTGGTGTCCAGGGATGAAGCGTTGCTTGAAGCCAAGCGAGCCGGGATGGACCTTGTAATGATCGCGGCGGAAGCAGATCCGCCGGTGGTCAAGGTCATGGATTACGGCAAGCATCTTTTTGAACTCAAGAAGACGAAGGCAGTACAACGCAAAAAACAGAAACAGATTCAGGTCAAAGAGATGAAGTTTCGTCCTGGCACCGAGGAAGGCGACTATCAGGTAAAACTGCGCAACCTGAAGCGCTTCCTTGATGAAGGCGACAAGGCCAAGGTCTCACTGCGGTTCAAGGGGCGAGAGGTAGTCCATCCGGAAATCGGACTGGAGCTGCTGAACCGAATCGGCAAGGATCTTGAAGAGATGGCAACGATCGAGAGCGAACCCAAGTTCGAAGGTCGTCAGGTCATCATGGTGCTCGCGCCACGTCGCAAAAAAGCAGGCCCCAGAACGACGACAACCGAAGCGGTTGCCACGTCCGCCTGATCGGTCCTGACAACAAGTAATGACACGTCTGCCGAAGATGCAGACGCCAATAGCGTGGAGCTACAAATGCCCAAACTGAAGACTAAAAAGTCGGCTGCGAAACGTTTTCGCCGCACCGCGACCGGCTTTAAACACCGGTGTGCCAACCGTGGCCACAATTTCACTGGCCGAAGCATGAAACGCAAACGCCAGTTACGTGGACTGAACGCTGTTTCAGCGGCAGACGCGCCAGAGCTGAAACGTTTGTTACCCACCAAAGCGCGCTAGGAGAGACCCATGGCAAGAGTGAATTCCAGGGTCGCATCCAGAGCCCGTCGCAAGAAGGTGATGAAGGCGGCAAAAGGCTACTACGCCGCTCGCAGCCGTACTTACCGAGTCGCCAAACAGGCGGTCACCAAGGCAGGTCAATATGCCTACCGTGACCGACGTCAGCGCAAGCGTCAGTTCCGCGCGTTGTGGATTGTCCGCATCAATGCGGGCACCCGTGAGCACGGATTGTCGTATAGCCGCTTCATCAATGGTTTGAAGATCGCCGGCATCGAAATGGATCGTCGGGTCATGGCAGATCTCGCCATGTTCGAACCTGTGGCGTTTGGCAAGCTGGTTGAGCAGGCGAAAGCAGCATTGGCAACCGTTGCCAGTGCGGCAGCAATCGCAGCCTGACACCGCGCACACGCACGGCATCCGTGAACAATGGTTCACGGATCTCGGCCGAAAACCTGGTCGCGTTACATCGGCGCTCGCCGTCTGACAAACCAGTGCACGGCATTCAACGGGTGGGCGACCAACTGGCGGACCAATTGGTGGAGTAGATCCGTGAGCGAATCCCTTGAGAGCATCCGTGGCCGATTGGCAACCGCGCTGGCAGCCGTTGATTCAACCGACGCCGTTGAACAGTTGCGTGTTGAGTTCCTGGGTAAAAAAGGCGCCATCACGCTCCTGCTCAAGGAACTGGGTTCGCTGTCTGCCGACGCCCGGAAAGCGGCTGGTCAGACAATCAACGAACTCAAACAATTCGCACAGAGTGCAATAGATGCGCGACGTGAGTCGTTGCTCGACAGCGAAGGTGCCGGGGTTGTGGTTGACGTCACCATGCCCGGGGTTAGCGTGTCGCCTGGTGGGCTGCATCCGATTACCCAGATGATGTACGACCTTGACGATGCGTTCGCCGCGCTCAATTTCGAGGTTTATCAGGGTCCGGAAGTTTCAACCGAAGACTACGAATTCGATTACATGAATTTCCCGCCGGACCATCCGGCCCGGGAGAGCATGGACACGTACTGGCTGAAAGGCGCGGCCGACAATCGGGCGACCTGTCTGCGACCACACCTCACCGGCGGCAGCGTGCGACGAATGATGCAAGGGGCACCACCGTATCGGTTTGTGTACCCCGGTCACGTCTATCGTAACGAAACGACGGATGCCCGCCATGAGCGAGCCTTTGTTCAATACGAAGCGCTGATCGTCGATCGTGAAGTTCCGTTTACCGCTGGTCGCCTGCTCATCGACACGATTCTCGAGACTGTATTTGGACGGCCGGTGAAAACCCGTATGCGGGCCGGGTTCTTTCCGTTCGTCGAGCCGGGTTATGAAATCGACATGGAGTGCCAGGTCTGCCAGGGCAAAGGGTGCTCAGTGTGCAAACATGTTGGCTGGCTGGAGGTCATGCCAGGTGGTGTGCCGCACCCGAACGTGCTGCGAGCCGCCGGTGTGGACCCTGACGTCTGGACTGGCTTCTACGTCAACGTGGGTCTCGATCGACTGGTGATGATGCGCTACGGCATTGATGACGTTCGACTGTTCCATGGCGCAGATCTGCGCTTCCTCGGCCAGTTCAGGTAACCACAGTGAAAGTCTCTCTTGACTGGTTGACGGACTACATCGACCTGCCGGTTGGACTCAAGCC
>JANNBJ010000030.1:0-21980 GCA_031385325.1 Gammaproteobacteria bacterium | reverse complement strand
GCAACATTCTCATGGCGGCTTCGGGCTTCAACATGCTCACCGGCTTTCCTGGTGAACGTCCGCGTGGCATCGGCGTGGCCTATCCAGACTTCACGTCGCCGCATCTGCTCGTCTCGACACTGCTTGCGGCCGTGCGTCAGCGCAACAAACATGGCGGTGGACAGCAGCTGCACCTCACCCAGCTCTCCGGCGTGCTCTCGATGCTGGGGTGCGAATGGATGCAGTACAAAGCCAGTGGCAAGCAGCCATCACGCAATGCCAATCGCAGCCCCAACCACTGCCCGCACGGCGTGTATCCCACACAGCGAGAAACGGATCCGGACATGGACGCGTGGGTAGCCATCGCGGTGGCCGGGGACGCCGAATGGGCAGCGCTGTGCGTGGTCATGGATCAAGAGCATCTGACGCAAGATCCGCGATATGCCACACACAAAACGAGAAAGCAGAACGAAGACGAACTTGATGTCATCGTACGGGCGTGGACAGCTACACGAGACAAGTGGCAACTGGCTGATGCATTGCAGCAAGCGGGTCTTGCCGCAGCACCGGTGGAACACCTGCGCGACATGCTGGAAACCGATCCGCAATTGCCCGCCCACTATCAGACCGTGCAGCAACCAATTGCGCCGGACGTGGATATCCTGATCGATCGGGAAGCCGCACGCTGGGTGGGTAAATCACTCGATCTCATGCGAGCGCCCACGCAGGGAGAACACAATCAACATGTCGTGCAGGAGATACTCGGGCACTCGGACGAGATGTTTGTGGAGCTGATAGTGAATGAGGTCCTGAACTGAAGTGGCTTGTCGCCACATGCCGGCAACGGGCGAGGAGGGCAATTGAAGATCAATATCGACGATCTGTCGGAAGCTGAACTGGTGGCACTGAACCACAAGATTGTGGAACGGCTGAAGTTCCTTGAAGCCTATCGCTCGCACCACGAGATGATGCGTTTTACGCCGGGTGACAAAGTCAGTTTTGAAGCGCCTGGCCGTGAACGTCAGTTCGGCACGCTGATGAAGTTCAACAAGAAGACGGTGACGGTCCTCACAGACACAGGGCAACGATGGAATGTGTCGCCACATTTCTTGCGGGAAGTGCGCGACGTCGACGCACAGAAAAATACAGGTAACAACGTCGTTAAGCTGCCCTCACCAGAAGACAGAAGGTAATCCACGTCTGGTGCGCTGTTGCTGTTTCCGGTTATTCGGCGAATTGAGAGGGACTACTCTACAAAACCCTGATCAGCCCTTCTTGTACCGTCGACGCAACCAGAGTCCCATCGGCGGTATGGATCGTGCCACGATTGAGTCCGCGCGCACCGGATGTTGACGGGCTGTCCAGTGCATAGAGTAACCACTGGTCAACACGCGCCGGTCGATGGAACCACATGGCGTGATCAAGACTTGCCACCTGCATTTTCTCGCGCACAAAGTTGCCACGATGTGGCAGTCGAGAAGTTGCAAGCAGCGCGTTGTCAGACTCATAGACCAGGAGCGCGGTGTGCAGCATCGGGTCATCAGGCAGCTGGCCGTTAGCACGGAACCACAGATCCTGCGCAGGCGGCTGGGGCTTCTCTGTCATCAATCGTCGGTGATCGTGGCGCCAGGTGATGAATGTGCTGTCACGCATCGCTGCCGATATCTTGTCTTCGGATGGGGGCAGCCGGTCTGACTTCGGAACTGCGTGTTCAAGGCCTTGTTCAGGCACCTGGAAGGACGCATCAAGATTGAAGATGGCGACGCCGTTCTGAATGACGAGCACACGGCGCGTGGTGAACGATCGGCCATCGCGGATGCGTTCCACTTCAATGATCGCAGGTACCTTCGGATTGCCGGCCTGCAGAAAATATCCGTGCAGCGAATGAACAGAGCGGTCGGACGTAACCGTTCGCGCCGCTGCCATCAACGCCTGCGCCATGATCTGGCCACCATACAGCCGATGTGTCCGCCCTGCAGGATGTCGCGCGCGAAACAGATTCATCTCGATCGCTTCGAGATCAAGCAGTCCAATCACTTCGCTGAGCCTGGGATGCATCGTTAGAGTCAGAGCAGTATCAGGTGGTTCGGTAATTCGTCGTGCGTCGTCGACGCCGGCGCAACACGCTGCATGATGACGCCGACGGCCGCTATCGCCTGGAGAAAGCCAGCTTCGACTTCACCTCTTTTCACCCGGGCAGTGAATACATCGATCACTCTCTGCCACTCCGCCTGGTCCACATGCGCATCAATTCCACCGTCCGCAATGAGCTGCGCATAGTGCTCGGCTTCGGCAACAAAGAACAGCACGCCCAGCCCGCGGTCGGTTCGATGCACACTCTGTTCGAGAAACTGTCGGTAAGCCAGATCGGTGGCGCGCTGAATCCTGATGCTGCGCGGCACCAGCTTGTGCTTGAACCAGGGCAGCCTGAACAAGCCGGTCAACACAGCGAAGACGATCAGCTGCAGGACGAAGACATCGGCCTGCGTAATCCACCACGGACCGAAGAGAACCGCGCCTGGCACCAACATCGCAATCATGGCGGCCCAAACCGTAGGAATGAAGTGATACGGGTCGGCTTCGCGTGCAAGCACGGTCACGAACTCGGCATCGGTCGTGCGCTCCGCCGCTTCAACTGCCGCGCGTACGCGTTCGAGTGCGTGGTCTGACAACATTACCATCCGCCTGACGCGCCTCCGCCGCCAAAGCCCCCGCCACCACCACTGAAGCCACCCCCGCCGCCGCCTCCACCCCCACCAAACCCACCCGACCCAAAACTACCTGGGCCAACGATCATGCCCGACCCTCGGCGGCGACGCCCGCCACTGCGTGGACCAAACAACTGCCACAGAATGATGATGATGATCACCGCGATGATGATCTGATCCATTCCGCTTTCGTCTTCTACAGGCTTGGCTTCATATTCACCGACGATGGCAGCAAGCATCGCGGCAACGCCAGCTTCAACGCCCTGGTCGAAGTTGCCACTGCGAAAACTGGGTTGCATCTGCGTGCGAATGATATTGGCGCTGATGGCATCGGTCAGTGCGCCTTCCAGCCCATACCCAACCTCGATGCGAATGCCTCGCTCCGCTGCGGCGATCAGGAGCACGGCGCCGTTGTCCCGGTCATCGACACCGAGTTTCCAGGCTCGGGCAAGCTCAAGCGCTTTCTCTTCGATGGCGTAACCGCCCAGATCCGGTAGCGTGACAACAACCACCTGATTCGACGTCGCCGCCTCATGGGCGGTCAACGACTGCGTGAGGCGCGATTCGGTTTCGGCAGACAGGAGGTTCGCCTGATCAACGACACGACCGCTGAGGGGCAATGGTGCAGACGCCGCGTGCGCAATCGTTCCGAATGGAATCGGACTCAAGGCGATGAGACCCAGAGCGACCAGCCTGCTGGCGATCGCTCGCATCGGTTTCAAAACTCGACCTTCGGTGCCTCCTCGGCACCTTTGGTGGTGGCTTCGAATGTCGCTCGCACCTGTAACTCGTTGTACAGCAGACTGTGCCAGATTCTGCCGGGGAAGGTACGAATCTCGCTGTTGTACGCCGACACAGACTCGATGTAGTCCTTGCGCGCTACAGCGATTCGATTCTCGGTGCCTTCGAGTTGCGATTGCAGCGTCAGGAAGTTCTGGTTCGACTTGAGGTCTGGATACTTCTCCACCACTACCATCAAACGGCTGAGTGCGCTGGACAGCTCACCTTGCGCGGCATCAAAAGCCTGTAACTGCGCAGGATCGCTGAGCGCGTTCGCGTCGAGCTTCATCTGCCCGACTTTGGAGCGCGCTTCGGTAACCGCGATCAGGACATCTTTCTCCTGCGCGGCGTAGCCCTTGACCGTGGCCACCAGATTGGGAATCAGGTCTGCTCGACGCTGGTACTGGTTTTCGACCTGCGCCCAGCCTGCCTTGGCCTTTTCATCAAGCTGCGGGATGTTGTTGATACCGCAGCCGGTCAAACTGACGACCAGCATCAGCGCCGCTGCCACCCGAATCGCGGTGTGAGCCATTTCCGTTCTCCTCAGATTTTCGCCATGTTGGCCCCACCGATCGAGCCGGGCAATCGCAAGAACACATCTTTTACGGTTCCGATCTGATGTCAAAACCCCGAATATGCTTCCCACCACTGCCGAAGGCCTGAATAATTCACCGTCGTAACCCAAGTCGACGCCATGCCTACGCAACTCCCTACCGCCCGCCCGCTTGCCAGCTACCGCAAGTTCTGGGCGCACCGCCTGACACCCGCGCCATTTCTCCCGATGTCACGGGCGGAAATGGATGAACTTGGCTGGGATGCCTGCGACATCATCATGGTGACCGGGGATGCGTATGTGGATCACCCAAGCTTCGGCATGGCCATCATTGGCCGAACCCTGGAAGCCCAGGGCTTCAGAGTGGGCATCATCGCCCAACCCCGCTGGCACGACACCGCCGACTTCGAAGTGCTGGGTGCGCCCACCCTGTACTTCGGGATCACCGCCGGCAACATGGATTCGATGGTCAACCGCTACACCTCTGATCGCAAGGTGCGTTCCGATGACGCGTACACGCCCGGAGGCATGGGTGGCAAGCGGCCTGACCGAACGGTGGTGGTGTATTCACAGCGGGTCCGCGAAGCGTTCAAGGACAGCCCCATTGTCATCGGCGGAATCGAAGCGAGCCTGCGTCGTATCGCCCACTTCGATTACTGGTCAGAAAAAGTTCGCCGCAGTGTGCTGCTCGATTCGAAGGCCGACATCCTGATGTATGGCAATGCCGAACGACAGATCATCGATCTGTCGCACCGCATTGCTGCTGGCGAAAAGATTGCCGACATTCAGGACCTGCGCGGCACCGCGTTCATGCGCAAGGCGCCTCCAGCTGGCTGGATCGAAGTGAACAGTACCCATCTGGATACGCCGGGAAAGGTTGAAGGCCATCCGGATCCGTACGCGATGACACCCTCCGCGCCGCTGGTCGTCGTTCCGGCAGCGGCTGATTCCATGACAAACGAGCCAACGCCTGATCCGGAAGCGGTGCAGATCGTCCGCTTTGTGCGCGATGTACCGGCCAGTCAGCGGGACATGAGCTACATCCGGCTGCCGAGTTACGAGTCGGTACGTAATGATCCGGTGTTGTACGCACACGCGTCGCGCATTCTTCATAGCGAGGCAAACCCCGGTAACGCACGTCCACTGATACAAGCACATGGCAATCGTCTCCTCTGGGTGAATCCGCCACCGATTCCGCTACGCACGGAAGAAATGGATCACGTTTACGAGCTGCCGTACCAGCGTCGTCCACACCCGGCCTACGGCGACGCGAACATCCCGGCCTACGAGATGATCCGCTTTTCGATTTCCATCCAGCGCGGTTGTTTCGGCGGCTGCACATTCTGTTCGATCACGGAGCACGAAGGCCGCATCATCCAGTCGCGTTCCGAAGCGTCCGTGCTCAAGGAAATCGAGACCATCCGCGATTCGGTACCCGGCTTTACCGGCGTGATCTCCGATCTTGGTGGTCCTACGGCCAACATGTATCGCCTGGCCTGCAAGAGCCGCGAAGTCGAAGCGTCATGCCGACGACCAAGTTGTGTCTACCCTGGCATCTGTCCAAACCTCAACACCGACCACACCCCGCTGATTCGTCTATATCGCAAGGCGCGCGCGTTGCCTGGCATCAAGAAAGTGCTGATCGCATCGGGGGTACGTTACGACCTTGCCGTGCAATCCCCGGAATACGTGAAGGAGCTGGCCGAGCACCACACCGGCGGTTATCTGAAGATCGCGCCCGAAGCGTTATCTGAAGGGCCACTGTCGAAGATGATGAAGCCGGGCATGGATGCGTACTACCGCTTCAAGGAGTTGTTCGACAAGTTTTCCAAGGCCGCCGGCAAGGAGCAGTACCTCATTCCCTATTTCATTGCAGCACATCCGGGTACCACTGACGACGACATGCTGGCGCTCGCGGTGTGGCTGAAGTCCAACGGCTTTCGCGCTGACCAGGTACAGGCCTTCCTGCCATCACCGATGGCCACGGCCACCGCGATGTACCACAGCGGCATCAATCCGCTACGCAAAGTGACGCGCGACAGCGAAGCCGTTTACATTCCGCGTGGCATTGCACAGCGACGCTTGCACAAAGCCTTCCTGCGTTATCACGACGCTGCCAACTGGCCTCTGCTGCGTGAAGCCCTGAAGCGTATGGGTCGCAGCGATCTCATTGGTAACGGCAAACGCCATTTGATTCCGGCATTCCAGCCCATAGGCACGGCGCCGCTGGCCACCGGCCAACAACGATTCAGAACCCAGCACTCCCGCGCCGAAGGTGCAGATCTGCAACGACCTGCATCTCGCAAGAAAACGCCGCACAGGAAAAAACCATGAAAGTTCTGCTCATCGGTCTGCTTGTCGCATTCCTCGCCTCCTGTGCACAACAGCCGGCGGCACCGACTGTCGATCCGTTGACGAAGTTGTCAGCGGGCTGGAACCAGATGAAGCCTGGCGGCGAGACCAGCTGCTCTGATGGTTCCGCGTACTCGTTCTTCGTACGGCCAGGTGATCCCAACAAGCTGATGGTGTATTTCGAAGGCGGTGGCGCCTGCTGGTTTCGCAAGAACTGTGATACGACGCTGCAGCCCACGTACAAAGTCAATCTGGCAGGCCAGAATCTCGACAACGCACGCGGCATCTTCGACTTCGGTCATCAGGACAATCCGTTCGCAAGCTACACCATCGTCTATGCGCCGTATTGCTCTGGTGATGTGCATCTGGGTCGCACGGATCACGTCTATCCACCCGAACCCGGACAGGCTGGTGACCTGACCATACGACATCGCGGATTTACCAACACCGATGCGGTGCTGGATTGGGCTTATGCCAACGTAACAAGTCCACAAACCGTATTCGTCACCGGGTCCTCAGCCGGCTCAATCCCATCACCCTTCTACGCCTACGCCATTGGCGAGCATTACAAGGACGCGCGGATCGTCCAGCTGGGCGATGGATCCGGTGGCTATCGTCGACGTGACGGCGCCAATCTTCCGCATACCCAATGGGGTACCGTGAAAGAATTGCAGAAGTCTCCCGCCTATGCCGGGCTTGACGACAAGTCGTTCAATTACGAAGAACTTTATATCCGTGCAGCCAAGGCTCGCCCCGACATCCAGTTTGCAGCCTACGATGCAGCGGAAGACGCGGTCCAGAAACAGTTCCTGGCGCTGTCCGGTGTGAAGGACGTGAGCCTGCTGGAATTGATCAGCGCCAATCAAACCGACATTCGTACGGCTGCACCGGGCTTTCGTTCATTTATCGCCGGTGGAGATTCACACACCGTACTCATGCGACCAGAGTTCTACACATTTCGCGTCGGTGACGTCGCCATCCGCGACTGGGTAACCAACCTTGCTGAAGGGAAAGCGGTCAACGACGCTCGCTGCACGGAGTGTGTCTATCCGGAACTGGTTGGTGCGCCAATGCCTGCACCGATGGCCGCATTGTGGAAGGAGTGGGAAGGTCCAAAACAAGCCGTCGCACCGTTCTGGGTCTTCGACAATGTTGGCTATGTGGGCATCGATTGGGTGGCGGCCTACGTGATCAAGACCAGCGACGGCTTGATCCTGATCGATTCCCTGTACGGTAAGTGGGTACCGCACCTCGAAGCGGGCTTGCGCAAACTAGGGCTCAATCCGGCGGACGTCCGTTATGTGCTGACCACCCACGGTCACTTCGATCATGCTGGTGGCGCTGCGTATTTCCAGAAGCGTTATGGGGCACGCGTGGTGATGTCGAAGAATGACTGGTCACTGGTCGCCGAAGCACCTTCAACACCGTACTTCGCCTTTCTTGTGCCGAGCCCGGACATCGTCGCCAACGATGGCGATCAGATCGTGCTTGGCGATACCACGGTCGCAATCATCGCAACGCCTGGTCACACACCCGGCGCAATATCATTCCGCTACACAGTCCAGGATGGCGAAGAGTCTCACGAAGCCATCACGTTGGGCGGCGTTGGTCTGAACTTCTCGGGTGCTCCGCAGACGCAGATGTACATCAACAGCTACGAGCGTTTACAGAAGGACACCGCGGGCGTTTCAGTCAGCCTGCCGAACCATGCAGCGATGGGCGATGTTTTCAAACGACGTGACGCGCTGGCAACGCGCCAGGCGGGCGACCTGCATCCGTTTGTCGACGCCCGTGCATTCAGTGATGCGCTGGTTCGCTTCCTCGCTGCAGCACATGAAAAGCTGGCAAACGAAAAAGCCGGAACAGCAGAAGACCCCATCACGACGTTGACCAAAACGCTGAAACAGTGAGCCGAGAATCTCATGCATCACTTCAATCACTCACATGGATTCAGACTTGATTCAGGCACGAATGCGCACATTCCACTGATGCGAACGTTACTGCTAATTTTTACCCTGCTCTTCACGAGCCTTGCTTTGGCAGGCGCTCGAGAGTCCGCGATCACCGGCACCTGGATCATCAACCATGAACTGACCGAAGAAATCGCCCCGGATTTCGACAAGGGCAGTCTGCTCGACGGCCTTGGTGGTGGCCAGGTATCGGTGTCTGTCATGGGTATACCGCTGCCACGCAATGAACCGGCGCAGCGAACCAGTATCGGTTCGCCACGCGATCCGGATGTGCTGTCCTGTCTGGAGATGATCCTGCAGGAGACGGGCGGTCGAATGATCGCCACTTATCAACAGGTCGGCGAAGAGGAATTCATACGCGGCGAGTTTCGCGGCCGCACCTCCAACTGGTCGAACAAGTCGCTGGTCCAGAATTACAAGACCACCGAACGCAAGGTATCGAAGACTTACGATATCCGGTCCGATGGCCGCATGCTGGTGACGGTGGTCGTGAAACCGAAGAAAGACAAAAAACGCGTCTACAAGCGCGTATTCGAACGTGCGACGGGGAAGGCTGAGCCGGTAAAAGGCGAACCGGTAAAGGCTGAGCCGGCAAAGGGTGAATCTGCCCCGAGTGAGTCGGTGGACGACAAAGCCGAAAAAACTTCGTAATTGGCCAGAAGACGACCGGCGCGTGCCTATCTGCTACCTTTGCCTGACCGCACCACCATGCTGGACATGAGTTTCTTGAGCACCTGAGTCGGGTCGTCAGCAATTCCCGAGTGTACGGAAGACATCTGGATCATTGCGCTGCGTGGTGCAATCAACCAGTTGAATCGCTCTGATTGCGACAGTCCGGCGATGGGTCCCGCCGTTGAATCACCTGCGCAGAGACGCGGAATGACCTCGAGATGCCGGCGCGCATCGAGCATGTCGATCTCAGGCGCAATCGCCAGCAGCCGAGCTTCATCGAACACAACTTCGGCTGCCAGATACTTCTTCGTCCGGCAGAACACGATGACACCACAGTTGATGAACTCGCCACGCTGCACATCCGGTACCACCCGGACTACGGCATAGTCATACGTGTGCGTGTCGGGCACGATGCGCCTCCGCTACAAAAATACCTGATGCTGCCAACCGTCTTTCCATGAAGCGCAGATGCGCCGCGCGGCACGCCTGCGGCGACTCGCTCTGCCCTTGAGTGCCCAGCCAATCGTCCGGGATCGCATCGGTGATGCCGCGCATCACGTCGGCTGACAAGACACCGTGTGCGTGGGTGTCGGCGTCTTCCAGGTCACTGGCCGCCTGCAGCAGGACGTGGTCCTTGATCATCCGGAACGGACTTTCCGCATTGTCCTGATACGTGGCCCAGTTGTGCTGGAAGTAAAACGCCGCCCCATGATCGATGAGGTACAGCTGACGGTGCCAGACCATCATGTTGGTGTTGCGGGCGGTTCGATCAACATTGGCTACGAACGCATCGAGCCAGACGATGCGTGACGCGAGCTCCGCAGGCACTTCGAGCGCCTGCGCCGCGTCGAACACCAGCGCACCAGGCAAAAAATCCAGCGCGATGTTCAGGCCGCCGCTGTTCTTCACGAGGTTCTGAATCTCGAAGTCTGGCTCGGAGCGGCCCAGCACCGGATCGAGTTCAACGAAGACGATCTCCGGCACCGGCAGACCCATTGCTCGCGCAACTTCGCCCGCAACAAGCTCCGCCACCAACGCGCCTGGTCCTTGCCCTGCACCACGAAACTTGAGCACGTAAAGCCCATCATCGTCCGCCTCAACCACTGCGGGCAGCGAGCCACCTTCACGCAGTGGTGTCACATAGCGGGTGGCGCGAACGGTTCTCACGATGGCCTGCGTCCGATGATTACTTCGCTCGCCCGTCTTTCCACGCCTGGATCAGGTCTTCATACACCACCGTTTCACCCTTCGGCTTTTCATTGGCCAGTTTGGGTTGCGGTGCACCAGGCTGATCGAGCCAGTACTGTGCTTCTTTCTCTTCATTGAGCTTCGGCCCACATTCGCCCTGCACGCCGTGTTTCTCGAGCCGTGCCAGAATTTCATCCTGCTGTGACGCAAGCGCATCCATCGCCTGTTGCGACGTTTGTTCACCACTCACGGCATTGGCGATGTTTGCCCACCACAACTGTGCAAGTTTTGGGTAGTCCGGCACGTTGGTTCCGGTGGGTGTCCACGCGGTTCGCGCGGGACTGCGATAGAACTCGACCAGGCCTCCCAGTTTCGGCGCGATGTCAGTCATCGCCTGCGAGCGAAGATCGGAATCGCGAATCGGTGTCAGACCAACCAGCGTCTTGCGCAGCGACACCGACTTCGACACCACAAACTGGGCGTAGAGCCAGGCGGCCTTGCGACGATCAAGCGGAGTGCTCTTGAGCAGCGTCCACGAGCCAGTGTCCTGATAACCGAGTTTCATGCCTTCCTGCCAATATGGTCCGTGGGGAGAAGGTGCCATGCGCCACTTGGGTGTACCGTCTTCATTCACGACCGGTATCCCCGGTTCGATCATGTCGGCGGTAAAGGTGGTGTACCAGAAAATCTGCTGCGCAATATGTCCCTGAGCAGGCACCGGACCCGCCTCCGAAAACGTCATGCCGGCAGCGTCCGGTGGAGCGAAGGCCTTTAACCACTCGATGTATTTATTGAGCGAGTACACCGCAGCTGGTCCATTGGTATCACCACCGCGCGTAACAGACGAGCCCACGGGCCGACAGTTTTCTACCCGGATACCCCACTCATCCACGGGCAGGCCGTTGGGAATGCCGACATCGCCCGCTCCCGCCATCGATAACCAGGCATCGGTGAAACGCCAACCCAGGGAAGGATCCTTCTTGCCGTAGTCCATGTGTCCATACACGCGGACGCCATCAATCTCTTTCACGTACACACTGAAAAACTCAGCGATGTCTTCGTAGGCGGACCAGTTCACCGGTACACCCAGCTCATAACCATACCGCTCGCGGAATTGTTGCTTCAGATCGTCGCGAGAGAACCAGTCGTGGCGAAACCAGTACAGATTGGCGAACTGCTGGTCGGGCAGCTGATACAGCTTGCCATCGGGACCGGTGGTGAAACTCTTGCCGATGAAGTCATCCACATCGAGGGTGGGCGAAGTGACATCGGCGCCTTCCCCGCTCATGAAATCGGACAACGGCACGACGTAACCATACCGTGCGTGGGTACCGATCAGATCAGAGTCGTTCACGTACGCGTCGTACACGTTTTCGCCAGACTGCATCTGCGTCTGCAGTTTTTCGATGACATCACCTTCCTGGATCAGATCATGGTTGACCTGAATGCCGGTGATCTCATAAAACGCCTTGGCCAGAGTGGTACTTTCATATTCGTGCGTGGTGAGCGTTTCCGACACCACGTTAATCGTCATGCCACGGAAGGGTTCGGCTGCCTTGGCGAACCAGGCAAGCTCAGCAAGCTGTTCGTCCCGAGACAACGTCGATGGTTTGAGCTCGCTATCCACCCAGCGTGCGGCGTTGGTGGCAAGCGTCGCGCCATCGACCGCTGGTGTTGCCGCACCGGCACCCTGTTCTTCATCGCCGCTATTCCCACCGCACGCGGTCAATAGCGAAATCACCACGCCGGTTCGCGCCATGACGCCCAGTGATCTGCTCAGATTGATTCGCACCACTCTCTCCCGTTGACGTCCCAGTTTGGCTTGCCGATAACAGGCTAACCGCTTCGCATGATGCCTGCGGCAACGATGAGCGCAAGCCCGCTCGCGATCCATAGTGGCAGATCGCTCAGTGCAAGCCACGCCACATGAACGAACGCAACTGCGAGCAGACTAATGAAGAGGCGATCACCTCGGGTTGTGGCAAAGCCCAGCCAGCCGATTCGTGCAATCGTCGGGCGTCTGACTTCAAGCACGCTCATCACCAGGAGCATGGTGCCGATACCGATGAAAAAAAGCGTAGTTGGCAAAGTCCACGCCATCCACGTCATGTCACACCCGACCCAGCGCGAAGCCGCGCGCAAGATGTTTACGAATGAACCAGACTACGACCAGCCCCGGCAGCACGGTCATGATGCCCGCCGCTGCCAGCACACCCCAGTCGAGACCCGATGCACTGACGGTTCTTGTCATCACCACCACAATGGGTTTGGTCTCACTGCCAGTGAGTGTGCGTGCCAGCAACAGCTCAACCCAGCTGAACATGAAACAGAAGAAGACCGTGACGCCGATGCCACCACGCAATGCTGGCAGGAAGATGCGGAAGAAAAACGATGGCGTGGAATGACCATCTACTTTCGCCATGTCATCAATATCCCGCGGAATGCTCGACATGAAGCCTTCGAGAATCCACACCGCCAGCGGAACCGTAAACAGGCAGTGGGCAAGCGCTACCGCCAGCGGTGTGTCGAAGAGTCCAAGCGCTGAATAGAGCTGGAAAAACGGCAGCAGGAATACGGCAGGTGGCGACATGCGATTGGTCAGCAGCCAGAAGAACAGGTGTTTGTCGCCCAGAAATCGATAGCGGGAAAATGCGTAAGCGGCAGGCAAGGCCACGGTGATCGACAACAACGTGTTGAGTGCTACATAGCTGAGTGAATTGGTGAATCCATCGAGCCAGACGGGATTGCTGAAGATCTCGGCGAAGTTTGCAAGGGTCGGTGAATCGGGCACCCACGCAAGTTTCGCAACGATGTCCCGATTCGTCTTGAACGCCATGGTGAGCAGCCAGTACAGCGGCAAAATCAGATAGAGACAATACGTCGTCAGCATAAGGCGGGCGAACACACTCGTCCTGTTCATGATTGATCACCGCCGTTACCGACAGTCACGGCGGTATGAAACAACCAGCACAGCAGCAGAATCAGCAGGAAATACAGAATCGAAAATGCCGCTGCCGGACCGAGATCAAACTGCCCTACCGCAATCGTTGCCAGATACTGCGAGAGGAAGGTGGTGGTATTGCCTGGCCCACCACCGGTGAGCACCAGCGGTTCGGTGTAGATCATCAGGCTGTCCATCAGACGCAGCAGCACCGCAATCATCAGTACCGATCGCAAGTGAGGCAGTTCCACATGACGGAACACCTGCCAGCGACTCGCGCCGTCCAGCGCCGCTGCCTGGTAGTACGCCGGTGGTATGGATGACAAGCCTGCAAACGCCAGCAGGATGACCAGCGAGGTCCAGTGCCAGACGTCCATGGCAAGCAGCGTCAGCCACGCGTGCAACGGCACCTGCGTATAGTTGAACTCGATGCCAAGCGCAGTCAACGCAGCCCCAAGCGGGCCGATATCACCTCGGGCAAAGATCTGCCAGATGGTGCCCACCACATTCAGCGGCACCAGCAGCGGAATGGCGAGCAGCACCAGCAGCACGGAGGACCAGCGACTGTCTCTCGGTACAGCCCGCGCCAACATGATGCCCAGAGGAATTTCGATCAGCAGCACCGACAACGAAAACAGCAGCTGCCGACCGAACGCCGCATGCAGGCGTTCATCACGCAGTGCATCGCGATACCAGTCGAAGCCCACGAAGAAGCGCGTCTGCACATCAAGAATGTCCTGCACCGAGTAGTTCACGACGGTCATCAACGGAATGACGCCACTACCGGCCACGACCAGCACTACGGGCAGTACAGCAAACCAGGCGCGTTGATTGACGGGCTTAATCAACTCGACGTCCCTCCTTGAACAACAAGTACTGTTGCACGTGCAGACACACATCGGTGTCCGGTAGATCACCACGATGCCGAACATGCAGACGCGTCGTTCCAAATTCGGCTGTCACGATACCCACCGGTACATCATCGACGAGACCATCCGCCCGAAACCCGGTGATCCTGATCGGTACGCCTGTGGCTCCCAACCTTGCCCACTCGGCGCGAAAACCGATGCGGTAGTGGCCATCCGCGGCTGAACTCGCCATCAGCTGCCGTTCACCCAGGACAGCGCGACCCTTTCGAACCTCGATGTCGAGAAAGTTCATGCCCGGACTGCCAATGAAATAACCGACATAGTCGTGAGCTGGTTTGTCATGAATCTCATGGGGTGATCCGGTCTGCAGAATTCGGCCGCCTTGCATGACGCTGACCTGCACCGCAAACGTCAGTGCTTCCGTCTGGTCATGGGTGACATAGATCATGGTGACCCCGAGATCGGTCTGCACCTTGCGCAGCGCTTTGCGCAGTTGCCACTTGAGTTCCGGTTGAACGGCAGTGAGCGGCTCATCCAGCAGGACCAAACCGACATCCGGCCGCACCAACGCACGACCAATGGCGACCAATTGTCGCTCGAAGAGTGTCAACGCCTTGAGGCCTGCGCCGAGCAACGGTTCGATATCAAGCTCGCGCGCAATTTCGGTTGCTCGCGCCAGTGCATCACTTCGCTTCCAGCCGCGATTACGCAGCGGAAATTGCAGGTTCTGCGCCACCGTCATTGCCGGATACAGCACCGGGAACTGGAACACCTGGGTCACATTGCGCTGTGCAGATGGCAGTCTCGATACATCCACCCCGTCCAGCAGAATTCGGCCTGACGTAGGCTGCAAAGACCCCGACAGCAGATTCAGCACCGTGGTCTTGCCTGCACCCGACGCGCCCAGCAAGGCGTGTGTCGACCGGTCGGGGACGACCAGGGACAACGCTTCGAGGGTTTCCCCGCGTGATCCTGGATAACGAAACGTCACGGCATCGAGAGTTACCGAAGCCACGTCACAAGCTCCTGAAGGACATGATGTCCTGCCGACGAACAAACACCGGCAACCACGCACCGATCGGCAACGTCACCATCCCTGGCAGTTTCACGACCCAGGTCTGCGCATCGACGGCGCCATGCACAAAGGTGTGGCCGCCATTCGTTTCCACTTCTTCAACCAACAAACGGAAGTCCTCTGCGGCGTCTGTCCCGGGCGGCTCCAGCCGCACATGCTCGGGTCGAATGGCCCATACGTCCGCTTGACGATGGGTTTTGTTCACCGTCGGTTCGCTCATCAAGGCGGCGGCAGCAATCGACACCGGCCGACGATAGACGTCAATGGGTGAACCCGACTGGACGACGGTGTGATCGGCAAAGAGCAATACATCCGAGCCGAGGCTGAACGCATCCGCAGGATCGGTTGTGGTGTAGATGACCGTCAGTCCCTCCTGCGCGAGGAGTGCACGCAATTCATCGCGCAGCGCTTCGCGCAACTTGTAGTCAAGATTGACGAGTGGCTCATCGAGCACCAGCACTCGCGCATCTTTCGCCAACGCACGTCCAATGGCGACGCGCTGTTGTTGTCCGCCCGACAGTTCGTGCGGAAATCGTTTGAGAAAGGGTTCAAGTCCAAGCTTGCCGGCGATTTCGTCAACCCGCGGACGACGTTTGGCACTCGACACGCCACGGGCAATAAGCGGCGAAGCGATATTGTCTGCAACCGTCCAGGCCGGGTAGTTCACAAACGCCTGATTGACGATGGCAACAGGACGCTTGCGCGCATCGCTGTCAGCGATGTCCTGCCCGTCCAGCAGCATGCGGCCCGCTAATGGTTGGGCAAGGCCGGCCAGACAACGGCACAACAGGGTCTTGCCAGAACGATTGGCGCCGAGCACCACGCTGATGGCATGTTCGGCAAAACGATGGTTGATTGGCTGCGCACCCTCGATGAGGCGCAGCGCCTCAAGTTCCAGCATGGTTCACAGCCCGATCAGCAAGATGTCGACACGATCAGGTTAGTGTGCCCGCTTGTCGCAGCACAGCCAACCACCAGGCCATTCAGCGGATGATGGTGCTACCATTTGAACGATGTCGCGCAACAATATCTTCTGGCTCATCACCCTTGTTCTGGTCGCTCCTGCGGTGGTCTATCTCATCATCGCCGGCCCTGTCGGCACGGCTTTGACGGCCAAGCAGTTGTGCTCGCTCACCTTTGTTTCCGGCCTCGCACCAGAGCGCGCATTCTCAACCTATATCCGCCCGTTGATCGGCGCTGGCGCGTGGCTCGTGCACTACGACATCGACCGTGTGCGGCAACATGTCGAAGCAGACCTCGCCGGATTTGCGCAGGCAACCGCAATTCATCATCCCGGCTACGGTTGTGTGTTGCTGATGGAAAAATCACCACAAGAGATCGCCGCTCTTCTGCCCAGGTACGAAACAAAGCTCCCGCCGGTCTGGGGACTCAATCAAAAACAACGTGGTACTCATTTCGACAACACCGCCCTGACCGCAGCGCTCGACAACGCTTTGAACGCGCCGGGCGCTCTCGCCGTGCTGGTTGTGCATGCGGGCGAGCTGGTCGCGGAACGGTATGCCGATGGTGTTGACGGTGATACCCCGCTACCCGGTTGGTCGATGAGCAAGACGGTGACGGCGGTACTGGCGGGCATGCTGGCCCAACGAAAATTCCTGACCGTGGATGAGGTGGGCCTGTTCAACGACTGGAAGGATGACGAACGTTTTCAAATCTCACTGGACCAACTGCTGCGCATGACCAGCGGCATCGACATTCTCGAGAACAAGACAGGCGCTGATGCCAACAGCAAGATGCTGTTCCAGCACGGCAATAGCAGTGCCTACGCCATCGGTCGAGGGCTTCGAGAAACGCCCGGCGAAGTGTTTGCCTACACCAGCGGCAGCACTCTCCTGGTCTCGCGCCTGATTGCCGATCGCCTCGGTGGCCCAGGCCCGACGCTGAACTTCATCAGAGATGAGTTGTTCACCCCCCTCGACATGCATCACACCTGGTTCGAGCCCGACGAAAGCGGCCAGTTCATCGGCTCATCGTTCATCATGTCGAGCGCACACGATTGGGCTCGTTTTGGCCAACTGCTGCAGAACCGCGGCAGGGTAAATGGTCGTCTCTACTTCAATGCTTCGTGGATCGACTACATGACCACGCCGACGCCCCAGGCCACCAAGCGGCCCTATGGTGCAGGCGTCTGGCTGATCGACCCGGAACATCCCGAACAACAGTGGATGCACAGGTTACCGCCCGACACCTACTACGTTTCCGGATTACAGACCAATCAACTCTGGGTGATTCCAAGCAGGGACCTGGTGATCGTGCGACTGGGCGCGACCAGCAACTTCTTCAAATCAGGGGTAATCGAATTGCTGCAAGCCGTTCTCGCCGCCCAGATCGACCCGCACACCCAATCGTCAACCTGATCGAGCCGTTCAATCAAGGGATGACAGCGGCTTGAACCGTGCCACCCAAGAGATCAGCATGGACGCGGTTAGCGCACAGGAAAAACTGCCATGGCGACCCCATCAATTGTCCTGCATCAGTTCCGCGCCTCGCACTACAACGACAAGGTTCGGTGGGCGCTGGCATTCAAGGGCCTCAAACATGAGCGTGTGAGCTACCTGCCGGGTCCACATCAAATCCCCATCAAGAAGTTGTCAGGACAGACATCAACCCCGGTACTTGTGATGGACGGCCGCGTGATCTCGGGATCTGCGGTCATCATCGATTCCCTGGAAACAAAGTGTCCGGAGCCCCGTTTGTTTCCTGCTGCATCCGCCGAACGCGAGCAGGCACTGGCCATTGTGGATCGATTCGACCGCGACGTCGGGCCTGCTACCAGAACCGCCGCATTCACGGTATTCGTGAACGAGCTTGGTTATGTTTCCCGTCTGTTTGGTGGTGATGCCTCAACCATACAGCGCGGCTTCTACCGGATCATGTTGCCGCTGGTCAAACCGTTGATGGCCAGGACGAACGGTGTCACCGACCCGGCTAACGTCGCGAAGGCTTTCGACACCATAAGGCAAACCCTGGACTGGATTGCCCAGGAAACCCGCAATCGCTCCTATCTTGTTGGCGATCGATTCTCCGTTGCCGATCTGACCGTCGCTGCGCTCATGTCACCCATCGTGAAGCTCGATCATCCCGACATGCGCCCGGCGGAACCGGTGCCAGAGGCGCTGGTGAAGCTGCTCGCAGAATGGAAGGACCATCCCGGTGTGTCATGGGTACAGCGTCAATACCGGGAAAACCGACCGATGGATCCCAACTGATCATCGAAGCACCACTAAGGACACCAGGAACGCGACATTTCTGGCTGCAGGCGATGGGCAAAACGTAGAGAATGCGGCGGTTTATTTTTGGCGATCAGGATCTGAGCCTCGCCATCATCATTCTCAACGCAGTTATCCGGAGCCTCTTTGACCATGAAAATCGCCAGCAATCGTGTCGTTCTCATCCACTACACACTCAAGAACGACGCCGGTGACACGCTGGATTCGTCAGAAGGCGGCGAGCCCCTCGCGTACCTGCATGGCAACGGCAACCTCATCCCCGGCCTCGAAGCCGAACTGCTCGGCCGTGTTGCGGGTGAATCGCTGAACGTACGCATCGCACCACGCGATGGTTATGGCGAGATCGATCCCGCCCTGGTTCAGGATATCCCGCGCAGCGCTTTCGCCGGCATCGACAAAATCGAAGTCGGCATGCGCTTCCAGACCCAGACGGCACAGGGACCACAGGTCTCGGTGGTCACCGGAGTGTCTGATGACTCAGTGCAGATGGACGCGAACCATCCACTTGCAGGACAACATCTCAATTTCGCGGTGGAGATCACCACCGTGCGCGAGGCAAGTCACGAAGAGATGGCCCACGGTCACGTGCACGGGGCTGGTGGGCATCACCATTGAATCAACCGGGGTTTGTTCTTGTGTCGTAGCCGAGGATTTCATCGGCTGAGCGAGCATCTTTTACTGCAAGGGCGGGACGAGCCGATGTGGCTGTGGATCGGCTCCGGGACTGGGCAACAGAAATGTCACCAGTTCTTCATACGTGTCGCTGCCTGAGTTGATGGCTCGATGGACACGTGGCTCTGGGTCATCCCACCCCGCCATGCCACGATGAACGGTTACCACTTCCGATGCCATCCCATCTTGATACTCCATGGTCAGTTGGTCGCCACGCAGCACCACGGAATATCGACGGCAGGGATCAACATGCCATGCCATCGCTTCTCCGCTAAGCAGGATCATTCGACGCACAACAGCGTCGTCTCGTGTTGCCAACACATCGAAGGTCACAGCGCACCTGCTGAACAACCGGCGGGTTTTAATACCCGCCTGGATGACGCCGGACTGCGCGCCAGATGTTCAACGGGACGACGCGGACGCTGCACGAGATCTCCCCCGCAGTTCGGACAGCGCCCGTGTAACTTATCGTCAGCACAGGCGGCACAGAACGTACACTCGAACGAGCAGATGCGCGCGTAGGTCGAATGCGCTGGAAGATCCACATCGCAGCACTCGCAGTTCGGTCGCAACTCCAGCATGGCGTTACCTCCCTTTCACCGGATCACTTTCGCGAATCGAAGAACATCCAACAGCTGACCATCCGTCCGGGCTCGTGTCGTGGACCGAAGTGATTCACCCGCTGGTTCCAATGCGTTCCCGACACAGGCTCTACATGGACCATTCATGGATATCGGGCGGCTCGGCCAGATAGTCGGCAAATCGTGCCCAGCGTGGTGTCAGGCGAACATAGACGATTTCGGGCCACTCGAGCCTGTCGCGTCCATCTGCAAACACCGCATAGTAGGCACGCTTGATGCGCTCAAGTTCGTCATCCACGGGGAAGTCGACATCGCCCTCGATCTGCAGCGTGCGAGGGTCGTCGTCCTGCCAGCCACCAATCACCATCGCCATTCGAGGATTGGCACGCAGGTTCGCCGCCTTGCGACTGGTCGACAAAGTATCGAACACAATCTCGTTTCTATCCGTCATGGCAATTCCAATCAGCGCCGCCTGTGGAACGCCGGTACCAGAAGCACTGGTCTGCACTGCCCATCGATGTTCATCCACAAACAATTTGAGTTCAACGCTATTCACGAACTGCCTCGGTGCAACGCCGGTTCATCGTAACCATATCAACCTCGAGCAGTGCCGCCAACCCATGTTGAGGTGTTAGCGAGCCCGGGAATCGGCTCAACGGTTGCGTCATTACTGCGATGGATCTGCGAGATGCCCTCGCTTCGTGACAGTGATCTGACTTGTGACTTCAGACGCGGGATGGGCGCAGACAGTTCCATTTCAAACCTCCAGGTGCAAGCTGTCCACACAATTCCTCCATATGTGAATCGCTCGAACATACGGGGTTGGCGAAACTCCTTATGCGCGACGAAACTCCAGCCCCTCGAACGTCCCCGCACTGCGCCATGCATCGATGTACTTGAAGTACGCAGAAGCCCCGGCCGGGTAGCCGACATTCAGCTTCGCGCGTGGACCGGGATCCTGACCTTCATTGTTGTAATAACCCGGTGTGCAATCAGGGGAGCCAATCATTCTGCCGGCACCCGTAAGCAGCAGCGCGACCCACGCGTCTTCGGCGGCCTTGGTCACTTCTACTTCACGCGCCTGCGCATCACGTGCCTGACGCACAACGGACGCGATGGTCTTGCCGGATTCCGTCAGGTTGTGTGGCACGTTGGAGATCAGATTTGCCCCTTGCGTTGGTTGCACGAAAAACGCGTTGGGAAAGCCATGCACGTGAATGCCGTGTTTGGACCGCATGCCGCTGACCCAGTGCTCTGACAGTTTTACGCCGTCGCGACCGGTAAGATCGAAACCCGCGCGACGTTTGTATTCAGTGCCTACTTCAAAGCCGGAGGCATAGATGATGCAGTCCACTTCGTACTCGACGCCGGCCACCACCACGGCTTTCTCCGTAATACGCTCGACGCCTTGGCCATCCGTATCAACAAGCCGGGTACCGGGTGTATTGAATGCCTGCAGAAACTCGTCATGAAAACAGGGTCGTTTGCACAGTTGGCGGTACCAGGCCTTCAGCTTCTGTGCCGTATCACGGTCTTGCACCAGAACATCCGCACGGGTACGAATCTCTTCCATCTTTTCGTAATCGGAGTCTTCGTACGCCGCCATCATGTTCTGCGGTGTCATCTGCTCCCTGGGCAGGCCCATGATCCTCTCGCGGATGCGTCGCGAGAGATCCGTCCAGCCATCCTGCACCAGATCTTCCTGTGCGTTCCCGCCAGTCTGATTGTCGGTGAAGTTCTCCAGCCAGCGCTGTTGCCAGCCAGGTGTGGCGATGGCTTCGAACCATGACTGATCAATGGGTGCGTTGGCACGGACATCGACGGAAGACGGGGTACGCTGGAATACCAACAACTCGCGACAGGCGCGCGCCAGATGCGGTACACACTGCACGGCGGTTGCGCCGGTGCCGATGATGGCCACTCGTTTGTCGGCCAGCTGTTCCATCAATCCACCGCTCGGGTCGCCGCCGGTGTAGTGATAGTCCCAGCGACTGGTGTGAAACGAATGACCCTTGAAGCTTTCAATTCCCGGGATTCCGGGCAGCTTTGGCACATGCAGGGGACCGGTTCCCAACCCGACAAACTGCGCCGTAAATGCATCGCCCCGATTGGTGCGGATGATCCACACCGAACGGCTCTCATCCCAATCGATGGCACTGACCTCGGTATGGAACAACGCCTGTTCATAGAGCCCAAACTTCTGGCCGATGCGTTGACACTGCTCAAGAATTTCCGGCGCATGCGCGTATTTTTCCGAAGGCCTGTGGCCCGTTTCTTCCAGCAACGGCATGTACACCATCGACGCGGTATCACACTGCGCTCCGGGATAACGGTTCCAGTACCAGGTGCCGCCGAAGTCGCCACCTTTTTCGATGATGCGCACGGGGCC
>JANNBJ010000003.1:0-10895 GCA_031385325.1 Gammaproteobacteria bacterium | reverse complement strand
CTGGTTGGTGGCGACAAGTCAACGCAGCAGAGGGACATCGAACGGACAAGACGCATGATCAACGACCTCTGACCGAAACGGCGGTGACATATGGCAAAAATCAAGACGGTCCCGTTCGACATCCAGGACTACCTGGACAGTCCGGAAGCGCGAGCGACCTATCTCAACGCCGCCTTGGAGGACGGTGATGTCGATCACCTGCTGGTTGCGCTCGGTGATGTCGCCAAAGCCATCGGCATGAGCGATATCGCCACTGCTATCGGAATGAGCCGCACGACGTTATATCAAGCCCTGTCCGGTGAACGCGACCCACGCATCAGCACTGTTGTTGCTGTACTTGCGCAGCTCGGACTCAAGATCGAAGTGAAGGCAGCCTGATTCAACCGCCAACCAATGACCACATCGGTAAAGTGTTGTTCGGTGTAACAATAGCCACGAGGAAATAGGCACGAGGATAGGCACGAGGACACGATAGGCACGAGGACACACACCGGGGTTTGTAGTCCAAAGCGCACAGCGGCACCAGCGAACTTCCCGACAATTCGTCGATAACGACGCGTAGACCAATTTGGTCATCTGCTTGGGCAGCAGCACAAACGTGGCCTCTGCTCTCCGAATTATGCCCCCTGGTTTCCGCGAGGTGTGTCTTCGTACGTACGAACTCGTTTTACAGCAACCATCACCCACGCAGCATCGGCAGCGCAGCTTCAACCAATTCCACGATCGCAATGTGATGAAGCGAGTCGAGTCGATGCCACTCACATCTATCCGTGCTGCCTTCGACTTCATGACGAAGATCCCCGCCGACGACATCGGCGTAGTAGATCACTCGCACACCGTGAAATGCGCGATCCGGGGTGTCGTGCCGGAACGAATTGATGCCGGCAAAACCAGACGACGTGACAAGCAATCCCGTTTCTTCTTCGACTTCCCGGATCATCGCCGCTTCAGGATGTTCACCAAACTCAATTCCACCGCCCGGCAATGTCCACATACCGGCACCAGCCACCCCTTCGGACAGTCGGCAGAGCAGAATCCGATCGGCGTCGCGCACAAGACCGTAGGCAGAGATTCGTGTGACTTCAATTCTGGTCATTGCTCATTCCCCTTTCCGATGCCGCTGACGCAATGAAGTCACAGCCTGAATCAGGGTAATTTGAACATCATTTGCTCTACCGGCAATCGAACGGACCCAACGTCAACAAGTCGGTGCCTGGCAAACCGATGGCCCGCTGTTCACTCCCCCGCCCCTTCTTTCTCCTCCCGACGGGCGCCTGCGAGAATGCCCGGCAGTGAGTAATTGGCTTCATGACAGGCGTATTCGTAGATACGATCCTGGGTTCGCCGGAGCGCCAGTTCACCAACCCAGGTTTGTGTGTAGGCACCCGGATCATCCACTTCAAACCGGTACACGATTTCGTCGATGCTCACTCGCGTAAATCGTTCTGTGACTTTCGCGTCCTTGGTCATGTAGAACTGATGCGTAATGGCTTCGCGAAAACTCTGTCCCGGATGGAAGTTACTGGTTTCCACCACCAGCGTCCCGTCCTCCCAACGGCCGATCGAGTCACCGAACCACGGCCGCACATTGTCCGGTGGGTGCGTGCCGCCCAACCTGATGACGCGGGCGTCATGATTCATTTCGACCAGGATCAAGACGTGCCCCGGAGACTGCACGATCTGGTAGTTGTTGTTGTACAACACCGGCAGCATAGGCGGACCACCGGTGGACCCGAAGCCAACCAGGCAACGTTCGCCCAATGGCCGCTGCTCCGGACCATCAAAACTCCGTGTCAGCCTGAAAAGGAATCCTCCGAGTTTGAGGCGTGCGCCTAACCGCCACGGTAGACGCCCATCTTCGGGAATCACGATCTGCGAACTGCGCGGTTGTCCATTCACACGCATGACCCGTGTGCCCGGGTCCATCCAGAAGCTGTTGTAGCCGCCAACGTCGCCGCCAGACTCGACTCCAGTCTCCGGCACGTCGTCGATGGCGGCATAACCTTCGGCATTGCGGCTTTCCCACGCCTGAGCTTCCTCGTCAGAGATGATGAGCTGCTTGAACTCGCGGGGACGCTCAAGCGTGGTGATGGTGGCACTGGTCCAAGTGCCTTGCAGATCCGGCCATCCTTCTGGTGTTACTGGTGCAACCCAAGGGTCCGCATATGCGGAGCCGGCCAGCAGCAGGATCAAGAAAAAGCAGCGCACGCGGATCAAGGTGCGGGTTCCGGTTGCAGCGGCTCCTTGCGCAGCTTTCCGTACATCAGTTCCTCAACGAACTCGATACATTTGAACTGCGACAGTTGAGCGTCTACACCCACTCGCCGATACACCGGCATACGAATGGTCCACGGCCGGGTAAAGGTCTTCGGATCGTCGATGATCGCCTCATAGTCCATGACATGGGTGTTTTGCAGCGTATAGCGTTCGGTCACAACCAGTGCCTCGCTGTGGTGATTACCAGAACGGTCGAACCAGGTCTGGTCATTCTGGCCGGTCACCTTGACCACGAGCGTATCGCCATCCCAGGTCGCATAGGACTGCCCCATCCAAGAATCTACCGGTGCTTCGCCTGGATCCTGCAACTCCAGATTTCGCGTTGCACCAGCATATTCATAGGCAATGAAGATGGCGGTATCACTGTGGAATATCTGGAATGGGAACGGCAGATAGGTCGCCCGTGGCACACCCGGGAGGTAACACTTGATCTCTGGATCAGTCGTCAACCAGTTCGCTTGGTTATCCTGCTGCGTCTTGCGTGCATCGGCGTGATATGGAATTTCGTTGCCGATCACGACACCGAGCCCCGCCGGAACCGCGCCGACCGCACCCAGTGCAAGCACCGCGGCGGCTGGCACTGCACCGAAGGGTCCTGGTCGAGTGGCCATCGCGATGCGTGCAGGGTGCGCCAGAAGATCGTAGTTGGCGGTGTTCAGAACCTGCCAGACGCCGTTGAAGTCCGGTTTGCCATCGGCACGCCGAGGAATATCGGGAGAAACATCAGGAGAAACATTAAGAGGAACTTCAACCGGCACGTCGACAGCCACAGTCTCCGTTGCCTTCAATCCGGGCGTCACAAACGAGAGAGCCAGCACGGCCATGCAAACGAGAATTCGATCAGTGCGCTTCATGGTCTGCTCCTTTTCCCAAGCACTGTTCGACGAACCAGCCGACGAACCAGCCAGACGCCAGCAGCCGCTACCAGGATCGCTTCCACGCTGACCAGCCGGAAGTCGTTCCAGCCCGCACCAATCCAGATCGACAGCGGTATCGCCGCCGCCACCATCGCACAGAGCACCGCAGTAACAATCCGGCCGGCAGGCGCAATATGTGCCGGCAGGATCACGGCGGCCAGCACCGTAACAAACAGGCCCACGTAGACGACCCATTCGATACCCGTGGTATGCCACGGCGCAACACAGGCACCACCAACCAGGGCATCCGTCGCGCAGCGGCCATCCAGCAGGCGGACCACGCCTTCACCTGCAACACCGCCTGCAGCGACCACCACCACAAACACAATTGGTACGCTGAGCCAGCGCACGATGAACATCAACCGCTGCATGTCGACTTCGCCCCAGGGGAACAGCGTTCAGTCTACTCCAGCTCGAATCAGGGAAACGACGAGCGCTCGAGCCCGATCGGCTCCTGGCATCCCTCAGCCAACGCGGCGAACAACTCGCTCACCAAACTCACCCAACCGGTCGAGCCCACCCGGCCCACCGAAGAAGAAGGCTGGCAACATGGCCCGGCTGACACCCAGTTCCGCAAGCTGCTCGGCACCGGCAACCGGATCGGCCATCTGCTGCCCGAACATGGCGTTGATCTCGATACTCGAGGGGTCGCGGCCAGCGCGTTCGGTCGCCTCCCGAACCCGGCGAATCAACTGACCCAGTCGATGCACGTCACCTTCGCCTGGAAAGTACCCATCGGCGATCCGGGCAACACGCTGGATCGCAGCTTCCGAGTCACCACCGACGATGATCGGTATCGACCCCTGCACTGGCCGCGGACTGCAGGTTACCGACTCGAAGTTCACGAACTCACCACTGAACGATGCAGCAGGACCCGCCCAAAGTGCCTTCATCGCAGCGATGTACTCATCATTGCGCGCCCCGCGTCGTTCCCACGGCACGCCGAGTGCATCGAACTCTTCTTTCATCCAGCCTACGCCCAGCCCCAGTTCTACTCGTCCACCCGACAGGCGATCAAGCGTTGCCAATTCCTTGGCCAGCACGAGCGGGTTACGCTGCGGCACGATCAGAATGCAGGTACCCAGCCGCATCGTTGGCGCGGCCGCTGCAGCAAACGCAAGCCAGATCAGTGGATCGGGCACTGGTGTGTCCGGGGCTGCCGGGATCTTGCCATCAGCGCTATAGGGGTACTTCGACTCAATCGTGGACGGCAGGATCACATGCTCACCACCCCAAAGTGACTCGAACCCAGCTGCCTCTGCGACCTTGCAGACCTCCAGAGCAGCCGGCCCATCAATGCCGATGCTGCTGGCAAACGCCAATCCGAATTTCAAGTTCACTTCTCCGATCGTTGGTGTGGAATCAATTCGCAACCGACGCTGGAATCCAGCTGCCATGGAAACCGGATGGAACGCGCGGCAGTTCGATCGACGCCACGGGCTCGCTGTCCATGGTCCTTGCATCGAGCACGACGAAGCGGCTGGTGTTGGTCGCCGCATCGTGAACGTAGGTCATGAGGTAACCATCGTCTTCGTTCTTGCCATTGGCCGCTGGCACAAAAACGGGCTCGCCTGGTGATCGGCCACGGCCAAGCGAGATTTCGGAGCGAGTACCGGTCTGGCGGTCGTACTTGCGGATGATGCCCGATGCCGTCATCGGATCCGCGCCAGCGTTGTCCGCCATGCCCATCACATAACCATAACGATGCTTGAGTCCAATGACGCTGTCGGCGACACGCGGAAATTCGCCGGGGCGGTCGTCCACCTGCTCCTCATGCACCTTTCCGGTTTTCGTGTCGATGGTCCAGCGCCACAACTGTGGCATCGGGAAGTCCATCATCGAGTCACGCCAGATGTGACTTAACCGCGCAACATCCAGCACGATCTTGTCGCCGTCTTCGTACGAGTTCATCGGATGGAAAACGTAACACGGGTTGATCTCGTACCAGCGAACATCGGCATCCGTGCCATTGCGTGGCATCACACCCAGACGAGACGGGTAGTTTTCGTCCCAGCGAATCGGCATCCCGCCGCTCATCGCCAGCTTCATGTCGAATACTGCGGGCAGGTCCATGAAGATCACGTGATTCCGCGTGATGTTGAAGTCATGCATCATCGTTGGTCCGCCGACGGTGATTTCTTCGGTCTGCACCAGCTTGCCATCTGCCGACACACGCAGGTACCGCAGGTACGGTGCAAACGGCGCATAACCAAAGGCCAGCAATTCGCCGGTCACGGGGCAAATCTTCGGATGCGCGGTGAAGGAGCCCTTCAGCACGCCACCGAAGTCCAATGCCCCGACCGTGTTGAGGTCGCCGTCTAACACATAGGGGAAATGGCCTTCTTCGAGCGCGAGTATCTTGCCCGCATGGCCAACGACGTGGGTATTGGCCTTGGACGCTTTCATGTCCATGACCACTGCCGGATCGAGCACGTTTACTGCTGGATTGCTGATGAAGGGCGTCTGCACATAACGATTGCGGTACCACTGGGCCTTGCCATCTTGCAGGCGGATGCCATGCAGCATGCCGTCACCAAAAAACGGGTGCGCGCTGGTGCCGGTGAATGGATTGGCGCCGTTGCGGACATATCGACCATCGAGTTCGCGCGGGATGGCGCCGACCACCTTCAATTCGGTGATGGTGCGCTCTTCAGCGATCGGCCGTCCGTTACCACGCAGGTGTACGGGAGTACTCTCTTCGGTAATCGACACTGCTGACATGGTCAGGTTCTCCATCCGGTTGGTTGTGAGCTGCTATCGTAGTTTCACCCGCAACATAAATCTACCCGTGGTAATTTAAACCGATGGATCGCCCCAAGACTTCCCCTCGCCCTGAAACTGCGAAGCCTCGTCGTCCCGGTCGGCCGGCCGGACGAACTGCAGATCACGGGGTGATCGCTGATCGCGAATCACTTCTGGCAGCCGCCGAACGATTGATACGTGATCAGGGTCCGAGCGTTTCCCTCGATGCCATCGCTGCAGAAGCCGGCGTCACGAAACCCATTCTCTATCGTGGGGTTGGTGACCGGGATGCTTTGGTCAACGCACTGGCTCAACGGCTAACCGCGCGTATGGCAGACGAGGTGGCACGACTGGTGGCAGGCGCCACCGACTCACGCGACGCCGTGCGACGACTTGTTGGCGGATACCTCAAGCACGCCGAAGCCGACCGCCATCTCTATCTGTATGTCACATTCAGCAGCGCGGGCGACGACCGGGTTCGCAAGTCGTTGATCCTGGCGGACGGCACTGCCGTCCAGTTCGCGGAGGGAATCGCTGCGTACCGGACGGCACGTGGCGCCGACCCGTCCGTCGCAACCTCCTGGGCATATGGGCTGGTTGGCGCGCTTCACTTCGTGACCCTGTGGTGGCTACGTGACAAGAGCGTCGACATTGATGAGGTGACTAATCAAATCACGACGTTGTTGTGGTCTGGGCTACAACTCGAGGAAGAAAACCGCGCTGATGCGGGACCCAAACCGCACTGACGGCTCAACTCCGCCGCGGGAGTCGCACAGCCCGTTTCCGCGCCACGCGCCACCGTCATCGAAGGTGACTACAGAATTTCCAGACCCTCTGTGAGCGCCGATGTTTCTCTGCGACCAGCACACGCAGACTGCGCTTGCTACTTCAGAAGATCACGCAGCTTCAACAAAGACGGCATCAACCAACTCACCATCGACTGTTCGACCAGTTCGACAATCGTGCCATCGGGATCATAAAACGCGACGATGCTGCCGGAGGCGTCCGGACCTGAACAACACGGCGTGACAGGGGATACAAACTCAACGCCTTGGGCCTTCAACGTCGCAACATCTGCGGCAATGTCCGTAGTCGCAAGAGCCGTGCGATGGATGCCCAGGTGGTTTACCGGAATGGGATATGTCCCTTCTGGATTGTAAGGTGACATCCACTGCACCAGTTCCATGGTAGAACCATCAACCTCGTGGGTCAGAGTGGCGCCTTCGATGTTGAAAGGTTCATCGAAACCCATCGCTTGGGCTACTTCGGCAGATTCTGCAGCAGGCAGCGACTGTGTGACCTCGAACCCAAACATCTGATACCACGCGCGTGAGCGCTCAAAGTCGCTGACGTTTACGCTCAGCGGCCCGAACCCGACGAGGTGGGTGTCCGCGACACCGTCTTTTACATCGTCACCGTTTGAAGGAACTTCGCTCAACTCGTAGTAGGTGCCATCCGGATCAGTAAAAATAACAAACCGGGTTCCATCAGACCGGCTGGTTGGTGCTGAGAGAAAGCGCACGCCCTTGCCACTGAGGTACTGATAGTCAGCGTCCAGATTCGTGGTCTGCAGCGCTGCGCGGGCCATGCCCAAGTGATTGATCTGCGCGTAAGGCGCTTCTTCGCTGCGTGGAATGGTGAACTCGATGAGGTCGATGGCGCCACTCAAGAAGCCAAGCCCGATGAGTTCACCGTGTAGCAGATAGCCGCCTGCCCATTCACCTTTGCTGCCGTCGTAGGACGTTGGTGTCTCGATACCGATTGCCCTCGCCATAGCCTGCGTATTGGTATCCGGGAATCCTGACAAGGTGGTGAAACCGAATTTTCCATAAAACTCGCGCGCTGCTGCAAAGTCGCTGACGTTGGTATTGAAGTGAACTCTGGACAACACGTGCAACCGAATATCGGCCTTCTGTTTGACACGAACTGAAGCCGAGCCCACCGTCGACTCACCATGCACCATGGCGATGGTGTTGTCGGCCACCAGCGTGACCGGGATCTCCTGGCCCTTCGAGCACACCGTGCTGCTGCCGGGATTCAACACTTCCTGGCCGTTCAGCTGGATAGTAAGGCTGGCATCCTGGTCGCAGGCGACAATCAACAAAGCTTCCCCCGGCGTGCCAACAAAGGAACCCTGGAGGTCGGGGGACTCCGTGCTGAAGTGTGCAAGATAGCGGGTGAAGTCGACGGTCACCGGCGGCCTCTCGGCCGGGCGGATCAGCACGATGGCCAACACCAGGATCGCCACGGCTCCAAACACCACACCCAACAACCCAAGAATCAGTCGTTTCAACACTCAAAATACCTCTTTACGAGAAGGATACGAGAAGGACACACATACCGGGGTACCGGTCCGAACGTATACCAGAAGGACACACATCCCCGGTCGACGACCGACTACACCCAAACGGCACTCAGCCCCGGTGCGGGCTAGGAGCCTGCGCGGCAGAAGGTGGCGGTGCGAGGCGAGTGTGAATTCGAGTCCGATTTTTCGTTCGTTTGAGACGCGTAGTGGGTACTACGCAACGAAAACGAACGGAAAAGCGGGCCATCGTTGCGCCGCCGCAGCCTGTCGAGCTTCTGCCGCGCAGACTCCTAGTCCAATTCCACTACGAAGGTATCTGCGTACCCGCAGCGTTGCGTGCGACGTGGTACTGGCTGACGCCGGGAAAAACTTCGCGAAACAGACTCAACATCGCCATCGTTGATCGGCGGTCCGACGTTTCATGCAGGTGCCCCGGTGGCCCGAGTGTCGGCGGCAGCGCAAATCCATGGGGGGTCTTTGCATAATCGTGGAAGTTCCACGCTACACCTGCGTTGTCCATCTCCTCACAGAACCGCCTCTTGTTTTCAGGAAGGACTAAATGGTCTTCAGCGCCGTTTTCAATCTGCACGATGGTGCGGGTGTTGTATCGGTTTTCACAACGCTTCAGCGGTGGCCGAACCAGACCAACACTCGCTGGCGCTCCGTCTTCGCCGGTCTGCAGCAGGCCGTGAAACGAAACGACAGCAGACAGATCCAGCCCACCCCGAACGGCTTCGAGCACTGCCACTCCGCCGAAGCAGTAACCAATGGCCGCCGCGGAGACACTCGTATCCACACAGGACTGTTGCAGCCCTTCGTCCAGCCAGGCTTTGAGGATCGCCCGGAACAACTCGTGATCATGGTCAAGCGCCATCATGGCAGAGAATGACTTGTTCATATGATTCTTGAGTTTCGCCTGGTCCGTCGACCACAGACGCTCTTCCGGACTGATCATGTCGCCATACACATCGATGGCAAGGCCTACATAACCGAGCCTTGCGAGGTACTCCGCCTGATGCACATCGAAAAATTTAAGCCCCGCATAGTTGTGAATCTCAAGTACGAGCGGTCTGCGTCCCATTGATGCGGGCGGCGCAACGAGGTGTCCAACATAGTCCTTGCCTCGAAATCGCAGGGGCACTTCCACGTGGCGCAAGTCCGGGGCTGCCGGCCAGAAATCGGGGGAGCCGTACATTGTCTGTCTCCTGTGTGTTGAATTGTTTGTCAAAACGAACGTGTTGCACCTACCGGATGGTGTCAATCCTCGATCGCCGAGTAAACCAGACTCTTGAGTTGTCCACGGAAGTTGAAGGCGCCCGACGGCATCAACTGCGTCATGAAAACTACCGAGAGATCTTCTTTCTCATCGACCCAGAAGATCGTCGAAAAGGCGCCGCCCCAGTACCAATCCCCGCCTACAAGACTCCCGGAGGCAACCGCGTCAAGCGTGCAGGCAAATCCTAGTCCGAAGCCGACGCCTTCGTTGGCTGTTTCCGAAAAGCCACCGATCGCCATCTGGGTCAGATCCTTCCCGCCTTTCAGATGATTCCGATGCATGAGTTCAATGGTTCTGGGGCCGAGTATTCGTGCGCCGTCGAGCTCACCGCCGCGCCGCAGCATTTCGCAGAAGCGCAGGTAGTCCGCCGTTGTACTGATCAGCCCGCCCCCACCCGAGTAAAAAGGCTGCGCGGTCATGTTGCGAGTTCGACCGGCCGGTTCGATCAACATCAGTGCCTTGTCCGGTCCGCGGGTGTAATTCGCCGCAATACGACCACGTTTTTCTGGGGGCACGACAAAAAACGTATCGGGCATCTTCAGCGGTCCAAAGATCTCATCTGCAAAAAACCGGTCGAGCGACTTGCCAGAAATGATCTCGACCAGTGCGCCACACACATCTGTCGACAGCGAATACATCCATCGCTCGCCAGGCTGATATCGGAGTGGGACACCCGCCAGTTTCTGCAGGAAGCTGTCTCGACTTTCGCCATCGACACCTTTCATTCCGACCCGGACATATTCCCTGGTTACAGGATTGGGATCGGTGGGCGATCCAAGCGCTTCCAGCTGCGCGCCATAGGTAAGACCACCGGTGTGACAGAGCATGTCGCGCATGCTCATGGGGCGGGTCGGTCGCTCGGTGACCATCGTTTCACCATGCCCCGACACCCAGACCTTGTGATCGCGCCAGGCTGGGATGAACCGGTGGACGGGATCGTTCAACTGAAAATAACCTCGCTCGTACAGCATCATCAGCGCGACCGAGGTAATCGGCTTGGTCATGGATGCAATACGAAACAGCGTGTCATCACCCATCGCCTTGTTGTTCTCGCGATCCATGTGACCGAACGATTCGAAATAGGCCAGCTGCCCACGTCGGGCGACCGCGATCTGGCAGCCCGCGATCTTGCCGTTATCAACATATGCGCGCTTCAGATGATCGCCTATGCGATTCAAACGGCCGAGTGCAAAGCCGGCCTGACCACTGGATTGATTCATGTTGTCGCTCTCCCCTGTTTGGGTGCGAGGCTAGCAGTGTTGATGCGGCTCGGGAAGCTAGGAGCCTGCGCGGCAGAAGGCGGCGGTGCGAGGCGAGTGTAAATTCGAGTCCGATTTTTCGTTCGTTTGAGACGCGTAGTGGGTACTACGCAACGAAA
>JANNBJ010000222.1:0-1746 GCA_031385325.1 Gammaproteobacteria bacterium | reverse complement strand
CCAGACCCGGCAATTTCATCGAGGGCCAATGCGACCAGTGCGGGTTGTCGTCAATCCTGGTGATCGACGTCGCCAGCAAATCGGCTGGGCTGACACTACACGTTGAAAAAAAATCGTTCCATGAACCGCTGAAGCGGACGTCGTATTCAACCACCCAGTAGTAGTGATATTGCGGATGGCTGTTGGCGAACATCAGTACCGGCAATTCAGCGTTACCCAACTTCAAGCTCCGCGCACCAGCGCCGGTCATCCGCAGATTCTGCTTGCCTGGAAAACCCAGTGCCCGCAGGTCTTTTTGTGTGAACACCACTTCCCGGCGCTGTTTTGGCAGACGCACGATCGGCAGGCTGCGCTGAGTACGATCGGACAGCAGAAACACATCCCGTCCCGAGCCGCAGGTCCTCACGAGTTCCGCATGCAGATCAACCAGATCCCGGTCAAGAAAGTGATTGAGCAGCAGAACGGCTTCGCGGCTCATGCCTTGACGAGCCCTGGAATCGGAACACCATCAACGCCTGACAGTTCGACGCCCACCAGGGATGCAAGCGTGGCTCCGATATCAACCACACGAGGGACCATAGGCAATCGACCTGGGCCAAGCGCCGCACCATGCACCAGGAGCCACGCGTTAGCCGTATGGTCGCCTGTTCTTCCCCAGCTTCTGGCACCCTCCAGTCGACCCACCCGGGGCGATTCAACCGCGTGGAATGGCGCTTCACGATTCCACACCACAAACAGGTCAGGCAACGAGTCCTGCAAAGGCCCGGCATAGTCCGGTTCATCGCGCACCGTGATCACCTGGCTGACGATGGGCAGCCCGTTCTCGGGATTGCGCAGTTCCATGAATGCCTGACTGAGATCCGCACACACCGCATCGTAGTCAATCGCCTCAACCCGCCCCGCCGGTTCCCGTCCTTTGAGGTTGATGCGAATCGCGCCACTGTTTTCGTTGTGACCCAACTCATAGAAGCGCGCGATCTGGCGTTGTTTCTGCATCACCAGCCAATCAAATTTTCCGGCAATTCGCAGGGCAATGCTGTTCCTGGTCATTCGCCGAACCCATCCGCTGACCCCAGGCTGCCAATCTCCAATCCTCCCATCGAGTCTTGACAGGATTGGGGCAACCAGTTCGTTTGCCGTGTAATCCGGCCCCATGCCGAGACCGGCAAACAAGACAATGCGTGTGCCATCAGGTGCCGCCTCGACAATGCGGCCGATTGCTCTGTCGGTGGCCTGTGCCACGTTCAACCAGGGATCACCATTGGCAGCCACAAAAACCGCATCGTGATCCGGTGAAACCGGATCGTGCATGTGCCAGCCCATGTGTCCGATGTCATGCATTTCCGCAAATCCGGCACACAGCAGATCCCAGCGCTGCTCGCCGAGCGTGCGGCACACGTAAGACGCTTTCTGCGATACACGGTTCACCAGCTGTTCCTGAAGCCATCGTATGCCGTTTGCACTCTTGTCAACATGATCCGAACAGCCACCGAGTGGATCATCACCAAAGGTTTCCAGAAGTTCAGCAATCAGCTCGGGTGGATGACTGCGCGGTAGTCCATAACGGTCATGTATGCACCAGTCAGCTACGAGTCGCCCGTGTGCGAGCATCGTTCGAGGGGTATAGGGTAAATCGAGTATTGCAACCCTGCGCCCGGCTGCATCCAGCTGTTCCCAGAAGGGCGCGGCTTTGAGGTCCCGATCGGTTTCAAAATTGTACGAGACATAACTGCCAGCTCGTTGCTG
>JANNBJ010000201.1:0-2323 GCA_031385325.1 Gammaproteobacteria bacterium | reverse complement strand
TCGTTGGGATCACTCATCGCACACCTCCACTGGTGCCCTGCTTCGGGCCATGTTCAATTCGTTCTCGCATCAAGGCGCGGGCCCGATGCAGCTGTGCTTTGCAGGTACCGACCGCGATGCCCAGCATCTTTGCCGTTTCGGCATGGTCGTAACCGTAGATGCCACTCAGCACGAGCACATCCCGCGCCCCACTTGGTAACGATTCGATGGCCGCTTCAAGTTCCGCTGTCTCAACGGGCGTATCGAGGTTCCACTGCTCATCGACATCGGTCATCTCCTCGATCGACTCCTCACGCCGCTCCGGTCGTCGGCGCCGTTCAAGGACTACATTGACCGCGATCCGATGCAGCCAGGTGGCAAGACTTGCGCGCGACTCGAAACCTGCCAGCGCTCGCCACGCCTTGATGAATGTCTCCTGCACACAGTCATCGGCAACATCCTGATCGCGGGTCATTCGCAGGCACAGTCCGTTGACGCGTCCGACATGCTGCCGGTAAAGACGCTCGAACGCTTTGATGTCACCTGCCTTGGCGCGATCGATCCAGACCTGGTCGATTGTGACCACTGATCCCGGACTGACTGCACCCGCAAGCGAATCTGCCTGCCGATCACCCAACTCCTGATCTCCTGATGTTTGGTTCTGCTCCAACCCTTCGATGCCCTTGGCTGCGCAAAGGTTTGAACCACCTGAGCAGCCTCGCGGTATGCTCTGGCGTTCGTATTACCCCGTTACAGACAATCGCACAAACCAGGAGCCCGGTCGTGACCTACCTCACCGAAGAACGCCTGATGATTCAGGACGTGGCCCGCGAATTCACCCGCAAGGAAGTGCTGCCGGTAGCCAACGAGCTGGACCCGATCCAGGGTGATATCCCCATGGACCTGCGCCGCAAGATGGGAGAGATGGGCTATTTCGGCATCCGGCAATCGGAGGAGCACGGCGGCCTGGGCCTTGGGGTGTTCGAGTACTGTCTTGTTACCGAAGAGCTGGCCCGAGGCTGGATGAGTGTTGCCAGCATCATTGCGCGAGCCGGCGGATTGATGGCGGTGGGCGGCTGGCCGATCGAAAAGCGCCTCGAACTCACCCGCAAAGCCACTCGCGGTGAGTACCTGGCGGCGGTTTCTCTGTCCGAACCCAACGTCGGCTCCGACCTTGCGTCCGTGAGCTGTCGCGCCGTGCTTGATGGCAATGAATGGGTGATCACGGGAAACAAGTACTGGTGCACGTTTGCGGACGGCGCCGACTACATTCAGCTACTCGCACGAGTTGAAGCACCCGGCAGCACTGACCGGCGATATTCCGGCCTGCGCAGTTTCATCATCGAAAAACCTCGCGGCGAACTGCCGAAAGGTTGTGCCGGGTCGCCTATTCCCAAAATCGGCTACTTCGGCTGGAAAACCTGGGAGCTGGCGTTTGACGGTTGCCGCATTCCCAAGGAAAACATCATCACCGGTGGCGATTCGGAAGGGTTCAAGAACACCGTCAATTTCCTCAACGCAGCCCGTGCGCATACGGCCGCACGTGCGATAGGGCTTGCGCGCGGTGCGCTGGAAGATGCGATGGCCTATGCCCACGAGCGCGTGCAGTTCGGCGTACCGATTGCCGATTTCCAGGAGACTCGCTTCAAGATCGCCCGCATGGCGACAGACATCGAAGCGGCCCGGCAATTGATGTACTCGGTGGCGACCCAGATGGATGAAGGCAAGACCTGCGATACCGAGGCATCGATGGTCAAGTACTTCGCCTCGGAAATGGCCGAACGGGTGACCTCGGACGCATTGCAGATTCTCGGCGGTGCCGGGTACACCAAACTGCACGCCGTCGAACGGCACTGGCGTGATGCCCGATTGACCAAGATCTTCGAAGGTACAAGCGAGATACAACTGCGGATCATCTCGGATCGGCTGTTAGGCAAACCGACCAGCCGGAACAAGGCGTGACTGTGGGCTTAGGCTGTGGACGACATTTCCACATCACTGGGAAAACCACTCCATAGACCATCTAGCCTACAAGACTATTACGGGGTAGGATCAAAACCGTCACGACTGTTGGTAATCGATAGTCTCGCTGGTTTGGTCCCGGATGGTTTGGGGAAACGCAGTTCCGGGATCTGATGTTTTGGCGAGGCACCCCCTGCAAAAAGTCCACAGACGTGCAAGCTTGAGTCAAATTTTCGGGAGAGAATTCATGGGTAGAGAGCATTCCGCCTTCAGGTGGCGCGGCTTCTCGATGTCTGCAATCTCCATCGCCATCGCCTCCATGTTCGCAGGAACACAGGCGTTTGCGGCGGAACAGGCGTCGGGATCTGTGCTGGAAGAAATC
>JANNBJ010000231.1:0-26306 GCA_031385325.1 Gammaproteobacteria bacterium | reverse complement strand
GCAGCGAAAACACTGGGCGTGCTCCCTCCGCGTGCTCGACGTGCTGTCAAGCACGCCTGCGCGCACGCAGGTCCGCGCCATCCAGCGTTTTCACTACTCTCGACGCCCTCGCTACGATACTTCATGAATAGTGCGGGCTAGTGGACTGATGCATTCATGAAAATACATATTCGGTGTGATCGTGTAAACTTGTTACTGACCCAAAAGTTGGAGCGAACAAGTGCGAGTGGCCTCTAAGGTTGAGTTGGATGAAGCAGCACGCAAGGAATTGTTGAAGCTGTCGCGCTCGAAGAAGACGAGTGTCAGGTTGGCGCAACGCGCCAGCATTGTGTTGTTGGCAGCGGACGGACTGCAGAACCAGGAGATTGCAAGCCAGCTGGGTATCGGCCGCCTTCAGGTGTCGCGCTGGCGGGGAAGGTACATTGCACTGGGTCTGCCGGGTATTGAACGCGATCTGCCACGTGGGGCACCGCCAAAGAAGATTGATGTCGCGCGCCTGATTGAACTGACCACTCAGAGCAAGCCCGAGAACGCAACCCACTGGAGCACCCGCACCATGGCGACAGAACTGGGCGTGCATTCAGTGACGGTGTCACGCCATTGGCGAGCGAATGGTCTGAAGCCGCATCTCATTGACGGGTTCAAGGTCTCTCGAGGCCCGGACTTTGTCGAGAAGCTCGAAGATATCGTCGGGCTGTATATGTCGCCTCCTGAGCATGCGCTGGTGTTGTGCTGTGACGAGAAGAGTCAGATCCAGGCGCTGGACAGAACGCAGCCGGGACTACCGATCAAGAAAGGACGTGCGGCGACGATGACGCATGATTACAAGCGCAATGGCACGACGACATTGTTCGCTGCCATGAACGTCCTTGATGGGCAAATCATCGCGCAATGCCAACCGCGGCATCGGCATGAGGAATGGCTGAAGTTTCTGCGCCAGATCGACAAGGAAACGCTGAAAGACAAGACACTGCATCTGATCTGCGACAACTACGCGACGCACAAACATGCGAACGTGAAGAAGTGGCTGGAAAAGCATCCCCGCTTTCACATGCACTTTACGCCGACCCCTGCTTCCTGGCTGAACATGGTCGAACGGTTCTTTCGAGACATCACCGAGAATCGACTGCATCGTGGTGTGTTTACGAGTGTCAGTGAATTGATTCGCGTAATTGACGAGTACATTGCGAAGCCCAACACTCAACCCAAACCGTTCATCTGGACCAAGAGCGCCCAGGACATCCTGCAAAAAGTTATTCGCGCGAATTCGAAGTTAAGCTCTAAACAGAATGCAGCACGACACTAACGGATTGATCGTTGCAACAGAGGCGCTATTTTGGCGATTGCCTTGAAGTCGCGATCGATGTGAAGAATTTCCAGCTGATGTCGCAAGGCACAGGCCGCGATGACGCAGTCGACGGAGGATCTTACGGTTATCCCGGCTCGACGCGCTGTCCGATACAAGGCGGCCGCCTCCAGAAAAACAGTTTGATTGAGTGGTGATTCCACGATTGGTAATGCGAGCATAGCCTCGCGTGCATGAAGAAACGCTCGCTCGTCGCGAAACCCTTGAAGAACTTCCTGGATTACCGGCAGACAGGTGACCACTTCATCGATATCCGCATACTGCGAAAGATCAATCGGGCTGCGTTCACGAAAAAGTTCAATCCAGACCGAGGTGTCGACCAGTATCATCTGGCCTTGCGTCGCGCTGGTACCTGATCGCGTCTCATTTCGGCGAGGTCTCCCTCCCAAAGCCCCGAGCCTCGCAGTTCCAGTATTTGCCGTGCTTTCATACGACGCACAAAGTCCTCGAGCGCACGTTCGACAACGCGCGAGTAGGTTTTCTCTCCCGAAAGCCGGGTCGCTTCTTCCAGAAGATCTTCACGAAGCACAAGATTTGTACGTTTCATGTGTAGATAATGCCATGGCCAAGGAGACATCGCCAGACCGATAGATCTCTTTGCAAGTTCTTTGGCAATGACATGGGCAATACCGAATCGCGCAAAAGACACAGAGAAGATCGCACCCGATTATTTGGTCAAGCTGTACGCAATCAAACCCCGCCGAAGCGCGATTCTGCCACGAGTCTGGAAGCGCGCTTGGAACTATCGCAGCAGCGCCGGCGGCCGCTTCCCCGTTGCCCGTGCAAGACGCCCGAACCTACACGCCCTTCGCCGACGTAAAAGGCTCGTTGGAACTGGCCGAACAGCTCGACCCGGAAGAGTGGCACGCCATCCTCGAACGCTTCTTCGCCATCCTCACCGAAGGTGTGCACCGCTTCGAAGGCACGGTGAACCAGTACGCCGGCGACGGCATCATGACCTTGTTCGGTGCGCCGATTGCCCATGAAGATCATTCCCAACGGGCGTGATATGCCGCACTGCACATGCGCGACGAACTCAAGGCCTATGCCGATGCGGTGCGCATCGAACACGGGCTCAATTTTTCTGTGCGCATGGGCATCAACTCCGGTGAGGTCGTGGTGGGCCGCATCGGCGACGACCTGCGCATGGACTACACCGCCCAGGGCCACACCGTGGGTCTCGCCCAACGCATGGCGGCATTGGCCGAGGCCGGCAAGGCCCTGATCGCGGGCACGACCATCGACCTGGTGCAGGGCTACTTCGCGCTGCGCGACCTCGGAGCCATGACCGTCAAAGGCATCGAACGCCCGGTACGGGTGGCGGATCGGAGACGCCGCGTGAAGATCAACATCAATACAGTCTCTTGGCTTCTGGCGGACACTTTTTGCCGTCGCGTCGTTCCTGCTGATATTCGAACGTGGGGGACTGCTTGCCTGGACAGGTTTTGCGGCGGGAGTAGTGCTCTTGCTGAAGGGACTTCTTCGCCCTGGAAAACTGGATGGCCTATTGATCTTGATTTGTGCAGCCCTGTGGGCTGGTGCGTGGTTAGGTACAGGCACTACGTAATTTCGACCTGGGAGTCCGGTGAGGTAGTCGAACTTTCGATTGTGACCCCGAATGGTATCCATGTGGCGCGCACCTGGGTGCTTGATGCCGACTCCTCGATGGTCATCTACTACGATGCGGAAGCAGACATCGTGGCTGCTCTGAAATCAGGTAGCCCCGTCGATGTGAAACGGGATGGTATCTCGCGTCGGTTACGGCCCTCGATAGTTACGGCGGACGCGATGCCACCGGATGAACTGGCGCACCTCTTTGACCTCATGAGCCAGAAGTATGGCGACCGCAATGCAGCGACAGACGTGTATTACCGCTGGCTGGGGCGTTCTCGCGACCGGATAGCCGTAGTCTTGAGATTCGACACTTAGAACCCTCGACTAACGCATTGATCGACTCGCAATTTGAGCTCACCGGTAAGCGGATGCGGCGCGGAATCTGCGGATCCACCTTTCATCTGCAGCGGTCCAATGAATCGCTGGTTGCGTCGTTGTAACGGGGATCTGCGTGGGGTTGGCTCGCTGCGCCTGACGAGCTTTGACGTCGGGCGCGCAGGGACTGCCGGTTCAACAGATCATACGAAAACCTGAACCGCAAGCGCTACGAGCAGAGCCGCGCCGATCACCACTGGCAGCACGGCAACTGCACGCAAGATCCGCACCATCCGGCGAAACTGCTGGGTGTCGTTGAGATGAGGATACGGAGCATCCGGAATCGGACAGCCGAGGAATGCGCACAGTGGCGCCCACCCCTGCGCGGCCTCGAACACCAGCAGGCGGTCCTCCGGGACTTCCTTTCGCACTGCGGCGATGTGCGCGTTGAATATCTCAATCGCATACGTGCGATCGGTGAAGCGGCCGTGGAACACGCGCTGCCACACCGCTGCGTTGACCATCTCTATCTGCAGTCGCGCGAGCGGCACCAGTCGCCCGATCCATTGCGGCATCGCGGTGCTGACGGCGTGGATGGTCTCGTTGGCACTGCGGTACCAGCTGTCCGGGTCGCGCACGCTGAGCACGACCTTGGCATCCGGATAGTGCGTAACCAATTCGCGCCAGTACGACGCCGATGGAAAGTCGACGCTGGCTTGGTAGCCGTCGAAGATGGCATCCCACTGCGGCTGCTGACCGGTGGCCACGGCATGCCACAGGCGCATCTGCCGTGGACTGGCGAGTACTTCCTTCATGTGATGGGTCTTCGAGAAACCCAGCGTTTCCAGTGCCGACTTCAGCGACAGGGTGCCGGTTCGGCCAAAGCCGGCACCGATCACTCGCAGGCTCATCGCCACGCCCCAGCATTGCCCGCGCGGCGTGCGGCGCGGCTGACAGGATGATCGACGTGCTCCAGCCCGATGTTACGATTCAGCATCGACGGGTACTCCCTTGAAAGTCTGTTCACCTTCGAGCAGCGCCTGCATGTGCGCGGTAAGCGGATCGTCAGCGGTTATCCGGGCACACCCGAGCGCTCGCTCGGACAGCGTACGCCGCTTGATGTTCTGCAACACTCACTCGCGCTTGCCTTAGCAGGTTGCTGAAAAAGTCCTTTCCTGGACTTTTTCGCAGTCGCGGTCTGCGACCGCTCGCGCCAAATCCAGCATTTTCATGCTGGATTTGCGGACCGGCTATCCTTGGCCGGTGCAACAGGTTGCTTTTTCAGCAACCTGTCAGGAGAGCCGTCGGGACACACACCGAGAATTGAGGGCTAGTTTTGTCCCGATATCAACTAAATCTCCCAACAACCCTCCGCTAACGCGACGGCAATCAGCTGAGCCGGACGATTGGCAGATAAACATAGCTACCGTACTACGATGTGTGTCCTCGTGGTTTCTAAGTAGAGGGGCGAGGAGCGCGATGCGCTGTGACCTCCGCAATTCGCTTCAGCGAATTGCTTGCACCCGAACAAGTCGCAGGAGCGACTTGTTCAGAGGATCCCCAGAGCTTCAATTTTTGCTGCTGATGCCAGATACGTCGCCAGCACCGCCAGTCGTCAATCAGGTCCGTTGAGGAAGGTAGATTGCCAGAGTCCCAATAACTGCAAACACGAACGTTAAGCCAAACACCTTGTTTACTGTGGATCGCTGGTACGAGTCATCCATCAAACAAACATACAAAGCGATCGATGGCACAAGGAAAGAAACAAAAGGAACGGGGATGGGAACGACGTTAAGAACTGCAAAGCACGCCGCCGCTCCTACTTTTCGCAAGACCGAGATCTCGTATGCGAATACTTTGCAGGCGATGAACACGCCTACGAGTGTTATGCCGAATAGTATTGAGGCGCCAACTATCATCCGGGTTCCTTACTGATGCATTTGTTTCATGATGGATTCGAATTCAAACACTTAAACTGGAATCGGTGAGACGCATTGAATTAGCACTGAAAAATCCTCTATTTCGTGTCGTCACTTTTGCACATCTCCTTGCCATCGCAAAGCTGGTACCTTCAACAAATGAGTGACTATGAATACCGCGGCCTGATGGCACAGGCGTGGGATCTCTTGCGAGGTGACTACTCGAACTGGCCCGACCGTCCGTTCTATCGCGCCATCATCGAACGCCAGGGTGGGCCTGCCCTCGATGTCGGCTGTGGCACCGGCCGCCTCACGCTCGATTACCTGTCTGCTGGTTTCGACGTCGACGGCGTCGACAACTCGCCCGAGATGCTCGACATCTGCCGCAACAAGGCTGCTCCGCTGAACATCGATGTTAGCAACCGCCTCTTCCAGACCGAGATGGACACTCTCGATCTGGCACGCAAGTACGCGACGATCTTCGTTCCATCGTCGTCATTCCAGCTCCTCACCGACCAGCGCGCAGCCGCGCAAGCGCTTCGCCGCTTCCACGCGCACCTCGCGCCCGGTGGCATCCTGGTCATGTCGATCATGTCGAAGCTCTGGCCGGGCGATAGTCTGCCGCCGCACATGCAGTGGACCGACTGGCTGAAGGCTGGCCAGAAGGCTCGCTCGCAAGACGGCGCCATCATCCGCCGCTCGATCCGCTCCCGCTACGACGTCGCCAATCAGTTGCAGCATGAAGAGAACCGCTATGAGCTGCTGCTCGACGGCGAAGTGATCCAGACCGAAGCGCACAGCCGCATCCCCGCCGTCCGCTGGTACAGCCAAGCACAGATCAGTGCCGCCCTCGCCACCGCCGCGTTCACGAACATCCACCTCACTGCAGGATTCACCGAGACCGTCGCCACACCAACGGACACCACCTTCTGCGTCCTCGGCACGCGACATAAGGGATCCGTTTGAAATGAGTCTCCAACGAACCAACGTTATCATGGCGAGGAACCTCGGCAGGGGGTGGCTACACGACTGCGGCGCTCCGGGAAAGAACGCGACTCTTCGCGTGTAGCCGGAGTTGGCTTCATGCTGGCTGTTATGTGGTGTGGTGATGTGTCTACGGTGATGCAGAGCATGCTGGCATCAATTCAGAACCGCCGTGGTGTATGTAGTGGTCGAATGATTCTGGACACTCACTTAGGCAAAAATGGTCGCCGACAAGGAGAGTCCGATGAGCAAAAAACGACGACTGTTTACAGCTGAATTCAAGCGCGTGGCTGCGTAGTGTGGTGTACGTGGAAACGAGGCAGGGTCATGCGTTGGAGCCACGGGCGCAGCGGCCATCAGCCTGAAGATGTGTGCGCCGGTTGCGTCATCGGGTCTCGACCATTGGCCAGACAGCGATCAACTTTGCGCTGGAAAAGAATCGATTCACATCGCCATCTTGTCGTGATTTCAGTGGAGCTTGGCGAATTGCCATCCCTTGCCGAATCGATACCCTGTTTATGATGTGGCGGTTTCACCCAGACCGAGAGCCATGCCATGGCCAACAAATTCGTTCACTTTGCGATACACGCGGATGATCTTGCGCGCGCGCAGAAATTCTATAACACCGTGTTTGGTTGGCGATTTGAGGCTTGGGGTCCGCCAGATTTCTTCCGCATCCACAATGGCGACGCGACCAACCCAGGCATTGAAGGCGCTCTCGAAAAGCGTCACGCGCCCCTGCGTGATGGGGATGCGGCCAGTCGCGGATTCACCTGTACCATTTCGGTCACCGATATCGCAGTTACACGTGCGGCGCTGATTGCTGGTGGTGCAAATCGCCCAAGCGCCTCGGCGCCCAGGGAGGCAGCAACGGCGGCCTGCTGATGGGCAACATGATCGTGCAATACCCGCACCGGTTCGGCGCGGTCGTCTGCCAGGTGCCGCTGCTCGACATGAAGCGTTACAGCCACATGCTGGCCGGCGCCTCGCGGATGGCCGAATACGGCGATCCGGACACCAAGGACTGGGAATTCATCAAGACCTTCTCGCCCTACCACCTGCTGAAGGAAAGCACCGAGTACCCGCCGGTGCTGTTCACCACCTCCACACGCGACGACCGCGTCCACCCCGGCCACGCGCGCAAGATGATGGCGAGGATGGAAACGATGAACGCCGACGTGCGCTATTACGAGAACATCGAAGGCGGCCACGGCGGCGCCGCCAACAACCAGCAGGAAGCGCACATGCGCGCTGGCCTACACCTTCCTGTGGCAACAATTGTCGAAGTGACGTAGGGCGGGCTCAAGCCCGCCATTGCGATGCATCCGATCGCGTCGCACATCGATCGAAACCAATACGGCGGCCAATGGCCGCCATATTGGTTTCATCGCGATGAATTCTCTGCGCACGGCGCCATCTGCATGCGGCCGTTAGCGTCGACAAGCAGCGCCCCGCCACGATAGGTGTTGACCAACAGCTCGCCTTCCGGAGTGAGCCAGCTCGCCCTTGGAGCGCCGGGCAATGCGCGCCACTGGGATGTTCGCCAGTGACCGTCGGCCATGCGCTCGACGATCAGCAGATTCCCTTCATTCATCGACAAGTGCGCCAGACCGGACACGGCGATGATACGGTCGCCAAGCCGATGAATGTCTTCGATGTTGCCGTCGCGGATGGTCTGGCGGAGACCGTCGTCGCCGAGCCAGACGAGTTCGCCGCCCCATTCGCCGCGATTGCTGCCGGCGAGCCAGCCGCCGTCGACGCGCAGCGCCGCAGACGGAATCTGCAGCGTCGCCTTTTCGTGCCGCACCATCGTGTCTGGCGTTATCGTCGTTACGCCCGCTGCGTTCGGTTTCGCATCCGGTGGTGGCCCGAAGCTCTCGATCGTGGTGGTGTATTCCAGTTTCGCGATCCGCCGCGCATCTCTATGTGCGTAAAGTTTCCGAGTCCGTGGCTCTTCCACGAAGGCCGCGCGGGGCGTGTCGCAGTCGAGTGCCATCGCGCCGAAGTTGCTGAAGAATCCCATCTGCTTCAACCTCTCTGCGTGGTCGGTGGACGGATTCCCGCGCAGCGCGTGCAATGCATCGTCGGCAGCGGAACGCACTGCTGGATGCCAGTGATCCTTCGCGACGCGTTGAAGCGCGGGGGCGTAGCTGGTCGCGCGCAGGCGTCCCAACGCCACCGCTGCGGCGAAGTTGACGCGGACATCAGCGGGGTCTTCCAGTGCCGTCGCCAGCGCCGGTGCTGCGGTTGCGTCGCCTAGCGCGCCGAGCGTACGCACGGCGCCCAGACGCAATTCGGAATCTTCGTGATCCAGCAGTTCGAGTACGGCCGGCGCCGCTTCGCGTCCGTGTTTGCCGAGTGCTGCAGTGTCGCCGAGCGCAATGATGTCCGGGTGCTCACGCAGCCGCTTCGCCATGATCCCGGCAGCGCGGTCGGAGCGTATTCCGACCAGGACGATCTCCGGCGCGGGCTCCAGTGCCGGCCTGCGCGTCTCCAACGCGGCGATGGCGTCCTGCCAAGGACGCGCGCGTTCGCCGAGATCGCCGATCATGCCCAGTATGCGGCGATCGATATCGTCCGGCGTGGATGGATCATCAATGGCGGCCAGCAGCGCCGGCACCGCCTTTATGGCTGCTGTGCCCATTTCGCTGAGGACATAGCCGAGATAACGGTGATCGTCCGGAGTCTTACAGCCGTCTTTGCAGCGCGCGGCTGCGACGATGAAAGGGATCGCGCGCGTCCCGCTGAGTACCACCGCATAAGCTTCCTGATTGTGCGGCGCACTGTCTGACACGAGTAGTCGCGCTACCGCTTCGCGCGCAGCTTCGTCGGTATCGATCCGTCCCAGCGCCGGTGCCAGCCAGCCCAGATCGCGATCCAGCCCGGCCTTGATCTGCGGAAGGAAGCGCGCATCGATCGATGTGACATCGCGCAGCACGTATGACGCCAAATGCGCGACACCGATATCCTGGTCGGCCAACATCGACATCATGGCGTCGACGGCGCCCGGTAGCGTCCGCAGGCGTTGCGCGACCTGGTCCTCAGCGGGGCCCATGCCGCCGAAACTATCGTCCTTGCGATCGCGTGCGATCGACCGCAGTCGCGCGATGCAGGTCTCCAAGGTCGCGCACGTTTCCGCCGCGATTGTTGCGTCCGTTTTCGACCGGATCTTGGATTGCGAGGCGACGGTTGTCGATCCGCCAAGCGCGAGTGCGAGAACCCCGCAGAGCAGCGTGGCCCGGATCGTTCGATCAGTAAGGAATGGCTGCATACCGCGTCTCCTTGGCACTGGCGAGAGTCTATCCGAGGATAGAAGATATAGACGCCCCCTCCTTGACTTGAGGGAAGCCGATGTTGGTGGATACCTCAAGTAGTTTATCGGCCAGGTCAGCAATCAGGAGATGTCTATGAATCAGAAAGAAGTGAGTGTTGGTATTGATGTCGACGATGTTCAGTATCACGGTTCGGCGCTGGACCGACAGACAGGAGAGGTTTTGAGCTTTCAGTGTCGTCCGACCCTGAAGGGACTTGTTGGACAACTGGAGAACGTGCGGAAGTACTTTGGTGGTTCTGCGCTGAGGGTCTGCTACGAAGCGTCGTATGTTGGTTTTTCACTGCAGCGCGATCTGCAGGACCATGGTTACGCATGCGAAGTCGTATCGCCATCGAGTATTCCGCGGCGAGCGGGCAAGGCAGTGAAGACGGATCGGATAGATGCGGCGGAGCTGGCAGAGTTCTATGCGAACGGTTTATTGACGGTCGTTACACCACCGGATGCGGAGGTTGAACAGGATCGGGATCTGCTGCGCTCACGGCAACGGTTTGCACTACAAGGCCGAGTGCGCCAGCAAGACGCACATCACCATGGCTGGTTGGAAGGAACGATTGCAGCTTGTACGGGCAGCCGGAAGGTGAACCTGTCGCTGCTGTTCCGACAGTTGAAGAACCTGGACGAGATCCTGGTCGCGTATGGTGTGGAAGTCGAGGCCCTGGCGGTGAGTTCGAGATACGAGGAGCCGGTGAAGGCGCTGACTTGCTTCTTCTTTTCGAAGGGGGGCATCAAGAACCGGTTTGCGTTGACGATGATTACCGAGATCGGTGATGTGAAACGGTTCGCGCATCTTCCACATTTGGGTCAGTTGGTCTCGTGGGCTGGCATGGATATTCGGGAGTACGCATCGGGCGGTAAGTCGAACCGACTGGGGATCACACGGCAGGGCAATCGGTACCTTCGCACGGCGTTGATTGAAGCTAACCAGCGTGGCTATCGCAGTGCTGTGCTGGGCAAGGATGTGAAGGCCAGGCGGGCAAGAAGTTCTTCGGCCTGCGTGGCGATCGCGGATCGTTGTCTGCAGCGGTTGAACAAGAAGGGCAACCGTCTGCTGCTGGCAGGAAAGCACCCGAACAAAGTGAAAGTTGCGTGTGCGCGCGAGATGGTCGGTTTTGTCTGGGAATCCTTGAACCTGGCGGCAGCGGCGTAGCGGTCGCAGGTTGGAATGTTCGCAGTTTTGTTGATCTGAACGCATCGGACGATCTGGAGGGTAAAACGGAGATTGGCAAGTCCACGCATCCTTCCTTAGTAGAACGGGCTGAACATCAGCACGCAGTCCCTGTGGATAGGTAGTGGTAACCCTGAACGAACAGATCCTGGTGCGTTAAGTAAGTACGCGGATATGAGGCTGTTAGTCCAAGGTCAAAACCCACTTCGGATCAGATGATGTTTTCAGGTTGGCAATTGGGGCGTCTATATGAGGAAGGATAACGGGTGTTTTTTCGATGATCACGAAGTACTGCCGAAGTACTGCTGCAGACGAAAGTTTGGGGCGTTGATACCGAACATGGTTTCCGAAGTCGTCCATTGGCAGACACCGGTGATCCACATGCGCCGCACCGCCCTTGCGGACTATGAACTCGGTGGCAAACTGATCCGGGCGGGTGACAAGGTTGTGAGTGGTATCTCTCCGGCAACCACGATGAAACGGTTTTCAACGAGCCCGAGAAACTGATCGTGGACAGACCGAACGCGCGTGCCCACGTGTCATTCGGGTTCGGTGTGCATCGCTGCATGGGCAATCGGCTGGCCGAAATGCAACTGCGTGTGCTGTGGGAAGAAGTGATGCAACGGTTCCACACGATTGAAGTCGTCGGCGACGTCGAGCGCCTGTCGAACAACTTCATTCGCGGCATCAATGATGTGCCGGTTCGGCTCCACCCGCTCTGAGTCCATCGCGTTCTGATGCATTCCGGTGCGTCTCGCCGCGACACGTTCATTTGTTACGTTCCGCAAGTACGCGCAGTTCGAGGTCGGATTATGTCCGTAGCGGATCATCTGCCGAATTTGGGGGCGACAGTCAGTCTGACGCAGGGGGTGGCGGGATGCGGGTGCATAAACTAATCTCTTTCACCGGGTGTATACAATCAGGTCGATCAGCTTCACTGTGATCACAGTCATAAGGGTGAATCGCGCCACGAGCGAACAGAAACCAGCGTGTGTGCCAGTTGCCTTGAAGAAGCCCCTCCGCCAGGACACTGAACAGTGCGCTCCAGATCTTCGCTGAAAGTTGTACTCGACCGATTCGTACCTGCTATCGCCTCACTGAGCCAATACAAGTCAAGTGATGCGCGGTTTGATCTGCTGGCTGGGCTGACGGTATCAGCAGTTGCCGTGCCACAGGCGATGGCCTACGCGATGATCATCGGCTTGCCACCGGTCTATGGCCTCTACACAGCCATCGTGATGACCGCCATAGGTGCATTGTTCGACTCCTCAAGGCAACTCATTAACGGCCCGACCAACGCGATATCCATCGCCGTACTCAGTGCGGTGGCGATGATTGCACCGGTGGAGGAGCGGATCACTGCCGTGATCCTGCTGGCTTTCATGATCGGCGTGATCCAGCTTGGCATTGCGTTGTTCCGGCTCGGTGATCTCACAAGGTATATCTCGCACTCCGTGATTGTGGGCTTCACGCTGGGCGCCGGTAGCCTGCTCGTCATCGACCAGTTCAAGAATCTGCTCGGTATCCCCGGTCGCGGTGATCCACATGATCACCTGCTCTATCGGTTCTGGCTGACCATGACCGAAGGCGGCGGCCCTCATCTTGAGACCATGCTGGTCGGGTTCGGCACCATCGCACTGATTCTGCTGCTTCGGGGCATCAAAAGACGGCTGCGCCTGCAACTGCTTCCAGAACTCTTCATTGTCATCTTTGTCATGGCAATCCTGGTGGCGTGGCTGGATCTCGACCAGCTCGGTGTGCGGGTGGTCGGCTCGATCCCCGCGTCACTGCCGACCTTTCAGTCACCAGACTTCGACTTTGAACTCATGCAGCAACTGTCGGGCAGCGCCATGGCGATCGCCTTGCTGGGTCTGCTGGAAGCAATATCGATGGCAAAGGCAATCGCGGCTGTAACCCGCCAGAAACTCGACATGAATCAGCAATGCCTGAGCGAAGCTGTCGCGAACCTGGGTGGCAGCTTCTTTCAGTGCATGCCCGGGTCTGGCTCACTCACCCGCTCCGCCATCAACCGACAGGCTGGTGCCGTAACACAATGGTCAGGCGTAGTCTCTGCCGTGGGTGTGGCCATCATCATGCTGGTTCTTGCGCCGTACGCCCGCTATCTGCCGACTGCCACGCTTGCCGGAATCCTTCTCGTGGTCTCGTATGGCATGGTCGACTGGAAGGCGCTTGCCTACCACTGGCGAGCTACACGTTTTGACGCAGCCATCGTCGGGGTCACTGCGTTTTCCGCGATCGCGATATCCGTCGAGTTCTGCGTGATGATCGGCGTGCTGATGTCGTTCATGCTGACCGTGCCCCGTGCGGGTCGGATGCGACTAAGCGAGTTCGTCTTTGTCCCTGAGGGATACGTACGCGAACGCCTTCCTGAAGACGTTCCCGACCAACGGTCGTTGATATTCGGTCTGGATGGCGAGATGTTCTTTGGCGCAACGTCCGCACTCGAGCAGCACTTCGAGGAAATGGAGTCCCGCATCACGCCGGACACAGAGGTGCTCATCCTGCGCCTTAAGCGGGCGAACAATCCTGATGCGATCAGCATGACTGAACTCGAACACTTCCTGGATCGCATGAATGTGCGTGGAGTGCAGGTGCTTTTATGCGGTGTTCGGCTGTCCATGCTTGAGGTGCTGGATCGTGTAGGTTTGATCGAGCGGCTCGGCAAGGACCGGATTTTTGTTGAGCAGCCGATTCGCCAGACCAGCACCATAAGTGCTGTTGCCCACGCCCACTCCTTGCTCAGGCAGACGCCCCGGGCTGAGTGATCTACCCACCTCAGCAGCGGCGTTGTATTCCGTTGTACTTGCCCCCTGCGTCAGACTGGTTGTTGCGTCTGCAGATAAAACGTCTTGCTGTCGACAATGGTAACGCCCTCGAGCGCTGGTGGGGCGCTTCGCGCCCGTCATGGGAATCGCAGGATCGACGGCACCGGGTTCAGGCTCAGTGCAGCGGATAGCCAGGTAGCCATGGAGCACACCCAGTGTTTTCGCTGCTATCGGCGTCTGAAGTAGGCGATTCATGGGAAGCTACGGAAGCTACGGGGACACACACCGTGATTCGTAGGCCAGAGCGCACAGTGATACCAGCGATTTTCCCACCAGTTCACCACTGTATGCGTCGGCAACGATCCATGCCGCGAGGTGTGTCCTCGTGGTTTAAGGTGTGTCCTCGTGGTTTACAGAGTAGCGCCGCCTCGCGGTGACTACGACGGACTTACGCCGGGCCGACCACCGCGACCGGCCATCGGCTGCAAACCGAGTATCTACCTGCGCTCCAGGTCACATTCGTAGCGCGCTCGTCGCGAACCGATTTCCGTGCAGCTATCCTGTGAACCGTGTCAACTGATCTTCCGGTCTGCCTTGCCCCGATTCGGGGCTCGTGCCAGACCTGAATCCACTTTGACTCCACCACAGGTTCCAACAGGAGATCACACACCATGGCATATCGCCCGAAGCGCATGAAGTTCGGCCTCTTTCTCGCGCCGTTTCACCGCGTAGGCGAAAACCCGACACTCGCCCTGAAGCGCGATATGAAACTGATCGAACTGCTGGACGAACTCGGCTACGACGAAGCTTGGATCGGCGAACACCACAGCTTCGGCCGCGAAATCATCGCCGACCCTGTGGTTTTCATGGCCGCGGCAGCCGAGCGAACACGCCGCATCAAGCTCGGCACCGGCGTGCTCAGCTTGCCTTATCACCATCCACTGATGGTGGCCGACCGCATGGTGCATCTCGACCATATGACGGAAGGACGCGTGATGCTGGGCTGTGGTCCGGGTGCGCTCGCGTCCGATGCACACATGATGGGAATTCCGCCTACTGAGCAGCGGCGTCGTATGGCGGAGTCGCTCGAAGCGATCATGAAACTCCTGCGCCGGGAAGAACTGGTCACGATGAAAACGGACTGGTTTGAACTCCGGGACGCACATCCTGGGGTGGACGAACTACTTCGGGATGGCTCAGGGGACGTTCAGTTATCTGGGGTCGTTGACACGACGCCACACAAGGAAATGGTTCTGGCAGCGATGGCACGGCAAGAAATGACGCTGTAATCAGCTGAAGAAACTGGGCATACCGGAACGCAGGCTGAGGAAGGTAAACTTTTTCTGTGGAGCATGGAAGGCGGCGCGTCACCCGGCTATGCATGAAGGCATCAGCAACGCCGCGTTAAGGAAATGGAGATTGTATACAGCGGAACGATCAGCACCATGACCAGTGCATGATGGGTCCAACCGCCGGATGCGGGTCCGCATGTCCGGTGGTGTGGGAGGGGTGACGGGCGCAATCCCGTTACCTCGACCCGATCGGTGAGCCAGGCGTCCGACCGATGTATCGCGCTGAAGGACGAATCAGGCGATTGTCCTTCCTCGATTCCATGAAGTGTGCGATGTACCCGAACACACGCGCCTGAGCAAAGGTTGCGGTAAAGAAATCCGGCGGCAACCCGGCGGCCGAGTAGACAATGCCCTTGTAGAACTCGAGATTTGCGTAGAGGGGTTTGTTCTTTTCGCGCATCCGCTCCGTGAATCGTGCTTCGATGGCAACGAGCGTTGCGGCGACGTTTTCCAGCGGTGTTCCGGAAGACAGTTCGATCGCGAACTGTTTGACGTACCGAGCCCGGGGATCGAGCACCTTGTACTCTCGGTGACCCATCCCCATGACCTTGTTGCCCGTCGCCAGACACTCATCGACAAAGGCAGACGCCGCTGCGGCTGATCCAACCTTGTGAGCGGTTTCCAGCGCAGCCTGGTCCGCCCCGCCATGCAAGATGCCGTGTAGTGCAGCAAGTGCGCCGGCTATCGAATTTTCAATCGGCGCAAGCGTGCTTGCGACGACACGTGCTGCAAAGGTCCCGGCGTTGAACCCATGCTCCATCTGCAGAATCTGGGTGACTTCCATGGCGCGCGCCAGCACAGGGTTGGTTGGCGCACCGATGGCGTGCAGATAGCGGGTGACCGGGTTTCTGGTTGAGATCTGTGTAACTGGCCATGACGACCCTCTTCGTCTGGCCAGGAGATAGGCGAGTGCGGCAGGCAATCTGGCGGCAATGCTCAGCCCTCGCGCCGCCTCGCCATAACGCGTAAACGCACGTGGGTCATGTTCGAGGGTAGTGGCCAGGGCGATCAGTACCTGCATCGGATGGGTGGATGTCGGCGCCAGCAAGTCAAGCATGGCGACTTCCGTTGGACGAAGCGATGCATGCTCGGTGAGCTCTTCCTCAAACGCCTTGAGTTCTGACTCGTCGGGCTCTTTGTCATCAAGCACCAGGAACGCTACACGAGTGAATGGCCAGGAGACCAGTGTATCGAGGGGATAACCGCGATAGCTGAGCGTGCCCCGCGTACCATCGACGAGACTGATGGACGTTTCATCCACCTCAATCCCTTCCAGTCCCTTGGCAATTCCAGTGGTTGTGGTCATGGCAGTTCGCTCCGATTTGGGTGCCACAAAACTACACTCGGCAATGGGGGCTCAACGAGCGCGATCGGATTGAACCATGCAAGGTTTTGCTTAAACATCAGCTCAGCTGATTGATCCATCAGTTGCACTGCTGGCTACACTTGGCCATCTGGGCCAGACTTCAGCCATGCAGATCGAGCGCAACGAACTTCGCGTACTGTCAGCCATCGTCGAGGAGGAGGGTTTCGGTCGTGCGGCAGAACGGTTGAATCTCTCGCAGTCTGCAATCAGTCAGACCATCGCGAATCTGGAGCATCGGCTCGGTACTGGATTGCTCACCCGTGGTCGAAAGCCGCGATTGACCGAAGCCGGCCAACGTCTCTTCCGTTATGCCCAGACTGTGCTGAACGAAGAGCGTGTGGCGCTTGATGATATCGAGCTGATCCGTAGCGGCGCACTGTCAACGCTCAACCTCGCGATGAGCAGTTCAGTCCATCGGCTGCATGGCACGGCTCTGCTCCTGAGATTCTGCGAGCGCAATCCGTTGACGCGTCTGAAACTGGATGTCGCGCCAAGTCGGGAAATGATCTACGGCGTTGATGAGGATCGATGGGAGCTGGCCTTCGGACCTTTTCAGCATCAGATGCCCGGTCACTTTGCGACGCGAGCATGCTTCGATGAAACGCGGGAACTGGTAGTACACGAGAATCATCCTGAGTTTGCACGACTACGAACCGATCCTCTGGCAGTGCTTGATCGCACGATACTGATCACGTCCTATCTTGATGAGGTCACCAAGCGGCCGGGTCAGGAACGGATTCGACGACTGTTTTCTTCAATCTGGGAAATCAGCCATCTGGATACGCGGCTGGCGCTGCTGGCAGCCGGGAAGGGTGTGACGTTTGTGTCGAATCGTTTGTTGCCGGATCTGGAGGGGCTTCATCCTGTGGCGGGTTTGCCGTTTTCTACCATACCGCGAACGGTTGGCATGTACTGGCGCAAGCATCAGCCGCTTTCAGAGGCAGCCAAACGTTTTCTCGCTGTGATTGATCTGGAGTTTGCGCGGTAGGGCACGCTCTCTACAGGACAGAACGAATTCAGCTGTCTTTCAATTCAACAAGTATCGCGCGGTATTCCTCACCCTGATTGTGCGCAGTCTCCACATGGCCCTTTTTGACAAAGTCGGCGGTGCCCGGCTTTGGTTTGAACAAAAAGTGTTCACCCAGCCTGCCGCCTGTTCCGTCGTGAAAGGTGACTGCAATCGGACCTTCGCCACTGATGTGCAGCAGGAAGTAGTCATGGGTGTGGGCGTGTTTGTCGATCAGTCCATCCCTGGGGACCACCTGGTTCCATACGCGCACCTTTTCATCTTCGAAGATCACACCGGTTGCTATGGGTGCCAGTTCTTCTTTCATGACTCAATCTCCTTGATTCAACCGGCCAGTGGTGACGTGACATCGCGGAACGACACCTTGAGCGAAGTTTCGACATCGATCACGCACGGTTTGCCACACGCCATTGCTTCGCGGATGGCGGGTTCCAGATCGACAGGATTGGTCACCCGGATCCCATGGCAGTGCATGGAGCGCGCCATCTCGGCGTGATCGAAGTCGTTGAACTCCGCGGCGAAGGGGCCACCACCATGCAGCACCCAGCCGAGTGCATGATTGTTGAAGACCACGTTGATGATCGGGATATTCTGTTCAACGGCGGTCATCAGCCCGTTCATCGTCATGGCAAATCCACCGTCGCCGCAGATTGCCACCACCACGCGGTCGGGATAGACAAGCTTGGCTGCCAGGGCCGCAGGAATTCCAAAGCCCATCGGTCCTGCGCCGGCTGCCTGAAGGAATCCGTTGGCTGAACGGTTCTGATAGAAGTGGGTCATCAGGATGCGGTTCTCGCCGGCATCACAGGTCACGATGGCGTCGTCAGGCAAAACCTTGCGAAGTGCGCCGATAACACGCTGTGGCAGGATCGGCACTTCGTCATCGGTGTAGGCCGGCGAATCAAAATAGCCATGCCTCTTGCGCAGGGCGGCGATGCGGGCTTCGGCGCTGGAGCGTCGACCACCGCCGCTGAACGCGCGTGTCAGTTCATCCAGCACGGCGCTGGCTTCACCGATCACAACCTGGTCCGCCGGAAACGTCCAGGACGCATTACGAGGTTCGATGTCGATCTGCACGAACTTTTGTCGCGAGGCATCCAGCAATGCCGGATTGGCGCGAGCGGTATCGGAGATGCCGAGTTTCGAGCCGACCACCAGAACCACGTCGGCTTCGGCTACGGCTGCGTTGGCGGCTCCGATACCGAAGGTGCCGAACACACCTAACGCCAGCGGGTGATGTTCCGCAAAAGTCCCCTTGCCGGAAGCGGTGGTAACCACCGGCGCGCCATAGTGTTCGGCAAAGCTGCGCAGAGATTCAAATGCGTTGCCGATACGAACGCCGTTACCGGCGATGATCACTGGTTTTTGCGCACTGGCAAGCACGCTCACTGCAGAGAATATGGCTGTTGAATCCACCGCGCTGGATGGCACAGGCAGGTAGGGCGTGGTGCGATAGAGCCGTGGCACGGTGTCCGGTCCGACATGGCCTGACAAACCACCGGACGAAAACAACACGGTTACCGGCCCCGGTTGCCCGGACATGGCGTGTTTGATCGCAAACTGGGTTGCCTGCACACCAGCGGCTGGATCGTTGGCTTCGAATACCTGCTTGGTGACTGCAGCGAATGCCTGGCGTGCATTCCAGGTACCGTAGTCGCCTGTGCCGGCTTGATAGGGACCATGCAGGTTGTGCCCTGCGTTGTCACTGAAGTCCGTAAGCAACAGCATCGGTGAACTGGAGAGATACGCTTCCATGGTGCCGAGCAGTCCGTTGCCAAGAACCCAGGGACCTTGTCCGATGATGACGCCTGGTCTGCGGGTCAGTCGTCCATACACCTCAGCCATGACGCCAGCGAGCGTTTCCTGGCGAACCAGCACGGTACGAATGGTGTTCTGATGATTCGAAAGCGACATGAACAGCCGACCTGTATGTCCACCAGCAATCCCGAAGACCATGGCGATACCGGCTTCCTCGAGCACCTGCAGGATGGCGTCGGCTGTACGAACGCTGTCGGAGAGCAGTAGTTCTGTACTCATCAGTCGCCCCTGGTTGCGCCGCCGTCGATGGGGATCAGCGCACCGGTGACATAGTCCGAAAGGTCGGTCGCGAGAAATTCGACCACTTTGGCGCAGTCCGTCGGTGTGCCGAATCGCCGCAGAGCAATATCGTTGGTTGCACTGTTGCTGTCTTGTGAACCGCCGACCAGCTTGACGATGCGCGCCGTGGCGATGATGCCTGGCGCTATGCAGTTGGCGTTGATGCCAAACGGACCAAGCTCTTGTGCCAGGTAGCGGGTGTAATGGGCGATCGCCGCCTTGGCGGCGCCGTAGTGGGCGTAACCACCACCGATTCCAGCCACCTTGCCGGCCATGGACGCAACGGTGATGATCCGTCCGCTTTTTTGCTGTTTCATGATCGGGGCCACAGCACTGCAACAGTGATAGGTGCCATACAGGTTCATTTCCAGAACGAGGTTCCACAGTTCCGGTGGAACCACAGATGCCGCGGTGTCCCTTGGTTTGCCACGTCCGCCACCGGCGTTGGCTACCAGTACGTCAACACGACCCCAGGCTTTGTGTACCGATTCCACCATGGCAAACACAGCATCTCGATCGGCGATGTCAAACTCAAACCCCATGGCCTCGCCACCTTGCGTACGAATTTCTTCAACGGTGGAATCACCGGTCATCGCAGCGGCTTCTGCCTCGAACTCCTGATACGACTTCAGATTGAGATCACTGACTGCGACCTTCGCGCCGAGGCTGGCAAGACGAAGTGCGTAACTTCGCCCGAGTCCGCGCGCGGCACCTGTGACAATGGCGACTTTGCCGTCGAGTTTTCCCATGTGCTGTCCCCCGCTTTTATGGCTACCGCCCTTGCACTGTGCACAGTCGCAATCCCTCTTGCACCTACGCCCACGGCGGATCAGGCAACTGCCTGAACCGCTCATTCAATCCGTCATCCCAGGCCTTGCGCAAACTGTTCCAGTAGGGATCGTCGTCCTTCATGACAGTGTGGATCTTGATCTTCAGCGAATCCCGTTCGTACACAAGGAGGTCAATCGGTGGCGCCACACTGAGATTACTTTTCACCGTTGAATCCATTGATACCAACGCACACTTCGCCGCCGTGGCCAGTGAGGTGTCGTACTGGACCACACGGTCGATGATGGGTTTGCCGTACTTGAATTCACCAATCTGCAAGTAAGGGGTCTCGGGCATGACCTGGATGAAGTTGCCTTCGCCGTACACCTGAAACATGCGCAGCCGTCGGTCCTTGATCTGTCCACCAACCAGCAGGGAAGCACCGAACCCGACACCGCTGGCACGCAGCGCCGGTCCATCAACACGATCAACTTCACGCAGGGCCCAGCCAGCGAGCCTGGCAGCCTCGTACATGGAGGTCACATTCTTGATCGACAGTCGCTCATCGCCCTGGGGCATGCCTTCGTTCATCAGCTGAATGGCTGACTGAGTGATCGCAAGATTGCCAGCGGACATCACGACAACGACACGGTCACCTGGGGTTTCCCAGATCGCCATTTTTCGATAGGTCGAAATGTTGTCGACACCGGCGTTGGTACGCGAATCTGACAACATCACCATGCCGCTCTTGACCAACAAGCCCACGCAATAGGTCATGTCCTTCTCCGTCCGATGGTTGGGGCAGGGTTCAACCTGCAGCTTACCCGAAGTTCACTCCCAGAGAACCGACTGCTTTCATCGTAATAGAGCATGAATCGCGGCGATCGGTAGAAGGGTGAACAACATGGATAGCATCAGCGACACGATCATCAAGAGGTAAATCAGGGTGGAAAACAGTGCCACCAATATCGCGCCCAGGGGTAAACCCACAAGCCACATCACGAGGGGATACTGTTGATCCACAAGTCGAACCGTCGCGCCCTGAGCGGCCAATGCTTCCAGACGTTTGCGCAGATCAGGAAAGAACGACAGCACCGCACCGTCCATGAAACCGGTCGCACTCTTGTTGCGCCGCGGCGCAGATTCGACCACTGCAAGATGGGCAGCCCAGGGTGCCAGTGCATCCTCGCCACGATTTGCTGCAGTACCTTCAAGCCCACGTGCTACGGCGTCCGGGTTCCGGGTCAGTCGGACGGCTGTCGCATCCGCCAGGTACTTGCGCCGTCGCCAGGCCAGCGCAATCACTGGCGACAGCAGGAATGAACTGACGAGTCCGGCGAAAAAACCCGACATTGCAACGGGGCCGGAGATGGGCATGAATGCCCATTGTTTCCAGGACAGATTGCCTTCGGGCGCGGGGTTGGTTGCCTGCGGCTCACTGCTGGCAAACGGGTCTGCGAGCTCAGCCATCAGCAGCCGTGCGTTGCGTGCGGACGGGTTCAATGACGCCAGCAACAATCGCGACAAGGACTTCAGGATATTACGATCAGTAAATCCGGTGGCCATACGGGCCAACAGGCCGAACAGTGCCATCACCACGGCCACACGGTGACCGTTTTTCATATCGTCGTTGGCAATGGCGGACACCAGATGTGCGGCGACACCTTGCATGGCGTTTCGGTCCAGCTGTTCCAGCAGCTGCATGGACACCACAATCAGAGGTTGGTCCTGATCATCTTCGAGAATGACAGCGTTGCCGGCTTGTCGATGAGCGATCAGTACACGGGGCACCGGTATTGAAGCGGCAATCGACATCTCGCCGACCACATTGACAAATCGTTGTTCTGGCAACCGACTGGCGTGTGGTTCTCGCACTCGCAAGTCTGCGTCTTCCAGTTGAGATGATTCGCGCAGCCCACGATGCAGTGCCAGCACGACCATGGTCATCAACAACAAGCCAGGCAACGCAGCCCAGAAGCCGAAGCTCAGCCATTCCGACCATGGAAAAGGCAGATCTGCGTTCGTGCCGTCCGGCAGTGAATCGATGACAACTTCGATGCGTTCAAACATCAGTGCGAGCAAATCCGGCGTGGGTATCAGGAAATTGATCGCATCAAGAACCAAACCCAATACGCCATAGAGGAGTGGGGCCATGAGCGAGGCCACGATCGTTGCCACGATACCCGCACCCATCAATGCGGCTAGACTGACCTGCCAGGAGGCGCGTCGATTGCGCTCGATGGCGGCGAAAAAGCTCTCTCGCTCTTCCGGTGACCAGATCGGTGTCCAGTGGTCGTCGTTCAATTCACTCATGGACAAGCCGTGACATGTCGATCAACGTACCGTCAGTTCATCAAGGATATGTTCTGCCGAATACACCGACTTCAGAGCCTGCAACATTGCCTGCGGATGCACGGATACTGTTCGATTGACCGACTCATCGAAGAAATAATCCCCTCCCAGCGAGTGGATGTTGCCATCAAAGACCAGGCCGACGATTTCGCCGGCCGCGTTGATGAGCGGGCTGCCGGAATTACCGCCAACGATGTCATTGGTAGACACCTGGTTGAATCGCGAGGACAGGTCGAGTTTCGCCTGGGCGGACAGCCACGCCGGCGAAAGTCTGTAGGGTGCGTCGTGTGTTGCGCGCGCGAACAGACCTGCTAGAGAGGTAAAGGGCGGCACTGGTTGACCTCGTTCCAGCCAGCCGCGGATTACGCCATCTGACAGACGCAGTGAAAACGTGGCGTCGGGATACACCGATGTCCCGTAGCGTTCGAATCGTGCGCGCGCCAGTTGTTCTGCGCTTTTTTCGATGATCGCCTGCACTTCATTTTCATTCCGGTCCCGCAGTGGCCTGGCAGTGCGGTCGATCAATTCTGCCAGCCGAATCGCTGGGTCCTTGCTTGCGCTGACTGCATCGATCCCGCCGTCCCAGAGAGCGCGCCGAGTATCCACATCGGCGAGTGTGCTGCCATCGACAATAGTGGTGGCCAATGTGTTGGGTGATTGTTTGCCCAACAGTTCGCGCACGAAGGGATGATCAGTACCGAGATTTTCTCTCAGCTTGTCCAGTGACCAGCCAAGCTTGAGCTTTTCGTAGTCAGGATACGTCGGCGTATCGGCAAGGAGATTCGCTTTCAATTCCGGCAGGCTTGCCTCGGTGAATTCCCGAAGCCGCTGGCCGTCCGGTTTACTCCGCTCTTTTGCTGCGCGTACCAGTGTCCGCGCCCAGTCGATTTGTTGCGACTGAAATGCAAGGCCTCGTTCGATCAGTGCGTATTCGACATACAGGTTGCGGAATCGTTGCTCGGCCTCACCGATGGCAGTCCAGGGATCGCCGATGCTGTTGTTTCGCGTGATGTCCTGTTGAACCCACTCGCGCAGTTCAGCTTCTTCTGTCTGTTTGCGCCTCATAACCGCAGGAGAGAGCAGGGCACGATGTGAGCCAAGGCGGGCCTTCAGACTGTTTTCCAGACCAAACAAGTCAGTCTGCGCCTGCCGTGCATGTTCCGCGCTTTCCTGACTGTAACGTGTGAGCACACCACGAAATTCTGCGGTTCCCAACAATCTGAATGGCAGTACGGTATCGCGCAGTGTTTCGAGTTGAGCAACAGTCAACAGCCTCTCTGTCGATCCCGGGTGACCCAGCGTCATGACCAGATCACCTTCCTGAGCACCGTTCTGCCTGATTGGAAAAAATGCCGCCGAATGAATTGGCCTGCTGCTGTCGTAGACCCGCAGGAGACCCATGTCGAGGTTGAAGCGCGGAAAGTTGAAGTTGTCCGGATCACCGCCAAAAAAACCGGTTTCATACTCCGGCGCAAACACCAGACGAACGTCCTGATAACGTTTGTATCGATACAGGTGATACCGCGCGCCCTGGTAGAGTTGCACGACGTCGCAGCGCACGCTGGTGCCGCCTGCCCGGGTGCACTCGTTTTCGATGCGGGAAAATTCAGCCTTGCGAGCGTCATTGAACGGCTTGCCGGTCAGACCCCTCGACTTCTCTTGTACCCGAAGGGTCACATCGGTGATCCCGTCCAGTTGATTCACCTCCATTCCAGGACATTGTCGTTCCTGCGCTCGATCCTTCGCCAGGAATCCATCGTTGACCAGGTTGTTAGCCGCAGTCGAGAGATCCTGTGCGCAACCCACGACACAGTGATGATTGGTCAATACCAGCCCGTTAATTGAGACAAATGATCCGGAACATCCACCGGCCAGGCGCACGCTGGCTTGCATTGCGTGTTGAGTCCAGGCGGCATCGGGACTGAAACCGTAGCGCTGCTGAAGTTCCTTTCGCGGCAAGTTGTCGAGTGTCCACATGCCTTCGGCGGCGATGCAGACGGTGTTGAGGATGGAAGGAACGACAAACAGTGTGAGGAAAACGAGGCGACGCATGAAGTTCGACGCAGTAATCTGGTAGCGGAATCGTAGTCGCTTTACGCTTGCCACCCAACCCCGAATGGAGGTGGCTCTCGCTGAAGTCAGCTAGTCAACTCGTCGTGCCACAAAAAACGCATACCCATAACTACCAGCCGATGACTCGAACACACGAATTTCCTCACCACTGGCATCGAGTACTGCCAGCGCTTCCGGATCTCCCTGGTGTTCGTGTTTCAACCGGTCAATGCGCGCCTGCATTGGATCGTAGTACTCATCAGTCCAGGCGCTGGGAGGCATGACAAACGCGTCGATGCTGGTATAACCGAGCGCTGCAATCTGCGCTTGGCGAGCTGATATCGTGGTCATGTCCGGGTACGACGCCCAGTAGTCGATAGCGTTTTGGGGCCGTTGATCGCTGAGCCAGACGAGGTCGCTGAGTGCGAGATATCCGTCACCTTTCAGAAGTTGACGCCAGCGGGTCAAAGCAGTTTCGAAGCCCATGAAATAAACCGCGGCTTCACACCACAACAGGTCAAACGAGCGGTCGGGGAAGAGTGGAGCACGCATATCACCCAGCACGGCTTCGACTCTGCCACTCAATCTATCTGTTGTAATGCCTGACGCAAGGACGTCCAGGTACGGTTGATGTGCGTCCAGACCAGTGACATGCGCGCCTGGCAACGCTGATGCCAGCGTCAGGGTGTGGTGTCCCGGCCCACAGCCGATATCGAGCACCCGTGCCTGTGTGGGCGTGTTTGTCATCGACAGCGCGTGCAAAGTGACTGCGGTGCTTCCAGGTGCTTCTCTTGGCAGATTCTGATGAACGCTGAAAAACAGTTCGCGATGACGTGGGTTGGCGAGGTCGAGCATGACTAATCCTGTGCAGATCCGGGCGTTGTACTGGAGTACGCCTCTATCCCCTGGGCGAGAAAACGATTGTTCGCCTCACGAATTTTTGCGGCCGCATCGTCATACAAAAACGGCAGGAACACATAACGCCGTCCGCGGGTGATCGGCACGACCGTATGCAGCAGCGAGCAGGAAAATACGACCGCGCCGCCAGCGCCTGTCTTGTAGGTACGCGAACCGAATTCAGGAAATCCCAGTTCGGCGCCCTCATAGTCATCGTTGAGATTGACGGATAACGCAAATCGACGGTGCGCAGTACCTTTGGTCGTGTTGTCTCGATGGGGCCGGAAGTGACCGCCGTGTTCTTCGGAATAGCAGGCGACGATGTAGCGTTCCATGCGCGTTACCTTGAACTGGAAAGCTTTCTGAATTTCCGGAACGATGCGACGGATCACACGCTGTTTGAGCATGGTGATGAGACGCTCGTCGGTGATTTCGGTATCGCGGCGCTGCTTGTGATCATGATTCAGGGCACGAACAGTCAGGCCTGCTTCTTCGCGCATGAACCCGGAGTCTTCACCACCCTCCTGGTCATACAGGTTGATCAGATGTCGGCACAGTTCGGGCTCGAATACGTTGGGTAACAAGAGCACGGGTGCCGGAGTCTGCGTGCCAACATAGTTGTCGGGTGCAGGTAGCGCCGTCAGCAGATCGAGAAGCGTTGTTCTATCGCTGCCATCCGGGTTGAAAGGAATGGTCGTCACCACCCGCATGAGCGGGTCAAGAACCAACCAGAAGCGGCGATAAGCGGAAGGCTCCGTGCTGACGGACACCGTTTGTGGTGCTGCGCCATACAGCCGGCCGATGGTCAGATCAAAATCCCAGAAATAGCGGTAACCGGGATATCGCTCCTTGACCCGTGTTTGTGCTTCGTCTTCAACATCGGTGCTGACTCCGAAGAAAGAGCACTTTCGG
>JANNBJ010000114.1:0-22778 GCA_031385325.1 Gammaproteobacteria bacterium | reverse complement strand
GACGACGTGGATGTGCTCTGCGAACGCATCGCCGCAGCTGGCTTGCATGCCAACACCAAACCACTCGATCTCGGGTCGCACAAGACAACCTACGTGCGCGGCCCTGACAACGAGATCATCGAAATTCGCGAAGATCGAGCTAGGAGTCTGCGCGGCAGAAGGTGGCGCCGCCGCAGCCTGTCGACTTCTGCCGCGCAGACTCCTAGCCCCCATTATTCATGAATGACCTGCTGCGGACGCCGATAGCAGCGAAAACACTCGGCGTGCTCCCTCCGCGTGCTCGACGTGCTGTCAAGCACGCCTGTGCGCGCTCCGGTCCGCGCCACCAAGTCTTTTCGTTACTCTCGACGCCCTCGCTATGTTCCTTCATGAATAATGCGGGCTAGCAGGACGGTCTGAGCGCCGCAACAAGCGCCGGCAGGATCGATTCACACCGTGCTGCGATCTTCTGTGCCAGCAGATCGTCGGCCCGCGTTTTGCCATCGTTGATGGCGAACATCGGAATACCCATCTGGTGCGCACGACGGCAAAACCGAAAACTCGAAAACACCATGAGTGAGGTGCCGACGATCAACACGCCATCACTCCCATCTACCATGGCGTAGGCTGCATCGACTACGTGCCGTGGAACACTATCCCCGTAGAAGACAACGTCTGGCTTCAAGATGCCACCACAGGTCTGACAAGCAGGGACACACACCGTTGAAATGACTTCCGGAGTGAGCAGCAGATCTGCATCTCCATCCGGCGCCGGGGTAAATTCGGCGCCTTCAAGCCAGGCGTTTTCGAGTGCCAGACGGTGCTGCAGATCGGCTCGCGTGGTATGGCGCTCACAACCCATGCAGATCACTCGATCCAGTCGTCCATGCAGATCGATCACATTGTTCTGGCCTGCGGCTTGATGCAGGCGGTCGACGTTCTGCGTAATCAGCCCGGAGAGTCGGTTTTGCAACGCGGGGGTGGCAAGTGCGTGATGCGCGGCATTGGGCTGCGCTTTCACGAACGACCGCCAGCCGTGGAAGGATCTTGCCCAGTATCGCTTGCGAACCGCTTCGGATCTTTCGAACGCATCATGTTGAATCGGCGGAGCACGCTTCCATTGACCCTGCGCATCCCGGTAATCACCAATTCCGGAAGAGGTGCTGACTCCGGCACCGGTAATGACGACCAGGCGTTCATGGGTTTCGACAAACCGCAGCAGCGTTTCAAGCAAGGCGATCGGCCGCTCGCATGGCCGCCGCCGCGAGGCGTGGGGTGCGGCTGTCTCCACTTGGAGTACCGGTACCGCTGTTCACCGTCAGGGCCACAGCAAGACGCCGCGAAGGATCACAAAAAGCACCGCTGCCACCATAACCATAATGACCAAACGCGTGGGGTGCCCGTACACCAAACGCAAACGCGCGGTGATACCCAAGCCGGAAGTGCATCGGAATGAAGAGCACATTATCGCGGGTTCGATTGCGAACGATGCCCATGATTCTGGTACGTTCTTCGGATAACAGACGAACACCATCCAGCTCGCCACCTTCCGCAATCATGGCGTACACACGCGCCAGGGATCGCGCCGTAAACTGGCCGTTGGCGGCAGGAATACACGCTTGCACGGTCTGCGGGTCATTCCAGTCAAACGGCGCGTCGAACGGCATCAGTGCGGCGCGAAACTCCGTTGTGTCCACTCCCACTACTTTCAAACCTCGCCGCAGAATTTCGAGCAGATCCGCACGCCAACCGGCTTCCGGCGTGCGCGGAGGTCGCATGAACCCGTTGGTCAGCAGTGCTCGACGCTCCATGGCCGCAGCAGGCAAGCCGATATAAGCCCCATCCAGCTTCAGGGGTGCCACCAGCTCATCGTTCAGAACCGAGGCGAGAGGCTGTTGCGTGATCGCTTCAATCAGGCCGCCCAGCAGCCAACCGTATGTGATGGCGTGATAACCATGCTCCGTGCCCGGCTCATGCACAGGCCGGGCATTGATCATCGCAAGCTTCATGGCGTTCCAGTCAAGCATCGTTGCGGGATGGCTGATCATCTCGCCCAGACGATACAGACCCGCTTCGTGACACATCAGGTGGCGGACCGTGATGCGCTCTTTACCGTGCACGGCAAATTCAGGCCAATGTCGACTCACTGGGTCGTCGTAATCAACGCGACCTTGTTCGGCAAGCACATGCAGTAACGTCGACACCACGCCCTTGGTGGTCGAAAACGAAGGGGCAAGCGTATCTTCCCGCCAGGGCTGCCCTTCGCGATCCCGCGTCCCTCCCCAGAGGTCAACCACCTTGGTCCCACGGTGATAGACACAAGCGGCCGCGCCACCTTCACGGGCACGTAAAAATGACGCGAGTGTCGCCGCTACGGGCGCGAAATCAGGATGCACATAACCGTTCAACATGAATCGATGCTACCGCGAGCCAAGCGGACGAACCACTGGGGATGACAAATGGCTAAACTCCGCACAGTAAAATCCTCGGCAGCTGGACATGCCATGCACAAACAACCTGTATTTCGCAGCCTGAGGCTGACACTGACCCCGGCCCGGCAGGAACATCTACCATCGCTGCACGCCTGCTGGAATCATCCGGACGTGCGCCGCTATCTCTTTGACGACTATGAAGTTACCCAGCCCATGGCGCAGGGACTGCTCGATCACTGCCTCTCTGCACAGAACCAAGGACTGGGTTTATGGGTGATCAGTCTGCGTGACGATGACACCCTTATCGGCTGCGCCGGCCTCTATCCGGTTGGCATCGCCGCTCACTACGAGCCGCGACTTGCCGGGCTGCTGGAGCCACTGGTCGCTCTCGACCCGAAGTACTGGCATGTTGGTTATGCGCGGGAGGCGCTGCGTGAACTGCTGGATTATGGCTTCATCACGCTGGATCGCCCGACCATCGCCGCTGTAAACGACGCACCGAATCTCGCGTCCGAGCGGATGTTGCTGAAAACGGGGTTTACCCTGATGAGTCAGAAGGCCGGTCCACGCCATCCACTGCACACCTACACCCAGGACACCAAGAACTGGATCCAGGTGCGCAACACGGTTTAATGACCTGTCAGTGCGCGCCGATCCGCAGATCCTGTGCTGTGCGCCGGGACAACAGCACATAGGTGAAGATCGATGCACCCAATGCAGGGAACAGTTCATGCAGCGTTCGACCAAAGCCGAGCAGCATCCACCCGAGCAACACGACGATGACGATGCCCATCGATGACAGTACAGCCAGCCACGAGCCTCGCCGCCAATACAGGCCGAGCAACACCGCCGGAAAAAAACAGACCGCATAGAGACTGCCGGAAAACAGCGTCATCGCAACGATGCCGCCAGGCGGATTGAGTGCGAGCAATGCCGAGATCACGGCAAACCCGACCATGGCGTAGCGCGTGAACCGGATCGGTGGTGTGTCCTTCCAGCGCACCTGTCCTTCCAGCGCACCACCAGGAAGTGCGCCACCGGGCCAGCAAAGATCGTGGGATCGTTGATGAGGGTGGGCACGATGCGGTCGGTGTCCGTCACGCCGTGCAGGAGGAAGTGGGCGTAAACCCCAATCGGAAACAGGCAAAACTGGATGATGGCAATCCCGATCACCGCAACCCAGATGCCAACCCGAATTTGCTCTTCATCACGCAAGGCATAAAAACGTGACAGTTGACGTGGATCAACCATCAGCTTGAGCGCACCCGACAGACTCATCCCGACAATGACTGCAACCGGAACCAGCGCGCCATACTCGAACAATGGCGCTGTGTCCGGATCAGCCTTCAATTCAGGCAGTCGGGTTACCCCTCCTGCTGCATCGGTGACAAAGTAGAAGTTCGTCACTGCGCCAATCAGCATCATGACGCCCTGCACCACATCGGTTCGCACCACGGATACAAAACCACCCAGCGCCGTGTACGCCACAACGATCACCAGCGTAATGCCCACCGCCGTTGCATAAGGCACGTCGAATTCGCTGACAAACCCGCGCAGGCGCGGTGCGACAAATCGCCAGCTGGCCCAAGTGAAGAAGACAGGTGAAGAAGACAATCAGGACTGCGAGCGTCAGCCACGGCAAACCATAGCTGTAACTCTGCCCGGCGTGACCGACTCGAAGTTGCGAAACAGTATCACCGTATAAACCGCGAACAGTGTGAGCAGGAACCAGTGTCCCATCAGCCAGCCAATCAAACGCCCTCTCCCCGATTTCCCGCTACAAATCTGCGACGTTGAGCCCGAACCGTATTCGGTACACCATACCGGGATGCGCCGTTTCCTCCTCTTGTTGCCAGTGATCCTCATCCTCATCGGGGTGGTCACGGTCATGTTGCGTCGGCAGAAAGTTAATGACGCTTCTGAGGAAAATCAGGGTTACGGCCCGCTCGTGGTGTTGTTGTTCCTCGGCGCGGTAGTGGCGGTCGCTGCCTTCTGGTTCTTCCAAACCGCGCTGGAAGCCGAACTTCACGTCGAATCATGACAATCCGGGTAACTGCGGAGTCTGGCGGATTCGGCGCATGCGTGGAAGGGATCCAGCTCGCCAACGAACTGACTGCTGTAGAGGTTGCGCAGATCCGCTCGATCTGGCTCAAACACCAGGTGATCTATTTTCCCGATCAACCACTTACCCACGACCAGCTGGAACGATTTTCCAGTTACTTCGGGCCGTTTGGTGAGGACCCTTTTGTCGAACATCTGAACGACAACTCACACGTGCTCGAGGTTCGACGGGAACCACAGGAGCAGATTCCGCCGTTTGGCAGCAACTGGCACTCCGACTGGTCGTTCCAGAAATGCCCGCCGATCGCAACGATGCTGCATGCGAAGATCATCCCGCCCCTGGGTGGCGCTACCTGTTTCGCAGACAGCCATCGTGCTTACGATGCCCTGCCGGCGGCGAAGCAGAAGGCTCTGGAGGAGCTGATCGCCATCCATTCGGCAAGACGCCCGTACACGCTGCAGGGCTTTCTGGCTGCCGGTGGCGATGCCCGCAGCATGAAGATCCATCCCAGCGACAAAGCCATGGACACACAGGAACACCCGGTGATCACGACGCACCCCGAGACTGGTCGCAAGTCCTTGTGGGTGAACTCCGCCTACACCATCGGCATCAAGGACTGGTGCCAGCAGCGCAGCGATGAACTGTTGCGCGCGCTGTGTGACCACGCCACGCAAACCGGGTTTGTCTATGTGCACCACTGGGAGCCAGACATGTTGTGCATGTGGGACAACCGCTGCACACAGCATTGCGCTCAAGGTGGATACGACGGGTTCAGGCGAGTCATGCACAGGACGGTGGTCGGCGCTGCCTCCACGTTCTGACGCCGCACAAACACCTGTGAATTATCGAGTATTTGTATTGCTGGTGCGGCGCCGTCACTATCAGCAGGCTGCTGAAACTGCCAACCTGGAGACCACGTCTTGAGCGAGCCACTCACCGGGATCCGTGTCGTTGAGATGACCATTGCCGTGCAAGGCCCGGCGGCGGGGCTCTATCTGCGTGACATGGGCGCCGAAGTCATCAAAGTTGAACCGCCGATCGGCGACCCGAACCGTTATGGCCGCAACATCGACAATCCAACACCAGCCGGAACCCTTGGACCGCAATTCGTCACGGTCAATCGAGGCAAGCGATCTGTGTGTCTGGACCTGTCAACCGAACTCGGGCGTCGCGCCGTGCACGGCCTGCTCACTGACGCCGACGTCTTTCTGTCCAACTATCGTGAAGACGCGCTGGTCCGCATGGGCCTGGGTTGGGACGCACTACATGCGAAGTATCCACGACTCATCCATGCAACGGTGTCCGGTTTTGGGCCGAAGGGTCGCGACTCGGGCAAGGCCATGCTGGATGGCGCCGCCGTCGCACGCGGTGGTCTTGCGTTCATGACCGGCTCATCCGACGGCCCACCCAACGTTCCCGGCGCCATCATCGGCGATACTGCGGGCGCCATGCAGCTGGCACTGGCCACCATGACGGCGCTGTTTGCCCGCGAGCGCACGGGTATCGCCCAACGTGTGCAGACCAGCGCACTCGGCACCCAGCTGTGGCTGCAGCAATGGGAACTTACCCACACCGCCATGACCGGTGCACAGCTGTCGCGCGCAGGCTCTCATCATCCCAACATTCGCGGACCGTATGGGGTTTACAGCACGAGCTGCGGTGGCGCGATTCTGCTGGCGCAGACCATGACCCAGGATGCATGGGATGCCATCTGCATCTTCGCCGACATCGCGGAATATGCTGTCGATGCACGCTTTAACACGCCCGGCAAGCGGCTGGGTGAAGGCATGAGTCAGGAAGTGTCTGAAGAGGTGCGCGAGGCGCTGCGGCGAGGATTTGCCTCGCACACCGCCAGCGAGTGGGATGAGTTTCTGCGCACCCAACCAGAGGCGATCTGGGAGCGCGTGCGATCGTGGCACGAAGTGCTGGAAGACCAGCAGAGCCTGGACAACAACTACATCATCAACATCGACGTCCCGCAATTCGGGCCGACCCGCACCGTGGGCAATCTTGTGACACTCAGTGCCACACCCGGTAGCGTAAAAGGGGGGCCGCCACTGCTGGGCGAAGGCAATGCGGAGCTGCTCGGCCGGATCGGCATGAGTGCCAGTGAGATCGAATCGATAACTACCCGTGTAACCGAAGTGAGGGAAGCTGCGTTTGCCACGTTGGCTGCCTTGTCAGCCGCGACCGACGATTGATGGATCATGCACCAACGTACGACATTCAAGGCCACCCCCTCCGTTGCCGGTTTTAATAAATGATCCTCTATCACGATGTCGATGGCTGTCTGAACCCGGAAGATGGAGCAACCCTCGGCTTCCGACGAGAAGAGCTTTCTTCATCCTCTCGCACGAGCCTGCAAGCGCTGGGCAAGGCGCTTGATGCGAGTGCGGTAGATTATTTTGTGCTCAATACTGGAAGGAGCTGGGCGACATCCCGATACCTGTGCGAAGAAATCAACAGTACCAAAGTACGCTTCGCGTTTGCAGAGCACGCTTCTCAGCTTTGGAACGTGGCCTCTGGTGAGCAGATTGACCTGCTTGGAATTGCACATTCGCTGGGCAGCGCAGATCTGACGAAAGCACTGTCGGGAATCGTCGAGATGGATCGGTTGATCGAGTGGTTTGCAATGGAAGGTGCCCTGAAGCTTGCCAACCGTCTCGGTTACCCAGGCAGGTTCACGCCTGCATTCGACAAAACCTCAAACCTTACCTTTGCGATTCCCCGATCGATCGATGGACACACACTGGTTGGTATTCTCAAAGACCTTATTGCGGTCGAGCCCAGTATCAACAGCGCCTCATTCATCTATCACCACAGCGCCCCCGAAGGCTTCATCGACGTCATGCCAGGAGTGGACAAGAGCACTGGTGTGGCGCTGATGCGGGGAGTAGTCGGGCACAACAACATGCAAACAGCAGCAATCGGGAACGGGCTGAACGACCTGCCGATGCTCGAAGCGGTGGACATCGCCATTTGTCCAAACAATGCAGAACCGCAGGTCAGAGCCTATTGTTCGCAACGAGGAGGGTTGTCTGGCCGAAACTACATCGGCGCGACTCTCGATTGGCTGGGGAAGGTCTGAATTCAGCACAGGCGGAGCGCGGGAAAAAACGCGCAAAGCACGTCTTTTCCGCTCGGCACCATCGTCGTTTATTCCGGCAGCGTATCTCCGGAACCACCAAACTCCTTCGGCATATCCTTGTACTTCGGCAGACCATCCTTCACCGACAGGGTCTTTTCGCTGTAGAACACATGCAGTGCCCCCTGGTGTTTGAACGTGGGCACCGTGTTCAGGTACACGTCCACCAACCCCATCTGGGGGTGATCGGTAAAAATGTGTCCACCACATTGTGAGCAGAACTTGCGCTGACTGCCTGGCGTTTTGGCATAGGTGCCAATTCGGTCAGCGCCCTGGGTGACCTTGACACTCTGTGGTGGCCACAGACTGAACGCATTGATTGGCGCACCCGCCCAGTGCGCACAATCCGTGCAATGGCAATAGCCCATGGCATTGGGTTGACCCGTCACTTCGAACTTCACCTGGCCGCAGAAACAACTGCCGGCATGACTATCACTCATCGTTATCTCCTTCTTGTCACAAACACACTTGGTTGCTGATCTGATCCGGTCGTCACTTCGATGTCGCGAAAAACACCAGCAATGTCATCTCTTCAATGATCTCAAAGAACGAGTGGGTTTCGGTCGCTCCCACATACAGCAGGTTACCGGGTTCTACGAGACGCTCAGTATCACCCAGCTTCATCTTCGCCTTGCCCGAGAGCACAAAGTAGATTTCATCCTCGTCGTGGGGCGATTGCATATCGCGGGCACCAATGCCGAGCCTGTACAGCCCGCAAGACAGCGCAGGTACTTTGAGAAATTCCTTGTATTGCGCAGGTGCGTTGGTGAGTTGTTTCTGCAACTGCGCCAGATCAAATACCTGCCACGATTCACTATTCATCGCCAATTCCTGGTCGTAGACGATTGTTTGACAAACAACCGGTAAGCCAATCAGACGCCGAGTGCTTTCAAGTCGGCCGATTCAAAACCGGCCTCAACCAGTACCCGACGAGTACTGTCTCCCAGCACACAAGGCGCACCATCACTTCGCACACCATCGGTGCGCAACATCGCCGCATGCCGAAGCACCAGACCATGCAGCGGATGGTTAGACTGTGCCACCAGACCGATATCCGCAAGTTCCGCATCTTCTGCCAACGCACGGCCTGGACCAACCATCGCACACCGCACCGCAGCGACGTCGATGGCCAGCAGTTGTGTTTCCCAATGGATCGACGACTGCGTCAACATCGCACGCTCAACCTGCTGGACATCGTCGTTCACACCCAATTTCGATAGCAGCCGGTACCACGACGGTTTATCACAATCCAGCATCAACCAGCCACTCGCACAACGGTACAGTCTGCGCTGTGGGGACGTGCCGTAGTGCTGATCATCAAGCGGGGGTCGAGTTGATTGCGGATTGTCGGCAAAGTCGTCGAAATTCGCGTAGGCATTGGTACCAAACATGTCGACAAACACAGCCTGACCTACTCCATCCCGAACAGCAGCCTGCAGTGCGAGCAATGACGCTGTCGCCACGACGACAGAGGTATTCGGATCCGGATTCACTTCATTGGCACGAAACAACCGACGTGAATAGTCGCGCAATTCAGGAGCCGGCATCGGTTCCGATTGTGGCGTGCCGAACTGATAAAGCGCGCCGCCCATTGCCGCCCCCGGAATGGGATGAGTGGATGGTCGCTTCGCACCTGGCCCGAACGGACCGTAACCGTTAGCTGACACGTAGACGAGCTTTGGGTTGATACGGGACAGCGTCTCGTAATCAAGTCCCAGTCGTTCCGGAACACCCGGTCGGTAGTTGTGAATGAAGATATCTGCCTGCGCGATGAGTCGATGCACGGCCAGTTGCGAAAGCGTTGACTTCAGATCCAGCGTGACACTCTCTTTGCCGACATTACATCGATCAAACCCCATACCGGCTAACATGCCGCGAAACGCATCACCTTCGGGCGGCTCCAGCTTGATGACACGGGCACCCAGGTCAGCCAGCAGTGCAGCGCCCAGGGGAGCGGCAATGATGGTCGCGGCTTCGATCACAGTGAACCCAGCCAGCGGCGGCGTGCTCCTCCCGGGTTGAGGGTTCCTTGGTTTCGTTGGGTACACGGACATCGGGGACCGCTCACCGGCCGTACCCGGCGTACGGGTCAATCGCGCCAGTACCCCAAGCTCCAGACGACCCTCCACCTCAACCGCATGGCCGTTGGCAAGAATATCGGGGTCACGCAGCGCCTCCCGCGTGGTCTGCCACGCATGCGAAGCGACGCCGCCATTGGCAAGGCATTTCGCCTGCCACACATCGAGATCTTCGTTCTGCATGTGTTCAAGCAGAAGGGCGCGGAAGCGTTCGAGCGTCGGCACATCCCAGGGCTGCCGAGCATACGCCGGGTCCTCGGCGATCGCTGCGAGACCTACCGACTCAAGGAAGTTGTCGAGCAAGTGCGGCAACAGATTGCCGAGTTGCAGCCAACGTCCATCCTTGCATCGCACACACTGATAGTTGAGCGTCGGCATCACCTCATGCGGATCGATGACCACGCGTGTGGCGACCTTACGGGCAATGAGCTGCTCCATGAGGAGCTGGTTCATCTCGAAGGGCAGCAGGCCATGCATCAATGAAGTTTCGAGCTTTCTTCCCGCGCCGGTTGAATGCCTTTCAACCAACGCCGCAAGAATGCCGGTCAACGCTGCCTGACTTGCCGCATGCGTGGCCACCTGGAGCGCAGGAAATACCGGACCTTTTCGCGACGCGACACCTTCCAGCACAATCACTCTGCCGATCCGTGCCGCGGCCAGTGCATCGCTGATTGGCAGGCCCGCGTATCTACCGGTGCGTCCGGCAGTCGAGAGAAGGCAGCAGATCGTGCCTTGGCTCACCAGCGCATCAACATCGACACCGGTCTGCCGAAGCATGGAGTCCGACCAGCTGGTCACGACGATATCCGCCAGCGCGACCGCAGTGGCAACCGCGTCGAGCGTCAACGTGTCTTTGCCCCGACCCCATACCGGACGCGGTGATGGCAGCGGTGTCCGGCAGGCCGATCGTACATGCGCACCAAAGTCGGCGCAGACCATGCCAACCATGCCTGCCAGAGCATCGCCACCCAACTCGACAACGGTCAAGCCCGCGAGCGGTGGCGCGTTGGTCGCCTTGTCTGGCGGCGCCAGACTCAGTTGCCGAAGTCCCAGCTTTCGCCGGCGTGATAGCGCCGGAGCACCAGTTTGGAGATCAGGATCTTGTGTACTTCATCCGGACCATCAGCAATGCGCAGTGTGCGTGCACCCTGGTACATCCCGGCCAATGGCAGATCACCGGACACACCGGCTGCGCCCCACACCTGAATCGCCCGATCAACCACACGATGGTAGGCGGCCGGCACATACACCTTGATCGAACTGATATCGACGCGTGGATCGGCACCGGCTTCCATCTTTTCGGCACAGTGAATCGTCATCAGCCGCGCCGACTGGATATCCATGTAACTGTCGGCGACAAAACCCTGCATGAACTGTTTGTCTTCGAGCTTTTCATCGCCATGCACCTGTCGTGTCATGAGACGATCGATCATGAGGTCGAAAGCGCGCCACATCGAACCGATGGAGTTCATGCAGTGATAAACACGACCCGCGCCAAGACGATCCTGTGCCGCCTGATGGCCAGTCCCCGTGCGCCCCAACTGGTTCTCTTTTGGCACACGGACGTTTTCATAAAGGATTTCGCAGTGACTCGACGCCCTGCCCCACACCGGCACACCACGAACGATCTTCAGACCAGGCGCACCTTTTGGCACGATGATCTGTGTCATCTTGTCGTTTTTGCCGGTCGGGTCCTTTGGATCAGCAGTCCGGCACATCACCACGTAAAAATCTGCGGCATGACCATTCGACGTAAACCACTTGTGGCCATTGATGACCCACTCATCACCATCGAGAACAGCACGGGTAGTCAGCGCAGTCGGGTCGGATCCCGGGTTGTGTGGTTCAGTCATGGAAAACGCCGACTGCATCTTTCCTTCGGTGAGCGGCTTGAGCCACTTTTCATGCTGTTCCGGCGTGCCGTACTTGACGAGAATCTTCTGGTTGCCGGAGTTTGGTGCAACGACACCAAACAGCGAAGCAGCGCCCGGACTGTAGGACAGCACTACGTTCATGTACGCGTGTTGCATGAACGACAGACCCATGCCACCAAACTCCGACGGCAGGTGCGGTGCCCAGAGTTTGGCGTGCTTGACCTTGCCCTGGATCTGATTGCGCAATTCCTTGGCTTCTTCGATAACTTCCTTCGGTGTGGTCGAACTGCCGTCTGACATCCAGCCCCACAGTTTTTTCTCGTTGGGCAGAATTTCCTGATTGACGATCTGTGCAGTCGCCAGGCGGATTTCGTTTACTTCATCGTCCAGTGTCGGTACTGGCTTGACGTTCATCGCCATGTTGTCTTCCCCTTTTTTCCCGGATGCCAATGAGGCATGAATTCAGGCGTTCTGAGCCTGGTTGATCTGCGTGTGATGCGCAATGATGAACTCACTGCCGAGGGTGCTGCCGTCGTTCTTGCCGAGGGTCAATGCCGGCCAGCGACCATCGGCAAAGACAAACATGACCGTGCAACCCTCGGGACCTGCGACCAGCGGACCGTAACCACGGTTCGCAAGACCAACACGAATGTCACCCGCCTTGTGCCATTGAGCGCCAACACGCTGCGTGCCTTCCAGCAGGATCTCGGTGTAGTCGCAATCGTGGGTATGGGCTTCAACCGTACAGTGTGGTGGAAAAAACACTTTGAACACGGTGGGCGATATCGCACTGGTCGGATCACCAACCTTGTACATCCGTGTCTTCACACCGGTTGGTAACGTAGTTTCGTCCAGCTCATCCCAGGAGAACGCGGTATGGCCCTTGCGCTTGAGTTCAGCCGCCACCTGATCATTCGGCTTTTGCATGTTTCATCCACTCAATTCTGAGCATGCAGTTATACCCCCGCTGCAACCCCGAAAGCACCACCCATCCTTCGTCAATCACAAAGTCACCCCAATAATGCCGCCCGTCGAGCTGGCCAAGCGTGGCTATAATGCAACCTTTACGACTTGAGACCGGGTGATGCACGAACTTCGCTATCCCTATCAAACCCATGTCCCGCGCGGCTCGACTATCGAAGTTGCCCCGGGTGTTCGCTGGGTCACCATGCCCATGGGTGGTTCGCTTACGCACATCAACCTGTACCTGCTGGAAGACACCGACGGCTGGTATGTCGTCGACACGGGGCTGAACAACGAGCAGACCCTGGACCTCTGGCATGACGTGTTTCGCAGCGAACTGGGTGGCAAACCCGTCAAAGGTGTCATCTGTACCCACATGCATCCGGATCACATCGGGCTGGCCAAGGCCATTACCGATGAATACCGCTGCCCGCTGTACATGACACGCAACGAGTACTACCAGGCTCGGTCGTTTTCCGGCAGCAGTGGCAGCCACCATCACTCGGCCTGGCTCGGCGAGAAGTTCTATACCCGTTCGGGCATGCCGATGGAGTATTTGCAGAATCTCGCGCAGATGTGGTCCAAGCGCGGCGCTGACAGCATGACGATGGGCGAGATGCCAAGCGGGTTCCAGAGGCTTGAAGATGGCGACGTCCTCAGCATCAACGGCAGGGACTGGCGAATCATCGTCGGCTCGGGCCACTCACCTGAGCACGCCTGCCTGTATTGCCACGAGCTGAAGGTCATGTGCTCGGGCGACCAGATCCTGCCGATCATCACCAGCAACGTCAGCGTTCATCCCACGGAACCTGAAGCCAATCCGCTCAAGGTGTGGATGGAATCGCACGACAAGTTCCTCACCACACCGGACGACACGTTGATTCTGCCGGCCCACAATCTGCCGTTCTACGGCGTGCGGGCACGACTGCGTCAACTCATCGATCACCATGATGACCGCATGCTGGCCATCGAGCAGGCCTGCGTCGAGCCGCAAATCGCCCGCGATCTGTTGCCCGTACTGTTTTCACGTCAGCTCGACGCCAGGCAGACCATGATGGCGCTCGGCGAGGCCATCGCCCATCTGCACCTGCTGATGCATCGCAACCGCATCGAGCGCAGTCTGCACGAGGATGGCCGTTATCGTTTCTCTTCCATTGATCCGTCGCTGCAACGACGTCAGCACCCGACAACCGGCCCCAGCGAAACACCGGAGATGGTCTGACATGAGCTGGACCGATGACTCGAACACTTGCGTCGTGTTGATCGGCTCGTGAACGCCAAACAGCGCATCGCCGAAATCACCTTTCGGCTGCTGCGCTGGGCTCACGATCATCTTAAGCCGGGGGTTCGCACCCTGGTCGGCATTCTCTTTATTCTGGGCGGTCTGCTGTGGTTTCTGCCGGTACTCGGCATCTGGATGCTGCCATTAGGCATCGCCATCGTTTCCCTGGATATTCCGCCATTCAGACCACGCATCCACCGCTGGATGGTCCGTCTGCATGCAACCGCGTATCCAGGGAGTGACGAGCCTTACCGGCCAACATCCAGCCAGTAGCCACCTTCAGCGTGATGTCGAACGTGTCCGGCCGTGGGCGTCGCAAAGTGGGTACCAATGATGAGCACCCCGGAGTCGACGTACTTTTCCAGCAGATCAAGGCGTGTATGTTCACCCTGATGCCGATCAAAATCCGCGCTGCTGCACCAATCGGTACGCGTCATCTGGCAAGGGTGATGGATGCAGTCGCCGGTAATCAGCGCTTCCTGCCCCTCTGACGAAATATGCACACTCACATGACCAGGCGTGTGGCCAGGTGTCGGTTCAAGCCGAATCTCGGGGCAGATCCGGGCATCCTCCGCAATCAGATCCACCAGGCCCGCATCCACCACCGGACGCACTGAGTCGGCGATCACCGGACCATACCCGGCTTCGTTTTCATTGGTGCTCCAGTACGACCACTCCTTGCGGGCCAGCAGATAACGGGCGTTGGGGAAGGTGGGAATCCACTGACCATCAACCAGCATGGTGTTCCAGCCCACATGGTCAACATGCAGGTGCGTACACATCACTGTGTCGATCGACTCGCGCGGATAGCCCGCCGCTTCCAGATCCTTGAGGAAGGACGTCTGCAGGTTGTTCCAGGCTGGCACATTGCGCTGCTTGTCATTGCCAATGCAGGTATCTACTACGATGCGTCTGCCAGGCGCTTCGACCACCAGCGCATGGACACTCATCTTCAGATTGCCCTTTTCGTCCATGAAGTGCGGATACATCCATAACAACGGCAGACAGGCATCCCGCGTTGCATCCGGCAGGATGAACCGACTGCCCCCCACCGCTTCCACTTCAACAATTCGCGTAATCCTGACTTTGCCGACCTGCCAGACATTCATGAACACTTACCTCCCCTGATTGGATCGAACATCGAGAATACGCAGAGCCAAACCGGTTGCGCAATCCATGCGGCGCACCTATCGTCGCTGCAGATCAAAGAGACAGCAGGAAGCTCCGCGCCCATGGGACTGATCGAGACCTTCAAGACACTGACCCATCTGCCACTCCTGCTGAAGCTGAAGCGGGAGATGGTGCCGCGCTCCACGGATGAGCGAGACTGCATTGGGGCCTGCATCGCCCGCAACGCCGAGCGGTTTCCGGACCGGATCGCCTACTCCTGTAATGGCCGAACCATCACATGGCATGGTTTCAATGCACTGGCCAACCGTTATGCACACGCCTTTCTGGCGCGCGGGCTAAGCCTTGGTGACACCGTCAGTGTGATGATGGAAAACCGCATCGAGTTTCTGGCGGTCATCATGGGCCTCAACAAGATCGGCGTGACCGCTGGTCTGCTCAACACCAACCTGACCGGTCGACCACTCACCCACTGCATAGCGACGACACAGTCGAAGGTGTGTGTTGTCGGCGAAGAGTGCAGCGCCGCGATCGCAAGCATCATGGGCGATCTGAACCTGACTCCCGGCCGCGACTATCTCTACGTCGCCGAAAACAATGCGAATCCAAATCCCGACTGGACCGTCGACCTGGATGCTGATGCTCAGGATAGACCTTGGGAAAATCCGGACGAAACCGCATCGATCGAACTCGGGCAGACCGCGCTGTACATCTTCACCTCCGGTACCACCGGCATGCCCAAGGCCGCCGTCATGTCGAACAAACGATATCTGGGCACCGCGTCCCTTGCAGCACTGGGTGGCATGCGACTCACCGAGCAGCACAGGCTCTACAACTGCCTGCCGCTTTATCACGCAACCGGACTCGTCGTCGGGGTTGGCGCTGCCATCGTCGCAGGCGCATCGACGTTCATCCGCCGCAAGTTTTCAGCCAGCAATTTCCTCAGTGAAGTCCGCAAGGAGCGCACGACACACTTCATCTACATCGGTGAACTGTGTCGATATCTGCTCAATACCCCGCAACAACCCGATGATGCCAACAGCCCTCTGCACACGATGATGGGGAACGGGCTGCGGCCCGACATCTGGATGCAGTTCAAGAAGCGATTCGGCGTGAAGCGAATCGCCGAGTTGTACGGCGCCAGCGAAGGCAATGCCGGTTTCTGTAATATTCTCAACAAGGACCTGACCATCGGCACGACGCTGGTCACCGTCAAACTGGTGAAATACGACATTCACAATGACCGCATCGTTCGCGACAACGAAGGGTACTGCATCGAGGTGGCCAATGGCGAAGCCGGCCTCGGCCTGATTCAGGTTGATCCCAACGCTCAGTTCGAGGGGTATACGAACCCGGAAGCAACTGAAAAGAAAGTGGTTCGAGGGGCATTCGCCGCCGGGGATTGCTGGTTCAACACCGGCGATCTGCTGAAAGTGATCGACGTGGGTTTTTCGTTCGGTTTTGTGCACTTCCAGTTTGTCGACCGTGTCGGTGACACCTTCCGGTGGAAGGGTGAAAACGTTTCCACCAATGAAGTCGGCGAAATTCTCAATCTGCATCCCGATATCCAGCTTGCCAACGTGTACGGTGTTTCCATACCGGGCACCGACGGCCGCGCCGGCATGGCGGCACTGACCTTGCGGGAGGGTTGCAGCGGATTGAATGTGGACAGCCTCGCCGCACACGTCACCAGGGAATTGCCTGCGTTTGCCCGCCCGGTCTTTCTGCGCATTCAGCCAGAAATCGAGGTGACGGGCACATTCAAGATGGTCAAAGGCGACCTGCGAGAAGAGGGCTACGATCTGAACAAGGTCCACGATCCGATGTTCGCATTGTTGCCGGGTTCAAAAACCTATCAGCCGTTGACCCCGGAGATCGCCACAAAAATCGCCGCAGGTCAGGCAGGGTTCTGAATGAGCGAAATGATTGGCGCAGACCGAGCGCCATGCCGCATCAGTTCTTCCGGAAGTGCTTCACCACGGTTTCGTCCAACAGGGCCAGTGCTTTGGCAGCCTGTTCTCGGTCAGTGCCTGCAGTGGGCCCACTAATCACCACCTTGTCGATACCGAGCGACCTCAATTCTTCTAGCCGTTCGATGCAATAGTCCGGTGGCCCGGCGATGGCAAAGGCATCCACAAAGGCATCATCCATGAGTGAGGCCTGTGCTGAATCGGCCCGTGTGTGTGCACGCATGTCATAACCGTCGTGCAGCGCCTGGAAGACTTTTTGCTGCTCTGCATTGGCTGGTCCTGACAGCTGGCCATGCATCACCGAAAAGCGAGCGAACGTGGTGAGTCCGCCTCGCACCAGCGACCTCGCCATGGCTCGATCGGGGTGGCACACCAGGTTGATATAGGCACCGAAGCGCAAATTCTTGTCCGGCGCTGCTGCCTTCGCTTCATCCATACCCCAACGCAGGCGATCAGGTACGGCGCCAAGTGTGAACATCACACGATCGGCTTCCCGCGCCGCTAGCCGAATCACGAGCGGACCGGTCGCCGCAACTTCCACGGGCACTTTGGGAATCGCGCCTTGCAACCAGCGCAGCCGGCTGGTCACGGGATGATCCGCCAGATGCAGGTCAGCAACCGGCGACGCCCACTCGTGCGGAATTGGAAAGGCTTCGAAATCAACTGCTTCGCCACGCAGGTACTTCTGCAATACCCTCACATAGGTTGCAAAACTACGAAAGTGCGCCGGTGACCGACCAAGATGCGCAAGGGCAGAATCCCCACGGCCGATGCCAAGCACCATTCGCCCGCTGGACACCTCCTGCACCGCCATTGCTGCAGATGCGGTAACCGCCGGGTGCCGGGTCACTGAATTGGTGACGCCCGTTCCCAAACCCAATCGAGAGGTCTGGGTCGCGGCGAGGGTGAGTGCCACATAGGAATCGCCAGCCAGATTCTGAGAGTCGACGACCAGCATCCCAGCCCATCCAGCGGCCTCCGCGCGTACGGCGGAACTCGCCGCATGCCGGGCGTTGGAGTGAGTGAGCATCCAGAGTTCCATGGCGTTCCTCGACCAGTGAGACTCCGCGAGTCTAACCGATGAGCGAAAGCAGGAAACCGGCGTACCGGCGAGAAAAAAAGCGTGCAGCCCCAGAAGGGGGGTCCGCTGCAGCGGGGACGGGAGGGAGCATGAACCCGATAGGGAGCATTACTGCAGCGGACCAGGCGGGGTCAGTGAACTGCGGCTCGTACATCCAAATTCACGAGCCATCACCAGACCACCACCATGGCGCCAATATAGATGGCAGGGACTGAACTGAAACTGAATGTCCCTCTTTTGCGATTGGATTTGCGATCACGAGGTCGCTCCTGCAAGAATCTTCCGTTTCAACGAGCTGCTACCATGCCCTCACTCGGGGAGCCACGACTGACTAACCAGTGAACACACCTGAATCCAACTGGCCGGCAAAGCTCGGTGCCGTCGTACTCGATCTTGGCAATGTCGTACTCGACGTCGATTTCAGGCGCGCGTTCTCCGCATGGTCAGCCAGCACCGGTGTCGCGGAAGAGCGTTTCTTCAGTCGCTGGTCGATGGATGAACCCTACCGGCGCCACGAAACAGGTGACCTGAACTTCAGGGATTACATCTCGCATCTGGCCGATCTCTTCGAAGTCCGCATGAGCATGCAGGCATGGCGACAAGGCTGGAACGCAATCTTCGTGGATCTCTATCCCGAGGTCATGCCGCTTCTGACAAGAATTCAAACACATCTGCCGCTCTACGCATTCACCAACACCAATCCGACCCATGAAGCCGCATGGCGACGTGGTTATCCGGAATTGAAGGTGTTCCAACAGATTTTCGTGTCATCGCGCATTGGCCATCGCAAACCCGACGTGGCGGCCTACCAGCTGATTGCAAAACGCATCGGCCTTGAGCCCGCTGACATCTGGTTCCTGGATGACAATCGCGACAACGTGCTCGGTGCAACTGAAGCTGGTTTGCAGGCTTTCCACATTCGCTGCGAAGCGGATGTGGTGATGATCCTCAACCGATTGCTGGAAACAGTGCCAGGACGCTGAGCTTGCGCCCGAGCGTCCTCGATTCCACTGTCCTCGGAACCTTGATCAGGCGCGCGTATGCGCCAATTGGGCATACCGATCCAGCAGTGGCAGAACGGTATCTGCGTCCGCCGGTGGCAGGCCGAAGATGATCCGGTTGAAGCCCATCCCGATCAATTCATCGACGCGCTTCGGATCACCGCCAACACCAAAGATACTGAAGTCCGGTTCGCCTGTGCGGCCGTTATTCTTCCAGGCGGCTCGTATGGTCTGGATGCACGCAGCGTAGTCGACCGCTCCCGAAGCTTTCGCCCGGGATGGATCCTGATGAATCGGGAACCAGCCGTCGCAGTATTCCGCAACTCTGGCAAGCGCCCACTTCGACGATGCACCCAACAGAATCTTCGGACCGTTGGATTGCGCTGGTTTCGGGTACGCCCAGATCGGATCGAAGTTAACGAACTCACCGTGAAATTCGGCGTTCTCCTGCGTCCAGATCGCCCGCATCGCGAGCACACGTTCGCGAGTGACCTTCCACCGCTGTGTGAAGTCGACGCCATGATTGGCCATCTCTTCACCATTCCAGCCAGCGCCAATGCCGAGGAGGACACGACCACCGGAAATGAAATCCAGCGACGCCACCTGCTTGGCCATGGCGATAGGGTCGTGCTCGGTGATCAGAGTGATGCCAGTGCCAAGTTTCAGGTTCTTGGTCACTGCCGCTGCAGCCGCCAACGCAACGTATGGATCCAGCGTGTTCCAGTATTCCTTGGGCAGCTCTCGCCCCCCCGGCCACGGCGAACGCCGGCTCGCCGGGATGTGGGTGTGCTCAGTGACAAACATCGACTCAAAACCACGTTGTTCCATGGCTTTCGCCAAAGGCGCAGGCTGGATCGAGTAACCGGTCGGGAAAATCAGTGCACCAAAAGTTGCCATTACTTCACCTACAGTTTGGAGATGAGAGTGTCACGATAGATTTCATACTTCGGCATCTGCTCTTTGGTCAGGAAGCCAGCCATCTCCTTGTCCATCCTGCGCTGGCAGCCATTCATTTTTGATTTCATCTTGCGCTCAATATCGACGTTGTCACGCGCCTTCATGACTCGCTTGAAGGCGTCGAGGCGACAATTGAAAAAACCGGTTATCCCATTCCCGAACTTCGGTTTTTGGTCATCGGTCATACCAATGGCCAGCGCCGCCTTGAGCACTTCGGGATCGGCCCATGCCCCACCTGGATTTTCCGCAGCCTGAACACCCGCGTTCATCAACATCAGTAATACGATTGCGCTCAACCTCACCAGATTCATATCAACCCCTCGCATCGGAAAATTGGAAACACGATTGCAGGCTCCTGCCCGTCAAAGTCGCGCAGGGATGTAGCGTACCGGTCGCGAGTGAATCTGTCGAAAGACCGATGATCAGAGAACGATTTGTTCAGCCATCAGGGAGCGTCGACGGTCGATCTTGCGCAGATAACGCTGGGCGGCCGCGCCACGCATGCTCCCAAGACCAACGTTGTAGGCTTTGACGGCACACGTTTCATCGCCGCACAGATCACGCAGATGCGCCAGCACCTGGGCGCCGCAGAAGATGTTCGCTTCGGGATCTCGCAGATTGGGGTGGCCACAAAATTGACCCCAGTACTCAGGGCGAACCTGGGTGGGTCCGACGGCGCCAACCGCCGATCGGGCTGACTTCCTGAATGAACTTTCGGCGTGGACCAGCCCGGCCAGCAGGTTCGGATCGAGATCCTGCCGGGTGGATGCTTCGAGAATCCAGTGCGCGTACTCGTCGGCGACAGCTTGCGAAAGACCGAATGCCGACTCCAGCCGCTGGGCAAATTCTGCCCTTTCATCCTTCCAGTCGGCTCGTTCCTCGAATGCGGGTTTGGCAAGCGCGATGGAGCTTCGTTGCAGATTGCTACCAACGTTGGCAATGCAGAAGCTCGCGGTCAGCGCGAGTGACACGAAGTAAACGAGCACTCCGGTCTGCAGGAAAAATGCGTGTATGTGTCTCGGTTCCAACGGGCAGCACCTCATAGACGCCCGGATTCTACCCCGCACTTTGCAAAAGATGCACGGATTATATGCCTTGAATCCTGTCATCCAGGTCTGTCGCGGGATGAAAAAAAGTTGATATTTTTACAATTTAGGCTTGTAAATCAATCAGATATGAAACGCTCGGGAAAGGGACGCCGACGCCCTTTCATCGTTGAGAACGACAAATTGAGAACAAATAGTGAATAGATCGTGGAAAAACAATTGAGCAATTTTTGGAACAACTAAGACCCGATAGTTCCACTTTCAGGACAGGAGCCAGTTCGTTGGCAGGCTTGTTTGCCCCGGCACGCTTGCTTGTCAGGGCTCTTCTGACAAAGGCGCTAACGGCCTGCGGCAAAAATCTGAAGGCCTGTCACAAGTCAGCGAACAGAACTGATCAACCGGCGCGAAGCGTCGCGATGATCTTCCGGCGTTCGTCAGCGTCGGCCACCGGGAACGACGCTGACGTTCGATCGACGAACTTGCCATACCGTGCCAGCATCTGCGGCGCGATATCCTTCGGCTCGCCCATCACGCCGAACGCATTCAACAGGTCATCGCCAATCAACGTACCCATCTCCTGCCAGCGCCCTTGTTTGGACATCTGGTTCAGCGTTCCCTGGAGATCCCCGGCACCAATGGCATCCAGAACCCCTTTGTAGGCAGGTGTTGATCCGTAGAACGCGATCCGCTCCTTCGCCGCTTTTTTGCTGGCTTCAAATTCGGCTTCATCGCGCCCGGTGACCACAAAACAGCTGTACGAGATTTCAAACTGATCCCGTGTCTTGCCCGCCTTCGCGAGCCCTCGCTCGATCGCCGGCAGCGTCACTGACTCGATGTAGGAAAGGTTGCTGAACGGGTGGATGATCATGCCGTCGGCTACCTCGCCGGCGACTTCGGTCATGTGAGTCCCGACCGCCGCGAGCACGACCTTCGGGGCACCATAGGTTGTGTTCTCGGGGGTGAACGCCGGTGTCATCAACGTGTGCGTATAGAACTTGCCGACAAACTGCAGTGGCTCACCGGCGTACCAGTTGGCCCAGATAGCCCGCATAGCCAGAACCAGCTCTCGCATCTGGGCCGCTGGCGCACCCCACTGCATGGAAAACCGCTTGGTGATATGCGGTTTGATCTGTGAGCCCAGGCCGAGTGTGAATCGTCCTTTCGAGTACGCATTCAGGTCATGGCTGATATTGGCCAGGATCATGGGGCTGCGGGCAAACGCCACAGCGATGCCCGTAATGAGATCCACTTTCTCGGTGTGTTCTGCCGCCAGCATGAGCGGGAAGAAGGGATCGTGGTTCATTTCCGCCGTGCGGATGCCGTCGTATCCAAAGGTCTCCAGTTCCCGGGCGGTCGAGGGAATCTTGTGGAGGTCGTTGCCTATGCCTGCGTCTACTTTCATCAGAGTCCTCTTTTGTCATTGCAGCATTTGGATGTTGTTGTCGGAGCGGTCTCTTCCATCAATCAAGCCGCAGTCAACGTGGCAATCATCTTGCGCCGATCTTCCACCGGCAGGCTGGCATAGGCCGCCGAAGTGCGATCGATGACATCGCCATAACGACTCTTGATCTGCCCCGCGATGCTGGCCGGTTCGCCGACGACAGCAAAGGCATTCATGATGTCATCGGTAATGACATGCCCCATCTCATCCCAACGACCTTGCTTGGAGAGCTTGTTGAGCTCCGGCTGCGCTTCGCCGACACCGATGCTGTCGAGCACAGGCTTGTAGGCTGGCGTCGAACCGTAGAAGGCAATCTGCTTCTTGGTGGCGATCTTGGCC
>JANNBJ010000112.1:0-4807 GCA_031385325.1 Gammaproteobacteria bacterium | reverse complement strand
GACGACGTGGATGTGCTCTGCGAACGCATCGCCGCAGCTGGCTTGCATGCCAACACCAAACCACTCGATCTCGGGTCGCACAAGACAACCTACGTGCGCGGCCCTGACAACGAGATCATCGAAATTCGCGAAGATCGAGCTGACTATCGGTGAGTACCACCGGTCAGGTTGTCTACCGGCTCAAGAATCCATTCCGTGACGGCACCACCCACATCCTATTCAACCCCCAGGAGTTTATTAGCTGATCGCGTCGCAGCGAGCGTGCGTACTCGCCGAGGCGCTCGAGAAGACGCCGGGCGGCATAACACTCCCAACCAAAAGAAAGCCACGTTATCCTGACTGACCTCCAACGGCAGACTGGCCGTTTGCGAGGGATGATCCTTTACCCGCCGGAATCCGGGATCCCCCTGATCAAATGAACATGAATCGAACGCAGGTCGTTACGGCCATAGAACAACACGTTGCCGACTTGTTGAGCGGAAAGCTCGACGAGCGACACGTTTATCACAATCTGAAGCACACGCTGGCAGTGCGGGATGCGTGCCTGCAATTGGCTGACAAAGCAGTGCTGGCCGATGCTGACCGCGAAGTGCTGGAGTTGGCTGGCCTGCTGCACGATGCAGGCTTTACCGAACGATACGAAGGGCACGAAGAGGTCAGCTGTCGCATTGCGCGCGAACTGCTGTCGCAACACAACTACCCCGCCGAGAGTCTGAATCAGGTGCTGGCCTGTATTGCTGCCACCAGGCTCGGCGCCAAGCCGGAAACCCAGCTGGAATTGCTGATGCGCGATGCCGACCAGGCACACCTGGCCGAGGATGACTACTTAGTCTCGGCGACAGCGCTCCGGGAGGAGTGGCGCTTTTTTCACGGGCAGACCTACACCGACAACGAATGGAACACGCTGAACCACAAATTCTTCAAGGACCACAGCTATTGCACCGAGGCTGCCCGTGAGCTGTGGGACAAGAATAAGAACGCCAATCAGAAAGCCCTGAAAAAACTGGCGAAAGAAGGCATCGAAGCCAACGAGGAAGACCACATCACGGCCAGCCGCAGCGCCCAGATGATGTTCAAGACTTCACTGCGTAATCACATAGACCTCAGCAATCTGGCCGACAACAAGGCCAACATCATGCTCAGTATCAACGCCATCATCATCACCATTGCCATGCCGCTGGCAGCCACCTATGTCTCGGCCAATCCCTATCTGCTGGCGCCGATGGCGGTTCTGCTGAGTACCTGCCTGGTAGCCATGTCATTCGCCACCATGGCCACGCGCCCCACGAAGATGACAGGGCTCACCTCCGAGGAAGCCATTCAAAAAGGGCAGGCCAACCTGTTTTTCTTCGGCAACTTTTTCAAGATGACTTTCGAGGAGTACCAACGCGGGATGCAGTTCATCGTCGCCGACGATAACCGCCTGGACAGCGCCATCCTGCGCGATCTGTTCTTTCTTGGCCAATCGCTGGGGCGCAAGTACTCCCAACTTCGAACCTGCTACACCGTGTTCCTGTCGGGCATCGGCATCAGCGTGCTGACCTTTGTGGTCAGCTATCTGATTGCGGGAAGGTGAAGTGAGTTTGTAGCCTGCTAACAGGGCACATGACGACTTTCACTCAGCTGCGCAACGAATGGAATCGTCAGAATTGTCCTGCACATTAAGAGCACCCCTATGGGTTGCATCGTTTACCGGGGCGGCTGAAGGTGTTCGTTGAGGTACCTGCAAATCAGTAGTCCGAGGCTCGGCTCTGAGTTGGATCGAAAGACCTGCCAGCCGGGGTGTAACACGACACCCCGCTCCACGAGCCTCCAGCAGCTGTACAGACGGGGCTGCCGGATGCTCCCCAGCCTCGAAGCGCTTCAGCTTCGAGCTCGCTGTAACGCCGAGCGAGCCAGTTGGTCCGTTCCCTCGACGTCTTGAATGCAATTCCTTTAGGGTCGATGCACACGCCAAAGAATTTTTCCCGCTCCCAGTCGCTGCGGTAGCCGGTGCAACTTGAAGGGTTGCGCAAATACTTCGCAAACCAGCGTGCAAAAGGATTGTCCTGATCAGCGGCTTTCTCGAACCATGCGATCGCCCGCGCGCGATCCATCGGCACAGCCATCCCGAACTGAAAGAGCCGACCAACGCAGTTGAGCCCAAGGGGATGCATCTGCGCCGCTGACTTCGCACACCATCTGCGCATTTCCTCCCAGTTCTCCGGGACGCCCTCTCCAAGTTCGTAAGCGAATCCGAGCTGCGCCTGGCCGGCTGGATTCCCTTGATCGGCCGCCAGGCGGAACAGACGCGCGGCCTCTTCGAGATCTTTGGCAACCCCCAACCCCTGTGCAAAGTGTTGGCCAAGCGCCACTGCCGCATCCGAATTACCGGCTTCCGCGGCTTGCCGATACAAGCGCACGCTTGATGTGTAGTCCTTCCGCTGGAACGCCTGATAAGCGGCGGCCTCCTGGTCCTGACCGGGACGTTCATAGGCTCGGCGCCCTATCCTTGCCAGCTCCTTCTTCGCATCCACACTCCCGGCTGCAGACGCTTGCTCAAGCCAGGTCATAGCCTGTTCCGGGTCGGCCCGTACGCCCTTGCCAGTGGTGTATAAACGAAAGACATTGAACATGGCATCAGCAGAACCAAGCTTCGCTGCGCGCTGGTAGAACCCGAAGGCTTTCACGACATCCTTGTCGACACCTTGGCCAGTCTCGTACTGATAACCCAACGCGACCATCGCGCCAGCATGGCCCTGGTTTGCAGCTGCTTCGTGCCAGCGTGCGGCGAGGACAGGATTGCGTGGCAGGGGGCTGGGCTGAAACCAGTAACCGAGACCGAGGCAGTATTGTTCGTCAGGCTTTGATGATTGTGGCGGAGCAGCACCCCGCCCCATGGTCTGCAGAAATCCATACTCGCAGGCACGCTGATCCTCACGTATACCGGCCAGTGAATTGATACACCAGCAGCACAGGACAACGGCGCAGAGAAACGTAGCGGTTCGCATGGCAACCTCCGTTTGGAAACTGGTTCAGCCACCCAACCCGAATCCTGGCCCGGACTATTCATGAATCTTCCACTGCGCCAGAAGTCTGCGCGGCAGAAATCAAAAGTTCCACTGGTGCGGTTAATGGCCGCATCGTCGTGAATGAGGAGGGAATTGGTGATGGTGAACTGACAGCCACGTGCACTGACTTGCCGCGCTCCTGTACAGGGTTTAACTTCACTGCCATGACCTCACTGCCCTTCTTCCGGTTCCGCTTTCGCGGCAAGGTACGCCGGATCTTCGACATCTACCTCAGCTTCATGGACAAGAGCGGCGCGGCAATGCACCCGATGGAAGTTGCTCGCATGGCCAACATGTCGCTGGCAGAAGCCTCGCGACGGCTGGAAGACACGCCGGAAGTTTTCATCCGCTTGCCCAAGCGGCCTGATGGTCTGACACGTTATCGATTGACCACACAGCTGGTGTGCCATACGCCTGAGCAGGTTGAAACGATGCTGAAAGGTCTCGCTCGTCGCGAGTCCATGCTGCTCTATATTGGTGGCGTGATGCTGCTGTTACTGTTGTGCATCGCGCTGATACTGGCCGGCCCTGCCCTGGCGTAGATCGCTCTGCCCTGACCACCTCTGCCATCGAAAACTGCACGGAAAAACATGCCTGAATCACTGTCGAAAGAACTCATGGAATTGCGGGATCGCACGGCCACACTTGCACGGGATTTCCTGTGCGCGAAGCAAGGGTTGACCCACGCAGATGTCATCGCCGAATCGAAACGAATCGGCCTGTACACCATGTCCCAGCCACGCAGTCATGCGGGTACGGAAGCCGGGCCACTGGCATTGACGGTGGTGCGGGAAACGCTGGCTTCCTGGAATGCGCCTTTCATGGGCTCGGTGTTCGGTCCTGGTCCGGGCGTATTGGCAACCGCCGGCGAACCGCTGCGCAGCGAATACCTGCAGCCCGTGCTGGCCGGGCAGAAGCGTGGTGGTTTCGGGTTCACAGAACCGGATGATGCGCCCGCACCCACGTCGGCCGTGCTTGATGGCGATCACTACATCATCAACGGCCAGAAGTCCTACGTCACCGGGGGCGGGGACGCCGACTTCATCAATACCCTGGTGACGATTCAGGGCAAAGGCCCCGCGTTGATCGTCATCGATACCAACGCGCCCGGCGTTGTGTTGACCCGCCGATTTTCATCACTCGACGGCAGCCACCACGCTGCGTTTTCGTTCACCAACGTGCGTGTGCCTGTCACCCACGTCATCGGCAAACCGGGTGAAGGGCTACCCAGAGCCATGCAGCAGATCGGTGACACACGGCTGCTGATCGCCGCCAATGTCACCGGCTGGATGATCTACGCAACCAATCTGGTGCGCGCGCATATCGAGGAGAAAGATCGTTCGGGTGAAAAGCGCTCGGCAAAAGAAGGTGTGCGAATGCGTTATGCCGACATGCGGCTCAAGACGTTTGCGGCACGAAGCATGCTGTATCGAACGGCACGTCTCGCCGAGCGAGGTGAAAACGTCGTCAACGAGGCCATTTCCTGCAAGGTGTTCGCAACCGAAGCCGTCACCGACGTCGTGGACATCGCCATTCAACTGGTTGGTGGGCAGGCGCTGGTGACGGGGCATCCGCTTGAATCACTGTATCGCCAGATCCGCGCACTGCGACTGGCCGAGGGCGCAAGTGATGTGCTGCGACTGAATCTGGTGCGTGGCGATCTGGAACTGGGCAAAGGCAGATTGTAGAGCGGCTACTCTTCTGCTTTTTGCTTCTACTCCTCCGCCTTCCCGCCGTGCTGCTCGCGTGTGAGATCG
>JANNBJ010000076.1:0-43890 GCA_031385325.1 Gammaproteobacteria bacterium | reverse complement strand
GTTGTAAAGCGCCGGTGATGCCGTCATCAGGTAGCAGGACTAACCACGAACTTCGAGTACGTCTGATTCGCTGCAAAGATGACGTGAGCCTCAACTCCGTTCTCGCGATCGACATTGATCCGCGCGTACTCGGGAGACGTTCCCATCCAGGGAACGCGCCCGGAATCCCACGAGATTCACCATGACGACAGGACCCACATCCGGCAGGCTCGTCAGGAAGTCCACTTGCAGTGTTCTTGGCTGGTGCATCAGATTTGATCCATGGTGATTCTGATCAGTTCGCACCGGCGAGTTGATCGTTTTCAGGCAAGTCGCTATAGCGACTTGCGGAGGTCCAGGCAAGTCGCTATAGCGACTTGCTAAGGTCGGAACACTTCGTGTTCCTTGCCCCGTTTTTTGCAAAGAGGCCCCGCGCTTTGCGCATGAAGAACGGTGGTGCATCCCTGCACCACGCGGGAAAGTCTGATAAATCAGGCTGCTAGTCGATACCCAATCGCTTCAGTTCCTGCGGCATGCGCTTCGCATCGGCTTCAAGCAACGGCCCTCGCTCTTCGTCGGAGAGCTGGCCGATGCTGTCCTTGCCCATCTTGTCGCTATCAAGCTCGATGAACTTGACCGGCACGATTTCGACGATCACACGCAATGGAGAGTCCAGCCGTTCTTCGAATGCCTTGGCCTGTGCTTCCGCCTCGGGAGTCATCGGTCCGCCATTGCGGCCGTATGGACCACGGGCCAGTGCGGGATAGAACCACCGCTTGGTGGCTTCGTCGTCGTGAATGATCGCGCGACCTTTGATCGTGATCGCCCCGTTCGGACCGTCCGGCGCAGCAATGCCGCTCACCACCACGGAACAACGTGGGTCCCGGCGCAGCGCGGATATGCGATGTCGATGTGAGCCGCAGGTAATCCAGGCACGGCCTTCGTGCCACACAAAGGCGTGCACGACACCAACTGCCCAGCCGTCTTTCGTGGTCCAGTTGAAAACGCACTCGCGGGCCTTGCGGAGGAGTTCCTCGCGCTTCTCCGGAGCGAATGGATAGATCGAGACTTGTTCGTGGTCCTTGGTGGACATTTGTCTTCTCCGCTATTGAAAGAAACTTTTGTCTTGGAAAGCTCTGCCTTGCAGAACCAGTTTTATTGTTGCTTCCCCTGCGCTGCTTGAGTCGTCGGACATGGGCATGGCGACGTTTTCGTTGGGATCACGATGTTCGTAGAAAGATGGGCGGTCTGTGCGCTCCATTCGTTTTTACTCCCTCCGAGGGGGCTTGAAGCGTAATCTCGCCGGTGGTCTGCTGTAAACGTGGCAGCGCAGGATTGTTGGATTGAACGGCGTAGACGCAATGGCTGCAGAACAACCTGGATCGCAAGAAGTGCAAGCCGCCGGCGAGAAACAGCATGGCTGGCTGCGGCGACGCATTGATTCGATCGTCGTCACGACCAAATTGATTTATGCACAGCCGCGTCAGATCGGGACCATCGCCCGCGAGACGGCCATCTCCTTGTGGAGCTCACGAGGTGGTGGATTTTATGGGCTTGGTTACGTGGTCACGTTCCTCGTGCTGGAAATACGGACGTTGTTCAGCGGCGTGGCAACGAGTGAAACCGTCCTCGGGTTCATTGGCCAGGAAGTGACCCAGGTGTTCTTCAGAATGGCATTCGAATCCCTGCTCAATTCAGCGCTTGCGTTCCTCTGGCCACTTTACGTGCTGCAGCTGTTGTCGAACTGGGGCGTCGTGGTACTGGTGCTCGGTTGGTGGGCCTACGGAAAGTGGGCGGTGCCGTATGTCGCGGCACTGGGTGTGGAACGTCGCGAACGTCGTCGCAAGAAGGATAAACAATCGTCTGGCGCATGAGTGCCTTTCATGAAGTGCTTATGGAAACAGGCTGTGCGGCAAGAGCTGCCAACCCGGACTCGGTGATCGGACGAACCACCAGTGGAGAGCGACTGGCACGCACTTGAGCCCCGATTTGTTGAAGGACGACAAACCGCACGAATCTTCGTAGTATCCGCGCCGCTCGCACGAAAGCTCACCAATGTGCCGCGGGCCAGCGATGGATTTTCTTATATCAGGGGGGTGAATGCGGCGGCGTCACAAGAAAGGCAGCGGAGTAATCGCAGCAGGTCGGCTTTGTGCAACCGTAGTCGGAAATGCGCTGATCGTTTGCTTTGGCTTGTTTTCCCTCAATGCGCACGCGACCTGTGATGGGACAGACCCAGCGCCGAATCTGAAGACGTCGTACGCCGAAGGCTGGGGTATCGACCACCGCAATACGCGCTATCAGGCTGCTTCGTCCCTGGATGCGAGCAATGCATCCGGTCTGACGCTGAAGTGGGTTTATGGCCTTGCCAGCTCCACCCCCCGTGCTTACCCGCTGATTACCGAAGACACGATCTTTGTCGGCGATGGTGGTCGAGGGCTGGTGGCCCTGGATCGTGCAACCGGCTGTGAACGTTGGGTGCATGAACACAAGGGCGCCATCGCTAGCGCCATTGTGCGCGGTCGCATCGCTGACAGGGATATCCTGATCTTCAACGATCGAACTCAAGGTCTGTACGCGATAGATGCCCACGATGGCAAGCTTATCTGGCACGCCGTGGTCGAGGATGAGCCGGTGCCGTGGTATTCCGGTACGCCGCTGGTGACCGGGGACACCGTGTTCTTGCCGGTGGCTTCTCTGGAAGTAGGTCTGGCTGCCAACCCGTTCTACGGTTGCTGCACTACCAGTGGTGGCATGGCGGCCTTCGACATCAGCACCGGCAAAAAACGCTGGTACCTGCCAACGATCGAAGCCAAGGCGCAGGTTACGGGAAGTCACTTCTTCGGATTTGTGCAGGAATATGGGCCGAGTGGCGCATCCGTGTGGGGTGCACCGAGTTATGACCCACAACGTGACTGGCTGTTTTTTGGCACTGGTCAGAACTTTACGCATCCCACAACCGACACCAGCGATTCGATCTTCGCGGTGGAAGCAAAGACGGGCAAGATCGTCTGGATACATCAGTACACCAAGAATGATGCCTACACCGCAGCGTGCAACATCAAGGCGCTGAATCACCCCAACTGTGCCGAACCAACCGGACCGGATGTGGACTTTGGTGCGCCGACCATGCTGCTGCATGCAAGGTCCGGGCGTGAATTGTTGATTGGTGGTCAGAAATCAGCCGATGTGCATGCGATGGATCCGGATACGGGTACACCGGTGTGGACCACCAAACTCGGGCGCGGCGGCATCATCGGCGGTGTGCATTGGGGCATGGCTGCCAACGAATCACTGGGGCTTCTGTATGTGCCCATCAGTGACAAGGAAGTCAAAGGCTTTCCGGCACCCGGCACACCTACTCCCGGGCTCTACGCACTGGATGTGGACACGGGCGAAAAACGCTGGAGTTATTCCCGCGAATCCCGTTGTGCTGAGGAGGAGTGTGTATTCGGGTTGTCATCGGCCATCATTGCAGCGAATGACATCGTCGTAACCGGCAGCATCGATGGCTATCTGGAAGTGATATCGGCCGACACAGGCCAACTGTTGTGGTCCCATGATGCATGGCGTGACTATTCGGCAGTCAATGGCATCGAGACCAAGGGGGGTGCATTTGACGCGCACGGCCCGATGCTCGCTGATGATCTGCTGGTGGTAACGTCGGGTTATGGTTATGTCGGACGTCAGCGTGCGGGCAATGCGCTGCTGGTGTTTCAGGTGGAGGTAAAAAAATGAGTGATGGACTGTTTCTTGCGGGACGAATTCGCCGCCTGTTGGCGACGGGCATCGACGCGATTCTGGTGCCGACGCTCACCGTGGTGCTGGTCATGATTGCAGGCGTGGTGGAAGACGCTGAAGACTATATCGACAGCTGGTGGATACTCTGGGTGTTCCTGCTGGCGATTGTCAGCTATCTGCTCCTGAACGGTTATGGTCTGTGGCGTCGCGGCCAGACGCTGGGCAAGCAGATCATGGGGGTTGCCATTGTGCCGGTTTCAGGTGGCATCGACGGTCAGTATGGTCGTACACCAGCACCGTTGTGGAAGCTGATCTGCGTGCGTGCGCTGTTCTTTCCCTTGTTGTTTGCCTCGGTTGTGCCGTGGATTGCGGCACTGCCGATCATCGATCAACTGCTCATCTTCATGAAGAACCGGCGTTGTTTGCATGATCTTGTTACCGGGACGGTCGTGGTTCGCCTGACCCCGTTATAGTGCTATTTTCCATCGATTCAAACTTCGGGCTGCCCGCATGAAAATCCTGTTCACCGTCGTTCTGGTTCTGAATTTCCTGGCCGAAACTCTGGCTGCTACCGCCCTGATCGGGGGGCCGGAAGGTATTGCAGCAGCAGGCAAGGGCGGTATGTGGTCGATGCACTATGGGTTTGCCGCATTGGCGATTGCCAGTGCCTCGCTCTGGATATGGCCTCATCGCACCAACTTGCGTGTGGTGACCGCCGTTCTCGGCGTGCTGATGACGTTCCACACTGGCCTGCTGATCTCGTTGACGCTGGCCGGCGATCAACAGGCTGGTGTGGTGATTCATGCGGTGATGTCGGTGCTCTGTATTGCGTTGTTTACGCAGCGCGCCAGGTGGTGTACGGCATAAGACCGGAGCGAACCTGTATCGGCCGATCAGGCGTCGCATTCGATCCACCGGGCGATCTCGACAACATCTCTGGCTTGTTTGGGGTCGTCGTCGAGCCGATCACCTCACGGTTTGCTGGTGAAGAAGTGGCCGCGCGCGACACCAGTTGCGTCGTAGACCGGTTCTTCGTGGTCGATGCGGTACTTCTTGATGACGTTGTTGCGTGGTTTACGGGGGTACTTCGAAAGATGTGCGCCCATATCCCGATACCAATGATCCTGCAGGTGCGCTTCCAGTGCTTCGGATGAAGTCCATTCCTCGTAGACATGCACACGGCCCGGCACCAGATGATCTTCAGTCCAGTCGTAGGCAATGCAGCCTTCTTCCTTGAGTGCGCCTTCGATGTGAGCACGTGCGGACTGCAGCATGTCCTTGACCTGGCGTGGATCTTCGAGATCCATGGATCCAGAGATGATGACTTTCATTTCGCCCTCGTGTTGTTTGGATGATTGACCTGAATCGTACGATTTCAACGACATCGACGCGACTGCGATTTCAGAACGTGATCTTCATCGCCGGACCGATAGTGGAAATTGCCTAGTCAGTCGATGATTGATTGCTGGTCGGCAACCACCATTATGGGAGAGCCGTTGGCTCTGAGTCTGGCCGGAGTGTAAAACGGAGGCAGTCAACCTCATGACTGGATCCGTTCTGCATCCCGCATCAGCAGCGAACTGCATCGGGACGACCTATTTTTAGTTGCGAGTCGAACATGGACAAACACACCAGAAGCGCATTCTCCAGAATTGGAGAAATACTCGAGCACAGCATCGAACATCTGTCCCGCGTTGGTGCGCAGCTGGAACGCGCGCGACCGCGTGAGCTCCCAGAGCGTGTTCGAATGCTGCTCTCGAGCTTTGAATCAGATCAGCGCAAACTGCTGGCTGCCCTGGAGCTGTATGTCGAAGATGTTCCAGCCAGGGTCAGCGACACCTACGTCAATTTCTACTCGCCGTTACCTGAAGAGATAGTTGGTCCGCAGGATCCGCTTACGACTCTGAGCCTGACGCAGTGGCTAGAAGAAATGAATCAACATTTGATCGACGTCTTCGGTGAACTCGCATCGACCGCCGCGTCAGTCGAGGCGCGGGAAACCATGACGGGTCTGGCCAACATGGTGCAAGCCCATGATCGTCGGTTATCGCTGGAATACCAGCGAGGTGAGGACTTGTGATCGATCGCGCGCAAACGGGAACCGTTCCGGCCACCACCCGCTGATTTCCTTCGTATAGCCGTCACTGTGTGAGTACACTTGTTTGCCGGCGGTCGCCGATCCACCCCTCACAAAATGTCCATTAGACTGATTGCGCTCGATATCGACGGTACCCTCATACCTCCCGGTGGTGGCCATGTTGCCTTGCCGGATGCAGCCATCGTCTCTGCGATTGTCGACCTGCAGCGCACCGGAGTTGTCGTGGTTCTGGCATCGGGAAGGATGTATCCAGGCACTGTGCGGATTGCAAACCATCTGGGTCTGGCAAGCCCATTGATCTGTCAGCAGGGCGCGTCGATCCACGCGCCTGGTGGTGCGATCACGCATCGATTCGCCATCGATCCGGATATCGCCCTTGAACTGGTGGCGTACGCCCGCGAGCAACGCTTACCGTATGCCTGGTTCGACGCCGTTCGCTACATCTCTTCAAGACTCAATCATGCGTCGACGGAATATGCCTTGGTGTCTGGTATCGAGCCGGAGTATCACGCTGCCCCCGAGGAGTCTGCCGTTGTGCCTACTGGCATCGATGTCATCAGCACACCGGCAGAGGCGAACCGCATTCATGGGTTCCTGGAGGCGCGTTACGGGGACCGAGTGCACCTGCTCGACTTCCCGTCGGTGACTGCGGCGCACTCGCCTGAAGCGAGCAAGGGCAATGCGCTGGCGATGTTGGCAGCGGATCTTGGCATCCAGCAGGAGGCGGTGCTGGCGATCGGCGACAGCGTCAATGATGTCTCGATGCTGCGCTGGGCGGGTCGGGGTGTCACCCTCCCGCACTGTGATCGGTATGCCCGAGCAGCTGCCGACGAGATCCTGCCGGGCAGCGGCATTGATGGTGTCGCGCCACTGCTGCGCAGCCTTTTGAAAAATTGATGAAAAATTGAGGACTGAAAAATTGAGGACACACAACCCCGATTCAGGTGATGGAGCAATTAAGGACAGGAGCAATTGAGGACACACACTCCTTTTTTGGGAGATTCGACTGGCGGGCTCAAAAAATTGAGGACACACATACCCGATTTGTAGGAATCCGCTGACAGTTCCAAGGGCCAATCTCCCACGTTTACCGATCCCCACCTCTTAGCGATCCCTGACGGTCCTGAATCGTGACGCATCAGTCATAACAGATGATACAAATACCTTGATCATATGATGCTTCGTGCTTATCTTAACCAGGCTTATGATCAACGCCGTTTTGAACATTTTCAGACAGTTGCCGAGGACATCAATGGCCGAGTCACTGGATCGAGATCCCCTGGTGCTGCTGCATGACGTAGCCCGCACGATGCGAACGCGTTTTGACCAGCGTGCCCGCAGGCGGGGCATGAGTCGGGCGCAATGGATCATCCTGGCGCGACTCGAGCGCCAGCCTGGACTTTCACAGAATGAACTTGCGGCGATTTGCGAGGTTGAACCGATTACGGTCGCCCGGCTGGTGGATCGGCTCGAAAAAAGTGGTGCTGTCGAACGGCGCCCGGACCCTCGCGACCGTCGGATCTGGCGGCTGCACAACCTGCCCGGTGCGCAACCCATCCTGGATGAAATCTCCGAGTATCGACAACGCCTGCTGGTGGAGATAGACGAACAGATCGGGCGTGTCGGGCGCGAAGCGCTGGTCGAAGCGTTGCTTGGCATCAAGGAGATGATGAATCGGGGCGAGACCGGTTCGCCGTCGGTCGAAGATGGCGTCGTCCCGCCGTTAGCAGCAACGGAGTAACCGATGTCACCCACTCAAGCCAATCCGATTCCGCTGCACCCGGCCGCTGCCGAACCGCGCGCCGAAACACCAATCATCACGCCGATTGTTAACAAGCCCAGCAACAACTTCCTGCGTCGGTTCCTGATGCTGGGCGGTGTTGCGGTGGTGCTCGGGGGATCTGCTGCGATGTATCTCACCGGTGGGCGATACGTCGGTACGGACGATGCGTACGTGAAGTCTGCACAACTCACCGTGACAACCGATGTCTCGGGCATCGTGGCCTCGGTCAATGTGCATGAAGGCCAGCATGTGAAGAAGGGCGATGAGCTGTTCAAGATTGATGCGGAACCCTTTCAGATCGCGCTGGCCAATGCTGAGGCGGCTGCCTTGCAAGCGAGCATGACGGTCGGCACGCTGAAAGCCGATTATCAGAATTCGCTACAGCAGGTGCGTGCCCAGGAAGCACAAGTCAACGTCGCCAAGACCACGCTTGATCGATACACCGCCCTGGCCGATCGTGGCGCCATTGCGAGCACGCTCATCGATCAGCAGCGCGCTACGTACCTGTCAGCGTTGGCGACCCTGGATTCACTGCATCAATCCGTAGCTGCCGATCTGGCTCGCCTGGGTGGTGACCCCGATTTGCCGCTCGAACAATTCCCCGATCATATGAAAGCACGCGCTGCGGTACACGAAGCAAAACGTCAGATCGACCACACGGTGGTGCGGGCGCCTTTCGATGGCATCGTCGCTGCCGTGTCATCACTCCAGCCTGGTGCACTGATCATCTCGGCGATGTCAGGGTTCTCAACCACCAGCGCAGTTGGACTGGTGTCGGACCAGAACATGTGGATCGAAGCCAACATGAAAGAGACCGACCTCACCCGCATGCATGAGGGGCAAGGCGTTGATATCAGCATCGACAGTTATCCCGATTGCCAGTGGACAGGCACCGTCGAAGCGATCGCAGCGGCCAGCGGTTCCGCCTTTTCACCGTTGCCTGCACAGAACACCTCTGGCAACTGGGTGAAGGTTGTGCAACGTATTCCGGTTCACGTGACGCTCGACAAAAGTTCATGTGCCGCTCGACTGAGTACCGGCATGAGCGCGTCGGTGCGCATTGATACGGGGCAAACCCACTGGCAGCGGCTGAGCACCTGACAAGATGGCCACAACGACTGGCACGCAGATTCCGCCAGCCGCGATTTCGTCCGCTGCGCTGAAACGCAACATTGTCGTTGCCTGTGCCATGGCCGCCATGTTCATGCAAACGCTGGATCAGACCATTGCCAACGTTGCCCTGCCGAACATGCAGGGAAGCCTCGCGGCATCGCGCGATCAGATCACCTGGGTTCTGACGTCCTACATCATTGCCTCTGCAATCATGACGGCGCCAATTGGCTGGCTGGCATCCCGGTTCGGCAAACAACGCCTGATGGTGGTCGCCATTAGTGGCTTCACGCTGTCTTCGGCGTTGTGTGGCGCTGCACAGACACTTGAACAGATCATTTTCTTTCGGCTGTTGCAGGGCGCATTTGGAGCGGCGTTGGGCCCTTTGTCACAGACGATCATGATCGACCTGTTCCCACCAAACCGCCGCGGTTCGGTGATGGGTATCTGGGGCATGGGGGTCATGCTTGGGCCAATCCTCGGACCGACACTCGGCGGGCTGCTGACCGATTCCTTCAACTGGCGCTGGGTGTTCTACATCAACGTGCCGTTCGGCATCGCGGCCGTGATTGGCATGCTGGTGTTTTACGACGACGCCAAGAGTGATCGTTCATTACGATTCGACTGGTTCGGGTTCAGCTTGCTGGCGCTGGGCCTGGGTTCTCTGCAATTGTTTCTGGATCGCGGTACCCAGCAAGGCTGGCTGGATTCCACAGAGATCGTCATTGAAGCGATACTGGCGGTGCTTGGCCTTTACCTGTTCACCGTGCACGTGCTGATGGCGAAAGATCCATTCATTCGCATGGACATCTTCAAGGATCGCAATTTCGTTTCCGCCCTCGTGCTGATGTTTGTAACTGGCGGCATGCTTGTGGCGAGTTCCGCCTTGCTGGCGCCGTTTCTGCAAACACTGGGTGGTTACTCGGTAACCGATGCTGGATTTCTGATGGTGCCTCGTGGCGTTGGCACGATGATGGCAATGGCCTTTGTCGGCCGCCTGGCGATGCGCTTTGATCCACGTCGGGTCATTACATTTGGTGCCGTGGTGCTGCTGTGGACCACATGGGAAATGTCGACGTGGACACCGGCGGTATCCGAGTGGACGATCAGCTGGGTCGGCTTCCTGCAGGGATTCGGCACGGGTTTCATTTTTGTGCCGGTCAACCTGGTCGCGTTCTCGACCATTGCGCCGCACCTGCGCACCGACGCATCGGCCATCATGAATCTGCTGCGCAACATCGGCGCGGCCATTTTCGTTTCGGTGACGACGACCGTGCTTGGCGCGAGTGTGCAGATCGTGCACTCCGAGATGGCCGCCAACATTACCCCGTTCAATCGGGCGCTTGGTGTCAACGAACCCAGCATGATGTGGAATCCGAACATGCCCTTCGGGTTGCAGCAACTGGACATGGTGATCAATCGCGATGCCTTGCAGATCGCCTATGCGAACGACTTTCTCTTCATGTTTTACGCGTCGATGCCGGTGCTGCTGTTCATCTGGCTGATGCGCAAACCGCAGTTGCAAGTGCAGCCCAAGCCCGAGGATCTGCACCCGTCCGAATGAAATTGAGGACACACGATTAAAATTGAGGACACACACAACCGATTTGTAGGAGATCACGCACACACCGGCCATTTTTCGCACCAAAACTGCGCACTGCGCCCGGACGCCACTCAGCTGAAGTACTAGCCTCCCCTCGATTCCGCCATAGCCTGTTGGCCTGCCGAGGTTCGTGATGTCCAGTGACTCAGTCCAGTTCTATCAGGCGCTGCCTGCTTTCCAGTCCTTCGATACGTTCCAGGAGCCGGAGAATTACCACGCCGTGCCAGCCGACTGGACGGTCATCATTACCGATGTCAGAAGCTCAGCCCAGGCGGTTCGGGAAGGGCGCTACAAGGAGGTCAATGCTACGGGAGTCGCCTGCATCGCGGCGGTCCTGAATGCCATTCGACCGCTGTCGGTGCCGTTCATCTTCGGTGGTGACGGCGCGACCTTCGTGTTGCCTCCTACCGTAGTTGAAGACGCCAAGGCCGTATTGATCGACTGTCGTGCCATGGCGTTGAAAGATTTTGGTCTCGACCTGCGCGTCGGCGCAGTCCCGGTAACCACGCTGCACGAAGAAGGTCATGAGCTCCTCGCGGCAAAGTGGCAGGTGAACACGCACTACCAGCAAGCCATGTTGATGGGTGACGGCCTCGGCTTTGCGGAACGGCTGATCAAGGACAGCAGCGCCTTTCACGTCCGCAAGGCGGCCTCGTTCAAGTGTGCCGACTTCTCCGGCTTTGAATGCCGATGGAACGAAGTCCCATCACCCGCCGATGAAAACATCAGCCTGCTCGTACAAGCCACGGAAGATCCTCCCTTTGCACGACGCGAGGCCTATCGCCTGGTTCAACGGTTGATCCAGGACGTCTACGGCGATGAGCTGCGTCGCCTCCCGATTTCCGAAGCTGCTCTCGAACTGGCCATCTCTCCTGCGAAGATGACGGTTGAGACCAAGGTGCGACAATCCACCCGAGGCCGTCTACAACGATTGTCATACGCTGCTCGCACGTGGGCACGGGTGATGACCGGGCGGTCATTGATGGCCAACAAGACCAAAACGGCATCCACCGATTGGGGCGCTTACAAGGCTCGGCTCGTCGCCAATACAGACTGCCGCAAGTTTGACGACGTCTTGAGAATGGTGATTGCTGGCAGCATCGAACAGCGTGCGCGTTTACGCGCCAGTCTCGAAGCACTGCACGACGACGGGCGCATCGCCTTTGGCATGCACGTTTCAGACAGTTCCCTGATCACCTGCATCATTGCGGACTATACATTCGATCACGTGCATTTCCTCGATGGTTCAAATGGCGGTTACGCTGCGGCCTCCATAGAATTGAAGGCGCAACTGAAGGCGTTCGAATCACAACGGATTCAAGTCAATGGCGAGGTAAGCGAAGCACTTCGGGATCGACTCATGGAAATCGCCAGGCGGACGCGTCGTGTGGGTACCAATTCGGGTGGCGAAGAAAAAACGCTGTCCACGGTTAGTCAGACAAAACTCACGCCGTTGCAAGGCGAGTCACACGCTTTGGTGTCAGCACTCCCGCAGGGTTAGTCCGGCTGCTTTGGCGATCGCACCGCCCTGCATCAGTCTTCGCTGATTTCCTTTCTGAGCGCATCGATTTCCCGATGCCGTCCCTGATCAGCCAGTTCACGGCCAGGACGAGCAGCTGCGCTCGCGGCCTTGTCGAGATAGACCAGGGCTTTTTTGTCCTTCCCCAGTTCGTGCATCAGATCGGCCATGAAGAAGTTCGGGTCGATTCCATCCGGGTTCATAACCAGTGCCTGATCGAGATGCTGACGAGCCTTGTCCTTGTCACCGAAGCCAATCGGCCAACCGGGCACCTGGTAGTACAGGCTGCCGAGGCTGGTGTGCGCGGATCCCTGCAGAGCACCCGGATCGATCTTCAGTGCTGATTCGAGTGCGGCCCTCGATTCCTTGACCAGGCTGAGCGCACCCAAGCCACCTTTTTCGCCTGCCAGGGTACTGAGTACTATTCCTTCCCAGATCAATGCCCCTGCGTTCTGCGGTTCAGCAGTCGCAAGCGTGCGTGCCTGATCTGCGACAACGAACAGTGCCGCCTCTTTTCTATCCGCTGGTGTGTCATACATGGCCTTGGCCCAGTCCGCTTGAATCGCTGCAACATCGGCTAACGCGCTGATAGGCAGGCCGATAGATGTTGCCAGTACAAGGGCTGCAAACAGAGGTGGAATTCTGGACATGGCTTTACTCCTGTGGAGAAGGATTTGGCAGGGCTGCCTTGATGGTGGACAAATTTGCGTTCAATGCCTTGTCGACGATCGCGGGCATCAGCTGATTGATGAAGACAAAAAACCGCTCGGGCCAGCCAAGGGTGGTCAGTGATCGACCGCGCTGCATGGCACGAATGATCTGGGCTGCAACCTGTTCGGGTGTGTCTTCCTTGTTACCCAGGGTTTCGTTCAACGTCCGTGCGCTGCCGTCGTTCATGGCCGTTCGTGTTGCACGCGGGGCAACGTGAACCACTTGTACTGACGAATCAGCGAGTTCCCTGCCCAGCGCCTGGCTGAAGCCGCGCAAGCCGAATTTGCTGGCCGAATACGCAACGTAGCCTGGGTGACCGATGCTGCCGAACACCGAGCCGACATTGACGATCATCGCCGAGGCTTGCCGCTTGAGTGCGGGCAGCAGCCTGCGTGACAACGCCATGGGCAACAGCAGATTGGTTGAAACCAGATGTGTGATTTCGTCTGCGCTCATCTGATCAAACGCCTGGAGTTGATTGACGCCTGCCAGATTGATGAGCACATCAGCTTTCTGGTCTGTCGCCAGTTTGACCAGATCGGTTTGTGTTGTGGATTCTGTCAGTGATCCGACGCAGGAAGCCACCACCGAGCGCGTGGGTAATGCAGCAATGAGCGCATCGATGTGGGCGGCGTTTCGGCCACACAGAATCAGCCGACACCCGGATGCGGCGAGTGCTCCTGCCAGAGCCATGCCGATGCCGCCGGTCGCACCGGTCAGTACGCAGACCTTGCCCGACAGTTCGAAGTAGCGGCTCATGTGCTGGCTCCAGCCTGATCCAGCACTGCGCCATACAGTCGATACATGGTGCGCGTCACATGGACGATGCAATCACGATCGGCTTGATGCTCGAGGCGATTGATGAGGTTGGCGAAGTGCACCACATGCTCCTGATCGAGATCGCCATGGCTGCGCAGATAGCTGAAGGCCGCGTCAGGTAATTGCAGGCTTTTTTGCACCAGCGCCGCCATATGCGTTGCCAGGGATGTGCTGGTGCCTTCAAGGACATGCACCATGCCGAGGAAACCAACCGGATTCTGCCGCGTGATGTAGTCGTACATGTAACGCACCATCACCTCAACTTCGAATGAAACCGGCATGCTCAGCCGACGTTCGACATCGTCGGCGAAGGCGCGCAGATCATCCTCGATCCACGCTTCATGGCCGATCTCTTCGTTGATGTAGTCCTTCAAGGCGGGCAGCATCCAGCGGTGGGGGTCCTGCAACCGCGAACCCATTGCCATCATGAGCGGCACCGTGTGTTGCACATGCTGCCAGGCATTCACCAGAAAGGCGGCATAGTTCTCGCCAGTGATACTGCCGCTCACTACGCGCTGCAGGATTGGTCGTGCCAGCAGCTGCTGACGATCACACGCGGTGATCGCGCAGAGGTCCTCATAGAACATGTGTTCTCCCGCTCGTTGAGCTTTCGCTGTTAAGTCGCTGTGTGCATGCTTCAAGTACGCTGCCATAGGCGTCTGCGACCTTGTCACGACGAACTTTGCCTGTGGAAGTCAGGCAGCCCGTGTTACGAAACTCGTCCGGATCGACGATGCTCCATTGTTGAACTCTCGCGTAGTCAGGCAATCGCATGTTTGCGGCGAGGATAGCCCTGATGATGGCACTGACATCCTTGGTTCGGGGCACGACTAAAGCAATGTTGCCCGGGAGGGCTTCACCAAACACCGCCGCCAGCGCGATTTCCGGCTGAGCCGTCAACTCGCTTTCCACCCATTCCGGATTGACGTTGCGACCATATGAAGTAATGAAACAATTCTTGCGCCGACCATCGATGAACAGGTAACCCTCGGGATCAAAGTGTCCAAGATCTCCGGTAGGCAAAATGGCAGGCGCGGCTGGACCGCCGAGGTAACCCAGCATGCTGGCGCCGGCGACGTGGATCTCGCCGTCACGAATGGAAATGTCGACATGATCGAGCGGCAGGCCAACGCTGCCTGGACGACTTGCTCCAGGCATGTTGAGTGCGACTACCGAGCCACACTCGGATAATCCGTAACCTTCCTGAACCGGCAGGCCCGCGCCTTGAGCGAGATGCAGCAGATGTGGGGCCGCTCGGGCGCCACCGACAGCGATGAACCGATAGGATGATGGCAGTGCGATGCCTTGTTGCAGCGCGCCAAGCAACACCAGCAGCAATTGCGGCACCAGGATGATGCTCTGCGGTTGCGCTTCGTGCTGGGCCTTGATGAAACGCGGGACATCCAGCGTGCTGGATCCGGTCATGCCGATGTCGCTCAACATTGGCACTTGCAGGCGGCTGCCGTTCAACAGGTTGGCGTACACACCGGCGACGTTTTCCAGCAGCAGAGAGAGTGGCAGCACACACAGATGCGAGCGGATGTTGTCGTCAGCAAATCGCCGCTGCAGCACTTCCGCGGTACGCAGGATCTTGTCTCGGCTCAGACACACACCACGTGCAGCGCCGGTTGATCCGGAGGTGAAGGTGATCTTGGCGGTGCCTGCGTGCACAGCCGGTGGCGAAACGATGGTTCTTGAATCAAGGCTCAACGCATCCGCATCTGATATCTGTGTAAACACATCAGGATTTGCACCCGGCAGACCGATCCAGGTATCTATACCCGCTGATTCGACGACGTGGTTTACCTGATCACGCGTGAAAAAATCGGGCACGGGAACCGCGATGCGGCCGGAGATCAGCAGGGCCAGGTCGATGGCGATCCACTCACCGCTGTTGGGCAATTGCCAAGCGACTCGTCGCGACTTCATCGTCTCGAATCGTTCGAGCCAGTATTCGATCCGGTTGCGCATGTGATCACCGGACCAGCTGCCAGTGGAATCAGTGATCACCGACGTTGTGCCGTCGCAGCAGGCAGCCACCATCTGTTCGATCAATGGGTTCATGCTGTGGTGAGTTCTTGTTCCCTGGCATGCGCCAGCGTCCTGGCCTCGGCAATGTCACCGATGATCACAGCCGGTTCCTGGGCGTAGTAGGCACCCCAGGCGGGCGCGTCGGCGCCCAATGCCGTGGGTTCGGCCTTCGCAAGCGTGATGATCGACCAACCGCGTTTGCGGAAGAAACGCTGCAGGCACCGCGTCGCCGTGCAGACGAGATACCGGAAACCTGCATCGCTCAAGTGATCGGCCAGCGCCTCGAGCATGGGAGTGATAATGACGGGACTGGCGACGGCGAGGTGAACCACCTCGACCACTTCAGTTGCCTCGATGTCGCAAACGAGTGCGGATTGCATGGCCTGTACCAATGGCCCTCGCAGATACTGCTCACTGAAAAATCCGTGTGCGCAGGTTCGCAATCCCAGTGCGCCGACCAGCTGGTGCCGGGCATTCCAGGCGCCGATCAGTACTGGAGGCTCGATAGCCGCTCCGGCGCCGAAGTGAAAGGCGAATTGTCGACTGATAAAGTCTTTGACCTGTGCCCGATCTGCATCGCTCCTGGCCTCTTCGAGGGTCAATTCTGGTCTTCGGTCTGGCGGACAATCGTTCAAGTTCAGTTGCCTGATCGGAGTTATGGTTTGAGTGTGGGCTTCAATCAACAACCAATCGCAGGCCACGTGAAAAAAGTGCCTCCTGTGCAGCGCCGACTGTGCGTCTCGACACATCTGCGGCAGTGCCGATTGATTTTGTCGTTCGCCGTACACTCAACCGGGGAAAGCTTCTTCACTACTGCATCGATGGCGGGTCCCTGAATGACGGTGCGCAAGACAATCTGGAAGGCAATTCAAGAATGACGGACAGCTCGACATGACTGCTGAATTGCCTCTGCTGCATGCCGCAGACCGTGCGCTCGCCAAACGAGTGGCGAAAGGCGATGAAGATGCATTTCGTGATTTTTTTGAGGGCTATTACCCGAAGGTTTTCCGGTTCAGTGCCAGACGCATGAACGATGCCGATGCGGAAGAAGTGACTCAACAGGTTTTTCTGGCCGCACTCAAGGGCCTGGGCCAGTATCGCGGCGAAGCGAGTCTGTTCACCTGGCTGTGCCAGATCGCCCGCTTTGAAATCAGTGCGCGTTATCGACAGGCGCAGCGCCAACCGGTAACCGTTGCCATTGAGGATGACATCGAACTGCAGGCCGATCTTGAGTCGATGTTCGAATCACCCTCGCAGGCGCCGGAATCAATGGCCATGACCGAGCAGCTGCAGTCGATCGTCGAGGTCATCCTCGATCATCTGCCCGCAGACTACGGCAGCATCCTTGAGTGGAAGTACATGGAAGGTTATTCGGTGGACGAAATCGCCAGGCGGCTGAACACAACCGTTACCGCTGTACAGTCGAAGCTGGCGAGGGCAAGAGATTCGTTTCGCAGCCAATACGCTGCTGCCGGGGAGCGACTGGCGCAGTTGGGTGTGACTGGTGTTGGCGGTAGTGGTGTTGGCGGAAGTGATGTTGGCGGTGGGAGCATTGAAAATGGCAACAAACATGAATGAACCCGTAGATCCACTGGATGGGTTGTTGAGCGGTCTCAAGCCCCGCAGGTCCCCACCGGCCCATGCACAAGCTCGCGCCTTTGCCAACGTCAAGGCTGCGTGGCAGGCACAACGCCGACCAGCGTGGCAGCGTTACAGTGGCGTAGCAGTGGCTGCGGCCGTAACGGCCTTTGCCGTCAATATCTGGACGACGAATCCGGTCGCCGAAGAAACGTGTTTTGGTGTCGCACGTGGTGCCGATCTGTGGGTGGGTGAAGAACATGTGCCTGCTGCCAGCGAACAGGTTTGTCTGGCACCCAATACCGTGCTCAGGGCCGAAACAACCAGCCGGTTCCAGAGTGCAGATGGAATCGAATATCGCCTGCGTGCAGGGACTGAAATGAACTGGCAGTCAGGCAACCGGATCAGCGTCACGGATGGCGCTGTCTATGTTGCGACACATGGGAAGGGTTCGCTCGTGATCAGCACACCCTTTGGTGAGGTTACTGATATCGGCACGGTGTTCAGTACCGAGGTCAACGCGGATCAGATGGTGGTGGCCTTGCGTGAGGGCAGCGTGCAGGTAGATTCCCCGCGTGGCCGACATGTTTCGGTGGCACACGGCCGAACAGGAGAGCGGGTGACGGTCAATCATGAGCGTGTGGTCGCCGAACCATTTACCGGGGTGGACTCGTCTCTCGAATGGATCTTTGCGGCCCATCCCGGTTACCCCCATGGCAGACCAGATCGTGTGCTTGTGCAGATCGCTTTCGATCTTGGCCTGTCCTTGACGTATGCTTCACCGGATATTGAAGCGCGCCTGGCGAGCGACTCCCTGGAAGGGGAGCGCGTTGTCGATCTCGGTCCTCGAGAAGCGCTGGCAGTGATGGCGGGGGTCTTCGATTTCTCAGTATCTGAAATGTCCGGCAAGCTCGAGATCACAGAGCCTTTCCGCCAGAACTGACCGCCGTTCAACCCTGCCGCTCCTGCATTGGGGGATGCGTCCGCGTTGGTGGTTGCTTGTCGTGCTGGTGACCTTCACGAGTGCTCAGGCCAGCGCAAAGTTCATCCCTCTGAGGCAGTTGCTCAACGACTACTCAGAGCGTGGCATGGCGCTGGTCTATTCACGGCAGCTGGTGGCGGGTCTGGCCGTTGAACGCCAATCCATAGCGGGTGACAAACCACTCGAAGGGCAATTGCGACAAACCCTCTCTGCGTTCGACCTGGAGCTGCGGCTTCAACCGCCTTCCACTTGGTACATTGTGCGTGCTGCAAAAGCTGTCCATCCGCCTGCAATGAATCGACCGGTGGAACGAGAGCAGCCAATGGTCTCGGTGATGGAGGAGATTATTGTCACCTCGCCGCACCACAGACTTGAACGGAACAACTTCAGCGGGAACGAGCTTGGTCAGCGCGAGCTGGACAGCTACCCAACCCTCGGGCGCGATGTCTTTCGCACGTTGTCCAGTCTGCCTGGTCAGCAATCCAGTGGCATTGGTGCGCGGCAGCACACTCGCGGTGGCAACACCGATGAAGTGTCCTACTTCATCGATGGCGCGCCTTTGATCGAGCCCTTTCATCTGCGTGATTTCGAGGCGCTGTTTGGCGCCGTCAATCCGGACGCTGTTCAGGCGGTCAATGTTTTTCACGCGGGTTATCCCGTGCATTTTGGTTCGCGGCTGGGCGGCGTGGTTGACCTTGAGCTGCTGGAGCCGGGTGCTGCATTCGAGGGTGGCGCGGACTTGAATCTGCTGGTGGGCAGCGCGCTTGCTGCGGGCAGCGGGGAGACCTGGAACTGGCTCGTGTCCGGGCGGCGCAGCACCATTGATCTCGTACTGGACAGTACCAATGACGAGTATGGTCGACCGGCATTCAATGATCAGCTGTTCCGCCTCGGGGGCCAGACCGATACTGATCGATGGTCTGGCGGGCTGCTGTTGACCAATGATGAACTCGATCTCAAACAAGAGACCCTCGGTGAGGAGGCGAAAGCCGATTTTCACGCATTGCAGAGCTGGGCGGTTTGGGAGCGAACGGTGTCTGATCGGGTGGAGGTGGCTGCGCGGCTGGGTTATTCACAGGTGGAAAACGTGCGTGAAGGGCAACTGGACAACGCGATCGATGCGCGTGGCGCGCTGGCTGAAGAACGCAACTTCAAGGTCTGGTCCGGCAGCTCTACTCTGACCGTCTCCGGGTCGACACCCTGGGTGTTGCGGCTTGGTGTGGATGCGCAACATCAGCGCGGTGATTTCGACGTCGATATCCAGGCGGACTATGGACCGCTCGCGCTCCCTTTCCAGCCGTCCGCGCGCTTGTCGAGAATGGTCAATGTGCAACGCAGTGGCAAGATGGGCGGCGTTCATGTCGCGCTGGGTCGGGTGGTTGACGATGGTCTGGAAGTCGAACTTGGACTGCGCTACGACTTCCAGGATATCGATCCGGTGCATGATCAGGTGCTCAGTCCACGACTGCAGATCAACTATCACCGTGGGGACAACTGGTCCTTCTATCTGCATGCGGGGCGTTATGTGCAGATGCAGAATCTGTATGAAATCCAGCTCGACGACGGGCTGCTCGAACTCAACCCGGAGCAGAGGCTTGATCACCTGAGCGCGGGACTTACCTACGAAGATCCGCAGGGATGGAGTGTGGATGCAGCGATGTACTGTCGCCTCTCCGGGTCCCCCGTCCAACGTTTCGAAAACGTGTACAACCGATGGGTTCTGCTGCCAGAACTACACGCAGATCGGGTACTGTTCCAGCCGTCACGCGGGCGTGCCTGCGGTATTGATACATCGTTGCGCTGGACGGTCACTGATCGCCTGCTCCTGCGTGCACAGTACACGCTGGCGCAAACTGAAGAACGTATCCAGGGTCACTGGCAACCACGTCCATGGGATGCCAGGCACCAGGCACGTGCCAGTCTGCAATGGCAGGATGAACGCTGGAATCTGTCGTTGGCGGCGGCGTGGCATAGCGGCTGGCCAACCTCCGATCTGCAGACAACGCGTGATCCTGATCGGTTTGGCCGAGCGCGATTGAACAGTTTCTTCTCGCTGGACTTTCATGCGGGGCGAATCTTTGCGGTGGGTGAAAGTACGCTGGAAACCTACTTCGATGTCGCCAACGCCACGTCGAGTGAAAACGAAGGCGGGACGATCTACTTCAGCACGCCTGATGGCATAGAATCGCGGCGCCGACATCTGCTGCCAATCGTTCCCAACCTTGGCCTGCGTCTGCAGTGGTAGCTGATCGTGGTGGATCCAGTGTCAGACAACTGAAACTGAGGCGATTGATTCTTCGACGAAGGGACTCTAAAGCGATATGACTTCTCCAGATCTCGATATCGACAAGTACACCCCGGAGCGCGCTCGCCACTACGAAGCGCATCATCGAAAAAGTCTGCGCACCACGCTGACCACCTGGCGTGAACGATCGCTGCTGGCGCGTGCATTGAAACTTTCAGGAAGCCCGAAGCGTGTCATGGATCTGCCCTGTGGTACCGGCCGATTCTGGCCTGCGTTCGAGGCGGCTGGAGTCCGGGAGTTGCTGGCGGCAGACAACAGTGAGGGCATGCTGAGCCTTGCCACCGCCATGCAGGCAACCGTGTCCATCCCGGTTCGAGTGTTCAAGACCTCGGTATTTGCCATTGATCTGCCGGATGCAGACGTCGAAGTCATGGCGTGCATGCGGTTTTTCCATCACCTCGCGCGCAGTGAAGATCGACTGAAAGCACTGGCTGAGGTTCGTCGTGTCATCTCGGGTTATGCGGTGATCTCCCTGTGGACCGACGGTTGTCTGCAGTCCATGTTGAGTTCCAAGCGCAAGCTGAAAGGCGAAAGCACCGAAGGGTATGGCAAACGAACGTGTATCGATGGCACAGATTTCGAGCAGGAAGTTAAGGCCGCGGGCTTTGTCGTCGCCGGGCGATGGAGATTGTGGCCGGGACTGTCGATGTGGACCTTCTACCTGCTGCGCAAGGCATGATCGAGGCGGTCAAACCGGCCAATGAACGTGGTGAGGGCCGAAGCTGGGTCTATCGTTCGATTGACCCTGCCTATACCCAGGGCCGTTGCCGTGAGGCCTATATCAAGGTGCAGAAGGGATATACCTGTCGCACGCTCTGGTCGCTCGGTCGGAAGATTCCAACGCTGATGCGAGAGTATCGGGCGCTGAGGCGCCTGCACGCGATCGGCGTTTGCGTACCTGAAGTGCTTGAGTTTCACGCCGATGGTGACAACGCGCGTCTGGTCATGGCCGGCGTGGCAGATGCGTTGCCACTCAATGAAGCGCTGGAAGCTTTTCCAGATCATGCCGAGGACATCCTGTGCCATTGCGCCACGGTCATCCGCAACATGCATGCGCACGGCTGGAATCATGGCGCGCTCTATCCGGATCACATTTTCGTCGGTCCGAAACCGGAGTATTCCATCACACTGATCGATGTCGAGAAGGCGGACAGAAGCCCCTGGCATGAACATGACCTTGATCGGCTGCTACGTTATCTGCACTTCGAGTCGCCGGATCTCGCCCGCTGGTTTACGTTTTGTTACGAGACGGAAGTGATTGATACCTGTGGAACTGGCGCGATTGAACAGCATGGGCGGTCGCTGAGATGAACAGGGTTAGCCGTTACATCAACCGTGAACTGTTTTCCGTCTTCTTGCTTACGTTCATTGTCTTTGTCGTGGTGGCGGCCAGTGGCCGCTTCAGTTTTTACCTGCAACGTATCATGGATGGGCGATACGCACCGGAGGTGCTCTTCACCGTCGTCGGTCTGAGGTTGCCCGAGTACTGTCAGTTTTTACTGCCCGTCTCGTTTTTCATCGCCATAATGTTGACCATCGGCAGGCTGCAATCGGACAACGAGTACGTGGTGCTGCAGTACGCCGGCATGACTCCCAGGCGTTTGTTGAAGGGTCTGGCTGCACAGATTCTGGTGATCACGCTGCTGGTCGGAATGCTGGCGATGGTCGTCACGCCCATGGCTGGCAGAGCGCTGTCGGATCTGATTCTCGAGCAGGGTCGCCAGGGCCAATTCCTGAATGTATTTCCAGGCGTTTTCAGCGCCAGTGCCGACGATTCAACGGTGCTGTATGCTCAGGACCTCAGTGAGGATCATGCTGCACTGCAGGACGTCTTCATCTTTGAACAACTGACCGATGGGCGGGAATCAACCACGTGGTCCAGCACAGGCAGACAGGAGATGGATGAGGATACGCACGCGCGCTTTCTGGTGCTGGGCGATGGGGTTCGTTATGAAGGACGGCCCGGTGACGCAGACTATCGCAAGGTTGAATTCTCAACGCTACGCAGACGTCTTCCTGAAATCTCGGAAGACGAAGACCACGACGATCGTCTGTCGACCTACCCGTTGGGTGAACTGCCCGACAGTCGCATGGGTCGAATTGAATGGCAGTGGCGTCTGGCGCCACCCGTGTTTACGCTTATCGTTGCTCTGCTGGCCGTTGGGCTGACACGAGTACCACCCAGATCCGAACGATTTCGCAAGATCGCGCCTGGATTGCTGATGCTTGCGGTCTACTACGAATCGCTGGTCGTGGTAGGTCGTGCGATGGTGGCAGGTGATTGGCCGGAGCTGTTCGGGTTGTGGTCTATCCATGCTGTGTTCTTTGCCATCGCTGTCGTGTTGATCAGCCGCCTGAGTTATCCCGCTCGCTGAAATAAACAGCCCGCCGAATGCTAGATTGCAGCGGTCGATTGATTTTTGGCCTTTGCTCCCACTTACCTCCGGTGATGCACCTTAAGCCGATTTCTTCGTCCGGTAGGAGCAGGTCAATTCAACTTATGCCGCCTGCCAAACGGCCAGCCATTCTATCCTGTGTCTCTATCCTGGGTCGTCAGCGCGCGCATTCCGGCGTCAGCAGCGCTATGGCCTCGGCGCAGTCCGTCTGCAGCAGATTCAGAATCATGGCGTCGTCAATGATCGTGCCGAACCTATCAGAGAAATAGGATACCGGCACCGCGATCAGCATCAGCAGCGTTGCCAGGGGTTTAAATATGAAGCGATTCGAGAGCAGGCCAAGTAGCAGCGCATGGGTGCAGAACAGCACCAGCAGCGGCGACAAAAGGAATGGAGTAGACGTCTCGATTGGGGTAAACACCGCGCTGGTCGCCTGGAATAAGTGATAGTTGCCGGCCAGGGTCAAGAAGCCTGCGCTCATCAGTATGGCCGGGGATGGCCCGGTGTGCGGCCGCCAACCGGATCGGTGCGGCCCCGTTGGGGCGACCTGCAAGCTCATTTCCGAAAGATGTCGAACTGCGGCTCGTAAGCCGCACTGCGCATATCGAAAGCACCCATAACACTATGAAAGACGTTGCGCTGAGAGTACGGGCCGCGGCCGCTGATCTGACTCGCGGAGAGCCCGTTGCGCTGTAAAAATGCTGGGGATATCCAGACGATGAACGGCACCTCTTTCTGCACGTCCGGCGCGATGGAGAACGGCGTACCGTGTAGGTAGATGCCGTATTCCCCCAATGACTCACCGTGATCGGATATGTATATGAGCACGGCGGACGTATCTGTGAGACTCGCAAGTTGCTTAATGACTTCGCTCAGAAAGTAGTCGTTGTAAACGATAGTGTTGTCATAGGCATTGATGAGGGTACTCTGCGTGCATTGCTCCAGGTCCACTGATTCGCACACAGGAGAAAACACTTGGAATCGCGGTGGGTATTCGGTGCTGTACGCCGGACCATGGCTGCCCCGCTGGTGTAATACAACGAATATCCGCGATTGTGTTGACGTCACTATGCGCTCGTGCAGACCAGTGAGCAGGACGTTGTCGTACGCACAATCGTCGCCGTTGCATTGCTCCCGCAGATCCCGGGCCAGCTGATAGCTGCTTGCCTGAATTGGCGGTTCGCCCCAATTGTTGCTGCGCCAAGCCACGTCCACACCATGGCGGTGGAGGTAGCTCGGTAGCGGTTCTACGGGCTGCGCGAATTCCGAGCGGAGCGCGAAGGGGGACAGGATGCAGCGCAGCGACGCGGTGGTATAGGTGGCGCAGGCCAGGCTCGGTTTCAACGCAATCGCTCCGGCTGCGGCCAGCAGCGGATTGGTGTTGCGGTGATAGCCGTAGAGTGAAAAGTTCTGTGCTCTGGCCGTTTCGCCGATAACCAGAACGACTAATGTTTTATCTTCGGTGACAAAGGTTGCTGGTGGCAGCAGAAGTTGTTTTCGGGATGCGCGCATTTGGGCGGCTTGGTAGCGCGCAGTATTTACTACATAGGACCAGGGCATGACCATGCCACCCAGTTTTTTGGCGTGGTCATCGAACCAGAGCCAGCTGCTGGAAGCCAGATAGATCCACCCAAGGCCCGCACCAAGGGTGATGAGCCCGTGCAACGCCAGGCGCCAGCGTCCGAGGCGTTTGATCCTTATTCTGGTCAGCAGCCAGCCGGGTAGGATCCCAAACAGACAGACAAACAGCAGCAATTTCGGATGGAGATAGCCGCCGGCTTCGACAAGTCTGGTATTGAATACATTGCCCATCATCGTGCGATCGAGCACTACCTGATAGGTGGCGATGAAGTACAGCGCGATGGAATTGCCCAAGGACATTAGCATGCCTGCCGGTTTGAGCAACCGATCGCTCAGCAATGCCAGCACGAACAGCAGCGTTGCAGTGAAAATGAACACCGCAACCGCCAGGCTGCTCAGAGTCAACAGACTGTGACGGGAAAGTCCGTCGAGGTTGGCGATTGCGAACGCGGCTAGTGGCCAGTGATAGAGCGCCGCATTCAACAGCGAAATCACGACGACGAATGTCGTCGTGCGCATAGACCAACGGCAGTTTCGCTCGCGCCATGATGTCCAATGGGGCGCGGTAGCGGGGTGCTGGGGTGAAGCGGGTCGGTCTTGCTTCATGGAACAGGTTGGTCGTTATGGTGTGTTGGTGCTGGGCCAAGTATGGAGCTGGCGCCTGCCAAGTAGCCATAAGGACGTGCCGGCACCACATAGACCTGCTAACCACCACGAGACGCCGCCGACGAGAGCGTCCTGCGCCTGGTAAATGATCAGAAAACTTGCTGACAACAACACCAGGGCCATTACATGGCCCCCAATTGGGTTTTGTGACCACCTCCACCAGCCCGAATAGTGTCGGGTCAGCGCCGCGCCGCTTAAACCGGCGATCCAACCAGCAGTTGCACCCACCAGCAGGTCCAACGGCCAGTGAGCGCCTACCGCGACCCGCGACAAGCAGACCAGACTCGCAAGTAGCACCACGAGCAGGCGCAACGGCCAACGGTGCCAACACTGGGGTTGCAGGCTCAGGCTCGCCAAAATGGCGATGGCCGCGGCAAAGACGGTAATGCTGTGTCCAGACGGCAAGCTGTTGTGGGCGCTGACCCGGTGCCCGAGCAGGGTGAACTGGTCTGGATCGAGCACTGCCGCGGGTCGAGCGATGGCAGCCAGGTGCTTGCCTACCGTCGATAACAGTGCAGCCACAGGAACTGCACCTACCATGGCGATCCAGGCTTGCGGCTGCTTGATCAGTAAGGGCGTCAGCAGTATCAGCAAGACTGCGCCGTCCCCCAGCTCGGTCAGGTTCAACCACAGCGCAGCAGGCCAGTGGGACAGCGCTCCATTCAGTGCCAGGAACCAGTCACGCTGCACCAGCCAATAGCCGGCACGGTTGAGTTGCCAGTGATTGAGCAACCCCAGAATGAACGGCACCAGGACGATGACCAACGCAGGCGGTAGCAGCCAGAAAAGCCATTGCCTGGTGTGCCAGGGCATGGCCCTGTCTATCACAGTTGAATATCCATTCTGGCGAAAGCCGCTGCTGTGTCTGGGTTGGAGGCTGGATCCGTGACAAATCAATCGGACGGAGCCGTCTGGTGTTAGCGGCCTACTGCCTATACAGCCATTACATGGCTATTTCCCACAGTGTTCGAGCCGCCGGTTTGCAGTACCCCATGTGCCCAATGGTGCGCAGGCCGACGTGTGCGGACGCTAGTCGATGGTGGTTAATGCCGCACCCATGTGGGCCGTGATGAACGCATCGCGGGACCTTGGCGGCGACCAGCGGTCGTCCAGCGAGTTGGCTGCCGCGATGGGAGCGCGAATGGCGGCGAAATCGGGCCTTGGGCTGGCGCGAGTACCACCCAGATCCGAACGATTTCGCAAGATCGCGCCTGGATTGCTGGTGCTTGCGGCCTACTACGAATCGCTGGTTGTGGTACATCGTGCGATGGTGGCAGATGATTGGCGGGAGATGTTCGGGATGTGGCCCATCCATGCCCTGTTGCTTGCCTTTGCAGCCGTGCTGATCAGCCGCCTCAGTTATCCTGCTCGCTGAAAAAAGCAGCCCGCCGAGGTCTTGATTGCAGCGACCGATTGATTTTTGGCCTTTGCTCCCACTTATCTCCTGTGATGCACCTTAAGCCGATTTCTTCGTCCGGCAGTAGCAGGTCAATTCAGAGATGACCCTTCCAACCCTTGGATGGCCACGGCAGACAGCTTTGAGCCAGGGATCGCTGATTCTGCTGGGGGCAGGGTTGTTGACAGGTGCCTTCAATTACCGGCTATTCAGCGCAACCATGGCTGCCTTCCCGGCCTCCTTTCACCATGGTCTGTTTCTGGTCTCGCTTGGTGTCGTCCTGTTTGGGGTGCATGTCATCCTGCTGACGGTGCTATCCAGTCGACTGCTGATCAAACCGCTGCTGAGCGTGTTGGTCCTGGTCGCGGCGCCGGTTGCGTATTTCTCCGATCGGTACGGAACCATCATTGACTATGCCATGATCCAGAACCTGCTGCGCACGGACAGTGGCGAGGTGATGGATCTCATTACGCCTGAGTTGCTGCTTCGCGTAGTAGGCTTGGGCTGTCTGTCAGTGGCATTGCTGTGGACTATCGAGGTTGCGCGCACCAGCTTCAGGCGCGTGTTGCTGCACAAGCTGTCGTTGTTGGCTGGTGCCGTCATCATCATTGCGGCTTCGCTGTTCAGCTTCAGCGCCGAGTACGCCACCTTCTTCAGGCAACACAAGTCGATTCGGTTCTACAGCAATCCGGTTTACCCGGTCTACTCTGCCATAGGCGCTGCCCTCGAATCGCTCAAGACACCCCACGACGGAACGATAGTTCGGGTCGCTGACGATGCAGCCATTGTTGAAGATGGGTCGAAACCCGAGTTGATGATATTCGTGGTCGGTGAAACCGCCCGAGCCGATCATTTCTCCCTGTACGGCTATCCGAGACAAACGAATCCTGAACTTCTCAGGCTGCAGAAAGAGCTGTTTGTCTTTGATCGGGTCGAGTCATGTGGAACGTCTACGGCAGTCTCGTTACCTTGCATTTTTTCCTTGTCCGACAGAGTCGATTTCGACATCGACACCGCTGGCCACACTGAGAACGTGCTCGATGTACTGCAGCGGACCGGGGTGGATGTGCTGTGGCGGGACAACAACTCGGACTCGAAAGGGGTTGCGCTGCGAGTGCCCTATGAAAATTTCAAGACTGCTGATCTCAATCCCGAATGCGAAGGTGAGTGTCGAGATGTCGGCATGCTGAGGGGGTTACAGTCCTGGATCGACGAACGCCCTGGAGATGGATTGGTCGTCCTGCATCAGATGGGCAATCATGGGCCAGCGTATTGGCGCCGTTACCCACCCGAGTTCGAACGATTTACACCATCCTGTCATAACAATGATATTTCTCGTTGCACGGACGACGAAATCATCAATGCCTACGACAACGCGATTCTTTATACCGACTGGTTTCTCGTTCAGGTGATCAATTTGTTAAGGGCGAATGCCGGCAAGTTTGAAGTGTCGATGCTCTATGTGAGTGATCATGGTGAGTCACTTGGCGAACGAGGAATTTATCTGCATGGCATGCCTTACGCCATTGCACCGGAAGAGCAGACTCACGTACCGGCGCTGTTGTGGTTCGGCAGTCTTGACTATGTGAATGTCGCGCAATTGCGCTCACATGTTCATGACGCAACTTCGCATGATGCAATCAGTTACACGCTGCTTGAGTATTTCGAAGTAAAAGGTACAGGTCTGGAAAACAGGAATCCGTTGTTCATTACCAATGCCAAACACTGAAACCGGTTGGGCGCTTGCACTAACGTTGCTTGCGTTGATCGGTACGCTGGCAGTGTTCCAGCTGTCCGATCTCGATCGTCTGGTACAAGCGCATTTCTATGATGCCGACGCTGCGCGCTGGTTCTGGGATCGCCACTGGCGAGGTGCCCTTCATACACCTGTTTGATTCGCGCCCAGCGCAAACCCGCCGGGACCATCAGTGTTTTCCTGCGGGACATGCCAGTGGTGGCTTTGCATTGCTGGCGCTGCCGCTACTCAGTCGATCGCCGCGTCGTCGAAGGTGGCTGCTGGTCGGGGCCTTGGCCTTTGGCTGGGTTATCGGCCTCTACAAGATGTTGATAGGTGATCACTTCCTGAGCCACACGATCGTCACGATGCTGCTGGCATGGCTGGTTGTCTATGGGCTGAAGTACGCGGCTGACGATTGATTTCGCGCGGTGTGGACTCTAACGAGGACAAATGATTCATTGGTTGCAGGATGTCCCGATCGAAGGCAATTCCGATCAAGTCTCGCCTGCGAGTTGATCGAGTGGGAACGCTGCGTGTTGCGAGATTCCCCAGTGCCGTTACCTATCTCGCAGGTTGTTATGTGCTATGCCTGGTACTGGCGGTACGTTTCATCGATACGTCGCACTGGGTGTCCCCGATCGCTGTGCTGTCGGGTTGTTTGCTGGTCGTGACCTTGCCCACCTGGTTTCTTGCTCCAACTGCAGTGCTATGGTTCGTGAGTCGGCTGCAACGGGTCGCTGCGGTGCCCTGGATTCGACTGTTGATCGTATCGCTGGCCTTCTTAACCAGCGTGAGCGCCTCGATATTCCTGTTTGCAGACCGGCATCTGTTCGAGCTGTATGGTTTTCACATCAACGGCTTTGTGGTGAACCTGCTGCTGACACCAGGCGGTATTGACTCGCTCGGCGCGGGTACTGCCACCTTCGGAGTCGCTCTGGCGATCGTCGCGGTCTTTTTTGCGCTGCATGGGTTGTGGTTCTGGTATGCGCTGCGTCGTCCATGGTCGTTGTCGTTAAAGCGTTCCTCCGTCACCGCGTGTGCAGTCGGCATCCTGTCGCTGGTCCTGGTTGAAAAAGTGATTTATGCCGTCAGTGATGCCGGCCTCGATGGGGCTGTGCTGCAGCAAGCCGCCGGAGTGCCGCTGTATGCGCCGGTAGTTGCGAGAGGTTTTCTCGCAGGTCTGGGTGTTCATGTCGCTGAACGGTCGACGGTGTCGGTGGGTGATGCCTCGTCGCAGCTGTCGTATCCCGCGAAAGCGCTGATCAGTCGTCCTTCCTCAGCGCCCCCCAATATCATCTGGCTGGTTGCAGAGTCTCTGCGCTGGGACATGCTGACGCCTGAAATCATGCCCAACACGTCGAGACTGGCTGCACGTTCCATCAATCTGAAAAACCACTTCAGCGGGGGTAACGGCACGCGACAAGGCATATTCGCCCTGTTTTACGGGCTCTACGGAAGCTACTGGGACCCATTCCTGCAGGCGACACAAGGTCCGGTGTTCCTCAAGCACCTGATGCAGCAGGGTTATGACCTCTCACTGAATACCAGTGCAACGTTTACGTATCCCGAGTTTGATCGGACGGTGTTTGCGCAGGTTCCTCCATCGGCTCTGCAACCACTGATCAAAAGTCGCGTGGCATGGAAAAAAGATGAACGAAATACCAGTCGAATCGTCGACTACCTCGCGCATCGGGATGGCGACAAGCCGTTCATGGTGTACATGTTCTACGAGTCGACCCATGCCAGGTACGATTTTCCAGCGTCGAGTGTCATCCGCCAGCCGTACTTCGATGACCTCAACTACATGACAATGAGCAAGAGCAAACTGCAACCCAGGATCGGTGAGCTGAAGAATCGTTACATCAATGCCAGCCACTTCGTCGATCAGCAAATGGGCCGTGTCTATGAAGCGCTCGAACGCAGTGGTCTGGCAGACAACACCATTGTCATGGTGACCGGCGACCATGGCGAAGAATTCATGGAAAATGGCTTCTGGGGTCACAATTCCGGATTCAGCGACTGGCAGGTACACGTTCCCATGGTCCTGCATCTGCCCGGTGTTGCACCTGCTGAAGTCACTGCGACGACAACCCATATGGATATGGTTCCTACACTCGCGCCGTTTATCGGTTTGTCAGGCCCGGTCGATGATTTCGCCCAAGGCGTGCCGCTGGACCTGGCTTCGGCGCGCAAGACCATTGTGATCAGTGACTGGTCAGGGATTGCGATGGTCGACGACGAGTTCAAATTCACGATTCCACTGCATGCGGATCTGGCGAGTCGAAATCACCTGTTTGACCGGCAGGACAGGGAAATCGATGGGCTTTCAGGGTATTTGACCGGTCATCGTGACGAGCTGGCGGACGTGTTGCGCAACACCCGAAAATTCCTGGCGCGATAGGGGCTGGAATCGGTGAGGCACCCGCTTTCTGTTATGGTATGAGTGTGTGCATTATCAGGAACGAGGCCAAAAAGTTGCATCGAGTGTGAAGAAGTTCCATGGCATCGTCCTCGCGGTGGTGGTCATTGTTACGGGGTGTGCTACCTACGTTGCGGACCCAATCGATCCGGTCATGGTTGCCTCAGGACTGCAATCCCGCAGCCTCGACGATCCCGATATCTGTGCGCGGTTTTACCAGATCACCAAAACCCGCACCTGCGATTATCAAACGCTGGATGGATTGGACCTCCTGATCGCTGCGATGGTCTTCAACTCTTCCGCCAACACGGCTGCAGTCGCTATACGCAGTGCCGCCGCACAAGCAAAGGCTTCCCGGGTGCGTCCGGGACCGATACTTGCGCTGTCTTCTGAATATGCCAATGAAACCGGAGCTTCATCGCCGTGGCTGTACGGGCTCGCGGTCGACTTGCCACTCGATTTTGGCGGGCGTCGCGAAGCACGGATCAGACAGGCCGATAGCACCGTTGCACTGGCGACGCTGGATCGTCTGGAGGTGCTGTGGACGATTCGCATGACACTGCGCAAGGCGATGATTGATCGTGCAGGCGCTGAAACCGAACGGGCGATCATCACGACGCTCACCGATTTCCGGAATCGACAGATTGCATCTGCGGATCACAGGCTCGCCGAAGGCGCGATCTCACGCCCGGAAGTGGATCGACTGAAAGTCGATGCCAGTAGTGATCTGGCGCGGAGCCTTGATTCGATGCGCAGATTGTCGATGGCGGAGTCGAACATCGCTGGCGCCATCGGTCTGCCGGTGCGGCAGCTGCGTAACCGGACCATCGTATGGGCCGATTTTTCTTTACCCAAACGCCTCACTGACGAAGCGCTTGAGGCGCTGGCCAGTCAGACCGTCTCAGGTCGCCCGGCAATCCTGCGGGCAATGATTGGTTACGACCTCGCTGAAGAGACGCTGCGCGCGGCGATTGCCGCGCAATATCCGGCGCTCACCATCAATGCCGGTTATACCTGGGAGCGTGGACTTGAGAAACTCCCCGCAGGGCTGGGGCTGGCTTTGCCACCGCTCGACTTGAATCGAGCCGCTATCGAGTCGGCACTGCGTTCTCGCGACGAGGCAGGCGCGCAGCTGGAGGTTGCGGTGAGCCAGGTGCTTACGGATTTCCAGGCTGCGAGAACGGCGTATGAATCTGCATGGGATGGCCTGGACGTCATTCGCGCCACCACACTTTCGACTGCAACCGCACTGGCACACCAGGTAGATCGCGAACTTGAAGCTGGACTGATTGACCGCGTTGACTGGTCCGGTGCGCAGATTGCAGTGGCGCGCGCACGTCTGGATGAGACCATGACCATCGCTCAGGTGCGTTACGCCGAAAGCCAGCTCGAAGACGCGCTGCACATGCCACTGAGCGGTCCTGAGCAGGTGGTCGGGCTGCAGCAGCTGAATGAGGAGACTATGTAGTGATACCACGAGTTTTTGCTTTGATGTGGTTGGTGAGCGTGTTCGTCGCGTCTGCAGTGTTTGCAGGTGAACCGGCTCGCACGTCGTTTCCTGTCGACTTGTCGGAGGCTGATCAGCTGAAAATGGGCGTTGGTGTCTCCACCCTGGTCGAAGAGACCTTGCCTGCACATACACAAGTGTATGCAACCATTGTCGATGTCTCCGTGCTTGCCGGGCTTGCCGATGAGCTGGTTGTGGCACGCGCTGCCGCGTCTGCGTCCCGCACTGATGCGGATCGGTTGTCCCGATTGGCACGCCAGGACCAGAGTGCCTCGCGCAAGGCAACGGAATCTGCAGCGGCGATTGCTGTCGCAGACGAGACCAGGGTCGTTGTCGCCGAGCGACGGATTGGCCTCGAATGGGGGCCGGTGTTTGCCAGCATGTCACGAGATAGTCTGCGGCAGCTGCTTGCTGACATTACTTCGGGAGATGCGGCGCTGGTGCGCATTGACGGGGTGTCTGGATCGGAGGATGTCCCGAAGCGTGGTGAACTGATTGATCCCGACGGGATTGGTGAGGTGCCATTGTCGATACTGGGTGTTGCCGCGTTGGCTGATCCCAGATTTCAAGGTTTCGGGCTGCTGGCGCTGGCAAGAGGGGAGGTTGCGATGAAACTTCGTCCAGGGCGAGTCTTTGCAGCCACTGTTGAGGAAGGAGCTGAGACGACGGGTGTTGTGCTGACCCGAACCGCTCTGGTGCGCGTTGATGGTTCCGTGTGGGCTTATGTCCATCTGCAAGGTAGCCACTTTGAACGTCGTCAGGTGGTTGATGGACACCAGCTCCCGACTGGCTGGTTCGTGAATCAGGGCTTCAATGCCGGAGAGCACCTCGTGACAGCCGGCGCAGGTTCCTTGCTCGCACTGGAGCGTGCCAGTGAAACCGAAGCGGTCGATTAGCTCATGCTGACGACTCTGGTTCGCGTGTCGCTGGCACGGCCCTGGCTGGTCATGCTGATCGCACTGCTCGTGTCGGGTTATGGAATTTTTGTGCTGTCCCGAGTGCAGTTCGAGGTATTCCCCGAGTTTGTGCCTGCACAGGCCAGTGTTCAGGCGGAAGCGCCGGGCATGACCGCAGCCCAAGTGGAACTGCTGATAACCAGGCCGATCGAAAACGCCATCAATGGGGCAACTGGCGTTGAATCGGTTCGGTCCGAATCCATTCAGGGGCTTTCGGTCATCAATGTCGTTTTTCGTCAAGGCGAAGATCCTTATCGTGCGCGACAGGTGGTTGCCGAGCGCCTTGCTGAAGTTGTCAGATCGCTGCCGGCCGGCATCCAGTCACCGACCATTTCGCCACTGACGTCTTCGACGATGGACCTGCTGAAGATCGGATTTCTCAGCGAAACGCTGTCACCGATGGAACTTCGTGATCTGGTTGAATGGACCGTGCGTCCGCGACTGCTGTCTGTACCCGGAGTTGCGCGTGCGACATTGTTTGGTGGTGAGCAGCGCCGAATCGAGATACGCGTACGCGAGGCCGATCTGGTGGCGCGCGGATTGACGCTGGGAGATATCGAAATCGCTGCCCGCGCGACCAGCGCTGTGCGTGGTGGTGGTTTTGTTGAAACCGCGGCCCAGCGGGTGGTGATCGAACCGCGTGGGCTCGCACTGAGCACGGACGAGATCGCAGCGTCGGCGCTGGTCACAAGCGGCGGACCGGCCTTGACAATTCGTGATGTAGCGGATGTGGTTGAGGCCCCGACACCACAATTCGGAGATGCCTTGATCATGGGGCGCCCTGGTGTGCTGACCGCACTCGCCAGTCAGTTCGGTGCCAACACGGTAACCACCACACATGCCGTCGAGCAGGCTCTGGCGGAGCTTCGTCCGGGCCTCGAAGCGCAGGGCGTGACGATGTTCAGCCGGTTGCACCGGCCCGCCAATTTCATTGAGACGGCGCTGACCGGTATCGGCGACGACCTGATCATGGGCGCGGTACTGATTACGATCGTGCTGTTGGCCATGACCCGCAGTCTGCGGGTAGCGTTCATCGCCTTCGTGTCGATTCCCTTGTCATTACTGGTCGCCGTGCTGGTCATGGAGCGCACTGGTCAGACCATCAATACGATGATTCTCGGCGGATTGGCGGTAGCACTGGGTGTGGTCATCGATGATGCCATCATTGGCGTCGAGAACATCCTGCGGCGTTTGCGTATTCGTGGTGACCGGTTGCCACACGATGTTGTCTTTGCAGCGTCGGTGGAAGTTCGTGCACCGGTAGTCTATGCAACCTTCGTCCTGGTGGTGACGATGTTGCCTGTATTGCTCCTGACGGGATTGCAGGGGGCTTTTTTTGCGCCGCTGGCGTTGGCTTTTCTGTCAGCGGTACTGACGTCGTTGCTGGTTGCCATCACGGTTACGCCAGCGATGTCGTATCTGCTCTTGAAAGATGCGCGGGCGATCAGTGAACCTGGGGTCATGCGTGCGATTCGTCAGGCACATGCTGCTCTCATTGTGGCACTGTGCCGTTTGCCGCGGACGGCCCTGGTGGTGACCAGCGTGCTCGGTCTGCTGGCGATTGTCGGATTCACGCAGTTTGGTGCCGAGTTGTTGCCGGCCTTTCGCGAGCGTCACTACGTGTTGCAGGTGAATGGGCCTGCCGGTGCGTCGATTGCGTGGATGCGCGAGATTGGTATACGGATCAGTGCAGATTTACTGGCCATTGATGGAATCGCGACCGTTGAACAGCAGATCGGCAGAGCCGAGTCTGGTGAAGACACGTTTCCGCCGAACCGCTCGGAGTTCCACGTTGAACTGAAAGCGGTTGATGCACACGCAGAGGAGGTGGTTCTTGCGCAGATCCGGACCGTGCTGGATGGTTATCCGGGCATTGGCTCGGAAGCGCTGACCTTTCTTGGCGATCGTATTGGCGAAAGTCTGTCGGGCGAAACTGCTGCAATCGCCGTCGGGATCTTTGGGCCTGATCTTGATGTTCTGGACCGGATGGCCAACAGGATCGCCGCAGTGATTCGGGAGGTTCCCGATGCCGTGGATGTGCAGGTTGTTTCAGCGCCAGGCACCCCTGCCGTGATCGTGGCTCTTGATCCGGCGCGGCTGGCCCTGCGTGGTGCCAGTGCCACCGACGCGTACGACGTAATTGAAGCCACTTATCAAGGTCGAATCGTCGCGCAGATTCAGGATGCGGCGCGCATCACCGATGTCGCGTTGACCCTGCCGAGTCAAGTAGCCAATGATCCGGAAGCGATTGGTGCGTTGCAGATCCACACGGTTTCGGGCGGTGTGATCCCGTTGAAATCAATCGCTGACATCAGCCTCGTCGAGAGCCGAGCCACGATCTCACACGATGGCGGACGGCGTCGCCAGGTGGTGACCGCCAATGCCGGGACTCGCGATGTCGCCGGACTCGCACAAACCATTCAGACGGCGGTTGCCGAACAGGTTGACCTGCCCACGGATGTCTACCTTGAATACAGCGGTGCGGCGGAAGGACAGGCGGCTGCGACTCGGGAACTGCTGACCAATATCGGGTTTGCGATGATCGGTATTGTGGCGCTGCTGGTCCTGGCGTTTGGTGGGGTGCGACCCGCCATATTGATCCTTGCCGGAACGCCAGCGGCGCTAGCCGGCGGGGTCCTCGCCGTCCTTCTCTTCGACTCGGCAGTCTTGTCTCTTGGAGCGCTCGTTGGATTTGTCACCTTGTTTGGTATTGCCGCGCGTAATTCGATTCTCATGGTTTCACACGTTGATCATGTGATCGATATCGAAGGTGAACCGTGGGGTGTGGCGGCAGTGGCAAGGGCAGCCAGTGAGCGTATGACGCCGGTGGTGATGACCGCCGTGGTCACGGCGCTGGGCATGTTGCCATTGGCCATCGGCTCCGGTGAAGCAGGCCGCGAAGTGCAGGGTCCGATGGCACTGGTCATCCTGGGTGGACTTACGACTTCAACGATGTTCAGCCTGTTGTTGTTGCCACCCTTGATCCTGGCCTTTCGCTCGCCGACGAGTGCAGATACGTCGTCAATAGCCTGATGCGTCCCGATTGATCCCGCGCTTTTCACACACTAACGATAGCCTCATGCCATGGTGCCTAGGAGCCTGCGCGGCAGAAGGCGGCTGAGCGAGGCGAGTGTCAATTCGAGTCCGATTTTTCGTTCGTTTGAGACGCGTAGTGGGTGCTACGCAACGAAAACGAACGGAAAAGCGGGCCATCGTTGCGCCGCCGCAGCCTGTCGAGCTTCTGCCGCGCAGACTCCTAGCCCGCACCATTCATGAATAGTCTACTGCGGACGCCGATAGCAGCGAAAACACTGGGCGTGCTCCCTCCGCGTGCTCGACGTGCTGTGTAGCACGCCTGCGCGCTCTCCGGTCCGCGCCTCCCAGCGTTTTCACGGCTCTCGACGCCCTCGCTACGACCCTTCATGAATGGTGCAGGCCTTGCCTGATCTGGCTCCGGGTGCTGGTGGCGTCTGAGTGTGCGTGCTGTGGATTACTGCGAGGAAACGGTCCGAGATGAAACATGTGTGGGTGGTGTTGTTGATGCTGGCTGGTCCTGCCTTTGCGGACGAAGCCTTCGCGCCGCAAAGGCTCAGCGATGGCAAACCGGACTTCAATGGTGTCTGGCAGGTGCTGAACACGGCAAATTTCAATCTGGAACCGCATGCAGCGCAGGCGGCAATGGCCTTGCGTGAAGGACCGGTGGTGCCGGTGCCTGCGAAGGAAGTGGTTGCCCTTGGCGCAGTGGGCGCCGTGCCGGCGGGACTCGGGGTGGTGCAGGGTGGCGAGATTCCGTATACGCGCAAGGCTTTGGAACAGCGTGATCGCAATCGGGCCGAATGGCTGAAGCTGGACCCGGAGATCAAGTGTTATCTGCCGGGTGTGCCACGTGCGAACTACATGGGTTATGGCTTCCAGATTGTGCAGAACGCCAACGCGCTGCTGTTTTCGTACGAATACGCGGGGGCGGTGCGCAACATTCATGCCGCCGATCCGGGACCCGCGCCGATCGACAGCTGGATGGGGCAGTCGTGGGTGCGCTGGGAAGGCGACACGATGGTGATTGAAACGACGGGGTTCAATGGTCAGGCGTGGCTCGATCGGTCCGGCAACTTCGCAAGCGAACAACTGAAAGTGACCGAGCGATATACCCTGACAAGCTCGAACACGATGCGGTATGAAGCGACGCTTGAAGACCCGCAGGTCTACACCAGACCGTGGACCATCAGCATGCCGATCTACAAACGGGTGCCACCGGATGATCAGCTCATGCAGTTCAACTGCGTCGAATTTGTTGAAGAGCTGATGTATGGCCATTTACGCAAACACCCGCTTCCGTAACCCGCGAACACGAGAGTACCGTCGCATGGCGATGACCAGGTCGACTGTTTTGATGATGTCAATGATTGCTGTCCTGTTGGGACCGCCAGAGGCATCGGCTCATCACGCGTTTTCTGCCGAGTTTGATTCAAGCACTCCGGTGACGGTTCGCGGCACCGTGTCCCGGGTGGAGTGGATCAATCCTCATGCCTGGGTGCATGTACAAGCGGCGAATGCCGATGGCAGTGCCACTGAGTGGATGTTCGAAGCCGGTACACCCAACACGCTGGTTCGCGCGGGCCTCGACCGAAACTCCCTGCCCATCGGCAGCGTGATCGTTGTGCGCGGATACCAGAGTCTGGGGCACAAGTGTGAGCCCGTGTGCCGGGCTAACGGCCGCGATATGTCGTTCAGCGATGGCCGCAAGGTATTCATGGGTTCATCGGGAACGGGAGCCCCACGTGATGGGTTCGATCCCAATGAACGCTGACAGCGAGATCGTCATCAACAAGCGTGTGGCGAGGGGGTGACATGAGAAACGTGTTGATGCTCCTGTTGGCGATGAGCGCGGTATCGCAAGTCGTGTGCGCCGAACCCTGGCAAGCACCGCACATGCCGTGGGGAGAACCCGATCTGCAGGGTGTGTGGAATTCATCGACGCTGACCGGCCTTGAACGATTCAAGGGGATGGATGATCTGGTGCTCACTGAAGCGCAGGCGCGCGAACTCGAACTTCGGGACGCAGACCTGATGACCGATATCGACAATCTGCCCGAGGGTGATCTGCCGTCTGGCAAGGTGGTCGGCGGTTACAACACCATCTGGCTTGATCGCGGTACACAAATCCTGCGTATCAAGGGTGAACCCAGGACGTCGATCATCAATGATCCGGGCAACGGGAAAGTCCCGTACACCGTGAGAGGGTGGGTGAAGTACTGGTTGACGATGCTCAGTACCCAGAAACGAAACAACCCCGAGGAACAGTTGCTTGGCGATCGATGTGTCGTGGGCTATGGGTCAACCGGCGGGCCGCCCATGATCCCGGTGGAGTACAACAACAACTATCAGTTTGTGCAGTCACCCGGTGAAGTGAAGATCGTCGTCGAGATGAATCACTCGGTGCGCAACATCAGGATCAATGGCCAACCGCTGCCCGCGCAGATTCGACCGTGGATGGGCGACTCCATCGGTCACTGGGAAGGCGATACCCTGGTGGTGGAAACGACGCAGTTCCATCCGCAGCAGGGCCTGCGAGGCGCCATCAAGTACCAGTTTTATGTTGGCAAGGACACCCGCGTAACAGAACGCTTCACGCGTACCCGCGTCGATGAAATTCACTATGCCTTCACGATGGACGACGATGCAGTCTATCGACACCCTTGGCACGGCGAACTCACGTTCAGGCCAAGTGATGGCGAGATCTACGAATACGCCTGTCACGCAGGCAATTACGGCATGGTCGGCATGCTGTCTGCAGCGCGGGATCAGAATGTGAATGGCGTCCGCTGGCTGTATCGATTGCTGACCAACATGCCCGAAGAAGTCAGCCACAAGCAATTGAGCAACTCGCGCTTTGCCGATCAGTGATATGTGACCTGGCGCGCTGAATGCACCCAGGACGTTCGAGTGATCGAAACTGTCCGAGTCCGCACGACGGCAATCTATTCCTTCGAGAGGACACCAGGAGATGAAAATTCAACGGATGCTGGTGATCAGGATTCACGCCCTGTTGGCGTGTTTTTTTCTGCCGCTGACGCTTCTCTATTTTGTCAGCGGCGCACTTTATTCTTTTGATATCCAGGGAGACGTAGAAAAGCAGGTCTATTCCATCAAACTTGACCGACCCTTCGCGCCCGATCTCGCTCAATTGTCCGAGTCCATCGCAGCGGCGCTTAAGCAGCATCATCTATCGCCTCCGACGGGGAATCCCACTATCGCGGAAAGGAACAATGCCTACGTATTTCGCTGGGGAGACTTGAAACGCCTGGTCGAAGTCAGGCCGACTGACAACCCGCTGCAGGCAGAACTGATCTATCGGAAGCGTAGCCCGCTGACGCAGTTGATGCGTGTACACCGAGCAGAGGCTGGTTCGGTCCTGAGGAGTTTTTCGTTGAGCATGGTCATCTCGTTGATCCTCATTTTGGGCAGCGGCGTTTTCCTTGCCATAAGCATGCCGAAACTACGCAAGTCGGCGCTGATAACGCTGGGAACCGGGTTCGTTGTGGTGTTGTCCATCTTTGTCTGACAGGTGGCTGAAAAGACAACCTCTGGGTGCTGTTAGTGCTGTACTTTGTCGGATGGCAATCAGGAATCAAGACATGAGTCGCTCTGCACATTCTGAGATTCACCGGGTCCATCGCATTGGTTGGCTGCGCGCCGCAGTACTGGGGGCCAATGATGGCATTGTCTCGACGGCGAGCCTGTTGGTGGGCGTTGCCGCGGCCGGCTCTGCTCGCCCTGAAATACTCATTGCAGGTCTCGCCGGACTCATTGCCGGTGCCATGTCCATGGCCGCAGGTGAGTATGTCTCGGTGAGCTCACAGACGGATGCCGAGGCTGCGGATACGGAACGTGAACGGCGCGAGCTTGAAGAAAGTCCCGAGTCCGAGCTTGCCGAGCTGACCGGCATCTATATCGCCCGTGGTCTGGATGAAAATCTGGCGCGACAGGTTGCCGAGCAGCTGACGCAGAGTGACGCGTTGGGCGCTCATCGGCGTGATGAACTGGGTATTTCTGGTGTGGTGACCGCTCGCCCGGTTCAAGCCGCCCTCATCTCGGCGCTGACCTTTGCCTGCGGGGCTGCGTTGCCGCTGGGCGTTGCCGCCGTATCGCCTGAGTCCGGTGTTACCGCGTGGGTTGTACTGTCGTCGCTGGTGGCGTTGGGTGTTCTCGGTGCCGGTGGCGCGTCAACAGGTGGAGCTGGCCCGGTACGTGGGGCAGTCCGTGTCCTCTTCTGGGGCGCTTTGGCCATGGCGATAACTGCCACGGTGGGTGCAGCCTTTGGCGTTGCGATGGGTTGACGGCCAGCGGAAACCGTCCGGGCGGTGTCCACTTCCTCCCTGGTTTGGTTCTGGCCTTGTTCCCTGAATTGCGTGGATACTTCGTCCCTGAAAAGAAAACCATGAGGGGAAGGGAATGGGTCTTGCGGGGAAACGCGCGCTGATTACTGGCGCAGGTTCGGGTATTGGTCGCGCCAGTGCGATGCGGTTTCATCAAGGTGGTGCGGCCGTCATGTGTGCGGATATCGATCTTGCGGCTGCCGAAGATGTGGCCAATCACATTGGGCAGTTGGGTGGTCGGGCCGAAGCGATTCGGGTGGACGTTGCCGATCGAGAAGCGGTGCAGCGGGCACTGCATGGCACGGTCGACGCCTTTGGCGGCCTCGATGTGCTGTTCAATAACGCAGGTGTAGGTTCCGGTCCTGGCTGGGAAGCCACCATTCGCATCAACCTCGAAGGCGTGTACAACGGCCTGTATTACGGCAGCGAAATGATGGCCGAGCGAGGTGGTGGTTCCATCATCAATACCGCTTCGATCCTGGGCATGGTTGGCATGACACCACTCCCTGGTGAACCCATCGTTCCGCGTGACTACGGTATGGGCGCCTATGCGGCCAGCAAGGGTGCGGTGGTGCAGTTGACCCGCCAGTTTGCGGTGAGTTATGGCTCGCGTGGGGTGCGGGTGAATGCCATTGCGCCGGGATTCATTGTCACGCCGATGACGGCGCTGTTCAGGGAGGTTCCGGAAGTCGACCAGTTCCTGATCTCATTGCATCCGATGGGGCGGTTGGGCCAGCCAGAGGAAATTGCGGCTGCCGCCGCGTTCCTGGCCAGCGACGAGGCGTCGTTCATCAACGGAGTGATCCTGCCGGTGGATGGCGGATATACTGCGCGCTGAACGGCGTTTCCGACACGACAGACTCACACAACAGAGGACGGGGGAATCATGGCATTGCAGAACATCAATCCGATCAATGACCAGTTGGCCGACATCATCATTCGCGCGGATGAGCCCTGGATCGAAACCGAACCCGGCAAGGCGTGGATGAAAGTCCTGTGGACCGGCGCTGAAACAGGTCGTTGGGTGGCACTGTTTCGCTGGAACAAAGGTTATACCGCAGCACCGCACAAGCATCTGTCGGATGCGCATACCTATGTGCTCAAGGGCAAGCTGCAGGTGCGCGATGGCATCCTCAATGCCGGCGACTATGACTACGAACCCAATGGCGTGCTGCACGGCGCAACCATTGCGCTGGAAGACACCGAATATCTGTTCGTCTGTGAAGGCCCGGTGATTTTCTTCAGTGAAGACGGCCTGACCAACTATCTGAGCTGGGAAGAACTGGCCCGTATGCGGGATGCGGCCAAGGCCGGCCAGAAGGCCTCCATGGGTATCAGCGTCACGGCCGGTGTTTCTGCTGGCTGATGGTCACACCAGCCGACATCGCGCCGATCCGGCCAGGCGAAGAACTCGACTGGCCGGCCATTGATCACTACGTGCGTGGGCATGTTGATGGCCTCACCGGCACACTGGACGTCCTCCAGTTTCCAGGTGGCAGCGCGAATCTCACGTATCTGCTCAGGTATGGCAACCAGGAACTCGTGCTGCGACGGCCGCCATTTGGCGTGATCGCGCCGGGCGCGCATGACATGAAGCGCGAGTTCAAGGTGCTGTCACGGTTGTGGAAACACACGCGACTGGCACCTCGGGCCTATGCGTTCTGTGATGACAAATCCGTGTGTGGTGCCGACTTCTTCGTCATGGAGCGTCGTACCGGTGTGGTGGTGAGAGGCGAACTGCCCGTCGAACTCAAGCGCCATGCCAATGTCGGCAGGAGAATCGGTTTTGCGGTGGTTGATGCCATGGCCGAACTGCACAGTCTCGATCCGGTGGTGTGTGATCTGGCAGACCTTGGTAAACCCGAAGGCTTTGCTGCGCGTCAGGTTGCCGGGTGGCACAAGCGCTGGGATCTGGTGCGACCTGCGAACGATGATGGTCTGATGGATCGCATCGCCGAACGTCTTGCAGCGCAGGTGCCAACCAGCGAGCGCACTGCGTTTGTCCACAATGATCTCAAGCCCGACAATGTCCAGTTCGATCCGGATGATCCGGACCGTGCGAAGTCGATCTTTGACTGGGACATGACAACGCTCGGTGATCCGATGATCGATCTCGGCACGCTCATACAGTATTGGCCGGATGCCACCGATCCGGATTTTGCCAACATGACCAGCCAGCCCGGCATGCTCGAGATGGGGCTGCCGTCACGACAGGAAGTGGGCGAGCGATATGCGGCAATGGCTGGACTCTCGCTGGCCCCTCTGCCGTGGTGGATCAGTTTTGCGTATTGGAAGACGGCAGTGGTCGTGACTCAACTCCACACACGCTACCTGCGGGGAGAGAGCAAGGACCCGCGTATGCTGACCATCGGCGAGCGTGCGCCGCTGCTCGCCAAAAAGGCAGCCAAAGTACTGTCAGAAGCTGGCCTTTGATACACGACGGACCGCAGTGAGTGTTGAACATTGCGGACCCGGACACGAACAAAACCCTTGCTGAGCTTTGTCGTGTCCGTGCAGTTTCGAGCCCTATGGTGCAGTGGTAACCGGAATTTCCATTGAAGAAACGTTACCGTTCGCGATCTTTACCGCGACAGAGACAGTGTACTCATTGTCTGGTTCCAGCCAGTCGGCAGGGACAGCAAAGGATGTTGCACTACTCGGCGACTCTGCCTTCAGAGTAGTTCCCGTGGTTTCGTTGTCGATGGCAATGATGTAGTTGACTGCTGCTGGAACAGCGAGCCATGTGATGACAAAGTTATTCAAGGCGACCACCTCGTCCTCAGCTGGGCTCACAATTTCGGTAACCGGTACTTCTGCGTGGGAGAGCGTCGCCGATCCCTTGACGCAAACGCCGCTGATGGTGCGTCCGCGTATCTGGTAGGCACCGGCAGGATACGATTTCAGGACGTCACCCAGATCCGCAGGCTCCGGTGATTCCAGAATGAGTTCTCGAACACCAATTGTTTTCCGGCTCATTTCAAACTCGGCCAGTTCCCGGCCACCTGGAGCGATGATGTTCAAGGAGCGCAATCCTTCCGAGACGGTTTTCGCCAGCAAGACGACTTCACCGTCCTCGTCGGTAACGTTTCTTTCCAGGTGAATGGCCAGGGTGTCGAAACCCTGACAGTTGGCAGCTTTTTGTTCGACCTCCCCGGCCTGCACCAACAAAGGTGCGGACGATAGAGCGACCAATCCCAACGCCAGTGCGGCAAGATTTTTTTGTGCGTGTTTCATTGGCTATTCCTGATTGAAATGAAGTGGTGTGAGTGCTCAGCCAACCTGGTGGAAAGACCGTCGTTGCGGCTCGAATCGCACACCGTGATTCGTGCTGTTTTATCGCCCTGGCTACCATCCAGATCCAGATTCAGTATTGGCGACGTTGATGAGGGCAAGATGAGAGGTGACTGCGACGCGAAGCCGACACCGCGCTCAGCCGCCTTCTGCGGCGCAGAATCCTAGCCCGCACTATTCATGAATGATCTACTGCGGACGCCGATAGCAGCGAAAACACTGGGCGTGCTCCCTCCGCGTGCTCGACGTGCTGTCAAGCACGCCTGCGCGCACGCAGGTCCGCGCCACCCAGCGTTTTCACTACT
>JANNBJ010000074.1:0-34533 GCA_031385325.1 Gammaproteobacteria bacterium | reverse complement strand
AGTAGTGAAAACGCTGGGTGGCGCGGACCTGCGTGCGCGCAGGCGTGCTTGACAGCACGTCGAGCACGCGGAGGGAGCACGCCCAGTGTTTTCGCTGCTTTCGGCGTCCGCAGTAGATCATTCATGAATAGTGCGGGCTAGGTTCTTGAGTGCTTGAATCAACATCGGAACCATCAGCCGTGCTCCATACGCGGAGACGTGATTTTCATCGCGATACACTGAACGACTTTCGATGATTGCTGGGCAAAAAGCTGCCGAATTGCACATGGCCGTCGAAGGATCCAGAACGGTGACCAACCCCGCTGGTTGCTGGCTCAAGAAATTCAGCAGAGGTGTGCCGCGCTCCTGATAGTCAACGAGCTTTAGTCCAGCGGACGATGGATCTGCGCCGCGCCAGACGCTTTTCGCGAAACGTGATGGGTGATAGTCACCGGCCGGTGGATAAGGCACTTCACCCACGAGAATCACCGGTATCAACAGCTGCTGCGCCGCGTCAAATGTACTTTGAAGCTGATGGTTGAACAGCGCGCTGGAGTTCAAGCCCTCGGCAACCTCGTTAGGCGGGCCAGCGTAGTCGAGACTCGCTCGGCTCTCATACGAACTCCAGATGGCATGCAACACGATCGCATCATAGTGTCGAGTGCGTAGAAGCTGGAGGACAGCCGCGTTGTGCTCAGGACAACCAGGGCTGTATTTTCCTTCCGGAAGGATATCCGGTGTCGGTGGGCATGCGCCGCGAGAGACCAGTTCACCAACAATTCCGAGTGATGTTGCGGCCTCATCCAGAGCCGGTACCAAAGACGTTGCATGGCTATCGCCCCACAGGAGGATGCGCGGTGAAGCATCATTGCCGTTAACGGTACCAAACTGGCACAAGTCACCGGAAACTATGCGCGCAGGTGTCAAATCAATGTCCAGACAGAGCGGACTTTCATCCTGGGTACCGCTCGCAATCAATCTGGCCGCGGCCGGCACACGCGATTCAAATCCGTCCGCGAGATAGCTTGCGAGCCCGACTGACGCAAGCACTCCCATGGCTACAGCCGATCCAGAAAATATGGCGAAGCGTGAAGCCAGTACACGGCGCTTTCGCACCGGATTTTCTACCAGGTGATAGGACAACCATGAAAGGACGACGGTGGCAGCAAGAATGCCGCTGACTTCCGTCGCACTCAGTCGTGCCAGCGACTTGCCGACATACGCTGCCCACAAGGTCAGGATCGGCCAGTGCCAGAGATAAATGGCATAGGATAGTTTGCCGATGTACACCGTCGGGCCATTTGTGAAAAGCCACGAAAGCCGACTGTCAGGCCGTTGCCCGGTCCAGATCAGAATCGCCGTACCCAGACAAGGGACCAAAGCCGCAAAGCCAGGAAATGGAGTGTTCTTGGAGTACAGGTAAATCGGTACCAGCACTAACACCATCCCGATAACAAGCAGAAGATCAGCATAGATACCTTTCAACTGCGGGAGATTCCGTTTGTTCAGCGCAAGGTATGCACCAAGCATCAGCTCCCAGGCGCGGGAAGGTAGCAGGTAGTAGGCTGCGTCTGGATGGTGCTCTATCCACGCCAGCCCGACCACGAAAGAAACCAGACCGAGGCCTGCAATTGCAGCCAGCCGACGCGTCGCGGTGACACCTGCAAGCAGCAGGAGCACCGCGGGGAAAAGTACATAAAACTGTTCTTCGACACCCAGCGACCAGGTATGCAACAGCGGGATCAACTCCGCCGGCGCACCAAAATATCCCGACTTGTGCCAGAAGTAGATGTTTGAGGAAAAGCCGGAAAACGCAACCACCGAGGATCCCATGGCTCGTAGTTCGATGGGCAACAACACGAACCAGGCGGCAATGCAGGAAACGGCCACTACCAGCGTCATGGGTGGCAACAGTCGACGGGCGCGGCGTTCCCAAAACCCGATGTAACTGAATTCTCCGGCTGCGACTTCCTTCTGAATCAGCCCGGTGATCAGAAAGCCGGAAATCACAAAAAATACATCGACGCCGACGAACCCTCCACCAAACCCCGAAATCTGTGCGTGAAAGAGCACCACGGGAATCACAGCCAACGCGCGTACACCGTCAATTTCAGCTCGATAGTCGATGGCCATCAAAATTCCGGATTGTCTTCAGGAAGCGATATGGATTGGGCTTAGCTGGATTGCTGCCGAGATTTCATAGAGGAAACGCACTGCAACCTCTGCAAGATCTCACATTTCCGCGTGGCGTAAAGAGTCAACACGCTCAATTTTTAATTTTCGTCAGGCGAGAGTCCGTTGCAATGGTAACGAGAAAGGCTGAACTTCGATGTGACGTGAACGATGATGGGACGATGATCGATTTTGCCGGGTGACGATGAGCCGAGGATAAGAGAGACAACATTTGGTTAGCCATGATTGACCAGCGTGGCGGCGCGAGCGAATGAGTACACGTTCCTTCTGCCTGGTTCGATCGCCAACTGCCTTCGCGGACATCTTTGTGCTGCAAAGAAAACTCTGACGGATCATGGCTCGCGTTGATCAGAGGTCCCTCAACTTCTTGGTGAAGAACAGCACCAGATCATCATCATTGACTGTCTGCTCCATCGGCTCAAGCGGTCGATACTTGTAACACAGGCCACGCCCGTCCGGCACATAACCACGCAGCACATAGAGCCGTTGGGCATGACCGTAGTCCGGATACATCCCGACCCCGATCCCTGCAGTGTCGTGGCGGACGGCGATTTTCTCTTCCGCCAGATCCATCAGTCGATTGCCGATGCCTTGTCTGCGAAACTCAGGGAGTACGTTGAAGTCCTGAACCTCCGGAATGCCATCATGAGCAAAAGGAGGGTAGGGCGATCGCCAGCAAATTGTGACGTAGCCTGCGAACTGATCATTCAACTCGGCCACGAAAACATCTCGTTCGCCAGCAGTCTGCTCCTCCAGGAAATTCCTGTACTGAGCCTCTGGCTTGTTCCAGCCGAGTCGAGCGAAGGCTGCCGACATGGTGGTTGCATCGGCGAGTCGAAGCGGCCGGATGTTGAGAAGTTGTTGATGCGTCATGCGGTCAATTCTGCAATCAGATCGGCAGCACACGATTGTGCCGTCTTCCCAGCGGTGTCAACAATCAGGCGGTCGACAGTCCAGTCGTGGTACTCCCGATTCACGATTTCAGTCCAGGTGGGCAGGGTCAATCCAGGTACGTCCGAAACTCGTGTTTCAGCACGCCGCCGATGTTCGTCTATATCAGAACAAAAAACTTCGATGTTGATGAATCGAGCATCGGCATGAAGGGCAACCTGTTCCCACTCACGTCGAGTGAGTTCAATTGGGTTGCAGGAGTCGGCGACGACGCTTGTGCGCAGACGCAGGTTATCAGTGGCAATCCGATAGGCGAGCCGATAGCCCTCGCCCTGAACATCGAACGAACACAGATCACGCAGGGCTTGCTCGATCGTGTCGATGCGCAAATGCGTAGCGCCGAACTCACGCGCGATCAACCTGGACAGCGTGGACTTACCCGTGGCTGGCAGGCCGGAGAAGATGTAGAGAATGGGTTGCCGTGAGGTGTGTTTTGGCATCTTGTTTCCCTTGATGCAAACCGATTCTGTCCCTTCCGGGGTGTCTCCTCGTAGTCGGGACTAATAGTAAACGTCATCGAGATAAGCCCACGCCGCGCCAGCGACAGCGGCTATTCGCTTCACTGCCTCCTGGTTTTCAAAGATCAGATCGATGGCGCTTTTTTCTCCCGTGAATTCGAGTGGAGGACCTTCAGCGAAAAAAAGGACACCGATGACGCGGTCGTCTGGCCCCTTGAAGTGACAATTCACACTATGGTTCGTCTCGGTGATGTAACCGCATCGCATGGTGAAGGACGGGTGCTGTTTCACATCCAGATCGAAAGAACGATAGGGACCTGCAACCCCGATCATGTCGCGGGAAAGACGTTCGAAGTAGGCGTTAGCCGCAGTCTTGTCGTCGAACGTCATGTACGTCGTCATCACCGTCTTGAAAAACGTGGCGTCGGCTTCAACCAGAAAGCCTGCAGCGGCCATGATCCCGTTTTGTTGCGCTTCCGCCGGCAACGTCGATTCCAGGCTGCCTTCTATGATCCGGTAGTTGAACGGACTTGAATCCCAGGTTATGTCCCGCCCTTCAGTTCGCCAGTGCGTGTCCAGTGCCTGCGCAATCTCCAGAGCGGTCCGATCATCCAGCCAATTCTGGTAGGCCTCTCCCGCCAACTTTTTGAATTCGGCAGCTTCCTCGAGGGTTGCGTCACGAACTGTTCCGTCGTCGCCATTGTTGTTGGAGGAGATGCCATTGTCGCCCGCCGCCGCCGCGTCGCGCGTTTCCATCTTTTCGAGAAGATTGTCGACCGCTTCTTCGAACGTTGCGCCGTTTGCCGACAGTCCTTTGTTCTCGTCTTGGTCGCTGTTGTCACAACCAGCCAGTACCAACAGAACTGCGATGGCGGCCAAACAGGTTCGCTTCATGCCGAGTACTCTTCGACTGAGTGCCGAAAATTTACGCCTTTCCACGACTACCTGTCGAATCGAGCTGCCATGCCGGCTGCACCAGATCCCACAAGTTGCCATACAGATCCTCAAACACGGCGACTGTGCCGAAGGCTTCGACAGAGCGATCGCGCACGAAGACGACGCCTTTGTTTCTGTAGTTTGCGTAGTCCCGATCGAAGTCGTCAGTGTGCAGGAAGAGAAAGACCCGGCCGCCGGTCTGATTCCCAATACGGGAAAGCTGCGCTTCACCCACTGCGCGCGCCAGCAGCAGTTTGCATCCCGTCGAACCAGGCGGTGCCACCACCACCCACCGTTTGTTCTGCTCGGGAACGGCGGTGTCTTCCAGCAGCGTGAAACCGAGGGTGTCAACATAAAACGCGATGGCTTCGTCGTAGTCGGCGACGACGATGGAGATCTGTGCGAGATACTGAGTCACGTGGATTGCTGCCGTGTGTGGTTACAGGCATGTTATACGGGCGGTCCGGTGATGCTCTCCCAGAGCCCTCAGGTGGATCCTGAACGCCTTACCCCGGGTAGATTGACGAAGTAGATGGGACGGCCATCCGGATCGCGCAGCAGTGCACCAATCCCGCCGTCAGCGCCTGTTTCAGGTTCCTTCTCGAATTGCAGTCCTTTGTTCTTCAGGTTGTTGGCGATGGCCGCAACGTCTCCCTGCCAGAAAATGAGCTGTGTTTCCGGGGGATCGAGAAATCCCTGGTAGAGGCAGATGCGGCAATCTCCTTTCTGCAACGTCACCACGCGGCCTTCGAATGCCGTCTCCAGGACTTCGAAGCCGAGCGCTTCGTAGAAACTGCGTGTGCGATCGATATCCTTGACGTTCAGGCTCACTTCAAACCAGCCAAGTTCCATACGATGCCTCCACGACCCGATGGCTTGATACCGGCTTCGATTATGAGAGGGTGTTTTTTCTCAGGCAAACAGACTTTGCTCGAACCTCTGTCGAGTGGCCCAGGACCCCTCAAAAACAAAGTGAGTTCTCGGGATTGCGCAGGGGTTCACGAGTCACTCTATGGCTTGAGAAAGTGGCTCAGGCTATCCTGTTTGCATGCGGACTGGCCCCCCGCGCTGAGCCTTCAACCGGCCAGAACCTGACAGGGGTTAGCCGGAGGGAGCAACGGCTCCGCCTTCAAACGCACTGGATATGGCGTACGCAATCAAAGGATCGTCTGATGGATGTGAGAGGCAAAAAATTCGTTGTCGTTGGTGGAGCAGGGTTGATCGGCTCCCACACCATCGATCACCTCCTCAAGGAGGATGTCAAAGAGATCCTGATTTACGACAATATGGTGCGTGGCAGCCGCGAAAATCTGCACGACGCCATGAAGGACCCACGTGTCCGTTTCTATGATGTTGGTGGCGATATCCTCCAAACCGACATACTTCAGTCAGCCTTCGATGGCGCGGACGGGGTCTTTCATTTTGCTGCGCTCTGGCTGCTGCAGTGTCACGAGTTTCCTCGCAGTGCGTTTGACGTCAACGTGCGTGGCACCTTCAATGTCATGGAAGCCTGTGTTGCCAAGGGCGTGAACAGGCTTGTCTACTCATCGTCGGCATCCGTCTATGGCGACGCTGTGAGCGAACCCATGGAAGAGGATCATCCCTTCAATAACAAGAACTTCTACGGAGCGACCAAGATCGCCAGTGAAGCCATGTTGCGGGCATACCATCATCGGTACGGTTTGAACTATGTGGGTCTGCGTTACATGAACGTCTATGGTCCACGCCAGGATTATCAGGGCGCCTACATCGCGGTCTTCATGAAGATGCTGGACGCGATCGACAACGGCCTGAGTCCTACCATTCTCGGCGACGGTTCTGAGGCCTTCGATTTTGTGGCGGTGGAAGACTGTGGGCTCGCTAATGTGTGCGCCATGAAAGCGTCGAGCACCGATGTGTTTTATAACGTGGGTACAGGCAAGCGAACTTCGCTTAAACAACTCGCTGAATTGCTGCTCGACATCACCGGTTGCAACCTGCCCATCCTCTATACCCCGAACAGCCAGGCTACCCTGGTTCGCAATCGTGTCGGGTCGCCAAAAAAAGCACGTGCCGAGATCGGCTTTGAATCAACGCTGGATCTGCGCGACGGCCTCAAGCGATTGATTGAATGGCGGGCCTCGCACAAATCGGAAGTGGCCGCACGTCGTCGGGTGGTTGGTCTGCCCGCATGACGAACAACGAGGCGACCAGGAACAACGCAACCCGCAACAAAACGATGAACGTACCGATCGCGCGCACCAGTCTTACCGAGGCTGAAATTCAGAGTGTCCTTGGTCCGCTACGCAGCGGCTGGTTGGTGCAGGGTCCGAAGGTGCGTGAGTTCGAGGAGAAGTGGAGTGCCTTCATCGGTGCCAGGCACTCCATAGCGGTAACGTCCTGTACCTCTGCGCTGCATCTGTCGCTCGCGGCGCTTGGCTTGCAGCCGGGGGACGAAGTCATCGTTCCTGCTTTCACGTGGATCGCCAGCGCCAACGTGGTTGAACATCTGGGTGGCAAGGTCAGCTTCTGCGACATTGACCTGAACACGTTCAACATCGATGTAGGGCAGCTGCGACAACGAATTTCCGCAAAGACCAGGGCCATCATTCCGGTTCACCTGTTTGGGCTCGCTGCCCAAATGAAGGAGATAAACCAGATCGCAAAAGCGCACGGTCTGTTTGTTGTCGAAGACGCGGCCTGTGGATTTGGCAGCCGGTACCACGGAACACATGTGGGTACGCTGGGAGACACCGGCTGTTTCAGCTTTCATCCACGCAAGGCCATCACCACCGGCGAAGGTGGGATGATCACAACCGACGATGATGCCCTGGCGGAGAAGCTTCGTCGCTTGCGCGACCATGGCGCGGCAATGACGGACCTGCAGCGCCATCTCGGTGCACGACCTTATCTGCTGGCTGATCATCCGGATGCGGGATATAACCAGCGGATGACCGATATTCAAGCCGCGCTCGGCTCGGCGCAGATGGACAGGGCCGTGGAGATTGTTCGCGAACGACAGCGCCTTGCTGGAATCTATGATGATGCGTTCGCTGGCTTGTGCTGGTTGCAAACGCCCGCACACCGGGAAAGTCTGGAACATGGTTATCAAAGTTATCCATGCCTGTTTCAGCCGGAACCTGTGACGTCAGAATCTGTTGAGCGCATCAACGAGAAGCGCAACGAGTGGATGGACCAGTTGCAGACTGGCGGTGTGTCGACCCGCCCTGCGACGCACGCGGTACACATGCTCAGTTATTACCGGGAAAAGTATGGCCATCAGCCGGCGGACTTCCCCAACGCCTATGCCGCCAACCACTGCAGTGTGTCGTTGCCGCTGTTTAATGGCATGACCGAGGCGGAACAGGCGTTTGTCATTGAACGTGTTCTCGATTACCAGAGGTAGCAGGTAGGTGGTGGCCTGACCGGTTCTGGACGGGGCACCGGGTTTAAGGAAGTTCTGATTAATCAGAACTTCCTTCGTGGTGCAGGGATGCACCACCATTTTTCATGCGTGAAACGCAGGGAAAATGCGAGGAGCCCCTCTTCTTGTATTTGGGGCTCCGACCTCCGCACTTCGCTGAAGCGAAGTGCTTGGACTTGATTAATTCGCAGGAGCGAATTAATCAGAGTTACGTTAACAGAATTTCCTGAAACACCGACATCTTTAGAGCGCATCATTTCATGTGTGGCATCGTTGGCTTGATTCATCCTGAGGGGGCGCCGGTCCCTCTGAGCATCCTGCAGAAGATGACCGACGCCATTGCCCATCGCGGACCTGACGGCGAAGGACACTGGATCGAAAACAACGTAGGCATTGGCCATCGTCGCCTCGCCATCATCGATCTCACGCCCAGCGGTCATCAACCGATGATCAGTGCAGATCAACGTTATGTGCTGACCTATAACGGTGAGATCTACAACTTTCGAGAATTGCGGAAAGAACTTGAGGCCCTCGGCCATCGCTTTCGCAGCCTGACCGACAGCGAAGTGGTGCTGAACGCTTTGGCACAGTGGGGTACCTCAGCCTTGCTCCGATTCAACGGCATGTTTGCCCTGGGGCTGTGGGATCGCAAGGAACGCTCGTTGCTGCTGGCCCGCGACCGATACGGCATCAAACCGCTTTACTATGCGCAGCAAGGTGATGGGTTCGCTTTTGCCTCAGAGCAAAAGGCCATCACCGCCCAACCCGGCTTCAACCGCAGGCTTAACAAGCAAGCGCTGCTTGAGTACTTCACGTTCCAGAATATCTTCACCGATCAGACCTTGCTTCAAGACATCAAGCTGCTGCCGGCTGGACACTATGCCTGTTTTGATCTGTCACGTTCCAGGCTGGACGTCCAACGATACTGGGACTATCGGTTTCGCGAACCCGATCAGCCAGGAAGCCGCAGTGAATACCTTGAAGAACTCGACCGGCTTTTTCGCCAGGCCGTCAATCGACAACTCATCGGTGATGTGGAACTGGGTAGCTACTTGAGTGGTGGCATGGACAGTGGCTCGATTACAGCCATTGCCGCGATGTCGTTTCCTAACCTCAAGAGTTTTACCTGTGGTTTTGATCTCAGCTCTGCGTCGGGTATCGAGCTGTCTTTCGACGAACGACCTAAGGCCGAATACATGTCAGCGCGCTTCAAGACCGAGCACTATGAAATGGTGCTCAAGGCAGGCGATATGGAGCGGTGTCTACCCAGTGTTGCCCGGCATCTGGAAGAACCCAGGGTAGGCCAGAGTTACCCGAACTATTACGCGGCCAAGCTTGCCAGCAAGTTTGTGAAAGTGGTGCTCTCCGGATGCGGCGGAGATGAACTGTTTGGCGGATATCCGTGGCGGTATTATCGCGCTGCAGGCAGCCAGAATTTTGAGCACTATGTTGATCAGTACTACGCCTATTGGCAGCGCATGCTGAACGGGAGCGAGATCACCCGGATGTTTGCGCCGGTGCAGCGGGAAGTTGAATCGGTTCGCACCCGAGACATCTTTCGTGATGTGTTCGCAAGTCATGACAACGTGCTGGATCGTCCCGAGGACTACATCAATCACAGCCTCTATTTTGAAGCCAAGACTTTCCTGCATGGTCTTTTCGTGGTGGAAGACAAGCTCAGCATGGCGCACGGGCTGGAGAGTCGGGTGCCTTTCATGGACAACGACCTGGTTGATTTTGCGATGCAGTGTCCGGTCGGCCTCAAGCTGAACAATCTCGCCGGTGTGCTGAAGATCAACGAAAACGATCATCGTGACAAACGAACGGTCTACTTCCAGAAGACCAATGATGGCAAACAGATTCTGCGTGACATGATGAACCGCTATATCCCAGCAGACATTACCATTGCCGAAAAGCAGGGTTTTTCCTCGCCCGACGCCAGTTGGTTCAAGGGTGAGAGCATCGACTTTGTGAAGCGCACGCTGCTCGACAGCAACGCCCGCATCTATGACGTGCTGGATCGGCAGGCAGTGGAACCTCTGGTGGCTCAACACCTGCGTGGAGAAGAAAATCGGCGGTTGCTGATCTGGTCGCTGCTGAACGTCGAGGCGTGGATGAAAGAAGTACAGCCTGCCAACTGAATCAACTCAAGAGAACTGCATTGACTGACAAAACTTCACCATCGCAGCGCCAGACCGAAGAAACCTTCGGCTTCAAATGGAAAAAGCGCGAGACGTACGAGTCCCCGGCCGTTCAGCAGGAGTGGAAACGCTGGCTGTTCGAAAAGTATTTTGATGGTGATCACGATCGGCTACACCAGATACTTTCATCGGGTGCAGGTCCCAAGAACATTCTGGATGCGGGGTGTGGGAGTGGTGGGTCGGGACTGCTGCTGTTTGGGGACTACCTGCAGCAACATCGATATCTGGGCGTAGATATCTCCGAGGCGGCAAAGGTTGCGGAGCAACGGTTTGCCGAACGTGGCCTGCCGGCGCGGTTCGAGCAGTGCGATCTGAACTCGATCCCCGAGCACTATGGGCAGTTTGACGTGATCTTTTCCGAAGGGGTATTGCACCACACGGACAGCGTAGAAAAAGCCATCGGGCAGTTGTCCCAACGGTTGAAAGAAGGTGGGAAGTTCCTGTTCTATGTGTATGTCAAAAAGGCACCGATCCGGGAGTTCACCGACGATCATGTTCGCGCTGCGATTTCATCGATGGACAATGATGATGCCTGGAAGGCGCTTGAGTCGCTCACCAGGCTTGGCAAAACCCTGGGCGATCTGAATATCGAAATACAGATCGACGAGGCCATTCCGTTCCTGGGTATCGAGAAAGGAAAGCACAATCTGCAGCGACTGTTCTACTACAAGATCTGCAAGGCGTACTACCGTCCGGACTACAGCATCGATGAAATGAATCACATCAATTTCGACTGGTTTCGTCCGCAGAATTGTTTCAGGCATACACCCGAAGAAGTGGAGGCGTTCTGTACCCGAGCAGGGCTCACCATCGAACGTCTGCACGTTGAAGAGTCTGGGATTACAGTGATTGCGACGAAGTGAACCTGTGGTGATCTTTCGATGACCCTCCAGTGACCATACAGTGAACATTGTCTTTATCGGCGCCAGCATCTTCGGCCTGCGTTGCCTCGATGCCTGTCTTGAAGTGGCCGGTGTCAGCATTGTTGGCATTGTCACTGCGCCGCAGACCTTTGCGATTTCCTATCGCCCAACCGGCGTGACCAACGTTCTTCATGCAGACTTTGTTGCGGCTGCCGAAGCACGACACATTCCCGTTGAGGTGTTGCAGGGCTCGATGAATGACGGCGCCCTGTTCGATGTGGTGGCCGCCTGGAAGCCAGATGCCTTTGTTGTTGCCGGTTGGTACCACATCATTCCGAAGCGCTGGCGAGCGCTGGCTCCCGCGTTCGGATTGCATGCATCGCTGCTGCCGGATTACAGCGGTGGTGCACCGCTGGTCTGGGCCATCATCAACGGCGAAGCCCGTACGGGAATCACGTTGTTTCAGATGGACGATGGTGTGGATTCCGGGCCGATCGCCGCGCAGACCGAGGAAGCCATACGTGCTGATGACACCATCGCCTCGCTGTATGCGCGCATCGAAGAGCGTGGACTTGAATTGCTGCGCCAGACCATGCCGGCGTTGGTGAAGGGCACATTGACGCTTCGAGCGCAGGATGAAACCAGGCGCAGGATTTTTGCGCAGCGTGGACCTGAAGATGGCCGAATCGACTGGACTGCGGACGCAAATTCCATAGATCGTTTCATCCGCGCACAGACACGGCCCTATCCAGGTGCCTTCACAACGCTGAATGACAAACCCTTCACCATCTGGGCCGCGCAACCGCTGACTCGAGAATGCCGGGTTGAGATAGGTTGTGTTGAGCGATCGGGTGCCGACCACTACATCGTTGCGTGCCGAGGCGGTGCAATTCGGCTGCGGGAAGTTGCTTACGAGGCAAAAACCTGGTTTGAACCTGATCTGGCACTGCTTCTTGGGGAAGGCGGGCAACAACTCGGTGCTCTGAAAACATGAGTCTCCTGCTGGACCCAGACATTGACAAGGCAGGTCTGCGGATCTGTTCTCGGTGCATATACGACGAGCGTGTATCAGCAATTCACTTCGACGCCGAGGGCATCTGCAACTACTGCCGGCAGGTTGAAGTGCTGGTCAATCAGTACGGCACGGGGGAGGCCAAGGGCGAAGCACTCTTTGCCGATATCCTCGATGACATCAAACGAAGCGGAGCCGGCCGACAGTACGACTGCATTGTTGGTGTCAGCGGTGGCACCGATTCTTCGTACCTGGTTTACCTTGCCAAACGCTGGGGTTTGCGTCCGCTGGCCGTGCACTACGACAACACCTGGAATTCCGCCATCGCCACCATGAACATCCAGAAGGTGTTGAAGTGCCTCGATGTTGATCTGTACACCCATGTGGTTGCGAACAAGGAAGCGGACGACATTTTCCGGGCGTTCTTTCTTTCCGGTGTGCCGGAAATCGAGGCATCAACCGATCTGGGTTACGCCTACCTGCTGCGGCAGGTTGCGGCGAAGTTCGGGATCAAGACCATCCTCGAAGGTCATTCGTTTGTCGCTGAAGGCATCACTCCGCTGGGGCGCAACTATTTCGATGGGCGTTACATTGAAGCCATCCACAGCCGTTTTGGCCGAGATCGGATGAAGACCTACCCGTTGATGACGTTTTCCCGATTTCTCAAGTCGGCCATTCTTGATCAAACGAAGTTCATTCGGCCGTTCTGGTACATCCGATATTCCAAAGCCAGTGCCCGGGAGTTTCTCAAAACCAGCTATGGTTGGCAGTACTACGGTGGCCATCATCTGGAAAACCGGATGACATCGTTCTGCCACAGCGTCTATCTGCCACAAAAATACGGCAGTGACATGCGCAACAACACACTGTCTGCGCTGGCTCGCAATGGTGAGATGTCGCGCGCGGCTGCTTGGGCCGAGTACAACACACCGCCTCTGATCGAAGACGAGTTGGTGGGTTACTTCAAGAAGCGGCTCGGCCTGAGCGAACAGGCATACAACGATGTCATGCAATCGCCACCCAAAAACTGGACCGAGTTCCCCACCTACAAAAAACGCTTTGAACGGCTGCGTCCGTTGTTCTTTATCCTGGCCAAGGCCAATCTTGTGCCCATGAGCTTCTACCTGAAATACTGTTTTCCAAGCAGACTGCCGACATCATAACCATCGTCAACTACGGCATGGGTAATCTCGGCTCCATGCTCAACATGTTCAAGCGTATCGGGGTGAAAGCATCCATCGAAGCCGATCCCGAGGTGATTCGCCGTGCAGAAAGGCTGGTGTTGCCCGGGGTGGGTGCATTCGATGCAGCGATGATGCGGATCAATGGTGTGCCTGGCCTGCTGGACGTGCTGCGCAACAAGGCGCTCACTGAACGCATTCCGGTGTTGGGTGTCTGTCTTGGCATGCAATTGCTCACCCGGTCGAGTGAAGAGGGCGTTCTGGCCGGGCTGGATTGGATACCTGGCGTCACGCAAAGATTTCCCAGGCAGGACGGGCTCAAGGTGCCGCACATGGGTTGGAACATTGCCAGTCTGACCACACCGAGTGCGCTCACCAAGGGGGTTGAGCCGCAATCACGTTATTACTTCGTGCACACCTACTGCGTGCAGGTGGATGATCCCTCGTTTTCCCTGATGCGTACTCATTACGGCCTCGACTTCGAAGCAGCCATCAGCCGGGACAATATCCATGGTGTGCAGTTTCATCCGGAGAAAAGCCACCGGTTTGGACTGCAGATTCTCACGAACTTTGCCACCCTATGAACGCTCTGCGCACTCGAGTGATACCGGTACTGCTGCTGCGCAATGAGAGCCTGGTCAAGACGGTGCGCTTTGGAAAATTCAGCTATGTCGGTGATCCGTGCAATACAGTTCGCATCTTCAACGAACTGGAAGTGGACGAGCTGATGTTTCTCGATATCACCGCCAGTCGTGAAGGCCGTAGTCCGAACCTGAAGTTGCTGGCCGACATTGCCGATGAGTGTTTTATGCCACTTGGTTATGGCGGTGGGTTGAGATCACTCGAGCAGGCGAAGGCAGTGTTCGACATCGGTTTTGAAAAAGTCTGCATCAACACCGCTGCCATCGAACATCCAGACTTGGTGACGGAGCTGGCTCGCCAATATGGCAGCCAGGCCGTGGTGGTATCGATCGATGTGAAGGCGGGTTGGTGGGGTGGAGCCACAGTGCGGACGCTGGCCGGTCGTCGAAACACCCGCCAGGATCCGGTGACGTGGGCGATGGAAGTGGAGCGTCGCGGCGCTGGTGAAATTCTGCTGACGTCAATCGATCGCGAAGGATCCTGGCAGGGCTTTGATCTGGAGCTGGTCAAACGTGTGGCCGATGCAGTGTCGATTCCGGTGATTGCGCACGGCGGAGCAGGCACCTTGCAGGACATCGGCGCAGTTGTGAAACAAGCCCATGCATCGGCGGTGGCACTGGGCAGCATGGTGGTGTTTCAGCGCCAAGGCATGGGTGTGCTGGTGAATTTCCCGGATGCGGAACAACTCGAAGCAGTGCTGGTATGAAGATCGGGCTGATTGGCAATATGAACAATGCCAATTTCGCGATCATGCGGTACTTCCGGGACATGGGCGCCGATGCGCATTTGTTGTTGTATGCCAACGACGGACAGAAGTCGCTCAGTCACTTCAAGCCGGAGAGTGATACGTGGAGCATGGAGAAGTGGCAGCCCTACATTCACCAGACGTTGATCCCCAACGCGCTGGTTACGGCGCTGGATTTCCCTTCTTCCTGGTTGATGGCATCTCGCTCGATGTTTCGATCGTGGTTCGGCCGGCAGGATGGCTGGGCACGCCCGATCTCGAAGACACTGATTCGCCGCACCTATGGTAAGTACGACCGATTGATGGCGTCCGGGATCACACCGGCCAGTCTCGCTCGGGCGGGGTTGTCGCTGGATCTCTTTTTCCCGTATTCAACTGGCGTTGAGTTTCTGCGCTCAGGTGAGTTCGTTCAGCGGTTTGACGGCATGCTGGGCATCAATCGCGTAGTGGGAGAGCACATCGCGCGCCGCCAGGCGGCGGGCATTCGAGCAGCCAGGCATGTGCTGAATGCGGAGATGGGTCTCACACACGATGTCCTGATCAACAATGGTGTTGAACCCATCAAGCTGGCGATTCCCGCTGTTTATGTCGAAGAGAACATGCCCGACGCGCCGCCTTCGAAGTTGTTACTTGAAGCCGGCAAGGTGCTGGCCGATTCCGGCATCACGATCCTGCACCAGGCGCGCCTGTTCTGGACCAACCCCGGCAGTTATTCGCCAGAGGCATGGCTCAAGGAGGACAAGCACAATGACTGGCTGGTTCGTTCGTTTGCCCTGTTCATCAAGGAACGGCCGCAGCTCAATCCGCGTCTGCTGATGGTCGAGTATGGAACGGATGTCGAGACCACAAAGGGGCTGATAACGGAGTTAGGCATCAGTGCGTATGTTCACTGGTTACCAAAGATGGACCGCCGGGAGTTGATGTGGCTGCTCTCAAGGGTCGATATCGGGGTGGGTGAGTTTTACGACGTTCCGAGAATTCTCTGGGGAGGAACGGGTTGGGAAGCACTCGCTCATGGCAAGCCACTGCTGCAGGGATTCAACTTTGCAGATGGTGAGTACGAGCAGATTTTCGGCCATCCACCGCCGCCGATGCTGCCGATTCGCACACGCGATGACATTCTCAATCACCTGCTGGACATGGCAGACCATCCGGAAAAAATGGCAGCGATTGGTCGTAGCGCAAAAACGTGGTTCAACCGCTACAACGGCCTCAGTCTGGCGCGGCAGTGGCTGGATTTGTTGCAAGAAGCCGGTCGAGACGGATCGTGAGACTCACGACCGTTTTGGCCCGCGAAGTCACGTGCAGCGTTTGCACCATCAACGTATACGCCGATGAGTGAGACGAACGACACCACACCCACCGGCCTTTCGCTGGGCGGACGCCTTCGCTTTCTGCTCAAAGATACCGCGCTCTATGGTGGCGCGGCAGCGGTCAGTTCGTTGTTGGCGCTGATCACCTTTCCACTGCTGGCACGACACTTTTCGCTGGTTGACTACGGTGTGCTCGATTATTTCCTGGTACTGGCCAGCTTCATGGCCATCACGTTCGTGTTTGGACAGGATTCGGCGGTGGCGCGCTACTTCTATGAACGGGAAGACACCGGTGAACGACGTCAGCTGATATCGCAGTCTCTGCTGTTTCAGCTATCAGGTCTCGCCCTGCTGTTGCCGGTGCTCTGGATTGGTGCGGAGTGGATTGCCGGCTTCCTGATCGCAACGCCGGACGGCGTGCGGTTGTTCAGAATCGTACTGCTGCAGCTGCCCTTCATTCTGCTCATCAGTTTCACGCAGGGGCTTTTGAAGTGGACCTTTGCGCGCAACCAATATCTGGTCATGGCCATCGGTTTTGCGGTGCTGCAGACAACGTCGCTGGCGGTGGCTGTGCTGGTATTCAACGCAGGACTTGAGGGCGTTTTGCTGGTGGGTTTGAGCACCAACATGGTCTTTGGTGTGCTGGGATTGATCTTCATACGCAAGTGGTTGGCATTACCGCGCAGTACTGAACGACTGCGAGAGATGCTGCCGTATGCCGTTCCCATCGGCATTGTCTGCGTGGTGGGTGCGTTTTCCCCAACGCTTGAGCGCACGTTGATTGTTGATTTGATCAGCGTGGAAACGCTCGGCCTGTACGCTGTGGCTTCCAAGATCGCCATTCTGACCGGATTGGTGGTGAGTGCGTTTCAAACGGCGTGGGGACCGTTTTTTCTGTCGCTGCACAAACAGGACCATGCATCGGTGACGTTCAACCTGGTGTTGAAGCTCTTCGCGTTTCTCATGTGCTTTTTGGTGCTCACACTCACGTTATTGGCGAAGCCGCTCATTCACCTGCTGGCTTCTGATCGATATGTTGATGCCGCCGTCGTGGTGTTTCCTCTGGCGATGGGTCTGGCCGTTCAGGCAGTCGGCTGGATCACGGATATTGGTATCGGTCTTTCCATGCGAAGTTACCTGAGCCTGTATGCGTACGCTGCGGCACTTGTATCGACGGTCTTCGGCATTGTTGTACTCGCTCCCTTGTTTGGCCTGTTTGGTGTCGGCGTTGGGGTCCTATGCGGATTCATCGTCAGGGCAGTAGTTGCGTCCTGGCTTTCGCAGCGTTCTTATCCTCTGTCCTGGAACTACGCGTCGACGGTAACGATCATGAGCCTGACGATCGTTGTTGGGTTATTGGCGACGTGGATTGGTCAACACCTGGGAACGCAAGTGCAGGCGGTGATGCTCGGCGCTTGTATGGTGGGGTTGCTGGTCCTGGGGTGGAACGGCGTGCTTACGCCAACAGAGCGACGGCACGTCAAAGACTACATCGGAGCCAGGTCGGTTTGAGTGCCGGACCTTACCGTGTGAAGGCGCGGCTTGGTCCAGGCTTCAAAGATTCTGTCGATTCAACCGCTGCAGTACCTCAGGCTCTGGAAAGTTCCATGTACCCGGCAGCCGGTTCGTAGCCAACAAAGGTCTTGCCCAGATCCTCGTAGTGTCGATACGAAATCAGCGCATGGTTTGCCGCCTGATGCGCGTCACGCAATTGACGTTCGAGTGGGCTGTCCATTCGGCTGCCCGTGGTGCCAGCCGTGTTGTTGATCATGTCAACGATCGTTCTGCACGACTGCGCCGCGTGCGCACACGCCAGAAGCGCTGGCCAGAAGTACTCCCACTCCGGGGCCAGCCGTCCACCGTTTGACGGGAGCGGGCCGAGGTGGGCCTCCAGGCGATCCTGTGTGTCCATGACAAATGCACGTGCCGCCATCAAAGTTGCCTGCGCCTCACCAATCCGATACTGCACCAGCGGTTGATCCTTCAGCATTGCCCCCGCGCCCCAGGGTGTTTTCGCTTGGGCAAGTTCGATGAAAGAGTCGATGGCACCCCTGCAAACACCCAGCGCCACCGCCGCCTTGTTATAGATCGCATGTGTCGGGTTTCGATAGGTCGGATTTTCCCAGGTTTCACTGGGTGCCAGCGACCGAAAGGGGAGGAGGTGTTCGGGCCGCACATAACAGTCCGTCATCCGCACATCGTGGCTGCCGGAGCCACGCATGCCTGCGGTGTCCCAGGTATCGACGATTTCAAATTCGCCGACCGGAATCATGTAGGAGGCCTCCGCGGGTTTGCCAGTGTTCTCATCGACGGTTGATGCGCCCATGAGAAAATTCCAGTTCGCGTTGTGACAACCGCTGGCGAAGGAACCCTGATAGTTCAGCCGCCAACCGTCACCATCCCGACGCGCCTTTCGCCCGGGGTTCGGTCCATTCGCAGGACCATGCCCGGAGCACACGAGAGCATCCCAGTCGTTGAATATCGTGTGTGCAAGCGTAGGCGACATGCGTCGTATGACCAGTGCGTTGATCTCGGATGAAATCTGCGTGCACCAGCCCACCGAACCATCGATGGCGGAAACCGCTTCAATGATCTCGATCTGCTGGCGTGCGCAAAGGTTCTCGCCTCCCAGTTCAATTGGCAGTGCATATCGGTAGAGCCCCTGGTCTGCCATCTGCTTCGATGCCCAGGCAGGCAGGTGGCGAAGGTGCTGGGCTTCGTCGCCTGCTGCCTTCAGCGATTCCTTCATCGCAGCGATGCGTTGCAGCATCGGTGTTTTCGAGATCGTTTTCTGCCGTTCAATGATCGCGGGTTGAACCATCTGGGCCGACTCCTGAGGGGTGACATGAAGATTGTTGCACGGTATTCGCAATCGAGCCGATCGAAAGGGCGTAACACCGCGAACCGGATTGCGAAGGAGTGGGCTGCATTTGTCAATGCAGCGTCGTGCCGCGGTACGTCAGGCGTCGCTCCCGAATGCGGGATCGAAATGAATCTTTCCGCTCGGTTTTGGCCCATTGATCAACTTGATCTGGAAAAACTCGATCGGATCGCCTGGAGGTGTCAGCTCTGGTGCCAGCACGAACCCAAAACGCGTGTAGTAGCCGGGATCGCCAGTGAGGATGCATCCTGCCGCATGTTCACTCGCGAGCTTCGTTATTCCCGATTCGATGAGCGCCGAACCGATCCCTTTTTTCTGATGCGAAGGCAGCACGGAGACGGGTCCCAGTGCAAACCAGTCGCCAGACGCATTCGAAGCTGTGGCACGCGAAAACGCGATATGTCCCACAACCTGGCCTTCCAGTTCGGCCACCAGAGACAGGTAGAGTCGAGACGCAGAGCGAAGTGTATCGATCAGCTCAGGTTCGTCTCCCGCGGCGTAAGTCATATGCTCAAATGCGGCGGCTGTAATCTCGCGGATGGTCAGAACGTCATCGTCGACTTCCGGTCGGATGTGTAACCCGTTTCCTTCACTCAAGCGTGGGTGCATCTTAAAGTTGATCCTGTGCGTTCATACCAGCTTTCTCTATTTAGCTGCTTGTCGTGCATGCCGGAGATCCGAGCCATAGTCCAACGCACCAACGCTCGTCTGCAACTTCGTATTCGTGGACCGGATTCTTCATTTGCGTACCTGTTTCTGCAATGGAGCGGCTGTCAGGTGTCCTTTCGCGGTTCATCTTGAATGTCCAGGCTGAAACCGATGCGATGATCCGGCTTAAGCGGCAGAGCATCGATATGCGCGATTAGTTGGTCATAGTACGAATTGGCCTTGAGAAACTCTCTGACCCCGGGTGACACCACAAAGGCCTGAAGCTCCATTTCGTGTCGGCGCCACAGCGATTCTGGGCATGTACCCTGAAGGAACTGATCGTAGAGATTAAAGAACAGGTTGAGGAATGAGCGCACGATCCAGGTGTAGCTATAGGCCTCGTCGACAGTCAGCCGGGAAGGATCCGTAGTTCCGCGATCAAAAATCTCTGCCAACTGCGGGTTTGCAGCCAACAGCGTGTTTAGTTCGTTGAACCCTGCAATATTTGCATGCGTGATCGTCGCGCTGATCGCCTTCGAATTTTGGCGCACCTGCACGACCAGGAAAGCGAGGGTGACGGCTACGACCAGCGCGCCCGCGACTTCTCCAATTGCACCAATCGCTTCCCAGTTCATTCGAATACCTCGCGAGGACACTGCCCGATTCTGACTCAGAATGACCGTAGTTGCTCGAAAGGTTGATATCAGTCCCTATCCAGAACTTGGCTTCCCCATACTGCAACACGACGTGAACCTGCGTCGTTAACCGACTAAACGGAGTCCGTCTGCGTTGTAAATGACGAACTTCAGAAGAGCCGCCCGGCACCCGCTCTTGAATCATGCTGAGATTTTGAGACGTGGCGAGATGCCAACCATCGCAATTGCCGACCCAAGCGTAATGCCTTCCTGTTCCTGTTGATACTACAGACATTCGTTGTTCAAAAGCCTAACGTCTGCGTTCAGCGGACTCGACGAGTAGGAGAAACTCCTGTTCCCAGCTACACATTTTATTGTGCTGCGCGTATTCAACTTTGCAGTATCCGGGAAAGTTCAATTCTTCAGCTTGAACGTTTTGGTTTGTTTCAGTTCACCGTTCTTGTCGTAGACCTTCCATTCTCCAGTCTTCTTGCCACCTTCATACACGCCTTCATCCCACAACTGACCATTCTCGTAGTAACGCTTCCACGGACCGACCTGCTGGCCGCAATCGAACGACCCTGCCTGCAGAGGCTTGCCATTTTCGCGCCACCATTCCCAGTAGCCATCCAGCTCGCCGTTCGCATATTTTCCGACAGCCTTCAGCCCACCACTCTTGTAGTACCAGGTCCATTTCCCGTGCCGCTTGCCATCTTTGACGCGCCCTTCGCCGGAAAGACCTCCGCCGGCGAAGAGTTCTTTGTGAGGCCCGTTAATCGGTTTTGTTTCGAGTGATTTCATGGTTGCTCCAGAGCCATCCGCTTAGTGGTGCTACGGGTGAGTTGAGTGCCGTGACTGCAGGGGTTTGGGCTTGGCAATCGATTCACCACGCGACCTATTCTTATCTGTTACCCGTCATCTGCGCCACCATACCCGCCGCTTTCCTTCTCGGTCCCAGTAAAGGTGTATGGCATCGCGGTTTTCGTCACTTATGTTCAAACCAACCTTCCCAGTCGCTTCCGTGCAGCCGGGCAGCGGTGTGCCTGCCACACCGTCCGGTGTACAACTTAACGGCGATGCTGACAGCTCTGCAGGTACGGAGCAGATTGCAGCCTCAGATCCTGTGCCCACAGCAAAATTCAGCGCCTGCGACGCGAGTCAACCGACATGTACAGTCAGCGTTATGGAGCATTGATTCTGGACGAGCTCCGCCCGGTCCGACATGCCGTCGCCATCTAGCCCGCATTATTCATGAAGGAACGTAGCGAGGGCGTCGAGAGTAACGAAAAGACTGGGTGGCGCGGACCGGAGCGCGCACAGGCGTGCTTGACAGCACGTCGAGCACGCGGAGGGAGCACGCCGAGTGTTTTCGCTGCTATCGGCGTCCGCATCAGGTCATTCATGAATAATGCGGGCTAGTCACTCATACGGTCGACGTTCTCGTGGACTCGACGTCCGCACTCACGGGCAAAGCCATGATCACCAGAGCGAATGTTACGACGCGGGTGTTCGTGACGGCTAACGTCCCGCGTAAGCTGACGGGCAAAGGGGTGGCTGTTTTGCGCATGCAAAACGGATGACGCTCTGGACGGTCAGTTTCACGCATTTGTCAGGCGGCAGATCTGTCAGGAGCAGGGACCATTGATCTGTTCAGTAGACCCAACGACAACTCGAGCTCTAATTTGTTCCCAATGCGCGTGGCTATCCATTCCGTCTTCCTGCAAACGTTTGTCGACATACTCGGTGAACTCTCGGTCAAAGAAGTGTTTTGCCTCCTGATCCCACCAGGTGCGTCCGAAGGTGTTTCCGAGGTACCAATGTGCGTACGCGTCAACGGAGGCCTTCCAATCGGAACTCGTGAAGAGACCTTCCTGAGTTAGCTGATAGTTTCGATAGAGCATGTTCATGTTCGAAAACAGGAACGCATCCATAGCCATGAAGTCCGCGTAGGTCATTCGTTCTGGGCACTCGATCGCTCGCGCTATCACCTCCCCCGGATTTTCACCCATCAGATTCGCCCAGATTTGGTTTGATGCTACATTCCCCTCGTTGATCAGAGCCGTACGCGCAAGCGACGAGTTCTGACTAATCTGGACGGCAACCAGGACGAGCCCGGCCAACACAGCGATGTTGGCCGCAGCGGACATCCAACGGGAAAGGTTGTCGGAACTCAAGCACGTCTCCTCAATTCAAAATGCACTACATTTGCCCGTTTCCGTATGCGGTTGTAACGCTATCCGCCTAACGAAAATGGGTTTATCCGCCGTGAGGATCATGGCGTATAAACACGTGTTGGACAATGCCGCCAAGACTACTTAAGGGGATTGTTAACAACGCGGTTCGGGGTTACGAGTAAGGCCAGCAGGTTGTCCTGCATCACTCGCGAGAGTACTTACCCAGTATTCCCGCAAGCGTCCCGATTTTGATTTCTGTATGCATCGGCACGACGCAACCATCCGAGCCTCGCCGCATTACGACGTGACTTCCCTTCTGGCGTACCGTCTCAAACCCGAGTCGCTCCAGTGCACGAACTGCTTCCGCACCGGATACGTGCGGTAGCTTGGGCAACGTCGGACACAGAAAACATCGTGACCAAGGGATGCCTTGTTATAGAGAGAGGAAATTCGGATAAATAGAGCGTAGTGGCCTCACGAAGATTGGCCAGTGCTTCCTCTGCTGTTTCGCCCTGAGTAGTGGTGCCCGTTTCCGGATTCAAAGCAACAAATCCCCCTTCTTCTATGGGGGTTAACACGGCTGTAAGTTCCATAGGTTTCCTCTGTTCTCTTCTTACGTCCTGCAAGTATGGTATCGCGATTCCGAGAGTTGCGGTGCCCACCCGATCAAGGTAACCAGGAGGCAGCCAAGAACCGTTGATTCGTAAACCTGCCCGAGCCGCCGCTCGGGTTGACCGCCTTGTTGAGCCTGGCCCGCACTATTCATGAAGGAACGTAGCGAGGGCGTCGAGAATAACGAAAAGACTGGGTGGCGCGGACCGGAGCGCGCACAGGCGTGCTTGACAGCACGCCGAGTGTTTTCGCTGCTATCGGCGTCCGCAGCAGGTCATTCATGAATAATGCGGGCTAAGGACCGTAGGCGTAACCGAGTGGTGAGATCGATCTTATCTGCGATTCCGTCTCCCGGCACCGACTCATGATTCGGTTGACCCCGGTCAGAGTTGGATTTAGGCCGGGATTGGTTGCATGCCGGAGCCGCCAAATGCGGGGGCGTACGTCGACTCGCCCAGTTTGTTGATCGCTGCCCGGTGGCCTAACCGTCGATCAGATCACCCGGATCATCGCCCTAGTTCAGATGATCTTTCAGCAGCTGAAGCCAGTCGTTGGCCGAAGGCTCCTTGTGCAGCGCGTCGTGGGCGGCGTCCAGCGTTCTGGTTGCGGCAAGATTGGGCAACATCTGGTTCCAGTAGGCCATGTCGGTGCGATCCTCGATCACGACCAGAACTGATTTGCCGTGGAATGGGCGAGGCTTGTAGGTCCGTGCGCAGCGGCAAGCAAAGTGTATGAATGCGCCTGTGTTGTCGGCAGGGAGAAGCCACTTGGTGACTGAACCGGGACTGCGGATATGTTGATCGGTAATCCGAAATTGCCACCATCGGACCAGGCGCTTCCACAACCCGACCGCCAGTTCCTGCTCAAGCTGCTGTGGCGAGAACGGGTCGAGCAGAAACACGAATTCAACTTCCTCGCCGAGGCTTTCCAGTTGTGCGGCCATTTCCTGAACCAGCATGCCACCGAACGAAAAACCAGCCAGCCGATAGGGGCCAACCGGCTGGTACCGCCTGATGTTCCCGATCTGGCGTCGTGCCAGGGTGGCAATATCCTGTACCGGCATGAACCCCTCACCGGTTGCCCAACTCGATATCGCAAATAGCGAGGTCTGTAGTTGACGATGCGGTGCTGCGCCTGACTGCAAGGCGATGTCGCAGAAGAACAGAGGCTTTGAACCGGGGTGGTCTGCGATACGGAAGACGTAGTCGTTTTCGCGTGTCTCGGTGGTTCGATCGACCATTTCGTCGAGGTATGCGCAGAACGTTCTCACGGTGCTGCGTTCGAAAGCGTTGGCCATGGAAATGGTGAACCCTAACGTCTGTTCCACTGCCGCGACCATTCGCACCAATGAAAAAGAGTCACCACCCAGTTCGAGGAAATTGTCATCCAGTTCAACGCGAGGCTGCCGCAGCACGTTCTGCCAGATCTGCGTCACCTGCGACTGGGTAACAGTGAGGTCCGCAGCCGGCTTCATCGGTGTGACGCTTTGCTGGTCCTCGAACAAGCTTCGCAGCGCGATCCGGTCGACCTTGTTGCTTGGCGTGGTTGGCAGGCTGATCAAGGCCAACCAGCGCGTGGGCTGCATGGCGGACGGTAGTCGATCGGCTACCCACGCAGCTACCGAACTTCGGGATGGTGGCGGCTCGTCTACACCGACATAGGCTGCAGCGATCACACGAACGCCATCCTCACGATCGAACCAGGTCACTGCGGCTGTTTGAACTTCGGGGTGTTGAAGCAGCGTCGATTCAATCTCTGCGGGCTCGACACGCACACCCCGTACCTGAATCTGATCATCATTCCGGCCGTAAAACCACAGATTGCCTTGATGATCGCAGGCGACGAGATCGCCCGTACGATAATGACGACGACCATTGATATCGACAAAGGAGCGCGCATTGGCTGCTGGATTTCGATGGTAGCCACGCGCCAGCAGCGGGCCGCACAGCAGCAGTTCACCCTGTTCGGCCGGTGGGCAGATCGCGCCGTCAGTACTGACGATGCGACACTCCATATCGGAATACAGCGGACCGATGTTGTTGTAGTCCCGTTCGGCGTCGTCGCCCAGCATTCGATGCCCGCTGGTCCAGATGGTGGTTTCTGTTGGGCCGTAGAAATTCCAGGCATATTGCGCCACTTCCGGTAAACGTTTGGCGACCCAGGGCAACATCGCTTCACCACTGCTCAGGGCAATGCGCAATGCTGGAAAGTCCGGCACTGAAGAAAGTGCCAAAGCCCACACCGAAGGCCCGGTCGAGCACACCGTAACTCCGTGCTCGCGTACCTCGCGGGCGAGAACAGCGGGTGTCAGCCACATCTCGCGATGGCGAAGAAGAATGCTGGCGCCTTCCGTCAACGGCAGAAACAACTCTCCGAACGAGACATCAAAGCCAATGGTTGCGGTGGCGAGAAATCGATCAGCCTGGCTGACCTTGATGAGTTTTTTCACGCATTGCAGAAGATGCGCGACACTTCGGTGTTCGATTTCAACACCCTTCGGCGTGCCTGTGCTTCCCGAAGTGAAGAGTATGTAGGCAAGACCCGCCTCGTCGAGATAGCGAGCGGGTGGTGCATCACCGGGAATCACCGCGTCGACATCGATGACGTCGCCCGAATGCTCGCTGTCGACCAGACCGTGCTGCGTGGTAAGCGCTTCGCCGTTTGTCACCAGAACACGACATTGCGCCAGATCAAGAATGTGCCGGTTGCGCCGGGCAGGGTCGTCAGGATCAACAGGAACGAGTGCACCTCCTGCATGCCAGACGGCGAGTACGGCAGCCACCAGGTCAGTGCACCGTGGCAGCAATACCCCGACGTTTTCTTCTGGCCGCACCCCGGCGCACTGGAGTGATCGGCTGATGTCGAGCACACGACACCAGAGCTGTTGGTAGGTCAGAGACACCCGGGTATCGATCACGCTCACGGCCGTTGGATTGAACCTGACCTGATGTTCCACCTGAGCGGCAATATTGCGAATCACCTCGGGATTCCTGGTCGTTGTCACGGCGCATCACCAAGCTCGATTGAAAAGTCATGCGCAACTTCCCAGTGGTATGCGCCACGAACGGGAGTCAGATCGCCATGTTGTCTCACTGTCCACGCCGCCAGTGCCTCAACAAATCGGATACCGGCCTTTATTGACAGATCAGCAAACGGACACTGGTGTCGGTCCAGTCCGAACGGAGAAAACTGCTGGGCGGTTGGTCGATTGGTCAGAAACCGTTCCGGCTTGAATCGCATCGGCTCGGCAAAGACGTCTGGATCATGGTGAGCTTCCCACATGCAGATGCGCACCAGACTACCGGCGGGCATCAGCCAACCCTTGAAGCGAATGTCTTCCAGCACATGGCGGACGAGACGCTCGCTTTGATCGGTTCTTAATTCCTCTTCAACAAAAGCCTGGGCGGCGCCGTGTCCCGAATTCGGGACGAACTGTCGGAGGTGTGCCGGATGTTTGGATGCATATCGGGACAAGGTGCGATACATGCCGGACATATCGTAGCGTCCCATCTCGACCATATAGATCAGATTCCCGAGGAACGTGTCATCTACCGGGCCATCCGCGCTGCCCAGCAGCGCGCGGGCATCAACCAGATTGCTGGTGAGGCACCCACGCAAATGGTTGTGAATCGCCCGATAAGCCGCTTCTTGCCGTGCGCCGATGTTCCAGACCAGTCCGATTGGCCCCAGAGTATTGAATTGTCTGATCAGCGACGACTGCGCTTTGTCATCGCCAATTCCGAAGAACACCAGACAAAGCAATCGCAACGAAATGTCGCTGCAGCATGCAAGCCAGGCTCCCGGTGACCAGTCTGCGTCCGCTCGATATCGCTGGAGGGCCCGGGTTTCAAGATCCGAGGCTTCGTTCAGCAGTTCATCAATCCGACTGGCAGCGAATGCTCGGGTGAGTTGTGAGCGATACCGCCGATGGGTTTCGCCTTGCATCTGTCGGATGAATCCAAATGGGACGATACCGCTGATGTCCAGGGTGTATGGCTTGAGTTGAGCACTATGGGTGCGCAGGAATGCACGACCGAGTTCAATGCCGACGATAAATGTCGTGTGACGGCCCTCGATCAACCCTTTGAATACCGGGCCGTGCTCCATGGCCAGATCCAGAAGCAGCTGTCTGTTCGAGCGTTCCGAGGTGTCGATATCGATCATGTCACCGGGCGGGAGGCGCGCCGAAAATCTGCGCAGGAAGTCAGTCCACTGGCTGGCCTTCATGGAGATAGCGCGTGCAGGACGGCCTCTGGCGATGCAGGCGCAGACAGCGATAGCGCACCAGCGGGATTGACCGCTGCAATGGCCTCCCGGATGGCAAGATGAACAGACACCGCCAGCAGAAGGGGTGGCTCGCCGATTCCCTTGGATAGAAACACCGTATCCCGCTTGTTGGTGCTCCAACCTGCGAGTTGTACATTGAAAGTAGGCGGCATATCCGAACTGGTGGGAATCTTGTAGGTATCCGGTCCGTCTGTCAGTAGCCGACCGGTTTCGGACCACACCACCGATTCCGTTGTCAGCCAACCCAGGCCCTGCATGAACCCGCCTTCGATTTGACCTCGGTCAATGTCGGGAACCAGCGAGTGACCGACATCCTGCAGGATGTCCACGCGCAGCACCCGCGATTCTCCCGTGAGCACGTCGACCGCCACCTCGCTCACGGCTGCGCCATAAACAAAGTAGTAGAACGGCTGACCTTGCATCGCCTTGTTGTCGAAGTGAATCTCCGGAGTTGTGTAGTAACCGGTGGCACTGAGGGACACACGCGCTTCGTAGGCCCTGCGAACCAGCTGGTCAAAAGGCACGTGAAGATTGCCTGCCACCAGACAGTCGTCTTCGATGGTACACAACTCCTCGGGCATCTCGTGGTGGAGTGCGGCGACCCGGATCAATCGTTCGCGGAGTTTCACTATCGCGTTCTCCACGGCGCGTCCAATCAGGTCGCTGCTCACCGAAGCTGCCGTGGGAGAGGCATTGGGTACACGCGAGGTGTCGGCGGCGGCGACCCTGAATCGCTGACTCGACACGCCGAACGCACGAGCGGCGATGGCGGCGATTTTCTCGTTCAATCCCTGCCCCATTTCGGTACCACCGTGTGCTACCTGAATTGAACCGTCAGTGTAGATGTTGACCAGAGCGCCAGCCTGGTTGAGGTGTGTCTGTGTAAAGGAGATCCCGAACTTCACCGGGCAGAAAGCGATGCCCCGCTTGATTGCGGGTTGTGCGGCATTCATCAACGCAATGGCCCGGCGGCGTTCCGTGTAGGCACTGGAGTGCAGAAGTTCGGTGGTGATTCGCTGCAGGATATTGTCGGTTACCGTCATTCCGTATGGCGTCTGGTCTGCCGGCGCCGATCGATAGAAGTTCCTGGCGCGAAGCTCAACGCTGTCGATCTGCAATTCACGAGCGACATGCAACAACGCGCTCTCGACCACTAGCAGCGCCTGGGGTGCTCCAAATCCGCGAAATGCCGTGGCAGACGACGTGTTTGTTCGCCACAGGTGGGCGGTGAAAGAGATGTTCGGCAGATAGTAGGCGTTGTCGAGGTGGAGCAAAGCCCGCGTGCAAACGGCCACGGAGAGGTCGGCAGAGAAGCCACAGCGGACGTGCAGATCCACCCGTAAGGTGGAAACAAGCCCATCCCGATCGAACCCGACCACGTAGTGGGCGCGCATGTCATGACGCTTTCCGGTGAGCACCATGTCATCGTGTCGAGACAGCCGCAGTTTGCATGCGTTGCCAGTGATGCTGGCGGCCAATCCTGCAATGCAGGCAATCTGGGTCGCCTGGGTTTCCTTGCCACCAAAACCTCCGCCCAGTCGAGGGCACTGCACGATCACATCCGTGGCGTCGCATCCCAGCATCGCGGCCACCAGCAGTTGCACTTCTGCGGGGTGTTGTGTCGAGGCGACGATGCGCATCTCTCCGTTTGCTTCGGGCAGCGCGGCCGCGATCTGGCCTTCCATGTAAAAATGTTCCTGACCGCCCAAATGGATCGAGCCCTGCACCTGGTGTTTCGTGTGCACGGACATGTCACCGCGCTGGACCGTCAGCGGGTCGACCAACCGATTCTGCTGCAGAGTGGCTTCATCGATGGAGATTGCCGAGAGAAGTGGGGTTGCGGTGATTACAGCGAGCTGTGCGGCATGCTCTGCTGCCGCGTGGGAGCGAGCTATCACGGCGAAAAGACATTGACCGTTGTACTCGACAATCTGCTCTGCAAAGATCGGATCGTCACCCAATTGGCTGCAGCGATTATTCCCTGGTACATCTTCTGCAGTCAGTACGCAGACAACTCCCGGTGCTTGTCGCACGGGCGAGAGATCCATCGAGGTGATAGTCGCATGAGCCCATTCGCTCAATCCAAGAGCCACGTGAAATGCGCCCGCAGGAAGAGGGATGTCGTCGATAAATTGTGCTCGACCGGTCACGAAGTCGCGCACGGAGTCAGACCTGCTGCGAATCGAGTTCATGTCGGTTGGACCAATCGAAGATTCGTCTCGGTATCGCCGTTCATGTCCAGGGCGAGCCTCGTGAGCAGGTTCTGGGCAACCAGACGACGATATCGCGCCGACCCTCGAACGTCAGTGATCGGCTCAATCGCTGCATTGAGCGTCTGGGCCAGTTGTTGCATGACTTGCAGCGTCGGTGGTCGACCCTCACAAGCGGTCTCGAAGACCGGAAGGCGGCTGGCTTGATTGGACAGGCCACCAATCGCCACCTTGACCTGTTGCATCACGCCAGCGATCAACTGGAAGCTGACCAACAGGTTGAGGCTTGCCAGATCCTGGTCAAATCGCCGGCTGACCTTGTAAGCGAAGAGCTTCAGACGGTCGGGTCTTGGTGGGACAACAATCTCGGTAATCAATTCGTCTGCGGCGAGTCGAGTTCGACGGTAGCCTGCGACAAACGTGTCCACGGGAATGCTTCGATCCGCCGTTTGATTCTGTACGTTCACTCGCGCATCAAGCACCATCAACAAAGGCGCCAGGTCGCCGATCGGCGACGCCGTCTGAAGATTGCCGGCGATGGTTGCATTGGCGTTGATTGCAGGTGAGCCGAAGCGGCGAAGGTAGTCGGCAGCTTCCGGCCAGGGGCCAAGCAGACAATCAATGGCCTGCGCAATGGTGACACCGGCACCGATCGACAGGTCCGGACCGGTGGCATCAATTCGTTGCAGTTCCTGCACGCGGCCGAGATAGAGCACGTGACTCGGACGGGTTCCGTTGCGACGCCACTCGGTGACCAGATCGGTTCCACCTGCCAACACCGTCGCGTCAGGATGTTTGGCTCGCAGTTCAAGGGCAACCGCCAGAGAAGCGGGTGATTCGAATCCCGGGAAGCTGCCTGCTTCTGTGTCGGGCTGCTCGGAGTCGAACAGTTCGACGTGGCCAGAGTCGTTCCAGCACTGGCGCGCAGCATCAATGATCGGCCGATAGCCAGTGCAGCGACACAAGTTGCCCGACAACACAGCTGTCGGCACAGCGGGTGTTGATTGCGCCGAGCCAAAAACCAGCGCCATGACGATGCCGGGTGTGCAAAAACCGCATTGAGCCGCACGCTGGTCGATCATCGAGCGCTGAGCAGGGTGCAGGGCGCCACTCAGGCGATCCGTCAGACCTTCAACGCTCATTACCGCGGCACCAGCCACCTGTCCCAGAGTGGCGATGCACGAATTCACCAACCGGGTACAACCCGCCCGGTGAACCAACACCATGCACGCGCCACACTCTCCGGATCGACAGCCTTCCTTGGTTCCCGTGCGTCGAGCGTCCTCCCGAATAAAATCCAGCAGTGGATCGCACGCACGATTCGCATCGACGTGGATAGCCTGATTGTTCAGCTGAAAGGTGAGCGTTGGGGACATGTTCAATTATCGACCTTTAGATGCAGCAGCAAGACGGAGTCGAGTAGTCCATCGACTTCGGGTAATTCATGATTCTTTGAAATAGGCAGTAAGTCTGCTTTACTCCGACGATGTTCACACGGGGATCCATCACAGCACAATCGGCTGGTCGATTCGTGGATGGACTCCGCATTCGAGGCTCAGGAGGGGCAGGACGGTTAGGTGGAAAAAGTGCGCCCGGCATTTTTTCAGCGAATGTGAGCAGCATGTCGCTCTGGACGAATCAAGCTCTTCCTTGCTCGATTCGCGGGGTGGTTATCCACTACGCAGTCATCGGGCTGCATTCGCGGTGGTCTGTTGTGTTGCTGTGCTTGTTTGGTGGGCAGGATCAGTCATCCCCGAATGCTCTTGAATGTGGAACTCTCAAACTGGGGCCGTGTTCCGCAAGGAGCTCGACGAGTCGCGCATAGTCCGCCAGGACGTCCACGGGCCAGGATTAAATTTCCGCGAGGACACGTTCGTGAAATTACTCAATCTTGAATGCCATGCCGAGTGTTAGCAATCATGCTAACCACTAACAACCTCGGTCGACCCCACATCTATCGCGCCGCCCAACCCCCGCGCTCAGCGGCTGGCTGTGTGGGCGCGGCTTTTGCGAATAGTAAAAGGCGTGAACACATAGCTGGTCCGCTGCAGAAGCTGGTTGGCCTCCGCCGGAATTTAGGCAGCAAGTTCAACCTTCACCGTGCGACCGAGACGCGCTTCGAGGGTAATGAGCATCTCAAGGCTGAACTTCTCCCATTTACCTCGCACGAGATCCGATACCCGAGATTGACTGACTCCGAGCCGGGTAGCAGCTTCCACTTGGGTCAGATGTTCACGCTCAATATAGGCGCGTAGATCACTCATGAGATTCGCTCGCATCTCCAAGACTGCAGCTTCCGCTGGCTCGAAGCCTAGATCGACAAAGACGTTAGCCTGGGCTTTCTTACTTCGCTTTTTCATAGTTCTCTACTTCTTTGTAACGCGACTTGGCAAGTTCAATGTCTGATTGACGAGTCCGCTGGGTCTTTTTATCGAAAGCGTGCAGAACATAGATGGCCCGTTCGAACTTAGCTACATAAACGATGCGCCACTCGCCTTCGCGATGTATTCGGATTTCTATTGTTCCAGAGCCGACGACTTTCAAAGGCTTCCAATCGGATGGTTTCTGCCCTACTTGCACGAAATGTGGCTGGAACCCTGCGTCACGGCGGGCTTCAGCCGGGAAGTTCCGGATATCGTCTTGACTGGAACCCACAAACTTTATGATCTTCACGACCATGAATATATAAGTTCGTGGATATTCTATCAAGGGGCACGCGAATTCCTCCCTAAGGAGGCTAACGTTGCCGCCACAGGCGTGCTGCGCAGCAGCACGTTCAGCCCGCGCAGCGGGCGGTGTGCGCGGCCTTGTTAGCCGTGTTTGACCGCACTGTATAAAGCCATTGTGCCGTAGAAGGTGCTGAAGGTTTGCCGTTGTGCAACCTCTGCAAACCCCGCCTGTTGGAATAATTCAATGAGCTTGCCCGATACATTGTCTTGCGTGTTTTTGAAACCGTCGAGAAGCTGGATGGACAGGAACAGCCCACGCATGAGGGCGTTTGTGGGGTAGCCCCAATCAGCGACGTGCAGCTCTGCGCCAGGTTTAAGAACGCGGAACAGCTCTTGTGCTGTGCGTTGTTTGTTTTCCCAGGTGAGGTGATGGAAAAACAGGCTTGAAACTACGCGGTCGAAGTGCGCTGCTGGGTAGCGCAGGCTGTAAGAAAGCGCGTGGTCAAAATGAACTGCGACATTGGCTTTTTGGGCCTTACGGGTGGCAATGGACAAAATAGCGGGGTCGCCGTCAACGCCCGTGACAGTGGCTAATGGTTGGCTTTGTTTGACCCAGATGGCCAGCGTGCCTGTGCCAGAGGCAAGGTCTAAAACCTGTTGCCCTGCCTTGAAGCCAGCCTGCTGGATGAGGGCTTGCTTGAATGAACGCTCTCGCGTTGTTGTGCCTACGACCGCATCGTAATAGGGAGTAAGACAGTTAAAGCTTAACGCTGGGACGTATTCTGTTTTAGAGGACTGCGGCACGCCCGCGCCGCCGTGTCACGGCCCGCTGCAACTGCTTGTTGGACGAAACCGCTGCGCGGCAGGGGTAGTTGAAATGAAACCATCTTCGAATCGAAATCCGATTCAGTACATCCATCCGGGTGTACGGGATTTCAGTTTGGAGATTGATCATGAACACCGACCACGAGGCTCGTTTCGATTCCCTGTACGAGCAGCATTTACGCGCATTGAAACGCCATGGCAAGGCCGCCAAGACCATTGAGGCCTATGGCCTCGCCGTGCGTTGCCTCGCTCAATTTGTCGACCGCTGTCCCGAAGATCTGACCACCGATGAACTGAACCGCTTCTTCGAGTGGCTGATCGACACCAAGGGCTGGAGCACCGTCAAGCTGGACCGCAATGGCATCCGCTTCTTCCATGAAGAAGTCCTCGGCAGGTCGATGCCCTGGCTCACCATGGTGAAGCCGCCGAAGACCCAGACACTGCCCGACGTGCTCACCGTCGAGGAGATGGCGCGCATCATTCACTGAACACGGGAGCGCCGATACCAGGTCTTCTGGCTCACTACTTACAGCATGGGCCTGCGACTCGGCGAGAGCATGAAGCTCGAAGTCGCCGATATCGACAGCGCCCGCATGCACATCCATGTCCGGCTCGCCAAAGGCAACAAGGACCGCTTCGTGGTCCTGCCGACGATCACGCTCAAGACACTGCGTCGCTGGTGGGCTGAACATCGTCACCCGCGCTGGTTGTTTCCCCTACAAGCCAGCACCCCACAGCGGCCTGTCGACCATCTCATGGACCGTACGACTGTGCAGCGGGCGTTCAAGCTCGCCGTCACCGATGCGGGCATCCGCAAGCACGTCTCCATCCACTCGCTGCGCCACAGTTATGCGACCCATCTGGTCGAGGCGGGTCTCAGTTTGCGGGGTGTGCAGGATCAACTGGGTCATGTCTCACCCACCACCACCGCGCGATACGTGCGCATGACCGAGGTCTCGAAGCAGAACCAGGCGACGGTGATCAATGCGCTGATCGAGCAGCTGACCGGTGCGGTGCGCGCATCGGCTGCGAAGGACCAGTGATGGGTGCGCCGTATCTCTCCCAGCTCATCGAGCAGGGCCGCAGTGCCTTGCTTGCCCGCTACGGACATCACCTGACCGCGCATCAGCGCCGCGCCCTGGACGCCATGGCCCGGTGTCGTACCGGCGCACTCGGTGCAACCGTCATGGCGTGTGAGCACTGCAGCCACAAGGACGTGCGCCTGCGCTCGTGTGGCCACCGCAGTTGTCCGCGCTGTCAGCAGCACGCGGCCACCGACTGGCTGGAGCGACAACGCGCCAAGCTGCTGCCGGCGGAGTACTTCATGGTCACCTTCACGCTCCCCTCAGCACTGCGGGGGTTGGCGTATCGGCAGTCGCACGCGGTTTATGACCTGCTGTTCACTACCGCCATCGAGACACTACGCAGCTTCGGACTGCGTCATCCCGAGCTTGAAGCGGAGGTCGCGGCCACCGCCGTGCTGCACACCCATAATCGACAGCTCGACTACCATCCGCACCTGCACGTCATCGTGCCCGGTGGCGGGGTGGATGGTCAGCATCGATGGCGCAGGCTCAGTGGCCAATACCTGTTCAATGGCCGTGCCGTTGGCACGGTCTTCCGTGCACGGTTCATCGAGGGGCTTAAGCGCTTAGGCTTCGAGCTGCCGCCGAAGTGTCCGTCGCGCTGGGTGGTGCAATGCCAGCACGTGGGGA
>JANNBJ010000043.1:0-44968 GCA_031385325.1 Gammaproteobacteria bacterium | reverse complement strand
CATCGTGGGCGCCGGCTCTGCGATCATCCGGGGCACGCTGCCAATTTCATCTGTCCCTTCCATGGGTTTGCATTCAATCTCGATGGCTCCATCCGCAACATCACTTCCGAGTGGGATTTTCCGCAGGTGCAGCGCAAGGAGCTTGGCCTCACACCGGTACGGGCGGAAACCTGGGGTGGCTGGGTGTTCATCAACATGGACATGAACGCAGAGCCGCTGATGGAGTTCCTTGGTGACATGCCGGAACACTTTGCCGTCTGGGAGCCGGAAAATCGCTACATCCAGGCTCATGTGGCCAAGGTGATGGCCTGCAACTGGAAACTCTGTCAGGAAGCCTTCATGGAAGCATTCCATGTCATCACCACGCATCCACAGATTCTGGTGGGCATCGGCGATGAAAACACGCAGTACGATGTGTGGGGCAACATGTCACGGGCCATCACACCCAATGGCACCCCGAGCCCGCACCTGCGCTTCAAGCCTACCGAACAGGAGCTGTTCGATTCCGTGACGATGAAATTCGAGGATCGTGATGGTCCGAAGATTCCAGCCGGCATGCGCGCTCGGGCGGCGCTGGCAGAAGCATCGCGACAGGCGCTCAAACCGGTCGTTGGTAATCGACCGGTCGCCGACTCGGAAGTTTCCGACAGCGTCTACTACACGATGTTCCCGAATTTCCATCCATGGGGTGGCTTCAACCGCATCGTCTATCGATTCCGGCCGTATGGTGATCACCACGACAAGTCGATCATGGAGTGTTATTACCTGTCGCCGTTTGCTGGCGAGCGGCCAGCACCCGCAACCACACATTGGCTGAACGAAGCGGACGACTGGTCAGAAGCGGTGGAACTCGGCGCACTGGCCAAGGTGTTCCAGCAGGATTCTTTCAACCTGCCGAAGGTCCAGACCGGTCTGGAAGCTGCGCAGTTTACTGAAGTGGTGCTGGCGCGTTATCAGGAATCCAAGGTACGACACTTTCACGAACTCTATGCCCGTTGGCTGAAACTGGATTGATATGAAGAACTTCGCGGGGAAAATCGCCGTAGTGACGGGTGGTGGTACCGGTATGGGGCGTGAGCTGGTGTGCGCTCTGGCAGCAGAAGGATGTCACGTGGCGATGTGCGATGTGTCTGCAGCCAATATGGCTGAGACACAGTCCATGGCTCTGGCGGCTGCGCCAAATGGTGTACGTGTGAGCACGTTTGTTTGCGATGTCAGCATTGAAGCCGAGATGCTGGCATTCCGCGATGCTGTACAGGATGCTCACGACACGAACCAGATCAACCTGTTGTTCAACAACGCCGGCATCGGTGGTGGTGGAAGTTTCATCAACGGTGATCGGGCGGAATGGGAGCGCACCTTTGCGGTGTGCTGGTATGGCGTTTATTACGGTTGTCGGGCATTTGTTCCGCTGGTGGTTGCGAGTGAAGAAGGCCACATCATCAACACCAGTTCGGTGAACGGCTTCTGGGCATCGCTTGGCGCTGGAATTGAGCACACGGCTTATTCGGCTGCGAAGTTTGCGGTCAAAGGGTTCACCGAAGCCATCATGACGGATCTGAAAAAACATGCGCCTCATGTGGGCGCATCGGTGGTGATGCCCGGGCATATCGGTACGTCGATTGCGCTCAACACCTCCAAGGTGCTGGGTAAACATGGCGCACTGGAAATGTCTGCGGAGGAGGTCGACGCAGCCAGAACGAGAATGGTGGCGATGGGCTTTCCAGTCGGCAATCTTCCCGATGATGCCATTCGTTCGGCCATGCACCAGCGAGCCGTCGATTTTCGTGACAAGGCGCCGACCACAGCAGCGCAGGCGGCGCAGATCATCCTCAATGGTGTTCGCGATGGTCGATGGCGAATCCTGGTGGGTGACGATGCTGTTCGGCTCGACCAGTTTGTGCGTGAAGATCCGGAGCAGGCGTATACCGACGAGTTCCTGAAGAAGGTCTGGGGGGCAGGCCATCTCCAGTCGATAACCCGTCCGAAGGACGCATAGTCGGTTGTCGGCTGGCGTGCAGTTCGGGTCGCGATTTGGTTTTCTCATGGCAGCGACCGGCTTTTCGGTCGGACTGGGAAATATCTGGCGATTTCCCTATCTGACTGGAGAGAACGGGGGCGGTGCCTTTGTCCTCATCTACATTGGCTGCGCGTTGTTGATTGCGGTGCCCATCCTGATTGCCGAGCTGGTGATCGGTCGGCAGGGTGGTGGTAGTCCACCTTTTGCGCTGGCTCATCTCGCAGACAGCCACGGGCGCAGCCGCTACTGGGCACTGCTTGGTCATCTGAACCTGCTGGCTGCCCTTCTCATCTGTTTCCTTTACACGGTGGTGACCGGCTGGGTGCTGGCCTACCTGGTGAAAGCGTTGACCTCCGGCTTTGCAGGATTCGGGGCTTTGGCCGCAGAGGCTGAGTTTTCATCGCTGCTGGCGGATCCCGTTGCACTATTGGGTTGGGCGGCGTTGGCCCTTGGGCTCAGTCTTGCGGTGATCTGGTTCGGCGTGCAACAAGGGATCGAACGTACGGCCAAGTTCATGATGCCGTCCCTGCTGCTGATGCTCATTGGACTCGTGATTTACAACATGCTGGCAGGGTCCGGATTTTCCCGGGCTGTGCAGTATCTCTTTGTCCCGGATTTCTCTAAGGTCTCCGGCCAGACCTTTCTCGCTGCCATCAGCCAGGCGTTTTTTTCCATTGGCGTTGGCATGGCGGCGATGATGACGTTTGGTGCGTATCTCCCCCGTGATGTGCCGGTGGTGACCTACGCAATCGTGATTGCGGTCATCGATACCTCGGTCGCCATTCTGGCCGGGCTGGTGGTTTTCCCCATGGTCTTTGCGCAGGGCATGGATGCTGCGGGCGGCGCTGGTCTCATTTTCCAGACGCTGACAGTTGCCTTTGCGCAGATGGAAGGTGGCCGGGTGGTGGCCGTTGTTCTCTTTACCTTGTTGGCATTCGCTGCCATCACTTCTCTGCTGGGTTTGCTTGAGGCACTGGTGGCATGGGCGATGGATCAGTTTGGCTGGGGCCGGCATCGTTCGGTCGTCAGTGTTGGTGGGCTCGTGCTGACGGGCAGTGTGCTCGGTGCTCTGTCGTTCAGTTCGTGGTCACACGTGCACGTCTTCGGCATGACCCTGGATGCCTTTCTGGACTTCCTGCCAAACCAGATCATGTTGCCAGTCGGAGGATTGTTGATCGCGGTGTTTGCTGGCTGGGTACTTCCGAGAGCCGTTATGGAGGATGCAGTCGGGACCCGGTCACAGGTCTTTTCGCTCTGGATCACGCTGGTGCGTTATTTCATGCCGCCAATAGTCTTCGGCATTCTCCTGTTTGGGCTTCTAGTCTGACCGGCCGAGTCCATGACGATCTCAGTGCGTATCGTGCGCCCAGCGCAGGAAGGCGTTTTGGAGCAGGTTGCCTGGACCAAGGTGGGCGTTGCGATTGTTGATCAACAGGACGACGAACAATCGTTGTCCTGATTTTGCCGTGACGTATCCGGCGATCGCCGACACGTGGTCAAGTCTGCCGGTCTTGACGTGCATGCGGCCGGCGCCAGCACTGCCGTTCAATCTGGAACGCATGGTGCCATCCATGCCGACCAATGCCAGTGATGATACAAACTCTGGCATGTAGGCACTCTCCCATCCTGCCTTGAGAATTCCAGCCATCTGGCGTGCGCTGATGCGACTGTCGCGCGACAGACCGGCGCTGTTGGCGATCACCATCCCGGTGGTGTCGATGCCATGTTCCTGCAGGACTTCCAGAATGGCCTGTTGCCCCTTGGCAGGTGTAGCTGGTGGGCCGAATCGTTCTGCACCCAGCGTCATTTCAACCTGCCGAGTCATCACATTGTTGGAAAACTTGTTGATGAGGCGAATCAGGTCACCCATGGAGCGGGATCGGTGTTCATAGACTGGACGTTTGGCGCTCGGTGGCAGAACACCGATGCGCATCTTGCCGTGGAGCTCGCCGCCCAGTTGCTGCCAATACAATTTGAACAGTCCGAAGGCATAACTCTCTGGCCGGAGCACAGTTCGGGTGAATTCGAACTGACGGCAAGCCAGTGGAAACTGGCCGGAAAATGCGGCCTCATTGCGTCGTGGCAGGTTTTGTATCGCGAAGGCAACACCGAGTTGATACCCACCACATCGCCCTGCATTGGGTGCAAGGTGGTTGATGAGATGCAGGTTAGGTAGCGGCGGTTCGGCGCGTGTTCCTACCTTGCCGTCTGCTTGCGCCTGAACACGAAAGAGTACGGAATTGAAATTCACCAGCAAGGCGCTGGGCACCAGGTTGTAGGGCCGATCAGGTTGATGGTCGAAGGCGCCCGGATCTTCCGGCGGTAGATCGAAAAAGCTTGTATCGATCACCACATCGCCATCGATGCGGCGTATCCCCTTGGTGCGCAATGCCGACAGGATTTTCCAGTACTCCTCGAGCACCAGATACGGATCGCCACCACCGTGCAGCCAGAGATCCTTGACGATTCCGCCAGGTGCCATGGGTGCCAGCAGATGAACCCGGGTGCTCCAGGTGTAGGTGGGACCAAGCGCGTTCAGTGCTGAAAATGTGGTTGCGAGTTTCATCGTCGACGCCGGATTGCGCGGCACGTCTGCGTTGACCGCAATCATCGGCAGGGGATCGCCAATTTTCTGGACCCACGCACTGATCGATGACTCAGGCACACCTTGTGCGCGAGCGATCTGCGACACCGGTGCAGGCAGTGTTGCCGAGATCGCCGGTGCCATTGTCGCAGCCTCGACGCGGGTCAAAGAGGCAGGAATAACGCTGAGCAACAACAGGACAGGCAACGACAGGACAGGCAACGACAGGACAGCCAACAACGGGGAACGCGACAACATGACTCCATGCACGTGATCTGAACTCTAAGGTTAAAGGGAATGGAGGCTTTGTAAAAAGCGTTTTTTCCGGGATCGGAAGGCCCGCAACCTATTTCGGAATCTTTCGACCCAGTGCGATGCGGTAGAACACAGGAACTGCGAGCAGGGTCAGCAAGGTTCCAAAGGTCAGTCCGCCCATGATGGCGACCGCCATCTCCTTGAAGAAGGCATCGGTCAGCAGTGGGGCCATACCGGCGATCGTTGTGCCTGACGCCAGCATCACAGGCCGCAGCCTGCTGAGGCAGCCGGTGGCAATCGACTGCAGGGAGAGGCCATCGTCAAGGATGCGTTTGTCCATCTCGTCGACCAGCACGATGCAATTCTTGATCAGCATCCCGGACAGGCTGAGGAACCCGAGGAATGCGGGAAAGGTAAAGGTCAGATTGGTGGCAATCAGCGCGAGGACCACGCCGCAGATGATCATGGGCACAGTCAGCCAGATCACGATGGCCTGGCGGAGTCGACCGAACATGAGGATGGTAATCAGCAACATGATGCCAAACGTCATGGGAATTTTCTGGATCAGCAGGCGGTTGGCTTCTTCGCTGCCTTCGTATTCCCCACCCCATTCCATGCGATATCCATGTGGCAAGGTGATCGCCTCGACTTCGGAGCGAAACGCATTGAAGACGTAAGTTGCATTCAGCCCAGGCGGCGGATTGGCGAGTACGTTGATGGTGCGTACGCGATCACGTCGCCAGATCAGATCATCGCTCGCGCGCACTTCGAATTTCTGCACCACCTGTGACATGGGGACGAACTGTTGTTGAGCGGTGCTCCAGACCAGGCGCTCAGCCAGTTTCGTGATATCGCCGCGCTCTTGCAGCGGCGCGCGTGCAACGATGGGCACCAGTTTTTCATTGTCCCGGTACAAGCCAATGGACACACCCGATGTGGCATACGCCAGGGTGGAATAGACGTCCTGACGGGAAATACCGGCGCGCCTGGCCTGCACGGGGTCGAAATCAGGCACCAGGTCCAGGGTGGATTGTCGCCAGTTGACCTTGCGATCGATGAGATCGTGTTTGAGGTACACCGCCAGGGTTTCGTTGGCCAGTCGTCGCAGTACGACCGGATCGTCCCCTGAGAATCTCGCTTCGATCTTGGAATTCCCGCTGGGTGAAAACTCCATGCGATAGAACTGTATGTCTGCCGGAGTCGCTGCAGCCGCAAACGTTGCACTCAGTCGAAGCATGATGGCAGGCATCTGCGAGACATCACCAACTCGGACGACCAGTTGTGTATAGGCGGGGTTTGGCTGCTCCGGACGAAAGGTTGCTGTAAAACGGGACGCGCCTCGGCCAATGAAGCTGCTGACAGCAGTGACTCCGGGGTCTGCCAGCACGGTCTTTTCCATGTCTGCAACAAGGCTTTGGGTGGTCAGGATGTCGGCGCCCTGGGGCAGTTGCACGTCGACGTAGAACAACGGTGTGTTTGTGGTCGGGAAGAAACCCGGCTTCATGAATTGGGCGGCCCACAGGCAGGTCACGGTAATGCCGACGATTATGACCGTCGTAGTCCAGGCACGACGCAGTCCCAGCGCCAGCAGCCAGCGGTAAGGCGCATAACTCCTGCCCTGGTAAATCGAATCTTCGGCGGCGCCATCCACGTTGGCCGTCTTGTCGATGAGCAGATACTTGCCCAGGAGCGGCACGACAGTAATGGCGAGAATCCAGCTCAGGAACAAGGATATGGCCACCACCTGGAACAAGGAGCGCAGGAAATAGCCTGAGTTGTCGTCAGACAATCCGATTGGAGCAAAAGCGATGATGCCGATCAGCGTCGCACCCAACAGTGGAAATTGAGTGCGATGTACGGACTGCGCTGCAGCGTCGGCTGGACTGCGACCAAGAGCAACCCCAACGACCATGCCTTCAGCGATGACGATCGCGTTGTCCACCAGCATCCCCATGGCGATCATCAACGCGCCCAACGAGATGCGCTGCAATTCGATATTGCACAAAGCCATGACACACAATGTACCCAGCACAGTGAACAACAGTACCGCACCAACCACGATCCCGGCCCGCCAACCCATGAAGATGAACAAGGCGGCAAACACCGTGAACACGGACGCAGCAAGGTTGTAGAGAAAGGCCTCTATGGAATCCCTTACGGCAACGTGTTGCCGGTAAATCGGGATGATCTCCATACCCAGTGGCAGGTTGGCAGCGAGTTCCTTGATGCTTGAGTCGACCCGTTCACCGACTTCGACCACGTTTTGTTCAGCCACTACCGAGACACCGATCGTGATCGCCGAAACGCCGTTGTGGCGGATGATGTGGAACTGCTCCTCCAGTGGCTGCCGGGAGATGTTTGCGATATCACCCAGACGGAATATTTCCGTGGAGCCGGGCTTGCCGATTCGCATGTCGGATACCGCTTCAACACTGTCGAAGGCGAGATCGGGTGCGATTCTCAGGCGTCGACCACCGTGTATTTCAGATCCCGCAGTAACCACGCGGTTTTCCGCGCCAACGCTGGCCAGAAGCGCATCGAGCGGCAGACCGAGACGCACCAGTTTTTCGTTCGCAATTTCGACAAACAGTCCTTCCCGTGGCTCACCCGCAGTGGCCACCTTGGCGACGCCGTCCAACTGTGTCAGCGAATTGCTCATCTGCCGCGCAACGTCGGCGATGACATCAGGCGCGTAACCTTCAACCGTGACCGCGTAGAGCATTCCATACACGTCACCGAAGTCATCTTCGACATAGGGTGTCGCCGCGCCGGGTGGTAGTCGAGCGGCAGCTTCAGCAACGCGTCGACGCACCTCATCCCAGATCTGGCGAATCTCCTCACCGCTGATCGACTCAATGATTTCGATCTGGATCTCGGAACGTCCCGGCACTGACTTCGACATCATATGATCGAGATAAGGCAACTCCTGCAGCGAAGCTTCGATGGTATCGGTGATTTCCTGTTCGACTTCTACTGCGGAAGCACCGGGGTAACTCGTGATGATGTAGGCCTGCTTGACGGGGAATGCAGGATCTTCAAGTCGACCGACAGTGTTGATTCCCCACCAGCCACCGAACACACAGACGAGCATCAGCATCCATGTGTACAACGGTCGATTGATGGAGAAGGTGGCGATGTTGCCCATGGCGCGGGATGCTTCAGGACTTGCGCAGTGGTTTGACACGCATGCCGGGCTGCAACTGGTGTGCACCCATGGCAATGATCCACTCGCCATCGGCGAGGCCGCTCATCACCTGGTATTGCCCGGCAGCTTGAGGGACGACGAGCACCAGTCGCTGCGCGACCAGTTCAGTCTCCGGGTCGAACACCCAGACTGCCGTTGCGCCATCGGCAGTGCTGGTCAATGCCGATGCAGGAACCAGTATCTGCGCGGCTGCGGTTTCACCTTCCAGCACAAGCCGGACGGACGCGGTCATTCCAGGCAGGATGTTCCATTGTTTGGGTGGTGGCATGGTCAGCGTCACGTCGTACGTTTGTGCAACCGCGTCGGCCTCACCACGGTTTTCCCGATACTGCAGCGGAAATACTTCGTTGGGGATAAAGGGAAAGGTGGCCGTGATCGAGTGAACATCGGACGTCTTCACGGTGGCAAACAGCAGTTCGGGAATGCTCACTGCGATGACCAGTTCGCCAAGGTCTGACAATCGAGCAACTGGATCCCCAGGTTGAACCACAACGGAGTTGTCGACGTAACGCTGGACGACATAGGCCGCGAAGGGTGCATGGATTTCCGTTTCGGTCAGACGTTTGCGCGCTTGTTCCAGATGCACCTGGCGCAGATCAAACAGGGCTTTTGCATCGTCGACAATGGACTGCGATACAACTCGCTTGGTCAGCAGTGCACGCTTGCGTTCAAGATCCTGTGCGGCGAGTTGTTTCTGCACCTGCGCTTCTCGTACTGCCAGGTCGAATTCGCGCGGATCAAGGGCTGCAACCAGTGTTCCGGTCTGGATCGTTTCACCCTCGCGAGCGGCGAGATGAGTGATCCTGCCGCCCACTTCAAACTTCAGATCAATCATCTGGGCGGCTTCGACCCGACCGACAAACTCGTAGGCGCGTTCTCCAACCGAGGTGCTGATCTGCAGCACGTGCGCTGGCCTGACTGCCTGGTCAACAACTTCCGGTGGCACTTCCTTCGTGCATCCGGAAAGGCCGGCGAGGAACATCAGCAGAAGGGATGTGCGTCGAGCCATCATCGCGGCAGATCCCGGGACAGTTGCAACAGGCGGTCAAAAATTTGCTCGCGGTTTGCAATATCCTCGGGGAGCAGGTTCAGCATGTCGAGAAATCGCAGACCTTCCGCAGCCAACAGCAGAACGTGGGCCAGTTGAGGGTCCGTTGTGTCGCTACCCGCCTCGCGGAATCGATCGGCGATATAAGTTTTTGCCGGATTGAGGAGCGACGGATCTTCGGCGGCTGCAGCGAGGATGGCCAATGCCATGGCGCGTTGTTTTGGCTGTTGTTCCAATTCAGCCTGGATCATCGGTCCGATGGTGGGCTGTTCCTCGGCCGCGGATTCCTCACGCCGTTTCTGGATGCGCTGTGCCGATGTCTCCATCAGCAGCGAAAGCATGGCTTCGAGTAGCGCGCGTTTGGATGGGAAGTGATACAGCACACCGCCCTTGGACAGGCCGGCGGCGGCGGCGACAGCATCGATAGTCAGATGGGCTGCGCCATTGCTGTCAACGATGGTGACGGCAGTTTCAAGGATCTTCTGACGGGTGGGGACGGGAGTGCTCATGAAGGAACTGTACCATCCAGACGGTACAGTCACCAGGCACCAATCACATTGCCGACAGAATCTTGATGCTCCTGATCAATCCGCGGTGACGAGTTCGTCCTTCAGATACTTGCCGGCGATGTAGTAGTGCCAGGCACTCCACAGATTGACGAGCGAGAAGATCATCAGCGCGTACCGCACCGAGTCGTCGCCATACTCGGGTTTGAGCAAGTCGCTGACGATGCCGACAGCCTGTGGTCCCAGGCCAAGACCGACGATGTTGATGATGAACAGGAGAACAGCGGCCGCGACGGCGCGCATGCCCAGCGGAACCAGCCCTTGAGTCTGGGAAAAGGTGGTCGCCTGATAAAAGTTGCCCAATAACACCGGCAACATCAGGAAGACCAGCGCTCCGGTGGCAGTCGGGGACAGATACACCGCGACCGCAAAGGGCGTTGACACGACGAGGGCGACTGAGACGATCCACAGGAACCAGCGGGTATCCCGACTGCCGAACTTATCGGCCAGAAAACCGCCCAGGACGATCCCGATGCCACCTGGAATACCAAGAATCAGGCCCAGCCAGGTACCGATTTCTCCGGATTCCATTCCGTGCGAACGACTCAGGAATGAGGGTGCCCAGGTCGTCAGACCATAACCGACAAATGCGGTCAGAGCGCCGCCAATCGCCAGATGGCGAAACGACTTTTTGGCCCAGAGATAGCCGAAGGTCTCGGTGATCGAAGGCTGTTGGGCAGTGATCACACGGCCCTCAGCCAGCCCGCGTGGGGGTTCGCGCACGGTCAGGCGGAAAATGATGGCGAGAGCCAACCCTGGGATTCCGACGACAAAAAACGCTACGCGCCAACCAAAAAACTGTTCGATCCAGCCGCCAGCGATGAAACCGAACAGGATGCCGACTGGAATTCCCAGGGCGTAGATTCCCAGTGCCGTCGCGCGTTGGTGGGCGGGGTAATAGTCAGCAATCATCGAGTGGGCCGGTGGACTGCAGCCAGCTTCACCCACACCAACGCCGATTCGTGCGGCCAGGAGTTGCCAGTAGTTCTGAGCAAGCCCCGAGAACGCGGTCATGGCGCTCCAGATGGTCAAGGCGCCGGCAATCAGATTGCGTCGGCTGCTGCGATCAGCCAGACGAGCGATGGGAATGCCGAGCGTTGCGTAAAACAACGCGAAGGCAAACCCCGACAGCGCGCCTAACGCGGTGTCACTTACCTGCAGATCGTTTTTGATGGGTTCAAGCAGAATCGAGAGGATCTGTCTGTCGATGAAATTGAATGTGTAGACAATGACCAGAATACTCAGGACGTACCTGCGAGTGGCGGCGCTGAACAACGTTGGTGGTTGTTCGTTCTGATTGATCATGTGTCCTCCCGGCGAGGTCGGCATCCTACCGAGGCAAGGGGCACAGGGCCATCAGGAATTTCTGCGAAACGAATGAGAAGCCGGGGTGGCTTGACTGCCGATTGAATGTCGAAGGTGGAAAAAAAAGAAGGGTGGGAAAAGTGATGTTGCCGGGACGACCTTGTGAAGATCAGACCAGCAACATCATCCGGGCCGTTGGACGTGGATCAACTGGATTGGTCATTGTGTGACCTTTCTGTTGACCTTGTTGTTGACCGTTCGATTGAACACTCAGGCGGCGAGCCGATCAACCGCAGCGGCCGTGGACTCATCATCCACGGCTTCTGCAGCTGCATGAACCACAGACTGGTCGCGAAACAAACGCTCTGCAGCGCATGCGTCGAGACCACCCATGGCTCGTGCCACTTCCAGCGCCCAGCGCTGACGACGTTCGATGCCACGACCCAGCAATACGGCATAGCCCACTGCGAGTGACGTGGCGATTAAAGCGAATACCCATTCCATTTGGGGTCTCCTTCCAAAATTACCGTCTGGCCCGAAGGCCGAATATGGTTGTTCTCGACAACCGGTTGGCGCTATGCCCGGTGAACGCTGGTGAGAGATTCGGGGGAGGGGGAAGAAGTCATCTCACCGGCGCTGCACCGGGAGACAACGATGCAACTCTTTACACTGGGGTCCGCACGGCGTCCGCGGATTTAATCGCGGACTGCAGCGGCACTGCCGCTGTGCACGGGGTGGCACGGTGGCAGTTGGACCAAAAATATTGCATGGATCGTTTCATAGCGGGGAGGAGTCTAGTCGCAGCTGTATGGAAGTCCAGCACTAATTTGCCGGGTATTGGCTGATCAGCGACCTGAGTCGCTTTTCAGGGCGAAAAGAAACGGACATCAATTCAGTGGCTTATGAGTTGGTCAGTTGAGTTTCTGCTGGTTTTTTGTCAGCCGCAGCGACCTTCGCCAAGTCGATCACCCGTGTTTCCAGCCGTCCAAGTAGATCACGCCACTGCGGCTGGTCGCTCAAGGCCTGACCGAACGACAGGACCAGCAACTCCAGCTGATCGGGATCGCTGATCTCAAGCAAGCGCTCCGTGTACCGCTCCAGACCAGCGCGGTTTTCGGGTTCTGACAGTTGCTCCCCGAGTGTTTTGGTCAGTGTCAGGATTCGCTCATGATTGGTAGTTGTGATCTCGTCTACCCACGCGAGGTGCGAGAATTCAGTCTGGATGGAATCGTCAGGTCCTTTCGCAAACGTTGAAATCGTTGCGTCCGAGTGCGGGGTGTTGTCAGTTTCCTTGGGAGCTTGATCCTGGCTTGCGAGCGTTATTCCAGCGACGAGGTGACTCACGCTATCGCGAGTGGCGATCTGGTAACCGGCATAAGCAAGGGCTGCACCCAACCCAATGATCGCTGGTGCCGTTAACAGACGGCTTCTGGCGGTCCCGGTCGAACGAGCGGATGTTTGTTGTGATTGGCGAGGTTCGTTAGTTGAAAGTGGGACGGGATGTGCGGGCTCGGTTGGTACGGTTGGTATGGGAGACGCGTCTTCCTGGAAAGCGTCCAGGCTGACGGCTTCAGAAATGATGATTTCTTCGATCTCGAGCGGACCTTCGTAGAACACCGGGAAATGGCGGCCACCAGGCTTGGGCAATCGGTTATCTGTGGCTTCCAGTCGATTCTGCAAGACCGGAATTTCCGGCATGACTTCGTTGATGGCATCGGCGACAAAATAGCGGGTGATGCCGATCTGTAACTGGGCACCAGATTCGACCCTTCGATGATGCGCGATCAAATGGCCATCGGCCCTGACCTTGCCGGACATACACGACAGCCAGAGTTCGTCTTCGATGATATCGAACCGGGCGGCGTGTGCAGCATCCTGTGCAGAGACCACCAATTCGCCATCATCTCCTTCACAGAGAATGGCGCCCGACACGAGGCGCAAGGAAAGGCTGTGGTCTTCCGAGATCAGAAACCATTGGGGGCTTTTCGGCTCCTGTGATTTCCGCTCTAGCGGTGGCTCGCGTTTGACCTGCTGCACCTGATAGTTCTCGCTGCTGTATCGCTGCGTTATGGTCACTGCGCATCACTGGCCGAAAACCAGTGTGCTGTGTCCTGTACCCCGACTCCACCATACCAAAGGATGGTGATATGAAGCAAAACTACAGCCAACACTACACCGCAATGTGTAAACTCAAGACATGCGTACACTCACACCGTTTGCCCTTCCCGTAACGGACGTCGACCAGTCCGTATCCTTTCCCGGCCGCAGGCCGTCACTGCTCGCTTTTGTCAAAGAAGACTGTCCGACCTGCCGTGAGGTCATGCCGGTCCTCGTGGCGCTGCAGGCCGCGTTCAGTGATGCCATCGATATTCATGTGATCGGCCAGCATCGTGATGGCAATCGATTGCTGGCTGCCGAGTATGGTTTGCCGCTGCTGGATGACAGCACATTGAAGGTGTCCTTCGCTTACGACATCGAGACTGTCCCGACCCTGATTCATGCCGATGCTGACGGTCGCGAAAATATCCAGCTGGTAGGTTTCGTGCGGGCCGAGTGGCAGGCACTGGTTGAAGATCTCGCCACGAAACTGGGCGCTACACCGCCGCCTGTAGGCTGGTCTGCCATGCCAGCCTGGCGGCCCGGCTGTGGTTCGATGTCAGCCGACCCCGTGATTGCTGATCGATTACGCGCGGAAGCAGAAAACAGTCCTCTGCGTGCACGCAAGATCGAGGTCGGACAATTCGATGATGAATTCGAATTCATGTTCGATCAGGGTTTCAGTGATGGTTTGCCGCTGGTGCCGCCAACACCTGAGCGGGTGATCCGCATGCTCGCCGGAACCTCTCGTGACCCACAGGAAGTTGTTGCCGTGGTGCCCCCGAACATGGGCGCTGCGACGGTAGAAAAAGTCGCGATCAATGCCGTGATGGCGGGTTGCAAACCGGAATATCTGCCGGTAGTGCTGGCCGCCGTTGAAGCGATTTGTACCGATGAATACAACATTCACGGGGTGATGGCGACCACCATGGGGGCGAGCCCGGTCCTGGTGGTCAACGGGCCGATACGTCATCGGCTGGGCATGAACATGAAACTTGGCGCCCTGGGGCAGGGCAATCGAGCAAACGCCACAATCGGTCGAGCCGTGCGTCTGCTGGTCAGGAATATCGGCGGTGCGAGGCCGGGTGGGACCGAACGATCCACACTTGGCAGCCCGCTGAAGATCACGATGTGTTTTGCCGAGTGGGAGGAGCGCAGTCCGTGGTCGCCGCTGCATGTTGAACGCGGTTTCAGAGCCGAAGAATCCGTCGTGACGGCGTACACCGCGTCGAGCGGTCCGGTTCTGATGGTGGACCAGGACTCTCGCACCGCAGCCCAGCTTGCTGGGTCGTTCGGGCTGGCACTTGAGGCAATTTTTGGTGTGAAACAACACTATGCGACGGACACGCTGCTGGTCATCGTGCCCGAACATGTCGACACACTGCACCGCGATGGTTATACGAAAGCAGACATCAGGCAGCGGATCCAGGAAGTGTCGGCCAGATCGATTTCCGAACTGATGGCGAACGAGATTTCCGGTACCGGGCTCAAGCCTGCTTTCGCGGCCGGCAAGTCGAGTGAAGAACTGGCGCGCAAGATGCCCAAGTTTCGGAAGCCGGAAGACATTCTGATCGTGGTCGCAGGCTCAGAGGCTGGAAAATTCTCCGGCGCATTTCACGGTTGGGCGACTGGCGCGATTGGATCGGTGCCGGTATCCAGGGCCATTGATCCGTGGATCTGAAGCGATGATCTGCTGCCAGTGAGCATGAAAGTTAGACAGGGTAATTTGAAAGGAGGATGGGTTATGTCTGTAATTCTCGATCCCACCGACGAGCGGGTGCCGGTTGCCCGGCAACTGACGCCGCGCTCGGGTGAACTCAAGGGCCGGGTGTCGTTCCTCGACATCTCCAAGCCACGGGGCAACGTGCTGATCGACCGTATTCAGGAGTTGCTGATCGCGCAGCATCCGGCGGTGACGTTTCAACGCTATGCAAAACCGACATTCACCAAACCGTGTCCAGACAGTCTGCGCGCGGAAATCAGGCAGAACAGCGATTTTGTGATTGAAGCGTTAGCCGACTGAGGTTCCTGTACCACGTGCAGTTTGCATGACACGGTATGGTTCGAGATTCAGGGTGTGCCCGCGGTCTCGATCGCTTCGAGTGAGTTCAAGGACGCCGCGGCAACGCAGGCCAAGGCGTTGGGAATGCAGGATGCAAGGTGCGTGTTTGTGGCGCATCCGATACAGGATGCAACCGATGCCGAGATGCGTACCAAGGCCGAGCAGATCGTCGGTCAGGTGATAGAGGCTTTGACGCGCAGTTAGGGTAATCCTGAGCAAGCAGAGCTTCCCGAAGCGGCGTCTGTAAGCACAGCAATCACTGGCGCTGAACACCGGGGCCGGTTCCGCCTCACATGGGAGTCGCGATTCATGCCCGCGTTTGTTGGGTTTCCGAGCACCACGCTGCAGTTCCTCGAAGAACTGCGCGCCAGTAACGAACGAGAGTGGTTCGAAGAAAACAAGGCACGGTATGAGGCCTTGGTGCGTGAGCCGGCGCTGGATTTCATAACAGCGATGTCGCCCCCCCTGGCGAAACTGTCAGATCACTTCGTCGCTGCGCCAAAAAAGGTTGGTGGTTCGCTGATGCGCGTGTACAAGGACACGCGCTTCAGTCGTGACAAGACCCCGTACAAAACCAACATCGGCATTCAGTTTCGGCACGCTCTGGGTAAGGACGTCCATGCTCCCGGGTACTACCTGCACATTGAGCCTGCCGAGTGTTTTGTCGGTGTTGGTCTCTGGAATCCGGAGGCGGAGCCACTGGCAGCCATCAGAAGGCGTATTGCCGAACAACCGGCGGCGTGGAAAAAGGTGCGTGATCAAGCAGCATTCACTGAGCAATTCAAACTCGGTGGAGAGTCGCTGCGTCGTCCGCCCAAAGGTTATGACGAATCCACGCCTGGCATTGATGACATCAAGCGCAAGGACTTCATTGCCAGCTGCGAACTGTCCGCAGCGGACATCCATCGCAAGGATTTTGTTGATCTCGTCGCCACCCGATTTCGAACGGCGACGCCGTTCATGCGCTTCCTGTGTGAAGCTGTGGGCGTGCCGTTTTAGGCGGGTTCCGACGGACTGACAAGCTGCTGGTTCGTGTACCGGTCGCGGCAGCGCGAGTTGCCACCAAAGCCCGCGCTATGAATCCAGTGCATCCAGGTATTTTTCTGCATCCAGCGCGGCCATACACCCAAATCCCGCTGACGTGATGGCTTGCCGATAGACATGATCGGCCACGTCCCCGGCTGCAAAGACACCTGGCAGATTGGTTGCGGTTGCGTTGCCCTCGATACCACTGCGCACCTTCAGGTAACCGTTGGCCATCTCCAGCTGGTCGGTGAAGATGCCGGTATTCGGTGTGTGGCCGATGGCGATGAAAATACCGCTCAGCGGTATCTCGCGAATGGAGCCTGCGTTGGCGCGCACACGCATGCCGTTGACACCCAGCTTGGTACCGAGAACTTCATCCAGTTGGTGATTCCAGACAAACTCGACGTTGTCACGGGCGAAGAGCCGATCCTGCAGGATTTTCTCGGACCGCAGCGTATCTCGCCGATGTACGAAGTAGACTTTGCTGGCTATGTTCGACAGATACAGGGCTTCTTCCACTGCCGTGTTCCCGCCACCGACCACTGCCACTTCCTGCTTGCGATAGAAAAACCCGTCGCAGGTTGCACAGGCGCTGACTCCTTTGCCCTTGAAGGCTTCTTCCGACGGCAATCCCAGATATCGGGCTGAGGCACCGGTTGCGATGATGAGTGCATCGCAGGTGTAAGTGCCTTGATCACCATCCAGTCGGTGCGGAGTCTTGCGCGGGTCTTTCGAGAGCTGGGCTGTGTGAATGTGATCGTTCAGGATCGATGCATCAAACCGGGCAACATGTTCGGCCATCTGCTGCATCAATTCCGGCCCCTGGAGGTGGGCATGACCGCCAGGCCAGTTTTCCACTTCGGTGGTGGTAGTCAACTGACCGCCGACTTCTACACCAGTAATCAGCACCGGACGAAGGTTGGCTCGAGCGGCGTATAACGCGGCGGTGTATCCAGCCGGGCCAGAGCCCAGTACGATCAGGCGGTGATGGGTGGCGTCGGCCATGGCGTTCGAAAAATTCCTGGACTGTTAGGATTCGTCATTAAGCCTAGCCGAAGCTGGCTTGTCGAGTTGTCGACAGGGGAAGATCTGATGAATTCGAGCGGCCGTCGTGTTGCGGGGATGCACCATCATTTTTCCTGCGCGAAGCCAATTCACAGGGGGCTGGGTATGTCGCGATTATCTGGGCTCATGTTCTGTCTCTGGATGCACGGAGCTCTGGCCACGGGTCTTGGTGAATTGCCGACTCTCGACGACGCAAGCCTGTCACCGGATGGCGGTCATCTGCTGTTGCTGCAGAGCAACGGCGAAGCTTATGACCTTGCGGTTGAGCATGTTGGTACTGGTGAACGTCGCGTGATTCTGTCGACCACACCCGAACAAGGACTCCTTAACTGGTGTCGCTGGGCGAACAATGAACGGATCGTCTGTTCCACCAGAACCAGCAGCCCGATGCCTCGGGTAGGTATTGTCACTGCCACGCGGATGTTGGCGGTGGATCTGGACGGCAGTGATCTACTGCCATTGATTCCCAAACCTCGCAACATGGTTGGTCGCGTGCCATCGTTCAGCCCGCAGATCCAGGATCGGGTGATCTCCTGGTTACCCGAAGATCCGGCGCACATTCTGGTTCAGCTCAATCGTCAGAACCCCAATCGGCCATCGGTGTATCGACTCGATATCTATGACAATTCGCTGGTTCGAGTGCGTCGTGCACGATCGCAGATCCGTCAGTGGTACGCCGACTTCAACGGCAATGTTCGTCTGGGGGTCGGCTTTCGTGACCAGGCGACACCGGTCGTGTTCAGGATGAAATCGATGCCTGCGGCGTATGCCGGTGAAGCATTCAGCAGTGAAATTCCTCCGGTGCCGCTCGGCTTCAGTCTCGATGGTCAGCAGATTTTCATGAACATGACCGACGGCAGTGACCGACATGGCATCTATCGTGTGCGGTACAGCGATGGTGCGGTGCTGGGCACGATCCACACCGATCCGGATTTCGATGTGTTCGGTAGTCTGGTACAGCATCCTGAGACCGGCGAACCGGTGGGTGTTCGTTATATGCGACACCACCCGCACACGGTCTGGTTTGATCAGGAACTGGCCACGTTGTTTCGAAGTCTTGAGCGTCATGTGCCTGGCAAACATCATCAGCTGATCAGTGTCGATGACGACTACAAGCTCTTTCTGTTCCACGCGTACGGTGGAATTTCGCCAGGCTATTTCCTGGTTGATCGAGCCGCAGGCAAGATGATTGAGGTTGGTCGTGATTATCCGACTCTGACCGATGACGCTGTCGTTGACATCGTTCCGGTTGAGTATCCCAGCCGTGATGGATCCCGCATTCCGGGCTATCTGGCTGTTCCGAAGCACGCACCAGGGCAGCGACTCCCGACTGTCGTGTTGCCGCATGGCGGTCCGTACGACCGTGACTCGGCGCGATTCGATCCCTGGGTGCAGTATCTGAATGATCTTGGCATCGCCGTACTCAAGCCGAATTTCAGAGGCTCCGTGGGCTATGGCGAGCTGTTCATGCAGGCGGGTTATCGACAATGGGGTAAACGTATGCAGGAAGATCTGGTCGATGGTATCGACTGGATGGTCAGGGAAGGCATCACGGATCCCGATCGTATCTGTATCGTTGGCGCAAGTTATGGCGGGTTCACGGCGCTGGTCTCAGCGTACAAGTATGCCGATCGTGTGCGTTGTGTTGTCAGTCTGGCCGGTATCTCAGATTTGGATCGGCTCGTCAGGCGTATCCAGGACTTCGATCTGGTCACCCGGAATCGGGATCGCATCCAGAGCGGGGATGATCTGCGGGCCAATTCGCCGTATCGACACGCCGCAGCATTTTCGGTTCCGGTTCTGCTGGTCCACGGTGATCAGGACACTGTAGTGGATGTAGAACACTCGCGCGAGATGGCCGATCAGTTAAAGCTGGTCGACAAGTCATTCAAGTACATTGAACAACCAGGTGGCGATCACTTCCTGAGCGGCGGTACGCAGCGACGTGCGTTTTATGCGGCCATGGCCGAGTTCCTGAGCACACACCTCGGCTTGAAGGTTCATCGAGGCGAACTTGCACATACTCAAACACGAGCGATGCCAACAGGGAATTCTGGTGGTTCAACGTCCGCTGAATCAGGCAAGGTAGTCAATTGAGTCACCGCGCCGTTCGATCCGGAAAGTCTTCAGCACAGTTGTGGAGTACTCCGGCCGTTCAATGGTACTCACCGCGATGAATTCGGCGGTGGCCTGATTGGGGTACAAGACAACCCGCACGTACCCCTGATGCAGATTGTCAGTCCACAGGACTTCATCAAGCCGATCCGCAAAGATCTGATCCAGACGAGCGGCTGTGCCTGAATCGAATCCACTGTCGATGAAATCACCGGGCGAGGTGATGCCTGCAGTGCCGATCTCGAGTCCCATGGGTCGGCCCTCATCACAAGTCAGTCGATTGGCCCAGAAGCTGTGGCTGTCACCAGTCAGTACCATCAGGTCTTGTGCACCGGCTTCTCGACACGCTTGGTAAAAGCGTTGCCGTGCCCAGGGGTAGCCATCCCAGGTGTCGGTGTAGAAGGGGAGTTGCCAGCGACCTTTCCAGCGCAACTCTTTGGCAGCGTCGGGGGTTAACGACGCAGGCAGGGCTCCGGCAGCTTCCAGATCCGGAACCGGCATCCGCGCCATGGGCACTGCGTTGCCAATCAATCGCCACGGTTCGCCAGCAGCGACGGAACTGGAAAGTGCCTGTGCAACGACGTCTTCCATGGCAGTGGATAGCATGGCTCGTCGTGGAGCACCCAGCACCTCGGACATGAACTGATTGCGTGATTCGTTGTCCCGGATGATCGACTGGTAGTCGGCGTAGTCAACCTGTTGGCTGCGCGCGGTATGTCGTGTCTCCAGTGTGACCAGCGTCGCCAGGGCGCCAAATCGATAGACGCGCCAGAACTCCTTCGGATCGGCGCCAGGCGCGGGATCGCGTACCGGCATCCACTCGTAATAGGCACGAATGGCGCCATCGCGTCGTGTTGCCCAGTCGCCTTCGGTCGTCGGCTGGTGATTCTGGGCGCCGGCCGTCCATGGATTGTTGGCGCTCTCGTGGTCATCCCAGAGGGCGATGAACGGGTGAGCTGCGTGCATTGCTTGAGCCGCGAAGTCGCGCTTGTACTGCGCATGTCGCATACGGTAGTCCGCCAGCGTGACGATCTCGTGCGGTGGCTGGTGTTGCCGTTGCAGTCGAATGGCTGTTTCGCTACCCCAGCCTTCTGCTCCATGTTCGTACAGATAGTCCCCGGTGTGAAGAACGTAGTCGATCGCTGGGTCGCGGGCGATGGCATCGTAGGCGTTGAAGTATCCAAAGGCATGGTTTGCGCAGGAGACAAGGGCGATGCCCAGCCGGTCGAGCGAGCCTGTGGGCAGTGTTCTTGTTCGGCCGATCTGGGAGTTGGCACCATCGTGACGAAAGCGATAGAAGAGTCGCACTCCTGAGGGCAGACCCGAGGCTACTACCTTGACCGTGTAGTCACGCTCCGCAGTGGTTGTGATCGATCCACTGGTGAGAGTGGTCCGAAAGTCGTTGCTCCGCGCGACTTCCCAGCTCACGTCTGCGTGCGGTTGACTGCTTGTCAATCGTGTCCACAGAACGATACTGTCAGGTCCGGGATCGCCACTGGCCACGCCGTGCTGGAATGCGCCGTTGATGGAAGCTTGTGAAGGACTGATCGAAAGAGTGAATGCTGGCAGTGATGCCAGCACAGACTGCAGGGTACGTCGACGTGTGATCATGCAAGATCGACCGGTGCGTTGAAGTTGTCAACGGATTCAAACGTAGCTCCGTGACGTGTTCGTGACGCGGCCAGTCCCTCCGTGCAGGTCACCCTGCCTTGATCGGCACATACCAGATCGGCGATGACCATGCACGATCCTGAATGGTTGCCTGCATGTCGGGCCGAGGCTTCACGCCAGCACGAATAGCATCCCATGTTGACCAGCGGCAGGTGGGATTTTCGAGCACGCGAACGTAGTAGAAGGCGCGCTGGTCTGCATTGAATTCAGGGTCAGTCCAGTGCGCTTTCAATTCGGCGGCACCGGTTTCGTCGTTGGTTGCACACGTGTCCAGATCGACTTTCGCGCCGTTGTCGGGGCAACGCTGGGTGCTCGGATCAACCACAGCGCCAGCTGCGCAGGCCACATCAAAGATCTTCTCCTGTGCAGATCCGTCTTCAACCCAACCCTTGATGATCTGGATGCGTTGCAGCGGACGGCTGTTGGCGTCCCGGCTTGCCCACGTGAAAAACGAGGGTGCAACGGGTTTCTCGACTGGGCTCCTGCCTGCGAGGAGATCGGAGCCCATCGCGACACCGTGTTCGTAGGCTTGTTCTAAGGCGTCAGCGCGGGTGGTCATGTCTCCAGGCAAATCATGCCCGGCGAAAAAACGAACCTTGATGTGGGTGCCACTCGTTCCAAACGTTTCCTTGCGACGCATGGCGGCGTAGAGATCATCGCGTGTGTTCGCTTCTGCCCAGACGCCGGCAAGGCCTGAAGCTCCCCAGTATTGGGCGGCTGGCGAGGCATAAGCTTTCCCGTCTGGGCCAGGTGTGGCGAGCGGAACAGAACCTCGCTGCTGGGGCGTGATATCCAGCAAGCCGGTTTTGCTCCAGTAGTTGTTTTCATCGAAGGAACCGGCCGAATTGTGGGTATCACTCGAACCGATCAGTCCGAAACGATAGGGGTTGAAACCCTTGGTCGCTTCCATGACCAGACCACGCAGGTAGGCATCACGTACGTAGCTGCCGGGTGCCTGACTGGGCAGATCGCTGGCAACTCTTTGCGGCATGATCTCGAAATTGGCCCATTCATCGTTTGGCGACAGCAACGGGTGAGTCTCCGAAGTACCTTTGACCTGCGTCACTTCGACCAGCGGTTCGTTGCGCATGCGCTGATCTGCGTAAGTGCTATCGAGGGATTCGCCTGCGTAGGTCGCATCCTGGAACATCCAGCCGTTGCTGCCATTTGAATTATGGGGAATGGCCAGTGCTTCGATGTTCTGTTTGCGCAGATCGTCCATCCAGTCCCAGAGGTCTTCGGGGTTGCCGGAGTCGAGACGTGTGAACGGGATATCCGGGTGAGCCGAGCCCTGAAAAATAACGTTGCGGTGCAGATTCTCGAATTGTGGGCCCGATGCGGTGTATTCGTAGCCAATGAACGCGGTGAACTTGCCGGGTTCATTGTTTCGTTCGGCCGATGCGACGATGTCCTGCCATGTGTTACGAACGATGTTCTTGTCGAGCAGATCATCCTTTTCCACCTGGCCGCCGATGTACGGCAGCATCTCTCGAAAGGCTGTGCGGTCTCTTTTCTTGGTGGATTCACGTAACCGCGCGGCAATCGGGTGATTGAAGACAGTGGACGCCGGATCAAACATGGCCGGGACCATGCCGAGGTAGGTTCCATGGTCGGTTACGGCTTCGAAATCCAGCGGTGTGGAGATCTTCATGTCGGAACCCGAGGCGTGTTTGATGGTCTCGCCTTTTGCAAAGGCGTACGCATCATCGGGACCGGTGCGTGTACCAAACAGGTAAGCATCGAAGGAATACATCGTGTGGACATGCAGATCGCCGAAGTAGGCATTGCGCTCCGGATTGCGCTCGATTGCAGGTTCGGCAGTGGTCGCGATCGAGTCGGCAGCCTGGTTGTCTACTGGCTCTTCGACTGCCGTTTCTTTGTTGCAGGCCGTTATCAGACACAGCGCCATGAGCGCGAACAAAGTACGCATGGACAATCTCCCCAGATTCCCGTGAAAAACGATTGTCCGCTGATGAGCTAAATCGCGCCACAGAAAATGTGTTCGGTCATCGGGTCAATCGCGGTGTGCGCTATCTGAGTCTACTGGTATCGCTGGCCCTGGTATTCGATCCAGCCATCGTCGTGAATGCCACGGGGATCATGGTGGGTCCAGTGCATGACACCACCTCTGTCGTTCCATTCGAACTGGCCGCGAATGCGTATGGGCTCTCCCGGAACAAGGTCTCCCACACGCTGGGCCAGATCGATGTTGTGCGCGATCAGAAGTCGCTGTCCGGAGAGGGTACGGATCAGAAACCGCTGGTGCCTGCTGCCATCCGCATCATCTGGCAGTGACTTGATGATCTCGGCGTCGATCGTCATTGCATTGCCGCTTTGTGCAGAAGACAGTGTTGCCGGTTCCGACCGAGCTTCGCTGATCTGCGCGGGTTGCCGGTCATCAAGCAACTGTGAGATGACCAGGACAAGCAGCAGCGCAGCGGCGCCCAACAGCGACTTCTGTTTCATGGTGTAAATAGCTCCCGTCGACGGACAATCAGGCTGGGTGGCGTGCTGAGCGATGAAGGTTGCACCGGCTCAGTCCGGGTGTTTCCATGCAGAACGAATTCTGGCATGGCTCGGGAGGGCTCGCATGGCACGCGTTAATTTTGGTGCGTTTCTCGCACCACATCATCCAATCGGTGAACACCCGATGCTGCAGTTTCGCCGGGATCTTGATCTGGTCGAGCATCTCGACAAGTTAGGGTACGACGAGTTCTGGTGCGGTGAACATCACTCCACAGGGTGGGAGATCATTGCTTCCCCGGAGATGTTTCTCGCGGCAGCGGCTGAACGTTCGCATCGCATTCGCCTGGGTACCGGGGTGATCTCGCTGCCGTATCACCACCCGTTCAACGTTGCCCAGCGGATGGTTCAACTCGATCACATGTCCGGCGGTCGGGCGATCTTTGGCAGTGGACCGGGAGCGCTGCCCTCCGATGCCTACACGCTGGGCATTGACCCGCTGGTCCAGCGCGACCGACAGGATGAAGCACTGGGTGTCATCAGGCGATTGCTCGCTGGAGAACCACGATTCAGTTATGAGTGTGAGTGGTTCACGCTGCGGGACGCGGCGCTTCAGTTGTTGCCACTGCAGGAGGAGTTGCCTTGCGCTGTTGCGTCGATGGTGAGCCCATCGGGTATGACCATGGCGGGCAAACATGGTATCGGCATTCTCTCCATCGGTTCGATGTCGACAGCTGGATTGCAGGCTCTGCCAACCCAGTGGAGTTTTGCCGAAGAGTCGGCGGACAAACATGGCAAGACCATGGATCGTCGCAACTGGCGGGTGCTGTTGTCCTGGCATATCGCCGAAACCCGCGAAGAGGCTGCCCAGGAAGCAAAGCAGGGCCTGTTCCGATGGCACAACGAATATACGGTAGGCACGTTGATGCGGCCGGGTGCAGAGGTGTTCCGCACTCCGGATGATGCGGTGTCGCAAACAGCGAGGGTGGAAGGATCGGCGGCGGTGATTGGTACACCGGATGATCTGATCGCCAATATCAAGGCGCTGCTGGAAGTGACAGGTGGATTTGGGACCGTGATCGGCTTTGTGCACGACTGGGCGAATCCGGAAGCAACCCGTCGCAGTTGGGATCTCGTGGCCCGGCATGTCATACCCGAGATCAATGGCTATCTGGCGGCCTATCGATCATCCCAAAAACATGTCATCGAACACCGCGATAGTTTCGACCGTGCGGGACAGGCGGTGCTGAACAAGATCCAGGAAAACGAACGGGCGTTAAAAGCGTTTCGTGAAGGCGCCAACGCGCAGACGGCCATCCCGGCACATCACGCGCCTGACCGTCCAAGGTGACCGAGCGAGCCCGCGGTATCGCCGAGGACGATGCATTTGCGCGGACTCTCGGCACCAGGCTTGAGAGCGTCAGTGAGGATCGGGTGGTGGTTCGTCTGCCGTATCGACCTGAGCTTGGGATCGGGCGTGTACACGGCGGTGCGATCAGTGGTCTGGTCGATATCGCGGCGACTGCGGTGTTCTGGAGCAAGGCTGATCTCTCCACCCACGCTCGGGGAGCCACAGTCGGGTTCGACATCCACTTTCTGCGTCTGGTTGTTGCCGAAGATCTGATTGCCGAAGCCCGTGTGCGTCGGCGTGGTGGCAGTCTGTGCACCGGTGAAGTGACGGTTCGGGATGTGCAGGGCAATGAAGTGGCGATCGCCACGGTGACCTACAAACTGTCTGCCGGAAGTGCATCAGCATGAAACAACTGGCGCTCGCCGGTTTGCTCATGACTACGCTGGTGGCGTGCAGTGAGCGTGTGGAAGAGGCCGACAGTTTCGTGGCAGAGCCAACCGGCACAACGCCCGATCAGGTGGTGGTCCTGCACGAAGGGACCAATCTTGCCTTCGCGGCTGACAAGGCCTCGGACACTCTGGTGCTGGCTCTGCAGGGGTTGCTCTTTCGCACGGCACTTACGGGTGGTGAGACATCATTGCTGGTTGGTCCGGGAATGGATGCACGTGAGCCCGCACTGGGAAATGGCGGGAAAACCGTGGTGTTTCAGGGTTATGGGGCTGGTAACTGGGATCTTTATGAACTCAAGTTAACCGGTGGTGTACCGGTAGCACTCACCAGTGATCCTTGGGATGACCGTGAGCCGGACGTAGGTCCCAACGACGACATCGTCTTTGCCTCCGACCGCGGCGGTGGTTACAACATCTGGTTGTGGCAGCGCGCTGACGGCGTCGCTCGACAGGTAACGCAAGAGGCTGCTAACGCCCACTCGCCGGCCTGGTCAAAGGACGGTAAGTCCCTCGCCTATGTTGTTGATGAGCCCGCAGCCGAGATCAAGGTACTGGATCTGGTGTCCGGCAAAGTCAGGGTGATCGAGACCGAGCCGGGGACTGTGGCGGGGCTTGCGTGGTCGCCGGATGGTGACTGGATCAGTTACCAGGTTCAGGCGCGCGACGCGGAAGGATTGACCTCAACCACGCTGCGACGTGCCAGCGCCAGTGGTGGCGAAACTTCTTCCTTGTCCTCGTCCGACGCCGATGTGTTTCCGTTTCGAGCCGGTTGGCTGGATGACACCCAACTGATGTATGCCGTGGATGGCGGCATCACGCGCCTGGAAATAGCCACTGGCAAGACGACGCGTGTCGCGTTTTCTGCCTCGGTTGGATTGAATCGAGCACCGTATGCAAAGCGGCGCCGGGATCACGATTCCATTGCCGAACGAGCAGCGTTGGGACTGGTCACGCCTTCAGTAACCAATGACGGCGGACAGATTGCCTTTACCGCCTTGGGGGATGTCTGGTTATGGCAACCGGAAGGCGCGGTATTGAAGCAGTTGACCGACGATGATGCTGCCGAGCAGACACCGGTGTTTCTCCCTGACGGGCAGTCCCTGCTGTATGTCACTGATCGAAGTGGTAGACAGTCTTTGGTCAGGAAAAGGTTGAATGATGATGAGGAGACCGTGGTCGATGTGGCAGGTGCCACGACGCTGTCTTTTCCGGCCATCTCTCACGACAGCAAACGCATCGCCGTATTCCGCGATGTGGCCGGGAGTCCGCTGGCTGCTCAACTGATCCTCCTCAATCTGGAGAACGGATCGATCACCGAGCTTGGCAAGCCGATGCCTCCGCAGTTATTGAGCTGGTCGGAAGATGATCGAACCGTGCTCACAACAAGGCTGCGCACATACTCCAGTCGCTACCGTGAAGGTGTTTATGAGCTGGTCATGCTCGACACCACCAGTGGTGCGGAACGATCAATCGTGCCGGTTGCGGACCGAAGTCTGCTCGATGCGTCCATTGCTGCCGACGGACATAGCGTGAACTTTGTGCAGGATGGATTGTTATGGCGGATTGATCTGGGTGCTGCGGGAAAGCCTGCGGAACATCCGGTTCCGGTAACCGGCGAGCTGACGGATCAGCCATCGTACAGTGCGAATGGCAGGTATCTCGTTTTTGCATCGGGCAGTCGACTGAAGTTGATGGATGTGACAAGCCGCGCCGTGATCGACGTGACCCCGCCAGTTCGCTACCAGCCTGAACAAGCGACCGACCGGTGGGTACTCAGAGCAGGCCGAGTGTATGACGGTCGTTTGGCGCGCTACCGGGAAAACGTTGATATCGTCATTGCTGGACATCGCATCGAAGCCATGGAGCCGGTGCGGCTCGATCGCAGCGAGCGTGTGGTTGATGCACTAACGCATGCCGTGATCCCTGGCCTTTTCGAGATGCACGCTCATATGGGCAGTACCAGTGCTCGACAAGGCAGTGCCTGGTTGGCATGGGGCATCACCTCGGTTCGAGATCCGGGATCAAACCCCTATGTAGCCAAGGAACGCCAGGAAGCGTGGGACAGTGGTCGGCGTGCCGGGCCTCGAACCTACGTCACTGGTTACCTGACGGATGGCAATCGCGTGTTTTACGCCATGGCGGAGGGGATCACGAGCGATGCGCATCTCGAACGCGCACTGCAACGCGCGCGCGAACTGCAGTATGACTTCATCAAGACGTACGTTCGGTTGCCGGACCGCTGGCAGAAGCGGGTCATATCATTCGCTCATGCAGAACTGGGCATCCCGGTGTCGTCTCATGAACTTTATCCCGCGGTGGCTTATGGCGCGGATCATGTGGAACACATTGGTGGCACCAGCCGGCGCGGCTATGCGCCGAAGGTGAGCGCGCTTGGTCGCAGTTACCAGGACGTCGTCGATCTGCTTGTTGCCAGTGGCATGGGTATTACCCCGACGATGGTACTGCCAGGTTTTGCCGTGATTGCGGCAGAAGACGCGGATCTGTTCTCGACGGATCAGTTCAGAAGTTTTTACGGCGAAAGTGTGGCTGCGGCATATCGAGCCCGCCTTGCTCCGAACGTGAACGGTGCGCGTGAGACTACCGTTGGCAATGGCGCGCTGCTCAGGAAGCTGGTTGAGCGTGATGCGCTGGTCGTCACCGGGACTGACGCGCCATTTGTTCCCTATGCCGCAGGGTTGCACGCTGAACTTCGGTTGTACGCGCGCGCCGGGCTCACCCCGGCCCAGATTCTGCACGCCGCGACCTGGCAATCGGCTGTCGCCGCGCATGTCGAGAATGATCTTGGCAGCCTGGAAGCTGGCAAGGTTGCGGACCTGGTAGTCATCGACGGCGATCCGCTGGCCGATATTGCGGCGCTGGATGATGTTGTACTGACGGTCAAGGGTGGACGCGCCTATAGCCAGGAGGCGCTTGGTGTGCGCGCAGCAGACTGATTTTGACATCGTCATCATTGGTGGTGGCGTAGCGGGGTTGGCTGCGGCCAGTTTTCTGTCCGGTCGAAAACGCGTGCTGTTGCTGGAGCGTGAGTCTCAACCCGCTTACCACAGCAGCGGTCGCTCGGCGGCGTTGTATATCGAGGGTTATGAAAATCCGGTCGTCAGTGCGCTCACGGTGGCGGGTCGTGAGTTCTTCTTTTCACCTGCGGCCGAGTTCACGGATGTTCCGCTTCTGAAAGCACGTGGTGGGTTGACCATCGCTGAAACGGGCGATGAGCCGCGGATGGCTCAATTTCTGCGTCGCTGGCAGCCCTTGTGTCCGCGACTTTGTGAAATCGCTGTTGCCGATGCGCAATCCATGGTGCCTGTTCTGCGTTCAGAACAGATTAGCGCTGCCTGTTTTGATCCCGACTGGTACTCGATTGACGTGCACGCACTGCTCATGGGCTATCGGCGGACTTTGCTCAATGCCGGAGGCGAAATCCGCTGCAACGCCGATGTTCGTGCACTGGCTCGAGTCCACGATCGATGGCAGGTTGATGCCGGAACGCGCTTGACTTCCGAAGTGGTCATCAACGCTGCGGGTGCCTGGGCGTCGTCGATCGGCCGGCTTGCAGGTCTGGGTGATATCCCGTTGCAACCGCTGCGCCGAACCGCCGTCCTGATTCCCGCGAATGCTGCGTCCTTCGGTTGGCCCGTCACCCATACACTGCGGGAAGATCTCTATTTCAAACCGGAAGGGAGTGGTTTGATGTTGTGCCCCGAAGATGAAACGCCGAGTGAGGCCTGCGATGCCCAGCCTGAAGAACTCGACGTGGCTCGGGTGGTCGAGAACTTCAATCGCCTGACGACACAAGGCGTTGATCGTCTGCTGCATCGATGGGCGGGGCTGCGGACGTTTGTCCCCGATCGCCGACCGGTCCTTGGTTTTGACCCAAGATCCGAAGGCTTTTTCTGGCTGGCAGGGTTGGGTGGGTTTGGAGTTCAGACTTCGCCGGCGGTGGGTCAACTGGTCGCCGATGCGGTGGTATCGCCCGCTGCAATGGATCCGGCGATTTCCGTTGGCCGATTTGTAGCCCGCTGATCAGGCAATCACACCAGCAGTTCGCAAGCCGGCGATTTGTACAGTGGAATAACCGGCGAGTTGCATGATCTCATTGGTGTGTTCCCCAAGCGCTGGTGCGGCGCCTTGTACGGTAGGCGAGTCGCTGAGTGCGCAGTGACTGGCGACGACGGTTTTTACTGTTGCTACTTCGCCATTGATGACCGGCACGGCCTGTATCGACAATCTGGTGGCGAGTTGTTCATCCAGGGCGACTGCATCAAGACTTCGAACCCGCGCAACCGGTATGCCGGCGTTGATCAGGGCAATCTGCCACGCAGCCGTGGTGCGTTGGGACAACGCCGCATTCAGCGCCTCGGTAATGTGCGGATTGTTGGCGATGCGTGATTTGGTATCGGGGAAGCGGACGGAAAATTCCGCCAGACCGAGCAGGTCGAACAGGCCCTGTACATGCCGTTCGCTCAGCGCCGCGATCTGAATGTAACCATCGGCGGTGCTAAAGACGTTGGCCGTAGGTTGCCGGGTTGGCGAACGATTGCCGAGCAGGTCTGGGAGGATGCCATTCGCCAGATAAGCGGACATCTGTGGAGCGATCATCATCATGGCCGTGTCCAGCATTGACACATCCAGACGTTGCCCTTCACCAGTTCTTTGGCGACGTAACAAGGCAGCGCTGATGGCAAATGCTGCGTTCAACGCCGTTGACATGTCGACAGCAAAAAAGCCGGTACGAACCGGGCCGGTTTCAGCATGCCCGGTGATGCTCATCATTCCAGATGCGGCCTGAATGGCGCCGTCAAAAGCCGGTTGTTCTGCGGCTGGACCGGTTTGACCATATCCAGAGATCGAACAGTAAATAATGTCGGGCCGCAGTTCGCGCACGACGTCATAGTCGAAACCCAAGCGGGCCATGACCCCTGGCTTGAAATTCTCGACCAGCACATCACAGTCGGGGATCAGTCGTTTGATGATTGCAACGCCACGCGGATCTTTCAGATCGATGGCGATACTGTGCTTGCCAATATTGCAGGTGGTGAACGAAGGTGCGGTCTGGCCGTGTTCGTCTCGCAGCAGTCCGCCGCGGGTCATGTCGCCGGTACCGATGGTTTCGATCTTGATGACGTGCGCACCGAGGCCCGCCAGCTGCTGTGTTGCAAACGGACCGGCCAGCACCTGTGTAAAGTCCAGGATTCGAAGACCGGCCAGAGCCTGCATGGGGACTACCTGATTACTCGATGCCCATCAGTTGGGCGGGAGTCAGATCCAGCGCGTTCACGATGTTGTTGAAGAAGCTGATTTCGTGGTCACTGACGCGAGAATCGGAGTGCACGACTTCCTTCAAGGCATGGGCGATGGCGAGCCGTGCTGCGGTATCCAGCTTGCGCGCGGCCGATGAAACATAGCGATCAAGCGGTGCCTTTTCGTAGAGCGCGGTGCTCGCTGCAACCCGAATATCGGAGCTGGCGAAATCGGTATTGGTATAAGTCTTGAGCACTCGGCGTACGGTGTCGACTTCGATCTGTTTGATATTGGTATCGGCTGCCGTGGCACGAGCGAGCACCATCAGCATGACCTCCTTGGCCAGGTCCGCACGTTCTTCAGGGGTGGGCTCGGAACCACCGAAAATTTTCAGCACCTTCGCCAGATCCGCCAAAGCCATCGATCGCTCCCTTTGGTTTATCAGGCGTAGAGTATCAGAGGACCGTGCGTGCGACGAATAGATGGCGATTCGCGTCTCCTGGTTTTGCGCTGACTCCTTTCCTGTGCCAGCCGTGGGAGTTGTGCCCGTTTCCCGGAGTCAGTAAGTTCTCATTGCTGCCGACAGTGACTGGCAGCCTTTCCAACTACCAGGGCTGCGGACATGACCTATCTGCTGGAAGACATAACGGTAATCGACGCGGCAAGCTTTCTGGCTGGCCCCGGAGCGGCCACGATCATGGCGGACTTCGGTGCGAGGGTGATCAAGATCGAGCCGCCGGGAGGTGATGGCTACCGCACGCTGGTTGGCCCCTATCCGGTCCCTTACCACTGGCAATTGACGTCTCGAAACAAGCGCAGTCTCTGCCTCGACCTTGCTCTGGCCGACGGTCGTCAGGTGATGCATCGGTTGATCGAAAAGGCGGATGTGTTGACCACCAACTTCCTCCAACCGGCGCTGGAAAAGTATGAACTTGAATTTGAGCGCCTGCGTGAGATCAATCCACGACTGATATTTGCACACATCACAGGTTACGGCACACGCGGTCCCGAAGTCGGTCGTCGTGCCTTTGATGTGACCGCGTGGTGGGGGCGCAGTGGGCTGATGGAGTTCATTCGCGCCCAAGGTGGGCCACCACAGAACGCGTCCCCAGGTATGGGTGATCACGCAACAGCGGTCGCCTTGTACGGTGCGATCATGACCGGTTTGTATCGGCGCGCGGTGACCGGCAAAGGCGGTTATGTGTCGACTTCCTTGTTGGCCAATGGCGTCTGGGGCAACGGCATGGCGTTGCAGGGAGTGATTGCCGGCAATGATCTGGGTCGACACAAACAGGAAAAAGGCTGGCACAACCCGTTCACTGGTGTTTATCAATCATCCGATGGTTTCTTCATCGTCCTGGCTGCCGTCAATCCCGGCAAGGAATGGCCCAAGATCTGCACGGCACTTGATCGAGAAGATCTGCGCACCGATGTACGATTTCTAGATCTTCGCGCGGCGATGCGCAATCGGATGGAACTGATCGCACTCTTGCAGGAGGCGATAGGCGGCTTCACGGTTGACGAAGTCTGTCGTCGGCTGGATGCGGCCGATGTCACGTATGGCAAGGCGACACCCATGGGCCAGGTCATCAATGACCCACAGGTGGTTGCCAACGACTATGTGATTCCAACTGGCGATCCAGGTGAAGATTATCGATATACGATCAACAGTCCGATCTTTGTTGGCGATGAAGCCAAGAAACCGCCCAAGCGCGCCTCGGATGTGGGCGCAGATTCCGGGGACGTCCTGCGCGAATTTGGTTGGCGCGATGACGAAATTGCCGACCTGGTAACGAGTGGTGCGGTGTCTGGCAAGGTTTGAACCGGTCCACTAAGCATCAGTCGCATCGATTGGCTGATCAAGTGGTCAGTCCACTGACAGGTTGCTGAAAAAGCAACCTGTTAGACCGGCCAGGGATGGCCGGTCCGCAAATCCAGCATGAAAATGCTGGATTTGGCGTGAGCGGTCGCAGACCGCGACTGCGAAAAAGTCCAGGAAAGGACTTTTTCAGCAAGCTGCGAAGAGTTTTCCATCCTTGAGGAGTACAGATGATTTCCGATAACCCGGTTTGGGATGCGTTCATATCCGACCATCGGTGGGCGATCCTGACCACCCTACGCAAACGCGGCGGACCCGTCAGCTCAGTCATTGCCTACGCCCGCGAAGGTGACGAACTGGTGGTCAGTACACCCGGCGACCGGTTCAAGGTCAAAAGCATTGCCGGGGATTCGCGCGTGAACCTCTGCATAATCACCAATGCCGAGCCATTCAACTTTGTTGCCATCGAAGGTGTGGCGTCGATTCAGCGAGACAATCTGGTGCCCGCAACCAAGGCTGTGTTCGATGCAATTCAAGGCACCGGCTATCAACAACCGCCGGATCTCGCAGCTTGGATAATCAAAGAAAAACGGGTGATTCTTCGGATTCGACCCGAACGGGTCACTGCTGTGATTCGTTAAGGAATGTCTGATTAATCAGACATTCCTTTGTGGTGCAGGGATGCACCACCATTTTTCATGCGTAAAACGCAGGGCCTCTTTTTGAAGAGTAGGGCGAGGAACACGAAGTGTTCCGACCTCAGCAAGTCGCTACAGCGACTTGCTTGGACCTCAGGAAGTCGCTACAGCGACTTGATCAGAGCTAACTTAGCCGAGGATCTGCTCGCGCTTGTATATGCCGATTGCGAGGCGGGTGAGTAACGCAGCCAGTACGCTGGTGGACAGTGCCGAGAGCAGCAGATAGGTGCCGGCCACGGGCTCATTCGTGAGGAAATCCTGGATCAGCAGCGATTGACCGAGGCTCGGCACGAGCATCATCCACAGGCTCGCCTCAACCCCTGTCAGCTGGGTAAAAATGATCGGCACGGTTGGCACCATGATGAGGAACGACAAGTACGTCTGCGCTTCCTTGTAGGTCTTGGCAAACGAGGCGACGACGGTGAGGAGTGCACCGGCAAACCAGATCAACGGCGTCATGAGCAGAAAGATCATCACGAAATTGCCGAGCGAGACGTCCAGCGCCAGACCGATTCGCTGGAGCGGAACCAGCGGCAGTGCGAAGTAAAAACCTGCGAGTAGCAACAGCAGACTTGCCGACGCAAACACGCAGGTTGCGCCGATCTTGCCGAGCACCAGCGAGGCGCGTGAGACAGGTTGTGACAAGAGGGGTTCGAGCGATCCGTGTTCACGTTCTCCGGTTGTCGTATCGATCGCGAGATAAAACCCGCCCATGAAGGCTACCAGCAGGATGAAGTAAGGCACCATGGACAGTATGGCCAGGGCGCGCTCGGCGGACGACGCCACATCCAGTTCGTTCACCAGGATGGGCTGCATCAACTGCGGATCGATGCCGCGCAGCTGCAAACGGAGCACACCGATGGTTCTGGAATAACTGTTGAGCGCACGTTCGAGTTGATTCGCTCGGCGCGAGGCAGAGCCCAGCTCCGAAGAGTCGTAGACGATGGTGAACGTTGTCATCTGGCCAGCGGTAAACCGCTCGGCGTAATTTGCAGGGATGATGAGCACGACTTCATTGTCACCCGAAGTGACCAGCGTCCTCGGATCGGTATCAGCGTTTAATTCGATGTCCTTGATTTCGTAATTCTGTTGATTCAGCCAGTCGACCAGCCCGGGTGCGCTGTTTGCGCCGACCAGTGAGAAGGCAATGGCGTCGTCCTGTTCGCCGAGCGCACGATCCAGAATGAAGCTCATCATGCCGACCAGGATGATCGGGCCGAGCAAGGCAAGTGAAAACGTCGAGATCAGCGTTCGACGATCACGCAGATTGTCGATGCACTCTTTCGCCAGAACCGTGACAAACGCACTCACGCCGACGTGTCCTTGAGGTCCGCAAGAATCACGAATGCTTCTTCCAGATCGGCGGATCCGGCGGCTATTCTGAGATTGCCAAGTGTGCCAGCGTAACGGACGCGGCCACCGCTGATGATCACGACATCATCACAGACGTTCTCGACCTCCTGCATGATGTGGCTGGAAAACAGCACGCAACAGCCGGCTCTACGCAATCCATGCACGATATCGCGCAGGGCGCGTGTGGCCATGACGTCCAGTCCATTGGTGGGTTCGTCGAGCAGTACGTGTTTTGGATCGTGCACCAGCGCGCGAGCCAGCGCGACCTTGACCTTCTGGCCCTGCGAAAAGCCGAGCGTCCGACGGTCTGCAAATGGTCGCATCTCCAGCTGATCAAGCAGATCGTCGATGCGTTGTTCCAGCGAATCACCGGATAGTCCCTGCAAACGGCCGTAATAACGGATGTTCTCGCGAGCGCTGAGGCGAGCATAGACACCAGCGTTATGGGGCAGGACACCAATGGATGCCCGAACCAGATCCGGTGCGGTCTTCACCTCGTGGCCATTGATCGTGGCTGAGCCGGAATCGGCGCTCAGGACGGCCGCGAGAATACGGAGCGTGGTCGACTTGCCAGCACCGTTTGGCCCCAGCAGCGCTGTGACTCTGCCGTCGTCAGCAACGAATGAAACGTTGTCGACGGCGATCACGTCACCGAATTTCTTGCACAGGCCAGCCACCTTGATCATGGCGTTGGTCCAAGACTGTTGAGGAAAATAGGTGTTGGCGGGCTCTGATCCAGACAGTGTGAATCGATGTTGTGGTTCAAAGGGTCGGATACAAATCCCGCGGCTAGTCGCGGCATGCAACCCCGAGAGAGCACACCGTGGCCCTGGCCCTGGGCGACCAGATGTTGACGGTGCGAAAATTGTTTCAGCAAACGATCGCCATAAGCTGGCGGTGTAATCGGATCCAGTTGGCCTGAGAGAATCAAGGTTGGGACTGAAGAGTCGAAACGCGTATGCAGATCAGGATCCAGTACACCTTTCGGCCAGATTGCGCAGACGGTTGTCAGCGTCTCGATCATGCTGGCACCGAGATACGTACGCTCAAGTGCTGCACGATCTGCTTCTGCGGCGCCGAAAAAAGGTACGTCCTCAGTACACACCACTGCATTGTGCATGCCATCAGCGATGGACTCGGTGACAGTTTCCAGAGCGAGAATCGATTGGGCGGCGAGGGGAAGGAAATGGCCAGCGAGCGCTTCATCGATCATGAAGGGAATGGTCGCCATGGTCTCCGGGGCATAGAGCAATAACCGTGTCGTTGCAGCCACGTGTTCATAGGTGAGCGGGATGCTGGTTGATTCGCCGGTTACCGGGTGTGGCAGTTCCACCGTTTGCGGGACTTTCAGCTTATCCTTTAGTTGTTCGAGTTTTGGCCGCAGCTGGCCGAAGGCGGCAGAGCATTCTGGATTCTGCTGGCATCGCATATCGAGCGCGTTGAATGCCGCCTCGCTGTTGTGCAGTACATTGGCGCCCAATATCAGCCCCGTTGGGACGATGCCATCAACGATGAGGGCGCGGACCCGATCCGGATGGCGCCGTGTGTAGTGCAAGGCGACACGCGTCCCATAGGACACGCCATACATGGTCCAGGTTTCGAGTCCGAGCGAGTCTCGCAAAATCTCCAGGTCGTTGATGGCAACGCTGGTGGTGAAAAAGCGAGGGTCGTGGGGTAGCGCCGCAAGGCACTGGCGAACAAGCGATTCGGTGGCAGCGGTACTGGGTTCGACAGCTGTTGAATCCGGGCCGTCACACTTCAGTCTTGCCGACCCCCCGGTGCCTCGTTGGTCGACGACGATGACATCGCGTTCGCCCGCGACGGTTGTCAGTGCCTGGCCCAGATCCACCAGCAAGTCACGCGACGATCCACCGGGTCCACCGTTGATGGCGATCAGCGCATCTTTGAGGGGCGGGCGAGCGCTACCCGCCAAGCGGGTCACTGCCAGTTCAAGTGTCAGGCCTGTCGGTGAAGCCGGATCAAGCGGAACCTCAAGCACGGCGCACTCGGCTTGCAGGACTTGGGCGCCACCACTGCCAGCCTGAGGACAAGGATGAAACACCAGTTCTTGTGCGATCGTGTCTGTCGCAGCCGTGGCCAGCAGACCGAAAACGACGAAACGAAACATGGCGGTCAAATCGCCGCGCACGCGTCCCTTTAAACGCTGATATCCAGAACCAGGGGTCATGAAATTCCGGTGCTGTCAGCAGACTGAGTGTTCAGCGCAGTCGTTTCGTGCAGTGGCGGGTGAGTTCACTGAGAGCATGACGAGCGGGTCCTGCAGGCAGTGACTCCAGTAACCTCAGGGCAAGTTGTGACTCCCGCAGAGCGGCGTCCTGGGCATAGGCGATCGATCCGGTGCGCTGAAGAATGGCAAGTACCTCCGGTAGGGCAGAAGCATTGCCACGGCGCAGTCCATCCACCAGCACCTCGCGATCAGCGCTGCTGGCTGCTCCCAGGGAGTGGATCAATGGCAGGGTCAACTTGCCTTCGGCCAGATCATCGCCGGCATTCTTGCCCATGGTGGCTGCATCGCTCATGTAGTCCAGGCAGTCGTCCACCAGCTGGTACGCCATGCCAAAGTGCAACCCGAACAGGCGCAGCGTCTCGGTGTGATCGGTATCAAGGGTGCACAACTGTGCGGCGGTATGGGTGGCTGCTTCAAACAGCAGTGCGGTCTTGCAGCGAATCGTCTCTCGATAGGCGGTTTCATCGACCGACAGTTTGCCGATGTTTGCCAGTTGCTGGACTTCGCCTTCGGCAATCGTGTTGGTGGCGGTGGACAGGATTTCCAGGATCTTCATCCGGTCAAGTTCGACCATGAGCTGGAAAGCCCGGCTGTAGAGAAAATCGCCGACCAGTACGCTGGGTGCATTGCCCCAGATGGCGTTCGCGGTAGAACGTCCGCGCCGGAGAGCAGAGTGGTCCACCACATCATCGTGCAACAGCGTAGCGGTATGCAGGAACTCGATGACCGCGGCCAGCTTGACGTGGTCTTGACCTGCGTAATTCAACAATCGGGCAGTCAGCAGCACCAGCAGAGGTCGCAGCCGCTTGCCGCCGCTGTCGATGATGTAGGCACCGATCTTTTCCACCATTTCGACGTCTGAGGTCAGCCGTCTGGGGATCAGTGCGTTGACGGCGGAAAAATCCACCTGCACCAACGCGAATATGTTCTCGAGCGACAAACCACCCACAGTGATGCCGGCTTCAGCATCTGGCGCGCTGGCTGGGCTACCTGTTTGTTTTACCTGCTGCTTTGCCTGGGGGCGGGCGGTCATGGCCTTGAATCGACTCCTCTCGTTGTATTCACGCTGACCTGACCGTAGAATGCCCGCCTTTCGCGTGCAGCCCGTCGCTCACCCATCTTGATCTTTCCGGCCTGGCTCTGGTTTTAAACGAGAGTTCCTTGCCAGATTCCGGTGGTCAGGTCGCGACGAGGATTGTAATACACCTTGAGGTCTCGAAGCGTCACGACGTCAGGTCGTCGATTGCAAAAGACCATACGGGCAAAACGTCGGGATGACGACTATTCAAGTGGAGAAACTGGCTGTGACGTTTGCGGTAATCGAAAGTGGTGGCAAGCAACACCGGGTGACTGAAGGTGAAATCCTTCGCCTGGAAAAACTGGATGTTGCGCCTGGTGCAGAGGTTGTTTTCGACAAGGTTCTCATGCTTGCCGATGGTGATCGAATCGAGGTCGGCGCACCCTACGTTGCCGGCAGTCAGGTCAAAGCTGAAGTGCTTGCGCATGATCGTGCCAAGAAGGTCACCATCATCAAGTTCCGCAGGCGTCAGGACTATCACAAGAAACAAGGTCATCGGCAGTGGTTCACCGCCGTGAAGATCACAGGCATCAACGGCTGATCGAGGTCACAAAGAGATGGCACACAAAAAAGCAGGTGGTAGTACCCGAAACGGTCGTGACTCCCACTCCAAGCGGCTAGGGCTCAAACGCTCCGGCGGCCAGTTTGTTCGCGCTGGCAACATCATCATCCGACAACGTGGAACGCAGTATCACCCCGGCGAAAACGTCGGCTGTGGTCGCGACCACACGCTGTTTGCGAAGGCCGACGGTTACGTCGAGTTTGCCGTTCGTGGCAGGCTGTCGCGTCGTACCGTTTCGGTGCTCGCTGCCGAGGCAGCACCGGTGCTCGCTGCCGAGGCAGCACCGGCAATGGCTGCCGAGGCAGCACAGTAAGCTCCGCGCGGCCCGGGACAACCCCGCCGCGTGCGGGGTTTTTTTCAGCTCATGCAATTCATTGACGAAGCCACTATCTGGGTCCAGGCCGGCAAAGGCGGGAATGGCGCCTTGTCCTTCAGGCGTGAGAAGTACATTCCCGAAGGTGGTCCGGATGGCGGGGATGGTGGTGAAGGTGGCGATGTTCTGCTCATCGCCGATGATCAACTCAATACGCTGGTCGATTTTCGTTTTCAGCCTCGTTATCGCGCCAAGAGCGGTGAGACCGGCGGTGGCGCCAACAAGACCGGTGGCCGTGGCGAAGATGCCCTGGTCCGGGTTCCGGTCGGAACCACCGTCGTCGATGAATCGACGCTGGAAACCCTCGGTGATCTGACCGTTGCTGGGCAGCGTTTGCTGGTCGCCAAAGGTGGCCGTCACGGCATGGGTAACCGGCGTTTCAAGACCAGCACCAATCGGGCACCGCGAAAAACAATGCCTGGCGCTCCCGGAGAGCTTCGTCAGTTGCGTTTGCAGTTGAAGCTGTTGGCCGACGTCGGCCTGATCGGCTTGCCGAATGCCGGAAAATCCACGTTGATCGGCCAGATATCCTCCGCTAATCCCAAAGTCGCCGACTATCCCTTCACCACCCTGGTGCCGAATCTTGGCGTGGTCAGCGCAGGAACGGATTCCAGTTTTGTGGTGGCGGACATTCCGGGTTTGATCGAAGGTGCCGCCGAAGGCGCTGGACTGGGCGTGCAGTTTCTTCGCCACATCGCCCGTACCAGGGTGCTGCTTCACCTGGTAGATGTTGCGCCGGCAGATGGTGCCTCGGTAATCGATGCCATCGAACTGGTTGAGCGTGAACTGGCCACCTATGCTCCTTCGCTGCTGGAAAAGGACATCTGGATTGCACTGTCCAAAATCGACCAACTGGAGGCCAAAGCCGTTGCGGCGCTGGAGCGTAAAGTCCGCAAGCGCTGGCCGGCGCGGAAGGTACTGGCCATTTCCGCGCTGGCTGATACGGGTCTGCAGCCCCTCATCAACTCGTTGATGCAGTCGGTGACGGAACATCGTCGTCGGTATGCCGAAGATTCTGACTTTCGCACGGCGCACGATGAATACGAAGCCCGCCTGGCCAGAGAAGTCACGGAAGCCGCCCTGACTGCACGACCAATTCGTGCCAACCCGACATCGGGAGTCGAAGTGGCGACGGGTGTCGATACGGATCAGGACTGGGAAGACGACTTCGATGATGATGGCGTCGAAGTGATTTATGTCCGTGACTGAAACCGAGCAGGAGCGGGCGCTGCGAAACGCGTTGCCGCTCTGTCGACGCGTCGTCATCAAACTCGGTAGTGCATTGCTCACCAGCCCGGAAACGGGGTTGGCCAGAGCGCGTATCGCTGCGATCGCCGAAGAAATTCATGCGCTGCTCGACCGCGGTGTCGAGGTCATCCTGGTATCTTCAGGTGCAGTTGCCGAAGGCTGTGTACGGCTTGGGTTGAAGCGTCGGCCCGATGCGCTTGCCGACCTTCAAGCTGCCGCAGCGATTGGCCAGGTTGGGTTGATGTCTGCGTACGAGCAGGTGTTTGCCAGTCGCAATCGCCATCCGGCGATGATTCTCCTCACACATGATGACTTTGCGCATCGGGAGCGTTACCTGAATGCGCGCTCGACCCTCAATAGACTGCTTGAAATGGGCGTGATTCCTGTCATCAATGAGAATGACACGGTCGCGACTGACGAAATCCGGTTCGGTGACAACGACACCCTTGCAGGTCTTGTCACGACACTCGTCCAGGCCGACCTCATGGTGCTGCTGACCGACGCCGATGGATTGTATGAAGCTGACCCGCGGTTGCAGCAGGATGCGTCGATGGTGCATTTTGCGGCTGCCCATGATCGGGCGCTGGATACGATGGCTGGCGATGGTGGTGCTTTCGGGCGAGGTGGGATGGTCACCAAGCTGGCAGCGGCTCGCTTGGCGGCAGATGCGGGCGCGCACACGCTGATCGCCCCGGGTCGCGCTGACCAGATTATTACGCGACTGCTGGCCGGTGAACGTCTTGGGACGATGCTGGTGGCAACGGTCGCGCCAAGAGACGCGCGCAAACGCTGGATCGCCGGGCAGCAAAAATCCAAGGGATTCGTGGTGCTCGATGCCGGAGCCGCCACCGCGATTGCCCATGGCGGAGGCAGTCTGTTGTGCGTGGGTGTGAAAACTGTCGGCGGGCAGTTCCAGCGTGGTGACGTGATCCGGCTAGAGGACGAGTCAGGTCGGGCTATTGGCCAGGGGCTGGTCAACTATTCGAGCGTTGAAGCATTGAAGCTGGCTGGAGCACCGACCCGGGAAATTGCCGAGCGGCTCGGTTATGCAAATGAGCCCGAACTGGTCCACCGGGATAACCTGGTGGTGTATCGCTGACAATAGCTCTGGATGTAGCGGACGAGGCGTGAGTTACACACCTCGCGCGCCGAACGATCAGGCTGCGGCGAGCGCCTTGATGTGCGCGTTCAGGCGGGATTTGTGCCGGGCTGCCTTGTTCTTGTGCAGCATGCCCTTGGCTACCATGCTGTCGAGTACGGGCACTGCGCGAACATAGGCAGCACGTGCAGCATCGGTATCCTTGGCGTCAATTGCAGCGATCACCCGCTTCACGGCGGTGCGCGTCATGGAGCGCTGACTGGCGTTCTGCCGACGTCTTTTTTCAGATTGTCGGACACGTTTGCGGGCTTGCGCGGTATTGGCCAAAGGCGACTCCAGTAAGGGGGAAAAACAGGCGCGGTAATATGCCGAGCAGGGTAATTGATGTCAACCAAGGATAAAGAGAGCGAAACCCATAGCGTGACGCGGCAGGGGAGCATCGTTGCGGCGATGACCATGCTGTCACGCATCGCTGGTTTTGTTCGTGACGTCGTGCTGGCCAACTTCCTCGGTGCCTCCGGGCTTGCGGATGCGTTTTTCGTTGCCTTCAGAATCCCGAATTTTTTTCGCCGATTGTTCGCAGAAGGCGCGTTCAATCAGGCGTTTGTACCCGTGCTGATGCGCTATCGCGAACGCGGGTTTGTGGAGTTGCAGCAGTTCATTGCGGTGATCGGTGGCAATCTTGCGATCGCGGTCAGCCTGCTGGTGGTCGTGGGCATTGTGTTTGCACCCGTCGTGACCATGGTTTTTGCACCGGGTTTCATCGGAACCCCTCGTTTTGATCTGACCGCAGAATTGCTCCGTATCACTTTTCCCTATCTTGGGTTCATCTCGCTGGTGGCTTTTTCCGCCTCGATTCTGAATGCGCACCACCGTTATGCGATTGCTGCGTTCACGCCGATCTTGCTGAACGTGTGCATGTTGCTGGCGATATGGCTGGGTTCCAGCTATACGCAATCGCCCATCCATGTGCTCGCCTGGGGCGTGTTTGTTGCCGGGTTCGTTCAGTGGTTTTTCCTGCAACCGGCTGTTCGCAAACTCGATCTGCTGGTTCTGCCACGACCGGGGCTCAAGCATGAAGGCGCCCGGCAAGTCGGGCGACTGCTGGTACCCGCGATCCTGGCGGCGTCAGTAGGACAGATCAATGCGCTCATCGACAGCATTCTCGCATCCACACTCATCGTTGGCAGCGTGTCCTGGTTGTACTACGCGGATCGGTTACTCGAACTGCCAGTCGGGCTGGTGGCGGTTGCGCTGGGCACCGTACTGCTGCCGAATCTGTCTCGACTGGATGCACGCGGGCATGCTGAAGCCTTCGCGGGTCTGCTGGACTGGGGGTTGTCACTTGCCCTGTTGTTGGCTGTGCCCGCCGCGTTTGCGCTGTACTTCCTCGGTGGACCGTTACTGGCCGCCATCTTCCTGCACGGCGAGATGACTGCCCATGACGTCATCATGGCGTCGCTGGCGCTACAGGCGTTCGCTGTTGGGTTGATCCCCATGGTCCTCGTCAAGGTACTGGCACCGGCCTATTTCGCGCGCCAGGACACACGCACACCGTTCCGGATTGCGATGGTCGCCATTGGCATCAACGTGATCGGCAATCTGGCTGTTTTTCGCTGGTTCGGTCACGTTGGACTTGCGCTGGTGACCAGCCTGTCAGCCTGGGTAAACGCTTATCTCCTGCTGCGTGTGCTGATTGCCCGCGACAACTATCGGCCCGGGCCGATGTTCTATGGTCGAACATTACGCGTCTTCGGTTCGGCTGCCGTCATGGGATTACTGCTGATGTGGCTGGTGCCGCCGGTTGAGTATTGGATTGCTGCCGATCAGGTGTCGAGAACGCTGTGGATCGGCGCAGCGGTTGGCGGCGGCGGGGCGGTATATCTGTCCATGCTATTCATACTGGGGTTTCGGCCGCGTGATTTTGTTCATCGTGCCTGATCAATCGAAGGGTAAAGGGTCTGGTCGGCGTCGGCAGGGTGAAGCATCGTAGGTATACTGCGGGCCATGGAAGTCATACGCGGATACGCGAACATCAAGCCGCAGCATCGCGGGTGTGCGGTCACAGTCGGCAATTTCGACGGGTTGCACCATGGGCATCGGCTGCTGATCTCTCATTTGATTGCCAAGGGCAGGGAGTTGGGGGTGCCAACGATGCTCATCACCTTTGAGCCTCAGCCGCGAGAGTATTTTCGTGGTGCTCAGGTACCGGCGCGACTTACCCGTTTTCGTGAAAAGGCCCAGTTGCTGAGTGACACCGGCATCGACTTTCTACTGTGCTTTCCATTTAACGAACGGACACGAAACCAGCCGGCAGAGTGGGTGTGTGAAGACTTTTTGCACCGACTGCTGGCGGTTCGTTATGTCGTCGTCGGGGACGATTTTCGGTTTGGAGAAGGTCGACAGGGCGATTACACCATGCTGAAAGCCACTGGCGATCGGCTTGGCTATGAAGTCAGTCACCTTGGCACCCTGACCTTCGATCACGAGCGGGTGAGCAGCAGTCGTGTGCGACAGGCGTTGGCGGAAGGTGATCTCACTCTGGCCGAAAAATTACTGGGCAGACCTTATGCGATAACCGGGCGTGTGGTGTACGGCAGGCAGCTGGGGCGTCGTCTGGGCGTGCCTACTGCCAACATTCGGTTGCAGCGATACAGATCCGCACTGGTTGGCGTATTTGCGGTGACCGTGGCTGGGCTGGATCGTCGTTACAACGGCATAGCCAACATCGGTGTTCGCCCGACTGTCGATGGCAAAGAGCCTCTCCTCGAGGTCAATCTGTTCGACTTTTCCGGTGATCTTTATGGCCGGCTGCTGACCGTGACGTTTCATCTCAAGCTTCGCGATGAGCAGACCTTCAGTTCCATCGACGCGCTCAAGGCGCAGATCGAACTGGACATCGTGCAGGCACGCGACTGGTTTGCGAAGCGAGGTGCTATTGCCTCCTAAGACTATCGTTGTCGCGCTGGCAGTGCTGGCACTTGATCGAGGCTCAAAACTGCTGATCACCGCCGAACTTGAGTACGGTGAAAGGATTCCCGTGTGGTCGTTTTTCGATCTTGTTCGCTGGCATAACGAAGGCGCAGCTTTTTCCGTGCTGGCAACGGCAGGCGGCTGGCAGCGCTGGTTTTTTGTGGTGTTGGGAATCGGCTTCACCGCCTTCATTCTTTACGAACTACGTCGCCTGCCTCGCTCTGACCAGCTGATGATGTGGGTATATGGCCTGATACTCGGTGGCGCGCTCGGCAATCTGGTCGATCGCATCTGGCACGGTTATGTGGTTGATTTTCTGCTGTTCCATTACAACGACGCTTATTTCCCCGCCTTCAATGCTGCCGATAGCGCGTTGACGTGTGGTGCTGCGCTGTGGATCTGGAGAATGTTCCAGGACTTTCGTAACGAGCGATCCCGGCCGGCGCATGATCGCGTCAAAACCTGAGAATCTGACCGTGACGACAATCATTGCCCGTGAGCCTTTCGCTCGAAAGACCATCGCGCCTGGAATGCAGGTAACCCTGCACTTTTCGTTGTTGCTTGCCGATGGCCGGGAAGTGGACACCACCCGTCGTGGCAAGCCGGTCACGTGTGTCATCGGTGATGGCAATCTGCCACCTGCCTTTGAACACGTGTTGTTGGGACTGCAGCCGGCTGATGACGCGCAGTTTCCGATTACCGCCGCAGAGGCCTTTGGGCCTCGTCGCGAGGAGAATCTGCGCTGGTTTCCCAAGGCTCGGTTTAACGGCATGGAGCTGGAGCCGGGATTGGTAGTTTCCTTCACTGAGCCAGGCGGCGAGCTACCCGGAGTCGTTATCTGCGTCGGTGCAGAGTCGGTCGAGGTGGATTTCAATAATACATTGGCCGGCCAGGATATGCTTTTTTATTTCTCGATTATTTCGGTAGGTGAACAATAGTCGCCGGAGGACTACCGCTTGGGACAATCGCTCTCGTA
>JANNBJ010000028.1:0-29059 GCA_031385325.1 Gammaproteobacteria bacterium | reverse complement strand
GCAGCGGATCTCCGGGACGCAGGTGCTGCGCCAGACCAGGTGTCAACGGGACGGTCGGCATGGACGGCGGACGTGTCGCAAACACGACATCATCTCCGAACATACGAATGGCAATGGCACGGCGACGTCCATCAACGCGGGTTGGGCCACCACCATGAATGGTGCTGGGGCTGGATATGATGATGTCACCCGGCTCGATATCCCACGAAACGATCGGAAACGCGCTGCGATTGGCCTGGATATCGGGCAGTTTCGGTAACCCCTCCTTGTAGTAACTCTGCGCAGGGTCGCCTGGGTTACGCGGATCGAATCCGTCGTACATCGTTGAGCGGTGTGTACCCTGAACAAACTCCAGACACTCATCCGCCCGCAGGCGATCCAGCGAAATCCACACCGAAGCCAGCTGTTTCCCGGCGACTGGAAAGTACGGTGTGTCCTGGTGCCAGGGGGTGCGCTCGCATCCACCCGCATCCTTGATGAAAAACTCGTCGGAGTAGTACCACACCCCAGAGGACTGCATGCAGCGACCGAGCATGTCCGCCAGCGGCGAGTCAAACATCAGCCGTCGTATCTCGATGGCGCTGTCAAAGTTGCGAACGGTTTCCTGGAACTCGCCGTTCTGCCCAGCAAAAAACCTGTGTTTTGCGACACTGCCGTCGCCAAGCACACGCCCGAGCCCCATCTCGATGAGCTGCAGCCAATCGCGATGCAGCGCCTGCCTGAGCAGGACTACACCATCCTCCTGAAAACGGCGGATGACGGACTCGTCGACCAGGGCGACAAGATCATGGCTGGTATTCTGCAATGGCTGGGTCGGCATCTCGACTCACGGTGGACTGGTCGGGCCGATTGTAAACCCTTCAGCGACTCAGCTTCTGAACCCGAACACAGGCGGCATCACCACAATGGGTGCGAAAGGTGGCCGTTGAGAACGGCTCGCCGCAAACGATGCACTGACGTTCGATCACACCATTGAAGGTATGGCCGGATTTGCGGGCTGCAAGCACACGTGCGAGTTTTGCATCTGCGGCAATGAGATCACGGAACTCCGCATCCCCGATCTCCAGCAGTTCCATCACGCGGGTGACAGACCATCGAGGCGATCTGAGCAGCAAGGTCGCCGCTTCGGCAGTGGTGTCCAATCTTTCCAAGGTCAACGCTTCCAGTCGAAGACAGAAAAACTACCAGTACGCCGCGTGATTGTCGCTGCGCTTTTGCCCATCAGGTGACGGAGACCTCAAACGCCGCATACACTGCGGCCTTGCGAATCAACCCCGAGACAATCCATGTCGATACTACTGAAAATCATCAAATGGCTGGTCTATGCAGCACTCGGTGTGGCGGTCTTGGCTGGAATCACGGTGTTCGCACTGCGATTTGGCGACGGTCCTACGGCGATCATCGCCGGTGGAGCCTTCACGACAGGAGAACAGTACACGGGACCGGAGCCGGACTGGTCGTTCCTGAAGGATCGTCAGGAAGTTGAATTTCAACTGCTCGACCCCGAGCGATCACGAACCACCTGGATCGTCGAGCATGAAGGCAGGATCTACATTCCCAGCGGCTACATGAAGAGCACACTCGGCAAGATCTGGAAGCAGTGGCCGATCGAGGCGGAAAAAGACGGTCGCGCCCTGTTACGTGTCGACGGCAAGATCTATGCGCGCACGCTGGTGCGGATCAAAGAGTCACCAGCACTGCCAACCATCGTCAGCGAACTGGGACGCAAGTACATGGGATTGGTTCCTGCCGCGAGCACTGACGCGGCGGCACTGGCCAAACAACTGGAAGGCGGATTGGCGCAGATCCGGGATGATTCGTTGTGGATCTTCGAGTTGACACCGCGCTGACCTGCGAGTGTTAGCGCGGTCGTCTCCAGTCGGAAAGACGACGAGCCAGCCTTTCCATGCGACCGGGTCGCCGGGATTGCAGCGCTGCCTGGTCAACATTGATGTAGTTGATGGGTAGAGTTGCCCCGACGTGGGAGACGCTTTCTCTCACTTCGACATCCAGCATGAACGATTCGTATGGTGGCCAGCGATAGTCATCGTAGGGCCACGTCCAGCATTGGTGTTTACGGTAGAGCAACTCGATCTCTCGGGTCGCTGCGGGCTGCGTCGGCAGAGTTTCATAGTGAAATTGTGTTTTCGCCAGCACTTGCGTCATCAGAACGCCCGAGCGGTCGCTCGCGTAGTTATCAAACCAGACCTCAAAACCAAGTTCCGCCCGCAAACTGGTGACCGCGCGATAGACCTGAACGTGGTCTTCGTGTCCGTACTCGCCCCAGGGATTATGGGTAACAACCGTGGAGTATCCCTTCAACGCAGTTTTCAGATGTGTCCGCAGTGCATGAAAATTGCTGTCATATCGATCCATATCGTAGCCTGGCAGGCGATCGCTCGTCTGATGACCATTCAACTTCAGACCTGAAGCAGACAAGACAGGGTTCGACCAATCTGCGCACTTGAAGGTCATCGATTCTTTCAGGCCGATGAACTCAACGTTCGCCATCGGGAACTGGGCGGCGGCCATCCGCCTCCCCTCGCTCCAGAGCGGCTGCCCTGGCGCGTCGAGGTAAGTGATGAAAATCTTCTGCACCTGCTGGAAGATTGAGGAAAACCAGAGAATCTCGTCATCCGGATGGGCGACCACCAGCGCCGCTGAAGCAAATCGTTCCGGGTTCAAGAGTGCGTCACCTCATCGCCTTGTCCAAGCCCGTACCGCATCGCCGGCATCATGACCTTGTCTACACAGTCGTCAAATGCCGTGCCGAACGACTCCCTGGTGTGATGTTGCCGTGCATAACGCCAGGCTTGTCGTCCCCTCTCAACAAGCTCCTGCGTTGGCCGGCCAGAGAGGTCTCTGACAACCCGGCGGATCTCGTCAATAGTGTTTTCATTCAGTATTACGCCGAACGATTCGATATCCACACTCGCCTCATAGCTGAGGATCGGGATCAGGCCCATATGCATGCAGGAGATGGCGCTACCACCACCACCTTCCGAGGCCGTGGGATAGACCAGACTGGTACAGGTCGAACAGATCTCACGAAACTTCTCACCTGCAACATCCACCCATCCATGTGCGTGAATGTTGGGTGTGTGTTGAAGTTCTTTCTCAAACTCGGCCATGAAGGCTGGTTCGTCGTTGAACGGGCCGCAGACGTGGAGGTGCTTGTCAGGCATCCCGGCAAAGGCTTCGAGTACCAGATCGAGCCCTTTGTGGACAAAACCACTGCTACCAAACCACAGGTAGTGGTCACGAGCGACATCCATGTCCCGGTGTTCGGGATATTCGTAGGACTCGGGGGCAGATATCGGAATACGATGAATCGGTTTGCCGGCGTAAGTGTAGGTGTTGATGGTGAACTGATTGCCTAGAATGGTCGCGAGGTCTGCATGTTCCAGCGCCCAGTTGACCTCCACCATCTTGATGTTGGAGAGCGAAACACCACGCCGCTGCTGAAGGGAAAGCAAGCGCTGATACGCCGCAGTGTTGTTGAACAGCCAATGGGCGGTGTCCAGGTGCACGACTTTGAGGCAATTCCTGGGTAGCTGCTTAGCGATCCGCTGCATGTTGGTACGCGCTGCAAAGAAGATCTGGTAGTTCTTGACGGGTTTGAACGTCAGATTCAGATAGCTGATGACGTCGACCGAAAATCCACGTGCCAGGAACGATTGCACGATCCGCCAGGATTCCCAATGGTGGGTGTGTGCATTCGACGGGGGAACACCTGAGGCAAGCAGAAAAGGGTCGATGACGTACGCCACCAGAACGGTGCCGACGGACCCACCCTCGGGTTGCAATTCGATAACACGTTCATGAACGTTCGCACGAGTCTCGGGATAACCCAAAAGGCGAGCAATCAATCGTCGCACCTGACGCTTGATCCAGGTCATTGACATGTGCGGTCCGGCACGCTTTGAGCCAACGGCTTGTCCTTGGGAGAATTCGCCGGGAATCATGCCAAAAGTCGGCAGGGTCGGCAGAATTTTGTTCCCGGTATGATAGCTTGCACACACACTCGAACCCCAAAAGCACAACTGGCACCGCTTTCGTTTCGACTGTTTCGACGATCCCGACCAGTGATTCAAGACGAGCGATTCAGACAAGGACTTACGGATGGAACCGTATCTGGGCGACAACCTGATCTTCATCATCTCGCAACCTCGTTCCGGTTCAACGATGTTGCAACGTGTGCTCTCTGGTCACTCCGAGATTCAGACAACGGCTGAAACATGGATGATGCTGCATCCGATATACAGCATGCGCTCAACCGGCATCGAGACTGAATACAACGCCGGCTGGCGCCGCCAGGCCATGCATGAGTTCATGGACAACTATGCAGCGGGCCATGACGTCTACGACGATGCGATCAGGGCTTATGCCGATGTGCTGTACGGTCATGTGCTGACAAGACACAACAAACGTCTCTTTCTCGACAAGACGCCGCGGTACTTCTTCATCATCCCCGAACTGTATCGGCTGTTTCCGAAGGCGAAGTTCATTTTCCTGCTGAGAAACCCGCTTGCCGTACTTCAATCTGAACTGACCACCTACGTCAAAAACGACTGGAAAATACTCGGCTGGTTCAAGCCGGATCTCGTCGATGCACCTTTGCTGATCCAGCAGGGAATCGACTTGCTGGGCAGTGCGGCCCATGTCGTGCGGTACGAGTCGTTTGTTGAGAACCCGGAACAGCACACCGCCGAGTTGTGTGGGTACCTTGGCATCGACATGCAGCCATCCATGGTCGATTACGCAGGTACACCTGCACCCAAAGGTGGCATGAATGACCCGGTGGGTGTACATCGTCACTCGAGGCCCAAGTCCGACAGCTCGGACAACTGGAAAAAACTGGCTGACAATCCCCAGTACCTGCATTTCGCCCACGAGTATCTGGATGCCATCGGCGAGTCGACCCTGGCCAGATTCGGATACGAGTTGTCTGGCTTGAAGCAGGCACTTGGGCCGGCTCCGGATGCATCGCAGGCTTCGATCTATCCCTGGACACTCGCCTTGCGGCCCTGGACGGAATGGAATCTGGGAGAACGTCTCAGGGCTGAACTCTATGCGTCGTTTCAACGTCATCCGCGCAGCGCACTGTTGACCAGGCTGGGGGCCGTTCGCCGATGGCTGCAGTTCATTGGACGACAGATACGCCATGCGTTAGACCAAGAGGTTGACAATTACTAGTCCGGACTGGTCGTGATGGTCAGCGACGAAGGGCCTGGCAGGCCAAACTTCTGATTACGAAGTCATAAAGGTTATGCCTGGCCTGGTGGGTTAAGCTCCCATAACAGTCAGGCGACATCCTGAAAGGCGACGGGGCCTGACCTCGGGAGATCAATCACAGACTTGCCGTGATCTCTCGACTAAAGTCTGGCAACAATTCGGACTGGAAAGTCCGTCCGGTAACGAGGTTCGGCTTGTACCCTCCTGAAGGAACAGAGTGATGACAGAACAGGCGATTCTGGTCGAGCGGCTATCGAAGAAATTCCATGTCGGCAGCCTCAAAAATCAGGAAGAAACGCTGCAGGAAAAGCTGGCCAGGGGTGTCACAGCTCCATTTCGTCGCATCGGCGGATTGCTTCGCGGGAATTCCACGGCCGCAGCCGATCTGGATGAAGTTTATTGGGCGCTGCGTGACGTCTCCTTCACGATCAATAAAGGCGAAGTCGTCGCAATCATCGGTCGCAATGGCGCCGGCAAGAGCACACTCCTTAAATTGCTGTCCAGAATTACCGAGCCTACGTCGGGCCGAGCCGTCATCAAAGGGCGAATAGGATCGTTGCTCGAAGTGGGAACCGGCTTCCATCCGGAGCTGTCTGGTCGTGAAAACGTCTTTCTGAACGGCTCCATCCTTGGAATGCGGCGCAAGGAAGTCGAGAAAAAATTCGATGAAATCGTCGAGTTCAGCGAGATCGCCAAGTTTATCGACACCCCGACCAAACATTACTCCAGCGGCATGCGTGTACGTCTGGCGTTTTCCGTCGCCGCGCACCTTGAACCCGAAGTGATGTTTGTCGACGAAGTCCTCGCTGTCGGTGATGCGGGTTTTCGGAAAAAGTGCCTGGAAAAGGTGCGCAGCATTGCGCAGGGTGGTTCGACAGTTATCGTCGTCTCACATAACGCCCAGCAGGTTACATCGATTTGTGAGCGGGCAATCTGGTTGAGTTCCGGGCAGTTGGTCGACGATGGTCCGGCCACGGAAGTGGTTACCAAGTACCTGTCACAAAGCATCGGTCTGTCCGGTGAACGCACCTGGACGGACGGCGAGCGCAATGGTGGCGAGATTGCCAAGGTCCGCTCGATGCGTATTCGCAACGTGCGTGGTGAAGTCACCAATAATATCGACGTCCGCGAGAGCTTCTGCGTCGAAACCGAGATCGAGGTTCTGAAACCCGGATTCGGGCTGCTGCTCAAGTACGATCTGCAAACCTCCGACAACGTCGGCGCGTTTTCATCCACCGACACCAAGAATCCGACCTGGAACAAAAAGACCTGGGATGTAGGAACACATGTGCTGCGCATGTGGGTACCGGCAAACTTCATGCAGGTTGATACCTATCCGATCAACGCAATCCTCTGGGTATGGGAACCCAATCGCCATATCGAGTGGCATCAGGGTGACGTGGTTTGTGTCCATATCATCGACCATCTGGACGGCCCGACCGCAACGGCGGGACTAACCACCGGTTCATGGACGGGGCCGATCAGACCCATCATGAACTGGGAGATGGAGCGTATCGGCACCCCGGCAAAACTTGGCGCAGTCATCTCCTGACACGACACCCCATGATCGCAGCAGCCAGCCCGCACTATTCATGAAGGGTCGTGGCGAGGGCACCGAGAGTAGTGAAAAGACTGGGTGGCGCGGACAGGAGCGCGCGCAGGCGTGCTTGACAGCACGTCGAGCACGCGGAGGGAGCACGCCCAGTGTTTTCGCGGCTTACGGCGTCCGCAGCAGGCAGTTCATGAATAGTGCGGGCTATACCGAACGCTGCTGCGCCAACCGTAACTTTGCGGTGGCCCGCGACCCCACCGGCGGCGGATCATTCGGTGGCCCGGCGAAACACTGCGCGATCGCCATCCAGGCCTCAGCATTGCCTCCTTCCACCTGCAACTGTGTGTCGTGCAGGTTTCGCACCTGTGTCACCACCTGACAGAATTCCTCAGCGGCGCCAGCGACCGACGACTCCGACGTACCTTCATTGAATACCCACTGCGCGCCGGATGGCGCGATGAGACGAACGCACGGCGCGGGCGCAGGTACATCGAGCTGGCGATTCCGGAAAGTCCAGCCATAGGTGTTAACCCCAAGCACGACGATATTGCGGATGTGGTCGGCGTTCTGCCGAACCACACCCAGCGCATCATAGAGCTCCTGCCCATGTGCCCAGGTTTCCATCAGCCTTGCGCTGACAGAGGAACGTACGCTCATGTCAGGACCTGCCCACTTCACACGCTGCGCCGGATCCGCAGTCAGAAAAGCTGTCGTCATTTGAGTGGCATAGTCAATCCAGGCGCGAACCAGTGCATGTCCGCCAAGACCATCGGAATGTTCAAGTTCAACATCCCGCATCGAGATTCCAGAGCGCCTGATTCCCGCGACCTGGCCCATGTAAGCATCGAATTGATCGGGCTGCGCATACGACTGATACGCAGCCCGATTCCAGACATGCAGGTGCCGAAGAACGTGGTTGATGGTCCAGCCCTTGAAGGCCGTTACGGTCTCGAACTGGTCATCCGTGAGATCGGTGAGAATGGAAGCCAGAGACTTTGTTTCGGCCAGAAAATCCTCCGCCTGAGTCAACACATCGAATCTCCCGTCAGAAAGACACGATGGTAACAGGCGAACGCACTGCCACACGTGGGAGGATCAATGACGCGAGCCCGGGCGGCAGCTCAGCGTTCGAATGCCCCGACATCCGGCCCACTCCCCGCGTAGGTCTGCGATACCCCTTGTCCCGCCGACCAGGAAAGATCGCGATCAACAGTCAACCGGTTGTTGGTGTAGTCAACGCCGACGATTCGCGCCGTGACGGTCTGACCGGCCAACTGGATCAGGTCACCCTGTTCACCATTGATTCCGAAGCCATCGTAGAACCAGCTTGAATCGTTTACTTCGAGCGTCCGCCCACTTCCGGCACTTCGGGCCGTGGTCAGATAGTCTCCGGCGTTGACCAGGGGGCTGCCTGACGCCGCCGTATAGTCATGGCCACTGGAGGAGGTGAAAGCCGGATTGCTCTCTATCGTGCGGTTGAAATTGCCACCAGTGGAAAATGAGCTGACACCACCCTCTGCACCAAACTCCTCGCGAACAACGTTACTGCCAAGGGGACTGGCGATCAGATTGGCCAGGAAGAGATGACCAGCAAAGGACGTCCTGTACAACACTTGAGCTGCGCTGACGCCGGCACAGTTGCCATCGGGCTGCCAACCCTTGTTATCCCACAGCGCATTGTTCTTGTAGACATTGTTTTCGACACGCCCGCTGCCGCTGGAACCAAACACGGCAATACCACTGCAGGCATTGTCATGAAAGACGTTGTGATAAACACGATTGCCATAGTTATAGAGTGCTTCGTCCGGGTACTGCGTCATGCCAAGACCGACGTTGTTCCCATAAAAAACGTTGCGTCGGATGATGCCTTGCTGCCCGGCATACTGGATGCCATTGCCACCCGACGTGCTGTAGTAATCGACCGAATCATGCAGCACGTTGCCTTCGATCAGGTTGCGCTTGGTGCTGTCAACGATTGCCCGGTTTTCCGCGAACTCGGCGTTCCCCCCCCAATTGGTTGTCAGCGCCTCACAATCAAACACTGAACCGAGTTTCTGGGTTGGATTGGTAACGACATTGGCCCGTATCACGTTGTAGCTGCCACACTTGATATTCCACACATCGTGACCGGCCTCGTTGAATTTGTTGCCGTGTATGACGTTGTAGTCGGAACGAATCAGCGAGAGGCTGTCGGTACCACGGTTGATCGTACTGTTCAGTACCTTGTTATGAGTGCTCCAGGCGAAATACAAACCACCACGCTTGCTGGCACTGGGGTACAACAGCGAACCGTCGAAGAGTCCGTCGTCGATCACGTTGAAGTGCGCGTCCACTGCCCGGAGGAAACCCACGGAATCCCGCACGGTGAAGCCCCGGACCAGGTTGTAACGGACATGATCCAGCCAGATCGGACCGTAGTCCTCACCCGCATCGCGTGAATCAACGCCTCGGATAATGACGTTTTCTCCGGCTTCTTCGGTGTAACCGATGTAAGCCGACGCCGTACCTGACACCCGCAGGCGCAGAACCTCGCGATACTCGCCGCCGCGAACAATGAACTGCGTTCCAGGCGCAGCCGCATTCTGTGCAGCAGCGAAGGTTTTGTATGCCGTGTCCCCACCACCGCTACATGCGCGGGAGTTGGGCGAATACTGTCCGGAACAATCCCGTGCCAGGGATTGATCGATGAATCTGACCCGGGTAAATCCATAGCTGGACGGCGCGGGAGACGTGACACCCACCGGGGGGGTCGGAGGTGGAGTTGTCGATGGTGGTGTGGTTGCTGGCGGCGGAGTGGTTGCCGGAGGTGGTGTAGTGGCTGGGGGCGGCGTCGTTGCCGGCGGATTGCCCCCGCTAGCCGGCGGAGTTGCACCAGCCCCACCGCCTCCTCCACCACCGCAGGCAGCAAGGCCCAGCACCAACAGCAGAGAAACTACCCGATTCGCCATGCCATGCCACCCGTTACTACCGAACTATGTCAGTTTACCCCCCTTATATGGCAACAAAACAGCCGTTTTGTTCCCTTAAGGTAGTTGTGAATCGCGGCGTTGTGAGTCTATTTCGGGGCAAACACCATCAACGCATTGCCAGGCGCATGGAAGTACAGGCCATAACCTGAGTTGATCACGACATAACCCTCGCCCACAGCAGGACCGGCGCCACTGATGCCGCCACCTTTGGCCACCAGCCCATTGACCGCCGTGACGGGATTTTTCGTGTCGAATTCCCACAAGAGTTTGCCGTCAGCTTCCGCATAGGCACGCAGAAATCCGTCGAGATGCCCGGCAAAGACTGCGCCTGCCATCGCCGTCACCGGCGCCGACACGCCCGGATCGCAGAACGCGGCGCCACCCGGACAGACATTGGGCTGCACATGGCTCCACCTGACCTTGCCGGTCGCGATGTCCAGGGCATGAATTCCTGGTCTGGCGGCGGCCGGGTCGAGTACATCACCGTTATGGGTATCGTTCATGTCATTGATGGGCGCATACAACGTCTCGGCGCTGGCTGCCATACCGAAGTGCACGCCGCCCTGAATGCTGCCTCGTCCCACTCGTGCCGACCACAACACTTCGCCCTGAGCGTCGGGATTCAAGCCAAAGATGGTCCCGTTTTTGTGGCCAGCCAACAACGTGCGCCGTCCACCGGTGGTACTCAGGATCATGCTGGCACCATGGTCGAAGTCCGGACCGTCTTCGGGCGGACAGTTCGGATTGTTCTGCATCATGCAGGCGACGTTCCACGCATCACCCGCAGTGCTCTGGCGCTGCCATAGCCGTAGCCCGGTATCGAGATTGACAGCGATGATCGCGTCGCTGTTGTTGTCGGCCGGTGGTGAATAGTTCTCACCAGTGCCGAAATAGATGACCCGCTTGCTCGCATCGATCGAAGGGCTGGACCAAACCGGCGCGCCAGACGGCGAGAGGATTGCGGCACCTGAAGTGGTCACGCCTACCTTGGCGGGCGGTTGCGATATCGTGTAGTGAGTCCAGACGTCCTTGCCGGTGCCGGCATCAACGGCCACCACCTTGCCCCGAAACGAACAACAGGGATAAGCAGGATCTGCCGCTGGGGTTACTTCCAGCGATGACACCGGAACATAGAGCCGTCCCTCAAAAAACGCCGGGGTTCCCGTCAGCGTTGCGCTCGGGTGATCATCCATTTTGCGGGACCACACCAACTCACCGGTGCGGGCGTCAACGGCATGCAGTCGCGCGAGAATATCGCCAAAGATCGCCAGCGGCCTGGTGTCGAGCAATCCGTCAATCAGAACGACGCCGGTTCTGACCTCTGCCCCTGCGTCGTAAGACCACCGTTCACAACCCGTCTGCAGATCGAATGCATAGACGTGACCATCCTGACTGCCGGTATATACCGCGCCATGTCCGATCGCTGGTTGAGAGCGCGCACGCAATGCACCCGGATAAGCAAAAGCCCACTTCAGCTGCAGGCCGGGAATATCGGCCGCCGAAAATCCCGCATCTTCCGCAGTCACATAACGCGCCGTGTCGTGTCCCCAGCCCGCTCGAATGGCAGGTCGACTGGCGTCGAAAGTGGTTTCTTTGTCAGTGCAGACGGGAGCACGAGCAGTCTTGTCCGCTTCATCAGCTCGTCGTTGCGTCAGGTACTGCGCCACATCAACACGCTGCGTTGGCGACAACGCAGCCGCTTGCGATTGCATCACGCCTTGATTCAACGCCTTGAGAATGGCTACCGGACTCATCATCTCGAGCCACATGGTCTGTGGCGCTTTGGGTACCGAGCCGTTGTGGCAACTGACACAATGTCTGCTGTATAGCGCAGCACCGGGCATCTGGTCACGCGGACCAAACTCACCGCTGGTAGCCTGAAACTCATCAACCGATGACAACGTCTGCGCTGCCGCCACAAACGCACTCATTGATGAAAAAGCCAGCATGCCCACCAGCAAGACAATGTTTTTCCTGCATTTCATCGCTTCAAATCCTCCGGCGCCCGATTGACCGGATCACCAAATTCCGATGCCGGCACCGACGCACCGAAAATCAGGTGATAACCGCCTCGACTCATTTCAGCATGCAGCGCCCATCGTGGCACGACGATGTGACTACCCGTGCGACAGACATGCGTCTTGCCCTCGGTTACATCGGTAAAGTGCAGGTCACCATCCAGAATGTAGAGTTCGGCGTGAAAGTCGTGCCAGTGGCTGGTGTTTTCCACCGGCGGAACCTCAAGTTCCATGCGAATCAGTCCAGAACGAACTACTGCGGCTTCCGCCTCGGTTCGGTTCTTGAACGCATTGTGATGGATACGAATACTCATCTGCTGGTCTCCACGATCTGAAACTGGGGAATGGCGATGGATTCACTGCGCCGTTCAAAAGTCAGCTCTACCGGCTTGCCGATGGCGATCAGCTCGAGCGGTGTATTGATGACATTACTCATGAGCGTCGGTCCCTCCTGCAACTCAATCAGTGCAACGACATAGGGAACATCCGCTTCAAACGCCGCAGAAACGGCGCGGCGAATGACTGTGAAACTTCGAATAGTGCCGGTTCCACTGGCTGGCACGTCGGTCAATTTGTCATGGCCACAGTGTGTGCAGAGCACCCGGTGATAGTGCTGCACATGACTGCAGGCTTCGCAACGCTGCACCAGCAGCTGACCTGCATCGCAGGCCGCCCAATAGGCTCGGCTCTGCGCATCGACCGGCGGCAGTGGTTTATTCTGCGTCATACCGTTCGCTCCGAGCCCAGCACCACCGTACAGTGACTCGATAGAATGCCACCCTGGGCATGTACCAATCCGATTTCTGCATCCCGGACCTGACGCTCGCCTGCACCACGACGAATCTGCCGCACCGACTCGGTGAGTGCAAACATCGATCCTGGATTACCCGGGTGGCAGTGTGACAACAACCCGCCATGAGTATTGATTGGCAGTCGGCCACCTGGCGCGCCATCGCCGCGCAGGAAAAAGTCGCCGGCTTCGCCTTGGCCACACAGTCCCAGGTCTTCCATCTCGATCAGCACCACCGGCGTGAAACAGTCGTAGATCTGGGCAAAATCGACGTCGGCTGGTTTCACACCCGCCATCAAAAAAGCGCGTTCACCGCTTTGTCGGGCCGAGGAGTGAATCAATGACGCAGCCTGGCTGATGTGTTCGTGCCCACGGCCCTCACCGGCGCCAAGCAGATATACCGGTGCATGCGGCGCATGACTGGCTCGATCAGCTCGGGTGAGGACGACCGCGGCGCCACCATCGGAAACCAGTGAACAATCCAGCAGACGCAGTGGATCGGCAATCAGCCGACTGGCGAGCACATCCTCGATGGTGATGGGTTTGCGCATTTCCGCAGTGGGATTGAGGCACGCGTGTTTACGGCCAGACACCGCAACCGCCGCAAAGTGTTCGGGGCTTGCGCCGTAAGCATGCAGGTACGCCTGGGCAATCAGCGCGTAATAGCCGGGAACCGTGGCGCCATAAGGCGTTTCGTACTGCGCATGACCGGAGGATGACTGCATGATCATCGCCTGCTCACGGGAAAGCCCGGTTCGCAGACTGTCAGCCATCGAAATGACCACGGTGTCGCAGATGCCTGCGTCGATCGCCAGCGCCGCCTGATACAGCACAGTGAACGTCGCACCGCCGCCCGCGGCCGCAGTGGCACAGTAGCGCGGTCGCATTCCCAGATATTCTGCAACTGCTTCCGCGTGATACATGTAGGGTTGCGCCATGCTGTTGCAGGTAACAAGTCCATCAACATCGGACAGCTTCAGCCCTGCATCACGAATGGCAGCCAGTGCGGCATCGACACACAACGCCGTCGCGCTTCGATCCGGCACCTTGCCAACCGCTGTTTCGGCAATGCCGATAATGGCTGTACTGCCACGCAATCCCATCAGAAAAACCTCACGGTTGCCTTGCCGGGTGTAATGGTGTCCCCAGCCTCGTTTTTCACAAACAAATCGCACGACACACGGCGGCCTGGAACATCTATCGCAGTGATCGTGCCGCCAGCAGTCAGCGTCTCGCCGATGAAGGACGCCTGACGATTGGAGTATTCCAGTTGCTCAATGATCCCGGCTTCACCCACCCAGTTGTCAGCCACCTGACCCAGCCAGTCGCCCAGCATCGGGCCAGCGATGACCAGCCCCTTGTAGCCTTCAACTTCCGTCGCATAGGGCAAGTCATAGTGAATGCGATGTGCGTTCCACAGCATGGCGTTGTAGAAAAAGAGCTGAATGTTGTCGGGGGTGTAACTCGTCACCGGCAGGCTGTTACCGGTACTGAGTGCGTTCAGATCGCGGGGCGTACTCATCGCAGCAGTCTCGTGGTTTTTTCCGTCAACACTGGCGTGCCGTCTTCTCTAGTCACTTCCAGAACCACCTCATAAAATATCAATGCGCCGCTGCGACCTTCTTTTTCGTAGATATTGGTGAGCGTGCGGTTGCCGATCAACGTATCCCCGGCCCGGATACGGTTGTGATACCTGATGTCGAGCCCACCGGCCATCGCCTTTTCCAGTGGGAACTTAGGCAGCAGCTTGTCGATGGAAACGCCGTCTGTGGAAAGCTCGGCAAGTGGCACCACATCCCAGAAGAGTGCGACGTGATACAGCGGTGGCGCTTCATCACCATCGATGTATCGGCGCTGCGTCTGCGATGTGGCGATGGCGTACTTGCGAAGATCTCGACGGGTCACCACTTCAGTACGTGGTGCGGATTTTCTGCCGATGCAAGCAAGAACCTCAGGCGTCAGAACGGGCATCGATTGGCTCTCCGCTTCAGGTTTCGAGTGCTGCACGCACTTTAGGCAGTACCTGCGTCGCCATGTATTCGATGCGTGCACTGCCTTGTTCGATGGGTTCGCCCGGCAACTGTGCCCAGAAATGTACGTCCCTGATTTCAGGGTAGGTCTTGAGCATGCTCACCAGTTCAAGCACAGCCTGCGCGCCATCCCAGACCTCATACAGCCCATCACGCAGTGCCGCTGCACCGTCCGGAAACAGCGGAACCTGGTCCGGTGGACCAAACGCGCCCCAGGCCACATAGGCGTTGGTCTGATACAGCGCGTAGGGCGCAACCTTGCGAGCCTCGGCTTCAGGATCCGCGCTGATGATGCCCCAGTGTCCGGCATAGATCGCACCACTTGCACGTGCCTTGCCTTGAGCCTCCAGAGCCTTGATGTAAACATCGAGACCGATACCACCGGTGGACAGAAACCCGTCACCCAGACGAGCCGCTCTCGCGATAGCGGGTTCTGCCATACCTCCCATCAGGATCTTCGGTTTGACCGCTGGAACCGGGCGCACTGGCAGATCATTGATCTGATAACGCTTGCCCTGCATTCGCACCGGCTTTCCTGACCAGGCCTGGCGGATGATATCCACCCCTTCTTCCATCAGGCTGGGGCGATGTTTGAGATCACGTTTGAAGTAGTTGAACTCCAGTTCTCGATAACCCAGCCCGACCCCGAGATCAAAACGACCACGCGTGAGGATGGAGAGACTGGCGGCATCCTCGGCGAGCCGAACAGGATCGGCCAGTGGCAACAGCATGAGATTCGTTCCAATCTGCATCCGGCGCGTGCACTCGCCGATGGCTGCCGCGATGATCAACGGCGACGGCGTATAACCATCTTCGACAAAGTGGTGCTCGGTGAGCCACACCGATTCGAAGCCAAGCTGCTCGGCCCACACAATCTGCTTAAGATATTCCTGGTAGAGATCTTCGAAGGTGTATCGACAGGGTGCTGGGTTCCGGAAGTCGTACCACAGACCAAAACGGACTTCTCTACTCATGCCGGAATGCCTCCGATAAAGTCATGCAGCAGTTTCATATACGTTGGTGCATCTTCAAGGAATGGTGCATGGCCACATCCAGGCATCACCGCAAGCCGTCCCTGAGGCAGCAGTTTGCTGGCAAATTCAGCAATTCCAGGAGGCACAACACCGTCCTTGTCACCGGTGATGACAAGCGCAGGCACGTTGAGTGCCTGCATGATCGCGCGCTGATCAACCGTTGCAAGAGCGCCTAGCGACGCATCGGCTGCTGGCCCTGCCTGCAGCGCCAGACGAAACGCGTGCTCCTTGACGAGGTCGGTAACCGGTGCGACGAACACACCCTGGAAATACAGGCCATATAAGAAGTTCACCCGATCCGCGCGCAAAGCGGCAACCGTGCCGGCCACGTCAGCCGGTGTCCCACCATGCGGAAAACCACTGGCCTGGGTGTACCGCGGCGTTGCACCGCCGGTGAGGACAAGTCCCTTCAGTCTTCGACCCAGTCTGGCCGCCGCATCAACCACGACAGCACCACCCAATGACCAGCCATTCAACACCACGGACTGCAGTGACAAGTGTTCACACAGGGCAACGATATCGCTACCCAGCGCTTCAATGGACACGTCGCTGAAGTCCTTGTCGGATTGCCCACAGGCACGATGATCATAGGCAAGTACACCAACACCTGCGTCGCACAATCCGGCGGTAACGTCATCCCAGGCTCGAGAATTCATACCCCAGCCATGGGACAAAACCACGGTCGGGCCACGGCCCGGATAAAATTCATAGGCAACACATTTGTTCCCTTCAACAGCAAGCCGACTCATGTTTTTTCTCCCCCCGATTTGACACAGAGAATACCACCAAACTTGAGGCTGTCATCGGCAGGCTCGGACAGGATAGGATCGTTTATCCCAGTCGACCGGAACTTTTCATGGATCTGTACGAGGTCATGCATACCACCTTCGCCGCACGCGACTTCACCGACGAACCTGTGTCGGATGCCGCGATCCGGCGCATCCTGGACCACGCCCGTTTTGCACCGAGCGGCGGCAACCGGCAGGGTTGGAAAGTCATCGTCGTGCGCGATGCGGCAACCCGGGTGGCGCTGGGACCACTGATCCGCCCAACCATGCAGCGATACATGGCTCAGGTGCAGGCCGGGGAAGCGCCATGGAACACGATCAACCCGACCCGGCTTTCACCGGAAGAGATCAGCCGGGTCGAACCTCCTCAGGGTCTGATCAACAAGTTGATCAACGCGCCGGTCCTGCTGCTGGTTTTTGTTGACCTGTCAGTGGTCGCGTCGTTCGACTCGCAGCTTGACCGTATCGGGGTAATTTCAGGCGCATCGGTTTATCCATTTGTCTGGAACATCCTGCTCGCCGCACGCAATGAAGGACTGGGTGGAACGCTGACGACTTTCGCCGTGGGTAAAGAATCTGAAGTGCAGAAGCTGCTGGGTGTGCCGTCTCATGTGGCCATGGCGGCAATGATTCCACTCGGCAAGCCGGTCAAACAACTCTCCAGGCTCAAACGCAAACAAGTGGATGAGTTTGCGATGCTGGAGCGTTGGGGGGGCGATCTGTTGGGTTGATGGCCGAATAGTTTTGGAGTGATGTACGCCGCTGCTCAGGTTTTTGCTTTGAACAGAATGTCGTCGACAAAACCGATCCCATCACAAGGCTGCGGTATCCGCTGACACAGGTACTGACACAACGTTGGGACCACATCAAAAGCCGAGACACGCGGATACCGACCCGTTTGGAAGTCATCGCCGATCCACACCGCGCAGCCGTCACCTCCGGAATGACCACCAGGCCGTCGGTACGCCAGCGGTCCGATCACCTCACCATTCGGCAGCGTCAGTGCCAACGGTGAGTCCCGCCAAAGAATCACGATGTCCGCCTCGGTACCCTGAATCTCGAATGGTGCATTGGGACGGGTGTAAATAATCTGCGCTACTGCCGGCTTGCCAGTCCGCGGATTTACACACCGTTCGAGTTCTTCGCCGATTTGTCGACAGATCTTGTCATAGTCCTCAGGCGCAACCAGTCCTTTCGCCTCACGACCGCGCACATTCACGCGCAGTTGTCCGTCGTAGAAAGAAGGGAGGGCAAATACCGGCATCTCGGACCAGAACGGCGCATACCATGAAGCGGGCATCCAGCTCACAGGGTGACCTTCGCTACCGGTATCCTCTTCGACGGCTGTACCAGTGGATTTGCGCCACCGTTCCAGCACTTTGTCCCGCAACCGCGGTTTCACCGGTTCGAACTGCCGACGAACGTGGGCACTCCAGCTTTCGTCTTCGCCAACAACGGGCAGTGCCGCAGGATCTTTGGCTTCGGCGATGAGTCTCGGTCGATGGAAGTGGCGTCGGTACATCATTTCGGGAAGCAGAGCCATGCTCGACACATCGGAGTCGTTGGCACCCATGCCGTGCATGGAAAAAAGCAGGAAGCTGCTGTCCGCGAACTGACTGGTCAATTGCGCCAGCATGTTATCCACCGCCAGGTAGACACCGATGATGCCTTCCCTTGCAGGCGCCGCTGAAGGTAGCTGGTGCAGTGGATGCTCGGCATCCACGCCATGCCACAGCGCTTCGATCGCCGAGTGGAATTCGCTGATCACCATCACGCCGAGCTGCCAGGTCGGCAGACGCTCGCCAAACAACCAGCTGGCGATCTCGCCACGTAACCGGGTAGCTTTGACGATGTCCTGGGCCATCTGACGAGTGCGTTTTTCACTCGCCCAGGTATAGCCATAGATGAATGACTGCGCTGGATACGATCCGAATTTCGCGGCGATCTCTGCCGCTAGGCCATCTGGATTCGCAGTCGCGGACGTACCAGGATCGTGCGCGCCCCAACAAACAAGACCCTGAACATCCGGAGCTCGCCGAAGGTCGAAATACGGTGGATCAAATACCACGGTCGAAACAGGCAACTGCTGGGCAAAAGGCACCAGTTGCGTAGGCATCTGTGTGCACCGGTATGTCGCAGGATCGAAGGACACGGCCGACCACCGTGACGCGCCGTCGGGGGACAGTCCCGTGGCAAAGTGTTCCCACGCAAGTCCTGATCGCTTTGCGTTCCCATGATCGACCGGAACGTAAGCGCCATCCTGAAAAAGGCGTTGCAAAGTCGGCAGACGGCCTTCGGCCATCAGCTTGGTGGCAATACTCTCTTCAAACCCATCCAGACCAATAACCAGCAATCGCCGCTCACTATTCATGGGTGCTCCCAAGCATTCATGCGTGCTCCCTAGCATTCATGCGTGCTCCCAAGCGCGACTGAAGTCTTTTGGGTGGACATGAGTGAATGGAATATCCCTGCACTACGACCCCACGAACGAGCCGCATCTTTCAGCCACAGAGTGGTCTGGTCTGGAGATGTGTTGAAGAGTAGTCTCGCCTCTGATTTGAGTGCACGGACCAATGAGACGAGCATTTCGTTCACCTTATGGCGGCGGACGAGCCTCTCTGCAATTTCCATCCCCTGTCGATGGCCATAACTGAAGTAGTAGTCGCGCAGGTATCTGCGTGTCTGACGACCCGAATCAATATGGTGAGCCACAGCTGCATCGCGCAGCCAATAACCTGGGCCATCACGAACTGCTCGCCGGATGACCTGCGTTTCTTCACCTCCACGCAGCCTGTAGCTTGGGTGTCGTCCGAGGTCCGGATCGAACCCGATCCTCTGAAGATAGTCTCGTCGGAGCGCGAAGTTCGCACCGTAGGGAACGGTGCCATTGGCTGCGAATGTATCGCCGATGTCTTCTGCTGCAAGTCCCGCAAAAGCTGATTTGACGTTGATCAGCCCATCGATCAACCAGCCTTCCGGCTGACCTTCAAGAATGATGTGAATCGGTCCGCCAAAAGCCTGGGCATCAGAACGGCTGCAGATTGCCTCGAAATAGCGGATCAACCATTTTTCGCTAACGGTGACATCATCGTCCGTCCACAGTATCCAGTCACCGCGAGCCACCCGTATGCCACAATTGCGGGCATGTGAAAGGCCTGGAATGGTCTCTTCCACAACGGAGAGTGCGAAATTTCCAGCCTCGGTTGTCGCGACAGCCTGTGTATGGTCTTCTGACCCGTTGTCCACCACGACCACTTCCCAGTCCCCGGCGGGCGGATGTTCACACTGCGAAATCGAGCGCAGCGCCTGTCGCAAGGACTCGGCTCGATTACGAGTACATATCACTACACTGAGTCGCATGCAGGGCTGCTCTACTCTGGATTGCGCGTTGGTCAGCCGTCAGGATAGCGAAGCATACCGTGACACGACACAACGGAGATCACAACATTGAAGCTGTTCCTGCACATCGGGCTGCCAAAGACGGCATCAACATTTCTGCAGGCCACGTTCGCGCGTCATGACCGAATTGGTTACCTGGGGCGTCCTTACACGCAGGAAAACATATCCTTCAACCAGCTGCAGTACGCATTCGATGGCGCCTGGAACGCGGACGAATTCGCCGATGGAATTGCAAATTGGCGATCAGGTTTCGCTGACAAATCCGCCCTCGTCATTTCCGACGAGTTGCTGGCAGGCTTTCCTGCGTACAACTTCATCAACCGCAGCATGATCGCCGACCGCCTCGCACAATCGATTCCCGACGCCGAAATCATCCTGTACCTGCGCAACCAGCGCGACCTGTTACTGTCACTGTATAACCACTACGTCAAAATCGGCTGGATAGCGCACCCTCTGGACGCACGATTTGTGACTGCGCCCGGCGCGGGAATGTCGATGACCGAGTGGTTGAACGGCAAACATGAGTGGAACCGCAGCCGACGCTTCATCGACAACCGCAGCTTTTGCAATGTGGAACACTTCCGGTTCTCTGCCCTGCTGGCGCTTTATCATCAACGATTCGCAAAGGTTCACGTGCTCTTGTTCGAAGATCTACAGTGCAATCTCTCATCACACCTGAACCGGTTGGAAACGATCATGTCGATCGCTGACCTGGGCAAATCCGCCGAGGGTCTCGACGCCGTAAAAAACGCCTCAATGTCCGACGCAGATCTGGTGCGTAGACTTGCAACCAATCGCCTGTCTGATTTCCGCCCGATGATGCTCCAACGCCTGCTGATCCCGATCTTGACAAAGCAACACCAACACGTTCCCGTCCAAGCCCGACAGCACGTAGTCGAAGTTCTGCGTCAGTCCAACCTGGCGGAAGACAACAAGTCCATCAACGCCCGTTACGGCCTCGGCATGGAGCATCACGAAGGATACGCGCTCGCATGAATGGCCAAGCGGCGTCTCAACCACAGGCACTAGAAGCGGACTACACCATTGCCATCTGCACCTGGAACCGTGCCGAACAACTTCAGCAGACACTGACCCACCTGCTCGATCTCAGAATCCCGGAAGGTGTGTGCTGGCAACTGCTGGTAGTGGATAACAACAGCACAGACCACACTCAGGAGATCTTGCAGCGATTCGAAACGCGGCTCCCGCTCAACCACTGTTTCGAGCCACGCCAAGGAAAGTCTCATGCCTTGAATCGTGCCGTCAGGCACGCGAGGGGGCGCTGGATTCTCTGGACTGATGACGACGTATTCGTCCCGTCTGACTGGCTGGCCACCTATCACGCTGCAGTCAACAGGTGGCCAGAGTGCGGTTTTTTCGGCGGACCCACCGTCGCGCGATTCAACATCGGGCAGCCAGCCTGGCTTCGGGATGACTGGTCGTTCCTGCACTACGTTTACGGAGAACGGGATCTTGGCGAGGCAGTTTTTGACATCGACGACGAATCCCTGCCGTGGGGGGCAAACTTCGCGATTCGCACCAGCCTTCAACGGTTCTACAGCTTCGACCCCAGACTCGGGCGCACCGGAAAACGTCGACTGAGTGGAGAAGAAAGTGAGCTTTGTCGAGCGTTGCTGCGTAGCGGAATCAAAGGTAAATGGCTGCCGAAGACCCGTGTCCAGCATTGCATTCCCGATTCGTTTCTAACGCGTGGCTACGTGCACCGTTACTACATCGGCCAGGGCGAAACTCGCGCCAGGAAACGTATCGAGACACTGAAGCTCAGACCACGCCTCCGGCAGCTACTTCGGCTCGGCAAGATCTGCGCGAAACTGATCTTCACAAGCGGGCATAGACAAACCATCGACATGTTGTCCGTGGTGGAAGTCTGCACGACCCTGGGCGATATCCGTGAGAGTGCCTTCTCGAGCTGGACCCGTTTCGACACGAGATTGCACCGTTCAAAGACAGTCACCTCATCATGCGATCTTTCGAACCTCGGCGACACGGACGCATTGGGTCGAACCGCGTTACATAACGCTGCGGCCGCCGCTGATGCGGAAGGAGCGGTGGCATTGCTGGCCGCAGGAGCGAACTGGCGAGCCGAAGACTCTCTCGGCCGAAGACCGCTCGATCTCGGCGAGGTCAACCTCGAATTCCTGCACCGGGTTCGCCAGGGATTGCGCAGGCACACATCGACCAAGGATATTCAGATATCGCCATCAATGCGGCAGCACCTGGATACCCTGACCCTCAACGGTATCACCCGCATTCCGGGGTTCGTGGAAGCATCGATGCTTGAAGCGTTGCAACTGGAGTTCCAGTCTTTTGTGACCGCTCTGGAAGAGCGGGTTTCCAGGGGCGAAGGGCTATTCCAGCGATACGATGAAGAGGAACACTGGTGGGCAAGAGACCAGGCCTACATTTCCAACAACGCGCTCAAGCATTGCCCAACGCTTGCGAAGCTGTGCAGCCATCCACACCTGAGGGCCGTGTCTGACGCCTACTTCGGCTCATCGGTGCATATCACCCGCGCAGTCGCGATGCGTTACCTGCCGACTGAAGTGCGAACCAACGACATGTTTGGCTGGCACCACGATATGGAAGACAAACGGCTGAAACTGATGGTACTGCTCACCGACGTAACGCCTGCTGACCAGTCGATGAGTTATGCGCTTGGCACTCACCGGTTGCATCATGACCTGAGCATGTTTCTGCGCAACGCAATCAGCCTCGATCATTGCAGAAAAGCGCTGAAGCGTCCGATCACTTTCGAGGATACGGTCGGGAAAGCAGGGGATGTTTTTCTGTTTGATTCCAACGGCGCGCACCGCGGTAACAGACGTCCTCACGCATCGATACGAGACGCCATCTTTGTCGAGTACTGCACAGACACCAGTGACGTCTGGGGTGCAGATCTCAACCTTCACGACTCTGGTAGTGATGAGATCCAGGCAAATCCACAGCTCGCGCTGATCGCAAAAGCCCCGAAGAAGTGGAACTTGCGGGTTGGACGAAGTGCACCAACCTGGGTTGAAACTCTGCCTCACCTCGCAATCTGGCTGCCTGCATCGATCCCGGAGTCAGATCGACGTGCAGTCATCGCTCCAGATCCCGTCGTCCCGCACACAACGTAAATCCGGATGCGTCAAAGGTATTCGACAATCACTGGGAAACGCTTGAATGGAAGCTGCATGAAGGAGCGCTGAGGTGACCATAGGGAAAGCGGTAGATACCGGACTATACGAAGTGCAGCAAATAGTCTCGCCAGTTCAACTCGTCAAGCCAACTCTTCCTCAGAGAGGCTTCGCTCCAATTGCCGTGCAAGGACATCCACGTTCGGCGACCAGAAAATCTCGCGGTGATTCCCAGGTACGGTGAGCACGTGGAGTCGGCCCTCAACCCACTCAGACCAACCGTCTTTCAACCGTTCAGTCCGGTTGTCCCCGGCAAACACAATGAGATCACCTGCATAGCGCGTAGCGAGATGGCGAGCCAGCAGTCGTCGGTGATTCCATGAGAGGTAACCCTCACGGTCAACGACATCCAGGTGCCCGCCGAAGCGCAGTCGCTGATGCTGCAACCTCGGGCGCAACGCATCCATGAAGTTTTCATAAATGCCTACCAGCCAGACAGCCGTAGGCCGTCCGCCTCGCCGCACACGACGCAGGTGCTCTCGAAGCGTAGGACCAACTCCGGATTCGCCAAGGTCCTCATCTGCACCAACGTCTGCGTTCTTTCGCAGGGGTGGTCCGCTGTCAAAAATCACAAGCCGACGCACATGCTCCCCTCGGGCTCTCAACCGGCACGCCATTTCGTACACAACCTTGCCACCAAAAGAGAACCCGCCAATTGAATACGGGCCTTGGGGTTGCACGGATCTCATTTCGGCGATGTAGTGGTCTGCCAGTTCACTGAGCGATGAAAAGCGGAATCGCGAGCCGTCCAGATTCGGCGGTTGAAACGCATACACCGGCTGCTCCGTATCCAGGCGGTCAACCAGCTCGCGCAGAAACAGTACGCCACCGAAAACGCCGTGCACACAGAAAAAAGGCGTACGTTGGCCGTGCGTGCGGAAAGGAACCATGGTGGCAAAACGCCGTTTTTTGCCGGCTGCATCGATAGCGGCAGCGAACGTTCTGGCATGGCTTGATCGCAGGAGCGTAACCAGCGGCATCTGAACGCCGAACTCGCGGGTAACCGCTGCGACCATGACCATGCCTCGCATCGAATCCCCACCCAGCTCGAAGAAGTCATCGTCCAGACCGATTCCTGTTCGACCGAGAACGTCACACCAGATCCGGATGACTTCGCGTTCAGTCCGGGTCGCGGCTGCGCGCGCGGGAACCGCGGTTGACACCGGCACCGCCAAAACACTCTCCGACAGTCGATGGCGATCAACCTTGCCATTTGGCAATTGCGGCATCGCATCCAGCCAACGATAAGCTGCCGGCACCATGAAAGCCGGCAGCGTGGCACCGATATCTGAACGCAGGTCGCCAACGGAAGGCCGCTGGAAACCGGGGCGAACCACAAGGCAGGCTTCAAGCGTGTCGCCTCGCTGTGGATCGTGGCGCGCGATGACAACCGCATCCAGCACCGACTGAATACGCTTTACCGCTGCTTCAACCTCATCGAGTTGAACGCGGTTGCCGTTGATCTTGACCTGAAAGTCGACGCGACCGGTCAACCAGAGACAGCCATCAGCGTCGCGCGTGCCGAGATCACCCGTGCGAAAAATCCGTCGCGATGGATCATCAGGGTCGGACTGCATCACACGAGCGGTGATGTCCTCGTCCCGCCAGTAACCAAGGGTGATATGGCGACTGCGCACCACGATTTCCCCGGTTGTACCGGCGTTACCGCCTTCATCGAGCAGCTCCATCGCCGGTTCATCAAGGGCATACCCGAGAGGCACGTTCACACTGTCGAGTTCAGTGGTGTCGTCCACGAAAAAAGAACACAGCAATCCTACTTCTGATGACCCGTAGCCACAGTGGATACGCCAACTACCTTGTAACCGCCGCCGACACTCATTGATGTCGTCAGCAAAAGAGCGTTCGCCACCAAGCTTGATCAGCCTGAGATCCGGAAATGAAGTACCGGGTTCGAGATGCCTGAGAAACTGGCGAAAGACCGTGGCGACACAGCAAAATATCGTGATCTTCTCGTCTTGCAGCCAGCTCGGAAGGTCGGTGATCCCTTGATCAAGCAACGGGTAAAGGTGAAGCGACGCGCCATTGAGCAACGCATTGAAAGCATCGCGATGTCCCCCGTAAACCGACGGGGAGTAAATCAGCGACTGCCGATCGCAGGGATGGATATCGAATTCCCGGCCGTGCCGCTCCATGTTGTGTAACACGGTTTCGTGAGAGTGCATCACGCCTTTGGGGCGGCCCGTTGAACCGGACGTGTAAATGAGACACGCCAGGGTATTCGGATTGATCTCGAGTACAGGATTGGTATCAACAAGCCCCGCTTCGAGCCGATCGATCGCGATACATCGAATGGAATGGTCAGGCGTGGACCACACCTGCGATCGACGGGCTTCGTTTGTCAACACGAACGGACATCCTGATTGCATCATGATGAGTCGATTGCGCTCGGTCGGGTTACGTGGATCGAGAGAAACGTAGAAGCCACCTGCCTTCAGCACCCCCAATGTGGATGCGACCTGAAGCTCGTTTTGATCCATGACGATTCCGACCGGAAGCGAACGATCAAATTCTGCCGCCAACAGTGTGTGCGCAATCCTGTTTGCCAGACGGTTCAGCTCAGCGTATGAAAATGAGGCTGCTCGCGTGACCAGCGCAGGATGATCAGGTTGCACTCGAACCCAGGTTTCAAACCGCGTCTGGATCGTATCTCCGTCCACGGGTGCCCAGCATTCTTCGGCGTTGTCTGCGCAAGCGGAGTAGCTGCCCATCATCAATTGACCAGTTTTTGTGGGAGCGGTGTCCGACCGCGAATGTTTTCGAGGCGGCTGGGATCGCGATCAGGAAATCGCTCCTACCGGGTGGTTTGCATCCCGGCAAAACCGGGATGTCTCGCGCAATGAGCCTTAGTTCCCACTCGGAATCTTGTTGAACGGCACACCCTTGTCCGCCCGCATGTCTTCCGGCAGGCCGAGTACTCGTTCCGCAATGATATTGCGCAGGATCTGGTCGGTGCCGCCTTCGATGCGCACCGCTGGCGAACGAAGCAACATGGCCTGGAACCGTGCATTGCCTTCGGCCATCGCTGGATCATTGACCACAGAACCAAAACCCTGCAGATCCATGGCGTACTTGGCGATGTCCTGCATCATGCCGCCGGCAACCAGTTTACCGATGGAATTTTCCGGCCCGGGAGTTTCGCCACGTGACAACGCCGAGATCGCGCGCGCCGCGGTATTGCGCAGACCCGATGCCTTGCAATACCAGTCGGCCAGACGAGACCGAACCGCAGCATCGTTCACCGCCTTGTCACGAGAAATCGGCAGTGACTGGACCAGGCTGTTCAGTTCCGGGAATCCGGTCGCGATACTCCCGCCGATGGCGAGGCGTTCGTTCATCAACGTCGTCAGAGAAACTCGCCAGCCATCCCCGACCGCGCCCAGACGCTGGGAATCCGGAATACGGACGTTGTCGAAATAGACTTCATTGAATCCGCTCTGCCCATTCACCTGTTTGATCGGCCGGATGTCGATGCCGGGCGAACGCATGTCCAGGAAGAACATGGTCATGCCCTTGTGCTTGGCGACGGTTGGATCGGTGCGGGTGATCAGGATCCCGTAGTCGGAATACTGGGCACCTGAGGTCCAGATCTTCTGACCGTTGATCACCCACTCATCACCCACTTTTTCGGCGCGGGTGCGCAGCCCTGCCAGGTCAGAGCCGCTATGCGGCTCCGAAAACAGCTGACACCAGACCTCTTCGCCACTGGCGAGTTTTGGCAGCAGGCGTCGTTTAGGTTCTTCCCCGGCAAATGCCATCATGGTGGGACCACACATGCCCTGTCCGATGATGAACATGCCGCCCAGCTTGCCATACACCCCTTCTTCCTGACTCCAGATCACACTCTGGATGGGCGTGGCGGCCCGACCGCCATATTCCTGTGGCCAGAGCAGGCAGGCCCAGCCCGCTTCGGCCTTTTTCTTCTGCCACTTCTTGGCAGCTTGCAGGGGGTCTTCATCGCCGGTGTTCATGCCCCCGAAGGTGCTCGATGACAAGGCGGCAAACAGGTGCTTTGGTGCGTTGTCTTGAACCCATGCCCGTGCTTCGGTTCGAAAGGTGGCTTCTGCCGGGGTATCGTTGAAATCCATGGTGTTGCTCCTTGACTACTCAGGCTGCACTTGGCAGGGCGTTTACGAGTTTGTTTTCCCACACGTTCAGTCCACCCAGTTCGAGCGCGAGATAGTTGGAACGGCGGTAGTACAGATGACAGTCAAATTCCCAGGTAAAACCCATACCGCCATGCACCTGGATGTTGTCGCGAGAACACAACTGGTAAGCCTGCGTTGCTGACACACGAGCAGTTGCAGCCGCCAGCGGCAATTCAGCGGCATCCGTCGCCAACGCCCAGGCGGCGTAATAACAGTTGGATTCCGCGAGCTTCAGCGCCACGTACATGTCCGCCATCATGTGCTTGAGACCTTGAAAGGAACCGATCGGCCGACCAAAGGCAAATCGTTCACGGGCGTAAGCGACCGCCATATCGAGCGCTGCTTGAGCGCCGCCAAGCTGTTCGAAAGCAAACAGCACAGCCGCTCGATCATGAATGCGTGCCAGTTGCACCACACCCTGGCCTGAATCAGGACCTAACAGTTCGGCGGACACATTGGAAAACTCGATTCGCGCAGTATTGCGGGTGGGATCGACGGTCTCCAGATTGGTACGGCTGACACCGGTTGCCTTCAGGTCGACCAGATAGAGCCCTGGCCCCGCATCACCCTTGGCCAGCACCACCGCACAATCGGCGATACCACCATCAGCAACTGCAAACTTGACGCCCGACAGCTTGCCACCCTCGACCGCGCACTTGATGTTCTGCGCGTCGAGTTCCGTGCGATCTTCAGTGGTCGCGAGTGTGCCGATCACTGCTCCACTGGCCAGTTTCGGCAACAGGCTCTGCTTCTGTACCTCGGTTCCAAACAGTAACAAGGCCTCGGTTGCGAGATAGACCGATGAAGAAAATGGTGTAGGCGCAACCTTGCTGCCCAGCGCCTGGGCGACCAGACAGAGGGCAAGATAACCGGCATCAACACCACCATAGGCTTCCGGGATTGCGGTTCCGGTCAGCCCCATCTCGCACAGGCCCTGCCAAACACCTTTGGCATAGACAGCGCGCCCTTCAAGCACTTCGCGAACGACCTTCGTATCACATTGATCAGCGAGCAGGCGTGCGGTCTGGTCACGGACGAGTTTTTCGTCCTCGGAAAAATCGAAGTTCAAGGTCAGTGCCTCCCAGGATGTTCTTGTTGTCTGAAAGTAGACCAGCGCAAGGGCGCGAAGTACAGGAGCGAGTGACTGGAATCAGGCTCGGAGTCTGCTCGGCCTAGAGGGCCTGCGCGGGCCTGGAGCGCGCAAATTTCATCGTCCGCTGGCGACTCGCAGCGGGTTCGCGATAGGTTCACCGACCAACCCAACCGGTCAAGCGAGTGTAGCGTAGGGCCACATCGGGCATGTCTGCGCCAGTTAGGTGCTGATGCAGCCCGGCCTGTGGCCAGCGCGTCGCGAACGGTGGCGTTGGCCAACTTTTGTTTGGGGGCATTTATCCAATCGAACTGGTAGGTAGAGGCGCTGCTATCTATCAAGCGCTCAACGCTCATTCATTGCATCCCGCGACCGCCTGACACCGAGTTTCATCTTGCCGCGCAAATCTTTCATCGCCGCGTCGTAACTCTGTATGCGTTCCTGCGTCTGGGCGTACTGGGCGAGCCAGATCCTGAACTGTTCATTCAAGGTGGATTTTTCGGCGCGTGCTCGCGCACGCGCAGCTTCGATCAGGGCTTCGTCGGCCGAGAGGGTGATGTTTTTCAAGCAGGACCTCCGGTTGACCATTTGGACACACGGATGCAGTGTGCACGAACTGCGTGAATACAGAATCACAAGAAGGGATATCCGGGCATTCGGCCCCTAGCAGCCTGTCGGACTTGAGCGATCGTAGCGAGCCGAGTGGGAGAGCGAGGACAGTTTTTCACGATTTCGAGGCGCATAGCGGCGCTATGCAACGAGAAATCGGGGAAAAATGGACCGCTCTTCCC
>JANNBJ010000026.1:0-66416 GCA_031385325.1 Gammaproteobacteria bacterium | reverse complement strand
GGGAAGAGCGGTCCATTTTTCCCCGATTTCTCGTTGCATAGTTCCACTATGCGCCTCGAAATCGTGAAAAACTGTCCTCGCTCTCCCACTCGGCTCGCGACGATCGCTCAAGTCCGACAGGCTCCTAGTGCTGCGAGTTCTTTAGCAGCGCGTAGATCGTTGTGCTGCACAGGTCGCCTGCAGCATCCCCGTCATTGTTCCGAGCAATCCCTTCGAAGGAAAACCCGATACTTGAAACGCGCTCCAGCGTCTCGAGATCCGGAAGTTGCGCCGAGAACGACAGCCACGGAAAAAATTCGTTAAGAGAGACCCTGATTGCGTCATGTAGACCGGGACCATCGCCAGCACGAGCCGAGCGAAGAATAAGTTGCTCCGTGCGAATTTCATGTGGTGGTCGGATCGGAGAGTCCGGCATTGTTCCAGCAGTCTGGTTGAATGTGGGGTGCATCGCAATCGAGCCGATTCGGACCTGATTTTGACTACCGGACTACCGAGTTTGCATCGCTTCCGGATCAATTGACTATGAAGCCGGAGTTTTTTCAGTGGCCAAACTCCGCAAGTACAACCTTCAACCGGTCGAATGCTTCCATCAACTCCTGGCCCCTGTCCGCAAATGCGAGGTAGGGCATTTCGGCGAGCAGGATATGGAATTCATAGATCTTCAATCGTTCCTCCGAGAACATCACTCCGAAGAGGGACCTGGCGACTGCAAGCAAGTGAGATCGATCGATTGACGGAAACCAGGGAATGCACGCCGCTATCCAGGCGATGTCGTATAGCGGATCACCGGCCATCGCGTTTCCCCAGTCGAATATTGCAGAGACTGAGTTGTCCGGAGCGATCAGGTGATTGAGCAGCAGATCGGCATGGATGACGTGTCGGGTGTTCGGGACGTGACGCAGTTGTGCCTGAAAAACCTCGCACCCAAGCGAAAAGGTTTCCATACCGTTAGCGAAGGCGCTCAACTTCGCCCGCCAATCCACCAGTCGGGATTCATCTCGATCGCGAACGGATTGCAGATACGCCCTCCACGACGGGTAGGGTGCGTTGCAGGTCGGCGCGAGCCAGATGCCATAGCCAGTACCGGGCAACCTGATGGTCTGAACGGAGACCAGAAGTTCAACCAGGTTCCTGACAACTGAATTCACGCGCGAGCTTTCGACGTCGGCCAGTTTCACTCCCTGCTTTCGTCGCGACACGATATAGGCACCACCGAAGGCATCACCTATCTCGAGAACTTCAGGAATCGGTAGCGCTGGAAGTCTCCAGGTGCTTGCGACGTCTTCTTTTTCGAAATCTTCTCGGTAGGGTCCGAATCGAACTACAAGCTGGTCGGAGCCCACGTTGAATCCGTAGGCGCTGGACCATTCACCACCCTGCAGTGATTCAAGATCGGCAACTCGTGCAAACCTCTGCGAGAGGAAGGGGTGAATCGAACTCTGGTCGAGACCATGCGCGTTCATGACCGGAGGTTCATGAAACAGAGTGTCATGACCATTGGTCTCTGGTGAGCATACTGAGCCCGTACGAACATCCTGAACAACACAAAGCCATGTCTACAGACTGGCCCGTGAATCATGGAGTGAAAAGTACAACCCTCTGGTTGCCATCAACTCCTCATGAGTGCCCTGTTCCGCTATCCCGTCATCGGTGAGCAGGACGATGCGATCCGCGTGACGAATTGTCGAAAGCCGATGCGCGATAACGATGGTTGTCCTGCCTCTGGCGATCTCCACCAGTGCCTGTTGAATGGCACGTTCACTCTCTGTATCCAGTGCGCTGGTGGCTTCATCGAAGATCAGGATCGGTGGATCTTTCAGAAATGCCCGAGCAATCGTGAGGCGCTGCTTCTGGCCACCGGACAGGCGCACACCACGCTGACCGATTTCGGTGTCGTAGCCGTTGGTGAGCGCGGTGATGAATTCGTGGGCATGGGCATGTTTTGCAGCGGCAACGATGTCATCCCTTGACGCTCCGGGACGACCATAGGCGATGTTCTCGGCGACGGTCCCGGAGAACAAATACACATCCTGCTGCACCACGCCGATCTGGCGACGAAGAGAGTCGAGGCTGATGTGCTTGACGTTGTGGCCATCAATCAGCAGCTCTCCTTCGGTGACATCGTAGAACCGGGGGACCAATGAACATAGTGTGGACTTGCCAACGCCGGAGTAACCGACCAGGGCCACGAACTCGCCGGCTTTGATCTGAAGCGAAATGTTGTGCACGGCGTCGCGTGGAGTACCCGGATATCGATAAGAGACGCTGCGAAAGGTGACTTCGCCACGCACGCGCGCCAACGCTTGAGCTGTGTAGTGATCTTCGATTTCGGGTTGGGTATCAAGAACGTCCATGAAGCGATGGAAGCCGGTGATGCCTTGTTGCCACAAACGTGCAAAGTTGGCGGCACGCGTTATGGGATCGATGAGGCTGGCAACACAGAGCAGATAGGTCAGAAGATCGGCGAGCGACAGTGTGGTAGACAGGATCCTTATGGAACCCAGCATGATCACTGCAAGGGTAATCAGTTGTGCGTAGGTTTGCAGACCAACCGAGAAGAGGGCTTCCGCTTTGTAGCCCTGTCTGCGAGTTTGCAGGAAGTGAGCGTTGGCATCGCCGAATCGCTCGGATTCCAGGGTTTCGTTGCCAAAGGACTTCACGACTCGAACACCGGAGAGGGCGTCTTCGACTCGTTCGTTGATGGCGGCGATACGCTCTTTGCCTTGCCGATGCGCTATTTCCATTCGCTTGTTGAAATACAGCGCGTACGCCGCAGCGAAGGGGATGGTGGCGATGATCAGCATCGTCAGCGACAGATCGAGGTGCAGCAGGATGACTACGGCCCCGATGAATTTCAGCACGGCAATCGCGAGATCTTCCGGTGCGTGGTGATAGAGCTCGGACAATGAAAACAGATCGTGAGTGATTCTCGACATCAACTGCCCCACGTGCTGTCGATCGTAAAAGTTGAAGGATAGCTTCTGGTAATGCTCGAAGAGTTCCTTGCGCATGGCGGTTTCCATCCGTGCGCCCATGACATGTCCCTGATAGTCGACGAATACGGTGCACAAGGCCTGCACGATGAGCAGTGCCAGCATGCCAAACCCGACCAGATAGATGTCCCCCAGTATGGCCGTGCTATCTGTTGCGCTGAGCGAGAGCTGGCTGACGATAAAATTTGCGCTCAAGGGAAGCGCAAGCGCCGTGGCGGCGATCAGAATCGCGCAGGCGAGATCAGCAACCAGCAATGCTTTGTGCGGCCGATAATACGAGATGAACTTGGACCAGCGAACGCCGGTAAGCGATATGCGACCCTGAGCTTCCGGCGCCGATAACGACACGTAGGCAGTCGCGTCGTTGGGCCTGGTCGTCGTCGAGACCTTCAGTTCAGTTTCGAGGGAGATTACGCGCGCCGCGCGCGGAATGAATCGGCTAAGGGCGAGGCGTGCCCGTGTAAAAACGAGTTGAAACAGTGATTGCACAGAATTTCATGTCCACATTCAGAGGTTGACGAGAGAGTTCGTTTTGAATGGACATGAAATGCATCATCTTGTTTTCTCCTGCATGCGAGATAGGGAGGCCAGAGTCTATTACGCGGACACACCTCGAGTCTATTACGCGGACACACCTCGTGCCAACCAGGAAATCAAACGAGGACACACCTCGCGAAAATGAAATCAAACGAGGACACACCTCGCGAAAATAAATCGTCCTGGACGTATTGCGCGGACACACCTCGCGCAAAAGATCGAGCTGGAAGCCGGCTTCGAGTGTCTCGACTCAGTTGGTTGATGACATCGAAGAACATTTATCGCCTCGTCGGCCGGTGCTCCTCGTAGCCGAGAAGCCAAAAAGTACGCGTTCGATATCCAACTGCCTACACAGCGCAACAAGTTATGCGCACTCGATTTCCGCTCCTCGTTGACAAACTATCTTCATGGCTACCCCACGAAAATACCTTATCGATCCTGAGCGGCCTCTTCTCTATCACCTGGTCTCTCGGTGTGTACAGCGTGCGTTCCTGTGCGGTGTCGATCCGTTGACTGGGAAAGACCATAGTCATCGCAAGCAGTGGCTGATCGACCGGTTACACTTCCTCGTTCAGCACTTTGCCGTGGACCTGTACGGCTACTCCGTCATGAGTAACCACTTCCATCTCGGCGTCTTCCACGATCCAAAGGCCTGTCTTCGTTGGTCAGATGAAGAAGTTGCCGAGCGATGGCTGGCGGTTAGTCCACCGAGGACGTATGGGGGCAAGACGTTGGCACCCGAGGCTCTTGAAGCTCACAGAGGCACGCTGTTGGCGGATTCGAGTCGGTTGGCGCACGTTCGCAAACAGTTGGGTTCTGTGTCGACCTTCATGAAATTCCTGAAGCAGGATATCGCCCGCCGGGCCAATGCGGAGGAAGGGGTGCGAGGGCACTTCTTTGACCAGAGATTTTGGTGCGGTGCTCTGCTGTCGGATCGAGCGGTGGTTTCGGCCATGCTCTACATCGATCTGAATCCGTTCCGCGCGATGATCGCGACGCGCATCGAGGAGATTCGAGACGCGGGAATCACCGAGCGGATAATGCTTCTGCAGGCCGATGCGGCATCACTGGACAGCTATCTAAAACCGTTAGTGTCTGGACTTGGTGGGACAGAACTGGTTCTGACAGTGACGCTCAGGTCCTACCTCAACTTGCTACAGATCATCATTGATACAGAAACGCACTTCCCCGTCGATTCGACCGAGGCCCGTTGGCGGCAGGATGTTGCCAGTATTCACAAACGGCAACGCGCGTATGGATCGGAGGAAGCACTCGTGGCCTGGTATGGTGCCAGGAATTGGAAGCGCATCGGACAACTATTGTCGAGCTGAACTCAAGATGCCGCGCTTGAGTGAACGACTCCTAAGCGCATGGCTCTTTCCTCCGTTTTTACTTTCTCGAGCGTGCCACCTTGAAAGGTTCGTTCCGGGATACTTCGAATACCTCGTCAGATGCAAGTTTGCGACCCGCACAACGTCGGATTTCAGCGCTTCGCCGTCGCCCCTTCGTGTATTTGTTGGTCGAGGTGTGTCCTAGTTCAGAAAAGACTACTGAAATTCCGCGGCTCATTACTTCCCCGCGATTCCTTCAAACACCGCGCGAAGATCGGCACGCCCACCGCAATCTGCTCGCGAGTCAGATGGCCAAACGCCAATCGCACGTAGGATGCATTAGCGCCTTTGTAATGGAATGAACTGCCGGGAATGTAGTTCACACCCGATGCCTGGGTGCTCTTCCACAACTTGCTGCGGTCCACGTCCTCCGGAATTCGCACCCAGATGAAGAGTCCACCGACCGGGTTTGACCAGACACAGATATCGTCGAGATGTTCGCCAAGCATCTGTACCGTGAGATCACGCTTGCCTTTCAGTACAGGATTGGCAATCGCTGCATGAGCGGCGATGCCATCCTTGTAAAACTCCGCGACCACCGCAGCGGTGAACGTATTGCTTCCTGCGTCAAACCTGCGCGCCAGCACTTTTTCGAGCATGGGTGGTCTGGCGAGGATGTAACCCAGCCGCATGCCCGGGGCAAGGATCTTGGAGAGCGAGCACAGATAGAGATGATTCGGGTCGTCATCGAGTGCATAGATGGCGGGTTCGATAGGCCCTTCGTAGTGGACATCGCCGTAGCAGTTGTCTTCGACGATGGGGACACCGAATCGTCGAGCCAGGGCAATCATTTCCAGCCGCCGAGTCTTTGGCATGACAAAACCGGTCGGGTTTTGATAGGTGCTGATCGCGTAGATGAACCTGGGTAACCGTTTTTCGCGCTGCAGGCGGAGCAGTTCACTTTCCAGATGATCGATGCGCATGCCCCCTTCGTCCAGCTGGATGCCGACCATGTCGTACTTCAGGCCGCGATAGGCCGACAACGTGCCGGGGTAGCAAAACTCTTCGACGATCACGGTGTCACCGTGATTTTCCTGTAGTGCTTCTGCGGTCAGAGTGACGGCCTGCATGGAGCCGTTGCACAGAATGAGGTGAGCCGGGTCGACGGATACGCCCTCGCGCTCACTCTCCCGTCGTGCCATGGCCTTGCGCAAGCCTTCATGGCCAAGGTTGCCTGGATATTTGGTGAGCTCCAGGCCCTCCCTGTCCAGCACGCGCAGCACTGCCGCTTTCAACGCCTCCGTCGGGAAGGTCTCCGGGTCCGATCGACCGGATCCGAAGTCATAGAGAATCTCAGGCATGGTGTCCCGCCAGTTTGCTCGAAGTGAGGTAGGAAAGGCTGTCTTTGACGGCGGTCAGCATGTCGGTCGCACAGGCATCGAGTTCGACAATCGCCCATTCCAGTACTTGAGGATCCGCTGCCGCGAGGATGCCAGCGATGTCCTGCCTGCCTTGCCCCAGCGCCACCATGGGTTCGCCTTTGATCAGCGGGCCGTCTTTCAGATGCAGCAGGGGAGTGCGTGAACTGATGCGCGCCAGTTCCTGTGCCGGGTCGCAGGCGCCGAAGTTGGCCGCCCAGTAGGTATCCAGTTCGAACTCCACACGCGGTACCAGGTCCTGAAACCGATGGTAGGCCAGGCGTCCGTCGATCTCGGCGAATTCCCACCAGTGGTTATGCAAGGCCAGCGTAATGCCGGAAGCGCCGAGGTCATCGATCAGGCGGTTGGTGGTGTCCGCGGTGCGCTTCACTGCATCAAGATCCTGGAAATCAGCGGGGGCATAACCGCCGATGGCACGCTGCAGACCCAGTTCACCGAGGATCTCGACTGTCTGGCTAACCGGCGCTCGATTCGCAAAGGGGTAGTGACTGGATGACACCCGCATGCCGAGGGCTTCCACCCGATTCCGGAAACCAGTCGGTGTCATGCCAAAGAGATTGAACGGCTCGACACCCTGGTAATCCGCCTGGGCAAGCGATGTCAGTACACCATCGAAGTCCCGCTCGCTTTCGGCGCGCAATGAATACAGTTGTACCGATACCGGCAGCATGGCTCCTCCCCCTCTGGTTGGTTTATCGTAGCCTACATGGGGGAGATGCAAAAACTTAAGTTCGGACTCATCGGTGGGGGCGAAGGTGCCTTCATCGGTGCTGTGCATCGTCTCGCTGCGGAGCTGGATGGCGAAGCAGAACTGGTGGCCGGATGCTGTGGCAGTACCCCGGACCGTGCCCACGCCGCAGGTGTGCGTCTCTATGGGCTCGCACCCGAGCGGGCGTATGGCACGGTCGAACAGATGCTGGCCGGTGAAAGTTCGCGCACGGCTTCCGAGCGTATGCAATTTGTCATCGTCGCAACACCCAACCATACCCATGTCGACATCGCGGAAGCCGCCTTGAAGCGCGGGTTTCCGGTGGTATGTGACAAACCCCTGGCAACTGATCTTGAATCAGCGAGGCGATTGGCATCGGTTGTTCGTGCCACCGGTCTGCCACTTGCAGTGACCTATAACTACTCCGGTTATCCAATGGTGCGAGAAGCCAGGGCGCTGATTGCCGGTGGTGTACTCGGTCGCATCCGGCGGGTGCAGTGTGAGTACTTTCAAGGCTGGCTTGCCACCAACGTTGAAAGTGATAACAAGCAAGCCAACTGGCGCACTGATCCTGCGCAGGCTGGAGGCAGTGGGTGTTTCGGCGACATCGGCAGCCATGCCGAAAACCTAGTTTACTTTGTCACTGGCATGCCCATCAAAAGTGTGTGCGCCGATTTGTCTGCCTTCGTACCTGGCCGTCGGCTGGACGATGATGGCAACGTTCTGTTGCGCTTCGAAGGTGGCGCACGTGGTGTCATCTGCGCCAGCCAGATCGCGGTCGGAGAAGAAAATGCCTTGAGCATCCGGGTCTATGGCGAACGTGGTGGGCTTGAGTGGCGACAACAGGAGCCAAATTCGCTGGTCCTGCGGGTGATGGACAAACCGATGCAGATACTGCGAGCAGGGGTCGGAAACCTGGCACCGATCACAAGCCGATCCACACGGTTGCCGGGCGGTCATCCCGAAGGTTTTCTGGAAGCGTTTGCAAACATCTACCGTGGTTTCATGGCTGACCTGCGCGGCGAGGGGAATGCGGAGTATCCGCGCATTGAAGATGGTGTTCGGGGCATGTTGTTCCTGGATCGTGTGGTCGCCAGTTCGCGGTATGGTGGGCAGTGGCTGGATATGGAGACAGTGTCATGAAAACCCTGAAAGGACCGGCAATTTTCCTGGCGCAGTTCATGGCGGATGAAACGCCGTTCAACAGTATCGATGCGATGGCGCAGTGGGCTGCCGGGCTCGGATTTGTAGGCATCCAGGTGCCGATCGGCAACCCGGCATTCATCGATGTGGCGCTGGCTGCGGAAAGCCAGACGTATTGTGATGACCTCAAAGGCAAGGTGGCTGCGGCTGGACTGCAGATTACCGAGTTGTCGACGCACCTTGAGGGACAGCTGGTTGCCGTGCATCCGGCTTATGACGAACTCTTCGATGCATTTGCAGCGCCCGCCGTGCGAGGCAACCCGAAAGCGCGAACAGCCTGGGCGGTTGAGCAGGTCAAACTGGCACTGCATGCCAGCGCGCGCCTTGGGTTGACGGATCAAGTGGCCTTTCCTGGCGCCTTGTTATGGCCCTACTTTTATCCATGGCCACAGCGCCCTGCCGGTTTGATCGAAGAGGGTTTTCGCGAACTCGCACGCCGTTGGCGACCGATACTCGATACGGCTGATGAGTGCGGCGTCAACGTCTGCTTCGAGATTCATCCGGGTGAAGATCTGCACGATGGGGTGACGTTCGAGCGCTTTCTCGATGCCGTGGACCAGCATCCCCGCTGCAACATTCTCTACGACCCCAGTCACTTCGTTCTGCAGCAACTTGATTACCTCGGCTTCATCGACGTTTATCACGAACGCATCCGCATGTTTCACGTCAAGGATGCGGAATACAACGTCAATGCGAAGAGCGGAGTGTACGGTGGGTATCAGGACTGGCTGCAGCGAGCAGGTCGATTCAGGTCGCTTGGTGATGGTCAGATCGATTTCAAAGGCGTGTTTTCGCGACTCGCAGCGTATGACTACCCGGGCTGGGCTGTGCTCGAATGGGAGTGCTGTCTCAAACACCAGGAGGATGGTGCGCGTGAAGGGGCCGCATTCATTCGTGATCACATCATTCGGGTAACCGACAAGGCTTTCGATGATTTTGCGGCCACCGGGGTGGATGCAGCACGCAACCGGCGATTGCTGGGTCTTGAATGATTGGTAGTAGAAACAGGAGAACGGCTCAGTGATTAACAAACAGGTTGACGCAGTGGTAGTGGGTGCGGGATTTGGCGGTCTTTACATGCTGCACAGTCTGCGCAAGCAAGGGTTAAAGGTGCTGGTTGTAGAAGCCGGCGATGGGGTAGGTGGTACCTGGTACTGGAACCGCTATCCGGGTGCCCGATGTGATATCCAGAGCCTGGAGTATTCGTATCAGTTTTCCGGCGAGTTGCAACAGCAATGGACCTGGAACGAGCGGTATGCAACTCAGCCGGAAATTCTGGGCTATATCAATCATGTGGCGGATCGCTTTGACCTGCGCAAGGACATCGCGTTCAACACGCGGGTAACCGCGGCTGACTTTCAGGCGGCGTCAAACCGGTGGCTGGTGACAACAGACACGGGCGAAGTTCTTGACGCCCGTTTTGTCATCATGGCCACCGGCTGCCTGTCTTCGGCAAATCTGCCGCAGATTCCAGGGCTTGCGTCTTTCCAGGGTGATTGGTATCACACGGGAAAGTGGCCGCACCAGCCAGTCGATTTTACGGGGAAGCGTGTGGCCGTGATCGGTACGGGATCCTCCGCGATACAGAGCATTCCACTGATTGCCGAACAAGCAGCAGCGCTGACCGTCTTCCAGCGCACACCAAACTACTCGATACCGGCGCATAACCAGTTGCTCGATCCTGCACTCATTGCCGATGTGAAGGCGCGTTACCCTGAGTATCGGGCTGCCAATCGACAGACCGCGTTTCATGCGGACTTCGATTACAGCGAACGCAATGCGCTGGACGTGAGTGCAGAAGAGCGAGAGGCGGAATATGAACGTCGCTGGCAACGTGGCGGACTCCCCTTCATGGCATCGTTCGCCGATCTGATGTTTGTTCCGGAAGCCAATCAAACTGCTGCTGAATTCATCCGCGGCAAGATTGCCCAGATCGTGAAAGATCCACGAACTGCCCAATTGCTGACGCCTAAGGGTCTGGTTGGGTGCAAACGACTCTGCGTCGACACCAACTATTACGCCACTTACAACAAACCCCATGTCTCTCTTGTCGATGTGAATGCAGATCCTATCGACACCATCACCGCCACAGGTTTGCGAACACGAAGCAGCAGCTTCGAGTTTGATGCGATTGTTTTTGCGACTGGTTTTGATGCCATGACCGGATCAATGACCAAAGTCGCGATTCGTGGCCGCGATGGCCAGACGATCCAGGATGCGTGGGCAGAAGGCCCGAAGACTTATCTGGGCCTGTCGGTGCATGGCTTTCCCAATCTCTTCATGATTACCGGACCGGGTAGTCCTTCGGTGCTGACCAACATGTTGCCATCCATCGAACATCACGTGGATTGGATCGCGAATTGCATCAACTGGGCCACAAATCAGGACGTTGTGGCGATCGAAGCCGAGGCGGCAGCTCAGGATGCCTGGGTGCAGCATGTCAATGAGGTTGGTGATACCAGCGTCTATCCGCGCTGCAATTCCTGGTACCTCGGGTCCAACGTGCCTGGTAAACCGAGAGTGTTCATGCCATATCTCGGATTCCCTCCGTATGCGGAAAAGTGTCAGCAAGTGGTGGATGCCAACTATGCAGGCTTCATCAAGCAAGTGTCAGCCGCGTGACTTCGCGCCGCATACAGGAACTGTTTGATCTCACCGGACATGTTGCTGTGGTAACGGGTGGCGGGCGCGGCATTGGCGAAGGTATCGCGAGAGCCTTCAGCGAATCAGAAGCCTGCGTCGTCCTGGCTGCACGAAGAACCGGTGAAATTGAATCCGTTGCGGCGTCCATCAACGCGACGGGCGGCAAAGCGATCGCCGTGACCACAGACGTGACCGATGATAGTCAACTCGATGCGCTTGCGCGTGCGGCGGTGAGGGCTTTTGGCAAGATCACCATCTGGGTCAACAATGCTGGTGGCTCACCCATGCGGATGCCGCTGAAAGATCTGCCACGTGAAGAGTGGGATCGAACTATTGCTCTGAACCTCACGTCGATCTACACCGGTTGCATCACTGCTGCCCGTTACATGGAATCCGGCAGCATCATCAATATCACTTCCGGTGCCGGCACCGGGCCTGTTCCGGGCAGTGCACATTATGGCGCTGCGAAAGCCGGCACCAATTCACTGACCTGGACACTGGCCGCAGAATTTGCGCCGAAAATTCGTGTCAACGCCGTGGCCCCCGGCGCTATTCCAACCGAAGTCATGCTGAAAGCGATTGGCAAAACCGACCAGCAGCTCGACGAAGTACTGGCTGAGTGGAAGATTCCGTTAGGCCGGCTGGGCACGCCTCAGGACATCGCCGCAGCCTGTGTGTATCTCGCCTCCGACGCAGCAAGCTGGGTCAGCGGTGAGATCATTCGTGTTGGAGGTGGGGCTCGACCGCGCTAACGCGCTGAAAAGTGCGACTCCTCGGGCGATGACTTCTCAGGAGTTGGGGGATAGCGGCTTGACCATGATGTGTCGGGTGAAACGACCGACGTAACGAGGGATCGTTGCTACAGGGCGATAACCCAATGCGTGATAGAGCCCGGCGTTGTGATCGTCGAGTGTTTCGATCAGTGCATCCTGACAGCCGCGCTCTACCGCAGCCAACTCGATTCGTCGAAGTGTCTCTGTTCCAAGGCTCTGGCCGCGAAGTGTTTCTTCCACCCAGAGGTAGTTGATGAACAGCCTGCGGTATTCCGTCCGTCCGGTCGCGCCTGCGATCACGGTATCTGCCTCGCGCAAGAAACAGGCGATCGCCTGGCTGTCACCATCGAATGCCTGACTGCGACCAAATGTGAAAACGCCATCACTGATGATCGTCAGATCAGAAGCGATGGCGTCGATTTCAATGGACCAGATTCGTGACATGGCGGCGGAACTGTTGGGAGCGCTTCCGTGTGCTCCCTGATCAGTTTGTGTCTTCGTTGCTTTAGAAGTACATCCGGTACATGACACCGAACGTGCGAGGTGGGTTGGTGTGGAAACCAAGCCGTGCCCGGCCACCACGTTCGCGATCAAATGCGAGGTCTGCATTTTCATCGGTCACGTTGTTGACGTAGACCAGTGCTTCCCAGCCTTCGGTAGTGAAGCCTGCCTGCACGTTGCCGATGGTGTATGCATCCAGCTCCAGATCGATCAACGTAATTTCATTACCTGTAGCGCCTGCAAACGGAAGTCTCGAGCGGAAGGTGCCGGCACCAGCAGTCTGGTCACTCGGTTGAGTGATGCGGTCACCAACGTACTGCAGTACTGCGGACACGAAGAAGTCGGAGTTGCCGAACAACTGAGTGGGCAGGGTGTAAGTTGCTGATCCCGACAACTGCTTTTCAGGCGTCGATGCAAATCGATTGCTCTTGGCCACACCACCGAGTACCGCACCTGCCGCAGAGCGGACGGTTGTATCAAACTCCGAATCGATGAAGCTGCCCGACAGGCTCACTTCGAGTTGCTCGAAAGGTTGCGCGGTGATTTCGAATTCCACTCCGGTTGAGTGGGCCTTTTCGACGTTGAAGGAAATACGTGATGAACAGGAACCTGCATCGAGGGTGACCTGAAGGTCTTCGATGTCAGAGTAGAAGAACGCAGCAGCAACGGTGATGCCATTGTCGAATACACCTTTCACGCCCATCTCGTAGTTCCACTGGGTCTCGTCGTCGTAGGCCTGGAAATTACCAAACGTTGCCCGGTCACCGGGTGTGCAGAGGGTTGCGTTGAGCGGATCGTTAACACCACCCAATCGGAAGCCCTGAGCGGCCTGTGCGTTGATGGTGACGTTCTCGTTCACCGCGTAGCTTGCGAGTACTCGGGTGTTGAAGCCATCCGAAGATGTTTTGTCGACACGACCGAGGTCACCATTGCCGAACAGGCCGCCCGTGGTGATGCTGCGTTCTTCCTTGAAATCGTAGTAACGACCACCAACCGTCAGCGACAGTGCGTCGGTGATGTCATAGGTTGCTTCGCCAAACAGCGCCAGCTGCTTGATGTCGTAAGGCAGGTCAGAGTTGAACGGTGAATCGACGCCGAAGCCGTTGGCAACAGCGCGTGACGTACCGGCACCCAGAGCAGCATCAGTAGCTGCGTCATAACCAGGTGTTGGCAGACGCTGCGCGTAGACACGCTCAACGTCCGAGTAGAACGCACCGGCAACCCAGTACAGCGGACCATCGCTGTTGGAGCTGAATCGCAGTTCCTGGGTGAGTTGTTTCAGTTCCGTGGTATCGAGAAGATTCGAAGGCAGCAATACCGCGGCGGTGGGATAACCCAGGTCAACGGAGACGGAACCCGTCAATGCACTGGCGTCCCGGCTGACCAGGATGTCCCGGTCGAGGTAACTGGTGACAGAAGTGATGTCGAACGCGTCAAGACTTACTTCAGCCGTCAGATCGGTGAGCATGGTCTCGTCTTCGAACCCTTCTTCGAGGCGCAGGAACTGCTCACGCTCGCCCAGCTGGATGGCAGGACGTGTGGTGGTGAAACGGTTGGCGTAGAGGTTGAACGACTCCTGTCGGTTGAAGCCGTCGGTGTCGATTTCCTGATAGATCACGCGAGGGGTGATCGTGATGTTGTCGCTGGGCTCGTAACGCAGCGACGCACGGACGCCCGTGTTGTGGCCACTGTTCACGTCATCCCGCTCACCGTTGTCGGTGACTGCGTCGATGAAGCCTGCGTACTTGTTGGTGTACGCAACGACACGCAGTGCAGCGTTGTCGCCAATCGGCAGGTTGAACATGCCCTTTGCGGTGCCGCCTTCTTCGCCGTCCGTGACGGTATTCAGGCCGACTTCCAGTGAGCCTTCGAATTCTTCGAGGTTGGGCTGGTTGGTGATGTAGCGGATGGTGCCACCCACGGAGCCGGAGCCGAACAGCGTGCCTTGTGGACCGCGCAGCGTTTCTACCCGATTGAGGTCGTACAGATCGAAGTCTGGTGTGAACAGGGACAGCGAGATGACTGATTCATCGATATACACGCCGACCTGTTCCTTGACGCCTGGTTGGTCACGAACGATCTGACCGGCGGATACGCCTCGAATCGCAACCTGGCTCTGGCCTGGCCCGAGGTTCTGGACTGTCAGACCGGCGATGTTTCGTGACAGTTCTTCGATATTGCTGGCGCCAGAGCGCTTGATGTTTTCTTCGCTTTGCACGTTCAGGGAAAACGGGACGTCCTGGGCGCTGGTTTCTCGCTTGGTCGCCGTAACAATGATTTCTTCAATTGCTGCGTTTTCGGAAAATGCCGGGCCTGGTAGAGCAAGCCCCAGAATCAATAAGGAAGGTGAGAGTTTGGCCATGGCTGGCCCTCCTGATGGCTAGTGAATTGAACGCCAATCGGACTGGCCGGTCGGCGATTGCGGCGCATCATAGTGCAATTGTTACAAATTGCTACTACTGACATTCATGACGATAGGTCAATCAGGTCCGACAGGCTCCTGGTTGGTGAATCCTCGCTTGCGAATCTCCCATCCTCTACTTCACTGAGAGACACAGCTTTGGAGAAAGTACGTTGCAAATAGACGTTCACAGCGGCTCGCCTTCTATTCCTATGGCGAAACTCGCCCTTGATGAGCGGTGCGCCGTGCCAGTTCCCAAAAGCAGACCATGATCACCACCACTTTTTCCGAACTGCTCTCTTTTTCCGAACTGCTCACCGAAGAGTGATGACCGATGCACCCCTTACTGCGTAGGCAACTGCACAAGACCGCGTTTGTTCCCGAAGTCGAGGATCCCGGGCTGGCATTGCTGCTGACTGCCGTGGACAGTGCGTATCACAAGGCGGATGAGGATCGTCTGCAGTTCGCGCGATCCGTCGAAATCAGTTCATCGGAACTGAGGCAGCGTAACGAAGCACTGGAGGCACGGCTGCAGGAATTGCAATCGACACGTGACAAGCTTGCGAACTCTCACTCGCTGCTGCGTTCAACGCTCGATTCAACCGCTGATGCCATCGTCGTTGTGGACAACGATCTGATGGTTCGAGCTCACAACCGACAGTTCAGCAAACTCTGGCCGGGTGAGGAAAAGACTGCGCTCATGAGCAAGAGTGTGTTGCCATTCTTGCGAAAGTTTCTGCGGCTCGCCAAAACACGTGCGCAGGCCATGAAGACTCTGCGCGCAACCGTTGAGCATCGTGATACAAAAGGGCAAGAACTGATTGCCATGAGTGATGGGCGCTTTCTCGAGATGACGTCCATCCCCCAGCTGCAGAATGACGTAGTCGTCGGGCGGGTATTCAGCCTGCACGATGTGACAGACAAAAAAAATGATGAAGAGGTGATTCGTCACCAGGCCTACCACGATGCTTTGACCGGCCTGCCAAATCGTTTGCTGATGCTCGATCGCCTTAAACATGCGATCACGCTTGCGACCCGGGGAGGTCGACGGGTGGTCCTTCTGTTCATGGATCTGGATCATTTCAAATCGGTGAACGACCGGCTTGGACATGAACTGGGCGATCAGTTGTTGCAAGCGGTGACCACGCGCATGAAAAGCAGGTTGCGGTTGAGCGATACCATCTGTCGACTCGGAGGCGATGAATTCACCGTTATCCTCGAAGAAGTGCATGACAATCATGGATGGAAAGCGGTTGCTGACAGCCTGGTCAACATCCTCGCCCAGCCGTTCGAGATTGCCGGTCACGAGATCTGGGTCAGTGGCAGCATCGGCGCCAGTATTTTTCCGGATGATGCGCAAAGTGCCGATGAGCTGATCCGCCATGCGGACATGGCCATGTATGAAGCGAAACAACTGGGACGAAATCGATTTTCCGAGTTCTCGTCGATCCTGCAGGTAGAGACTGATCGCAAGGCAGCCATCGAAACCGAATTGCGCAGGGCCATCGATACGAAGGAACTGTTCCTGGTCTACCAACCCAAATATGAGCTACAAACGCTGAAGCCGATTGGCTTCGAAGCGCTGCTGAGGTGGGACAACCGAAAGCTTGGCTTCGTCGCACCTGATGAATTCATCTCGGTAGCGGAACAGTGCGGGTTGATTGTCAGCATCGGTGATTGGGTACTGAACGAAGCCTGTGAGCAGTTGGCGTCGTGGCGGCGATCAGGTCACACCGAAATCACGATGTCGGTGAACTTGTCGGTTCAGCAGTTCAAACATCGTGAGCTGATCCGCGACGTTCGCAAGGCGTTGGAACGTAGTCAGCTGCCGATGGGTTGCTTAGAGCTGGAAATCACTGAATCCTGTGTGATGGATTCGATCGAGTATGTGACTGGCACACTGCTGACCCTGCGCCACTTCGGCGTGAATCTGTCGATTGACGATTTTGGTTCGGGTTACTCATCAATGAGCTACCTGAAAAATCTGCCGGTAGATTTTCTCAAGATCGACAAGACCTTCGTCAAGGACATCGCCAATTCCCGCGAAGATTCAGCCATCGTTGCCTCGATGATCACGCTCGGACACAACCTTGGTCTCAAGGTCGTCGCCGAAGGGGTCGAAGATCAATCGGCTCTCGAGCTACTGCGTACGCTGGGTTGTGACGTTGTGCAGGGCTTTCTGCTTAGCAAACCGATCAGCTCCATCGTGGCAACTTCCCTGCTGGAGCAGGCCAAGGTTGATGCCGGGAACTGATCTGACCGTGGCGCCATCTTTCGAGCTGCCGCGCTACTGAATGCCCTCGTTGGCCTTTTCGTGTTGCGCCCACTCCTCAACGTTTTTGCCGTACTCCACCATGACGTGCTTGCGATAGGCGGGACGCTCCTGCAGTCGTGCATACCAGCCTTCCATGTTGGGTAGTGCCGGCCTTTCGATTGGCATCGTGAAGTAGCGAAACAGCATGGCACCGTTGACGATGTCGGCGACAGTCAGGTTGTCCCCGGTGATAAATCGTTTGCCGGACAGTTGTCTGTCGAGTTGTGCGAATATCCGGCCGGCATCCCGCTCGCACTTTTCGATCTTCTCCGGGGTTGAGGGAAAACCTCTGATCAGCATCTGAAATAGCGGAAAGAAAGCACTGCCTATGTCGCTGCGATGCCACTCCATCCACATGTCGGCGGTTGCGAGTGTTGCCTTGTCACTCGGCCAGAGCGTGCCTTGGCCGTAAGTGCGTGCAAGGTAACGGACACAGGCATTGGACTCCCAGACGACCAGCTCGCCATCCCTGATGGTTGGGACGACCTTGTTTGGATTGGGATAGTCGTCGGGATAGCCAAACGAGCCGCCGACATCTCGTCGTTCATAGGCAACGTTCAATTCGCCAAGGGTCCACATGACTTTTTGAACGTTCAGTGAATTGCGGCGTCCAAGGACGGTAATCATGGATAGAGATCCAACAGGCACGGAACGCGCGACTATAGATGGAGAGCGGTCCGATTGGCAGGCTATACTCGCGCCTCTCCCGAATCGAGCAACTCATGGAACTGCTGTTGATCCGGCACGGGCTTCCCGAGCATGTTGAAAATCGTGATGGCAAACCCGCCGATCCGCCCTTGTCAGAGCTTGGTCGTGTACAGGCTCGGCGAATGTCGGAGTGGTTGGCTCGAGAAAAGATTGATCGACTGTACACCAGCCCCATGGCTCGAGCGCTCCAAACGGCGGAACCGTTGGGCGAACGCCTGAATCTTGCACCTGAGCTGGCGGACGGCGTGGCGGAATATGACCGCAACTCAAGCCACTACGTCCCCACGGAAAAGCTCAAGGAACTCGACTACGAACGCTGGAAAAATCTCATGTATGGCAGCATGGATGAGAATTTCCTGCCGTTTGCGGAAACGGTGATCAGCAGTCTTGAGGCTATTGTGTCGTCCAACGCTGGCAAGCGGGTCGCGGTGACGTGTCATGGTGGTGTGATCAATGTGTGGACGGCGCATGTCCTCGGCATGGCGCCCCGCATGTTCTTCAATCCCGATTACACCAGCATCCATCGATACATGTGCGCAGGCTCAGGTGAGCGCACGATCCGCGTATTGAACGAAGCTGTACACCTGCGTTCGACAGCGTCCAGGTCTTGATTCGCGCTGATCGCTGATACAAGCCAATTGCTTTCGTAGCCTGGGGAGGCACATCCTTGGGTGGCGCTCGAATGCCTGATCAATCAGTCTTTTTCAAGGAATCGGCAAGGAGTCAATCTCATGGCTGGTAACCCCAACTTCCGCTTCAACGGCATCAATCACCTCGCGCTCATGTCATCCGACATGGATCGAACGATCCGGTTCTACCGCGATGTCCTCGGTATGCCTCTGGTCAAGACCATCGATTTCCACAACGGACGGGGCAAGCACTACTTCTTCGATGCCGGCGGCGGTGATTGTGTGGCGTTTTTCGAGTTTGCAAAGGCGCCGTCAAGCGTCGATATGAAGACACATGCCCGCATGGCATCAACACCCGGGATGATGAATCACGTGGCGTTTGACGTCTCCGACGAGGATATCGATCGTTATCGGCAACGGCTGGTCGATATGGGTATTGAGGTCACCGAAGTGGTGAATCACGACGATACGGAAGCGGGTGCGAGCCTGGATATGAACGAATCAACGTTCGTGCGTTCGATCTATTTTCGCGATCCTGACGGCATTCAACTGGAATTCGCAGCCTGGAGCCGTCCGTTCACGGTGGAAGACGTGAACGCCGAATATCGCCGCACTACCGAGACCAACTGATTCGCGCCGGCACTCAGCCGGCGCTGATGTTCACCGCATCGATCAGCTTGTTTTTCACCAGCTCTTTTTCACGCTTGCGCTCGTACTTTTTCGCTGGCGTGTTGATGATCGGAGATAACTCTGCCGCATCAAAACTGCGTTTGTGCACGGTCTTGCTGACATTGCCGTAAACCGTGTTGCGCTGTCGTGGTGAGCGATTGGCGCTCTTGATGATGCGGGTCATTTCCTCAGGGGACGTTTCCTGACCGTGCAGGGTGCCAGCGGCGCGTGAAATGCTCTCGTTCATCAGCGTGCCACCCAGATCGTTGCATCCGGCGTTGAGACAAGCCTGCACACCGGCGTGGCCCATCTTCACCCAGCTGGCCTGGATGTTGTCGATGTGACCATGCAGCGTTATGCGCGCAACGCTGTGCATGAGCAGCGCTTCGCGGAAGGTCGGACCTTTGCGCGCCTTGCCCTTGAGGTACATGGGCGCTTCCATATGCACGAATGGCAAAGGAACAAACTCGGTAAAGCCACCGGTCTTGCGTTGCAGATCGCGAATACGCAGCAGGTGACGCGCCCAGTGCACGGTCTTTTCGACGTGCCCGTACATGATGGTCGAGGTGGTTTTGAAACCGACGGAATGAGCGGTCTCCATCACTTCAAGCCACTGAGCCGTATTGATCTTGTCTGCGCAGATTACGGCGCGTACCTCGTCGTCAAGGATTTCCGCAGCAGTGCCTGGCAGCGTGCCAAGCCCCGCTTCCTTCAGACGTTCAAGATAAGGGGCGAGCGGCATGTTGAGGGTTGCTGCACCCTGCCACACTTCGAGCGGTGAAAAAGCATGGATGTGCATTTCCGGCACGGCCTGCTTGACGGTATGGAGGATCTCCACATAGGTGTCGCCCGTGTATTCGGGGTGAATACCGCCCTGCATGCACACTTCGGTGGCACCACGGTCCCAGGCTTCAGCGACACGTCGCGCGATCTCTTCAGGGTCGAGGTTATAAGGCTTGCCGCGCAGACTTTCGCTGAGTTTCCCCTTCGCAAACGCACAGAACTGGCACTTGAAGTAACAGATGTTGGTGTAATTGATATTGCGGTTGACGGCATAACTTACCGTCTCCCCGTTCACTTTGGCGCGTAGCGCATCGGCCATTCTGACCACGGCAGAAAAATCATCGCCACGGGCAGCGAACAACCGCACAACGTCCGCTTCTTCCAGCAGATCTCCCTGTCCCGCACGATCGAGTATGGACTGCAGATCCGCAGACACGTGACGTGGCTTGTGAATGACCAGGTCGAGAACGTCTTTCGGTGGGTCGATCGGGTCACCCGGACACCATGGATCGATGCGTGGAAAACCCTCGGCATCGATGAGGTTGAGTATGGGTTCGTGCAGATCAGGGTGAACCCAGGTGTCGAGGTCGATTGCATAGCGAGGATAGATCGTGAGTCGCTCGGTCAGGAACTTACCGGCGCTCGCCGTTTCGCGCGTCAGCTCGTCCAGATGCGGCCATGGTGCTTCCGGATTGACGAAGTCGGGTGTCAGCGGGGAAACACCACCCCAATCGTTGATGCCGGCGTGGACGATTTGTGGCAACACGCCGGGGCTGAGATTCGGTGGTGCCTGAATGCTCATCGAGGAGCCAAACAGGATGCGCGCAACCGCAATGGTCCACAGCAGTTCGTTGAGATCCGGCTCTGGTGCGTTGACCATCTTGGTCTCGGCTTTGGCGCGGAAATTCTGAACGATGATTTCCTGGATGTGACCGTATTCCTGGTGAATGGCGCGAATGGCGAGCAGCGAGTCGATCCGCTCAAGACGTGTCTCGCCAATGCCGATCAGGATACCTGTCGTGAAGGGTACGCGGGCTATGCCAGCCTGCCGCAGTGTCTCGAGTCGAACCGAAGGGATCTTGTCAGGTGAACCATAATGCGGCATGCCTTTTTCGGTCAGACGATCGGATGCCGATTCCAGCATGATTCCCATCGAGGGCGACACGCTCTTCAGTTTCGTCAGCTCGTCGGCCGAGAGGTTGCCGGGGTTCAGATGTGGTAACAAACCGGTTTGTTCGAACACGGCCTTGGCGGCGGCGAACAGGTAGTCGACAGTAGACGCATAGCCCATTTCATCGAGTGCTTCACGGGCTGCCTTGTAACGCAGTTCGGGTTTCTCACCGAGCGTGAATAACGCTTCCTTGCAACCAAGCTCGGCGCCGCTCTTGGTTACTTCCAGTACTTCGTCGATCGTCATGTAAGGGGCTTTCACCTTGCGAGGAACCTGCGCAAAGGTGCAGTAGTGACAGACATCGCGACACAGATGGGTGAGCGGCAGGAAAACCTTGCGTGAATAGGTGACGACGTTGTGGAAACCACGATCGCGCAATTCGGCAGCGACGTCTGCCAGTACGCGGGTATCGTCGAAATCGGCAAACTGGCGAGCGTCTTCATCCGAGGGCAACACGCCGGCAAGCGCCTGCTGCAGCAGGTGATCAAGCATTCGAGGTCCCCGGTTCACTACTCAAAGGACCACCATTATGGTTATTGGCCAAGCGGCCGGCTATACCTGATTTGTCTAAGTACGTACTGGTCTGTGTATTTTTCCCGTCACTGAGCAGGGCCAGAAGGTCGGTTGGCGTGTCGATATCGAGCGCGAAACCCTGAATCGGGCGGATAGATGGATTGATGCCTCGGGCGCGCGCGGCCTCTGTGTGCGGCCCGAAACTCTTGCCGTCAAACAGGAGGGGAATGGCGTTGCCTGGCGTGAGAATCAAGCCGTTGGTACCGATCTCTTCGTCGTCCGGCATGATGGTGACCGTTGTGTGTTGTTCGAGCGCGAGGTCGACGTCATCGGCGCGCAGGAGCGGAATATCGGCGGGCACGATGAACACGCCGTCCGCACCCAGTTGATCGTGCAGATAAACGGCGGCCTGGGTCAGTGCCTCCGACAGATCAGCATCCGGCCGTTCTGCAAACCGTTCTGTCCCGAATGCCTGGGCCAGCGCATCGGCTTCCGTGGTGCGCGAGACGATGAGTGTCCCGGCGAGTCGTGTCGATCCGGCCAGGGCTGTGAGGACGTCCCGGGCCATGGCCAGCATCAGTGATCGACGTTCGTCGGCCGACAGGACACTGGCGAGCCGTTGTTTGGCACGCTCAAGACCTTTCAGCGGCACGATGGCCCAGATCGCTGGCCGAGGCACAGCAAAATCGGAAGAGGCGGGGTGAGCAGACTGACCGGGCGGCACTGGTAGCTCCTGGCGCGGACTTGCCGCAGGGAGGGTTTATCGGCTCTTCAGGTCGTCCAGAAAACGCAGGGCAACACGAGCCAGATCGATCCTGTCCTCTAACGTTAGCATGACACTTTGAGTGACTACAGTTGGCATGCCCAGCGTGCCGTGCAGCGCCCTGTCAGCCTCATCGAGGATAAAGCCGTCCAGCAGACCGGCGTAGTGGCTGGCCACCTGAGCCGCAGTGGCCGGGACTTTCAGTTCTGCCATCATCTTGGCGGTTGGGCCTTTGATGGCCGTACCCCCGACAATCGGCGACACCGCGACCACGGGAACCTTCGACAGCGCCTCCCTCATACCGGGTACAGACAGCACCGGGTCGACAGAAACAAAAGGATTGGACGGACAGATGATCACGCCGTCACACGCGCCAAGCCAGTCGAGAATGGCCGGCGCCGGGCGTGCCTGTTCGATGCCGGCAAAACGAAACCCGGTCACCGCGGGTGCGCAGCGATCCCGGACAAAATAGTGTTGAAACGCCAGCGGACCATCGTTCGTGTCGACGATGGTGCGAACTGGCGAATCGGTCATCGGGACAAAACGATGCCGGATTCCAAGCCGAGTTGCCAGTTCGGCGGTCACCTCGGACAGGGTTGCCCCCTGCTTCAATCGTTGGGTGCGGTGGAGATGCAGGGCGAGATCGCGATCACCGAGCTTGAACCATGCCTCGCCACCGAGTGCTTGCAGCGTCTCGAGAAAATGCCAGCTCTCGTCGCCTCGCCCCCAACCCAGTTCCTTGTTCGATAAGTCAGCCAGCGTGTAGGTGAGTGTGTCGATGTCGGGACAGATGGTCAGCCCGAGATGTTCGAAGTCATCCCCGGTATTGACGACAAACAGGACTTCGTCGGGGGGCAGGACATGCGCAAGGCCCAATGCCAGTTTGGCGCCACCGACACCACCGGTGATGGCCAGATATCGTCCCATCAGCGGAACAGGTCTTCTTCAAGCGGCCGGTTGATAAGGCTTGCGGTGTCTTGTGTATTGTCTGCGGGCAGGCCGCGAACCAGCACTGCTGGCAGGCGTTCGATCGTTTCGCCCATCATCAGCGTCGCAGCAGTTGCGATCGCGTCAGCCCGGTTGATGAGGGTGACCTTCAGTTCTCGCCCGAAGATATCCTGCCCACCTCGATGATCCTGCAGTACACGCACACCAGCCGAGCCGATGGCCGAGCCGATCGTACCGAGGCGCCAGGGTCGGTTGTGAGAATCGGTGATGATGACGGCGAGCTTGCGACCCACGGCCTTCATCAGGTCCTCACGCAGTCTTGCTGCCGAGGCATCCGGATCGACCGGCAACAGGAGCGCGGACTCTCCCGCACTGTGATCGATATTCGATTGATCGATCCCCGCATTGGCGCCGACAAACCCGAGTTTGTGCCGAACGATCAATGCGCCGGGACGTTTGCGCAGGATGTCAGTGCTCTCATCGAGGATGAGCTGGACCATGCGCGGATCTTTTTCTGACTCGAGACCGAGAGCTTCCGCTTCAGGGCTGGCAGTCACGTCCGCCAGCTTGATCTGTCGTCCTTCGGCTTTGGACACGATCTTCTGCGCGAGGCAGAAGATGTCGCCATCGACCAGTTCGATACCCAGTTCGCCGATGGTATTGAGCAGCAGGGTGGCGAGGTCATCACCAGGCTGAACCATCGGCAATCCTTCCAGTGCGATGACGTGCATCGGCATGTCAGTGATCCGACTGGCCGACGATCTTGATGCCAGCGTGCGACAGGATGCCCGAACGGTTGATCTGGATCAGGATCGAGGTCAGGGCTTCGGCCGCAGCGGAGTTTTCGATGGGACCCGCGTGCCAGCCTCGCATGCCTGCTTCCGTGATCAACTCAACCACACGTTCGCGTGCTGCTTTTTTGTTGCCAGCCACCAGGACATCACATTCGATCTGCACGTCTTCCTGCAACAGGTGCGCCGCGATGTTCTGAAATGCGGTGACCACCGAAACGTTCTCGCCGAGGAACAGTTGCGCTCGTTTGCCTGCGCTACCTTCGGGTGGCAACTGCACGGTGCCAACCTTCGGCGGAACGAGCGGGACGGTGACGTCGATCAGGATCTTGCCTTGCAGATGTTCCTTGACGGAACCGAGCGTCGAAAGTTGATGTTCTGCAGGCACGGTGAGCACGACGATGTCACCCGCGGCTGCCGCTGCCGTGTTTTCCATGGCTTCTGCCGGTGTCTGCGGGCTGATTTTTTTCAGCGCTTCGACTGCCGCCTGGGCCTTCTCCATCGTGCGCGAGCCGATGACAATCTTGTAACCAGCCTTCGACCATCGAATGGCAAGACCGGTACCGAGATCACCGGTACCACCGAGAATGGCGATTGTTTCTTTGGCCATGGAATCCTCTGTCAACGAAAAGCGCGGGATTATGCCCGTGTGGAGCAGTTACAGCTATGGGCGCCAGACTTCAGCCGGTTTGCCCTGTGCCATCGCACCGAGCGACCACACCTCAAGCCGCCATGGTGTGAGCTTCAGCGCGCCAAAGCTCGCATCTTCATGGGATGGCCAGAACGCGGCCGGGTCATAGCCGACCGGCTCAGGCGTGGTTTTGAGCAGCTTCCAAAGCCACGCCCTGGTTTCCAGATCATCCTGCCACTCGGCCTTGCAGTCGATCATCGTCTGTTCGTGTTTTGGATCCCAGTAAGTCAGGGAAACATAGGGGTTGGCCAACAGATGTTTGGCCTTGTGGGAATGCCTGCCGGTAGCGATCCAGCCGGTGGCGCCGTCCCATACCGGATGCAGCATCCGTGAGCGAGGCCGACCTTGGGTATCCACCGTCGCAACCGTACACCAGACGATGCGCTGTGTGATCTCATGGAATTTGGCTTCGAGGTCCTTGAATTGCGTGGTCATCGAACATCTCCAGTATGAGATCCGGATTGTGCGCACTTCCCGGCCGTCGGTCGAGTGACTTACCGGGTGTCGCAACTGCTGAACTATGATGGCGTTTATTGACTTAGGGTAGCTCACCAAGTTTGAAGGAGGAAACTGATGACAGGACAACGAACAGTAATCGTGACCGGGGCCGGAAGTGGAATCGGTCGCGCCACTGCACTGCGATTTGCGCAAGCCGGATTCAATGTGATCGCCAATGGCCGACGCCAGTCAGCACTCGATGAGACCAAAACAATGGCTGGCGACCATGCTCACCGCGTCAGTGCCGTGAGTGGTGATGTCGGTCTTGAAAGTACGGCCCGGTTGCTCGTGCAGCGAGCCTGTGATCGCGGTGGTTTTGGCTGGCTTGTCAACAATGCAGGTGTTGGCTGGAACTATGGAATAACGAATCCGGGTTCCATGTCAGCGTTGAAGGACACCTCAGCCGAACAGTGGCGGGAGGTGCTACGTATCAACCTGGATTCGGTGTATTTCCTGTGTCATGCGGCGCTCCAGCATTTTTGCACGCAAGGCAGCGGGAGCATCGTCAACGTATCGAGTGGTGGTGGTCTCAAGGGCATGGATGATGCGCATACCTACGCCACTGCGAAAGCCGGCATCGTCAACCTGACGCGTTCGCTGGCCAAGGCGTATGGGCGCTTTGGCGTGCGCAGCAATGTGATTGCACCGGGTTTTGTCGATACGGAGATGGTGAGTTCGGTGCTCGATTCAGAGCTCAATCCGTTTGCCAATGAAACAACGAGATACATGGTTTCCCCCATGGGTCGTCCCGGCACGGCAGCGGAGATTGCCGATGCGATCTACTTCCTGGCGGTCGATGCGACCTACTGCAACGGCGCGATACTTTCTGTCGACGGAGGATCACTCGCTTGAGCTGGCAACACGTTTCACCTGGTCAACTGGACTGGCAGCCGATGGTTCCTGGCGTGCAGCGACAATCACTGCTCAGCTACCCGTTTCCTGTTTCGGCGATCCGCCTGAACCCGGGGATCAGCACCGATTTTATTGGCTTTGCGCTGGTGCAGACAGGCACTTCGTCACTCGAGGACGGCACCCGCCTGGGTCGTGGTGATCTCATCTGGCGCAGACATGGGTTGAAAATCACCGCCGGTGAATCGGGTTGTTCGTGGTCCCAACTTGATTTGCCATTGAACCTGCAACCGCAGGCCGCTTCGCTGCACATCGCGAGCGATGCCAAACCGTGGCAGGAATTTGTCGATCCCGTGGGTCGACCGACACAGCCTGTGCAAGTACTTCTTGATGGAGGCCTGTCTGCCTTGCGGACACGATTTGTTCCCAGCTATACGGCTGGAGAACACTGGCACGATTACGACACGCTCTATTTCATCATGGCAGGTGACATGCGTTTCGGATTTGAAGGGCAGTACTACACCGGAGATATTCGGCAGGTGAAAGGCGGTTACAGTTATGGGCCGGAAGAGCCAGGACCGGACGGCGTCGAGTTTGTCCTGTTCAGCTGCGGCGGGCCGGTAAACCTGCATTGGGCAGATCTCGACGCATCACCGCTCGGAGCCTTGGTGCCGACATCCCGCTGATGGTGTCCGCCCTCTACCGGCCGGCGCGCGATTGCGCGATGTAAACCCGAGCTCGTTTGGCCTTGTTGATACAGCTGGGGAAACGCTCGATTACCTGCTGGCCTTTTGCTGCGGCAATCAGGCTCGCAGCCTTGGTGTAGCTCACCGTGCCATCAAGCCCCTGTGCCTTGGCCAGATCCAGTTCTTTCCAGGCAGAGTCGACCAGATTGTCGCATTGCACTCTGCCATTCATGCGTCCTGCGCAGGCTGAGAGCGACGTCAGTGCAGTAACCAGCGCCAACATCTTGAAAGTCTGCAAAACACTGATGCTGCCGGGCATGGTGAGAAATCCTGGGTCACGAAGTGGACGCATGTAAACACAGTCGACCGTGTCCTTCCAGATACCAATCCGGCATGTAGAATGCACGGCTTTTTTCCAGACCGGGAGCAATCTTGAGCCAACTGTTTGAACCGCTGAGTTTCCCGCGTGGACCGGCCATGAAAAACCGCTTCATGCTGGCACCTCTGACCAACAGTCAAAGTCATGCGGATGGACGCTTGTCTGATGAGGAGCACCATTGGCTCACATTGCGCGCCAAAGGCGGGTTTGGCGCGACGATGACCTGTGCGGCGCATGTGCAGGCGGTTGGTCAGGGTTTTCCCGGTCAGCTCGGCATATTTGGTGAGCAGCATGTCAACGGACTGACGAGTCTCGCCCGCACCATCAAAGGCCATGACAGCCTCGCCATCGTGCAATTGCACCACGCCGGCAATCGTTCGCCGAAAGCTCTGGTCGGGCAGGATCCGGTGTGCCCCTCAGATGATCCGTCTACCGGCGCACGTGGCCTTTCAACGGCGGAAGTAGAAGCGCTTGGCGCCGATTTCATTGCCGCTGCCAAACGTGCCGAGCAGGCTGGTTTTCAAGGCGTTGAACTGCACGGCGCGCATGGCTACATCCTGTGCCAGTTCCTGAGCCCGGAATCCAATCAGCGCACCGATCGCTTTGGTGGCTCGCTGGCCAATCGAAGTCGATTGATCATGGACATCCTGCACGGCATTAGAGCCGTATGCCGACCTGACTTCAATGTGGGCATTCGTCTGTCACCCGAACGCTTTGGCATGCAGCTGAGTGAAATCCGCGCGTTTTCACAACAGCTGATCGATTCAGGCCTGATCGACTATCTTGATCTCTCCCTGTGGGACTGTTTCAAGCTGCCCGAAGAAGAAGCTTTCAAGTCGTTGCCACTGATCAGCTGGTTTGCAGATCTGGATCGAAAGGGCGTGCCGGTTGGTGTTGCCGGCAAGATCCATAATCCCGCCGATGCACAACGAGCGCTCGAACACGGTGCAGATTTTGTGTTGCTCGGCCGAGTGGCGATTCTTCATCACGACTATCCGACACAACTGCAATCCAATTCCGGATTCACGCCACGAAGGCCCCCCGTGAGTCGGGCGTACCTTGCCAACGAAGGACTGAGCCCTACCTTCATCAACTACATGGGCAACTGGAAGGGGTTCGTTGCAGATGAGGCGTCGGCAGGCTGAAGCCTGCCAACGTGCGCCCAAAGGGGAGGTTCGGAAAGTGGCGGAAAGGCAACCGGTGAATCAGACGTCGAAGCGGAATGCGTTGCCGTCGCGACGGACATGTCCACCGGTTGGTGCAGCAAAATGAGTGCCGATCACGAGGATCGGCTGATCCGCGACGGTTTCCATCACGACCCGGCGCATGCCCGCGCCGGCGACGGGGTCACTGTCAAAAGTCGGTGACCACTCAGGGTGACCGAACTGGCAGGGATGGTGCAGCATGTCGCCGGTGATCATCGCGCGTTCACCTTTCGACTCGATCAGAACACTGACGTGACCGGGTGTGTGGCCCGGCGTTGGTGTAAGGCGAATTTCTGGTGAGATGACATGGTTCATCTCGACCAGATCAACCAGACCCTGGTCGAAGATCGGCTTGATGGAATCACCGAGAATGGTCTGTTGTTCTTCGTCGCCTTCGGCGCTCCAGTGCGCAAACTCCTGCTTGCCGATCAGGTAGCGGGCGTTGGCAAAGGTTGGCACCCACTTGCCGTCCACCAGCATCGTATTCCAGCCAACATGGTCCACGTGCAGGTGCGTGCAGATGACCGCATTGACGGAGTCTGCCGGGCAACCCGCGTCCGCCAGACTCTTCAGAAAACCGGTGTGCAGTGATTGACCACCCAGCAGCGAACGAGGTTTGTCGTTGCCGACACAGGTGTCGACGACGAGTCGCAAGCCGGGTGCTTCCACTACGAGAGCATGAATCGACAACTTCAATGCGCCGTCATCAGTGACGAAGTGTGGAAACAACCAAGGCATTTCCCGCAGCACTTCAGGCGCTGCCTGTTTGATGAAGCTGTGATCAGGATGGTAAGGAACGGGCATTTCCATTTCGACGACGCGGCTGATGGTGACGTCGCCAATCTTCCACTGGATCATGTGTTCGTCTCGGTCTTGTTGTTTGAGTTGAGTCCGAACGGAGTATGCCGTGATTAGCTGATCGAGTCCTTATCGATTCGAAGTGGATTTCAGTTGGCTGTAATTCGGGAGCATCCACGGCGTTGCAAGCAACGATGGGATGTCAGCGGCGGGTACGGGTTTGCTGTAGTAAAAACCCTGTTGGGCGTCGCACGCCATCGATTCAAGCAAGGCGGCTTGAGCTTCAGTTTCCACGCCTTCTGCGGTTACCACCATGCCAAGGCTGTGTGCCATGGCGAGGACCGCTCTGACGATCGCCACGCTTTCGACGTCATTCATGAGGTCACTCACAAAACATCGATCAACCTTGATACGCGAAATCGGCATGCGGGTCAGGTAGGCCAGAGAAGAGTACCCCGTGCCAAAGTCATCCAGCGCTATGTGCACGCCTTGCTGTCGCAGCGTCCGCAACGTTTCCCGGATGCTGACTGAATTTTCCATCAGCGTGCTTTCCGTCACTTCTATTTCGAGGTGCTTGGGTGGCAGATCAGCGTCCGCAAGGATTGAGAGTATGTGCTGTGCCAGATCCGGATTGGCAAACTGGACCGGAGAGAGATTCACCGCGACGATGATGTCTGAACCGGCACTTACCCATTGTTTGGTGTCCCTGATGGCAGTTTTCAGCACCCATTCACCGATGCGCTCGATCAGCCCGGTTTCCTCTGCCATCGGAATGAAGTCGAGTGGTGGTATCAATCCTCGGGTTGGGTGCTCCCATCGAATCAGCGCCTCGACTGAGGACGTTCGTCCGCTGGTCAGTTCGATCTGAGGTTGATAGACGAGATGAAATTCGTCCTTTTCCAGCGCCGTTCGCAAGCTTGTCTCAAGTTCGATTCGTTGCGTGATCTCGCGCGTGAGTGCAGAGCTGTAGAGCTTGGCGTTGTCGCGGCCGGTTCGCTTGGCGTGGTACATGGCCGTATCGGCGTGCTTCAAGAGCGTCGCGCCATCAACGCCATCTGCCGGGTAAACCGCTATGCCGATGCTTGTCGTCAACGTGATCTGACGCCCTTCGAGCACAAAGGGTCGGCGCATGGTGTCAACGATGCGTCTGGCGACACCCATCGCATCCTGAGCTTGCTGGACTTCGAGAATCAATACAGTGAACTCGTCACCGCCGAGGCGGGCGATTTCAATGTCGTCTACCAATGCGAGCAACTGGTTGCTTGGCAGATTGGAGGCTCGGCTGACCAGATCTCCGGGTCGCAGGCATTCTTTCAGTCGTTCGGCAGTCCACTTGAGCAGGACGTCTCCGGAAGCATGCCCCAGCGTATCGTTAACGTTCTTGAACCCATCCAGATCCATGAAGAGGACGGCCAGCTGACGATTTGACAGGCTCGCCCTGCGAATTTCCTTGTCCACGCGTTGCAGAAAGGACTGCCGATTGGGCAGACCAGTCAACTCATCATAAAAGGCCAACCGGGTTACGCGCTCGTGAATGGCTCGGCGTTCGGTGATGTCCCTGGCGAGCATGATGACGGAGCTTTGGTCCGCGCGAGTGTCTGGCTTGCGGGAAACCGACAGCTCGAACCACGTTATTCGATTGTCCAGTTCAATGCTGAACTGCGCGCCCTCTGAGTGACCGTCACGAAGCGCATCACTGAGTGCGAGATTGCAGACTGCGGCGGCTTCCGGATCGAGAATATCGTTGAATGACTTGTCAGTAAACGAACGGGCGTAAGAGCTCAGAACATGGGATGAGGGTATTCGACAGTCGATGCACCGTCCGGTCTGGTCGACTTCGAATAACAGATCGGGGATTGCGTCGAGAACTCCGGCATGACGGGCCTCGGCGTTTCGCAGTGTCAGTGCGGCCTGAAAACCACGAAACAGATAACGTACCCGATGTCCTACCAGACCCCAGTTGACGGGTTTGGCAATGAAGTCGGTTGCGCCGTTCTGGTATGCCAGCTCGATTGACTTCAAGTCGTCCATGCCAGTGACCATGACGATCGGTATAAGCGGGTCGGCTTCAAGGCGCAAGATTGAGCATACGGCATGGCCATCGATGTCCGGCATGTCGACGTCGAGCATGACCATGTCTGGCACCAATCTGCGAAACTCCGTCAGCGCTGCTGATCCTGAGTGCGCTACCCGAGTGGCAAAACCAGCCTTGCCGAGCGCGGCAGACATGATGGCGCAGGCGTCTTCGTCATCATCGACAACCAGAACCGTAAGTTGATGTTCGATCATGGGTGCTGCGAATCCTGTCTGGTGAGCACTCGCTGCAGAGCCTGTACCGTTCCTGCGTGTGCGCGCCGAGTGGGTTCAATCAGTGCTCGAGCCGCGATCAGCTGGTTCCTGCGCGCATGCTCTTCCAGTTCCTTCAGGCATGCCGCCAAGGTGTCCGCGCCAACATTCGCGGCGCTGGATTTCCAGGCGTGGGCAACATGTCTCATCTGGTCGAGATCGCCAGATTGCGAAGCTGCGGACAATCGGTTCATCTGCCCATCGACGGAATTCAGAAACGAGGTGATCAATCGGTGCAGAAGGGCCGGGCTGCCGGTCGCATCAAGGTCCAGCAAGGTCTGGATCGTTTTTTCGTTGATCTGCGTTGTCTCGGTTGCAACGTCAATTTGGACCGTCTGCGCGTGAGTGCCTGGCGCTTGTGGCTCGGATGTTTTGCGCTCCGCGTTGACGAGCCATCGATTGATGACCATGCGCAGGGACTCGATGGAAAAGGGTTTGGCCAGAAAGTCGTTCATTCCCGAGTCCAGACAGACCTGTTCGTCACCCGGCATGGCGTTGGCGGTTAGCGCGATGATCGGTAGGTCCTGGTACTGCTGGCCCGACAGCGCCCGAATCGCAGCAGTCGCCTGGTATCCATCCAGCACTGGCATCTGACAGTCCATCAGAACGATATCGAAACGACGCAGACGAACCTGCTCAACGGCTTGAAGGCCGTTCTCTGCGATCGACCAGGTGAGGCCGAGCTTGGCGAGCATGGCCACAGCAAGCACCTGATTGATGTCGTTATCTTCAACCAGGAGAACCTGGCCCCTCAAGCTCTCAGGCACGGCTGAGCGCCTGGATGAATCATTCACCGAAGCCGAACCTTGCGCTGACTCCGAAGCCGACAGTGCGCCCTGCAAGGCGGAATGCAGATCGGATTGACGCACGGGTTTGTTAAGGTACCGACGTAAACCAGCGGCTGTCCGGGTTGCTTCATCGGCGTGGATATAGGTTGAACTGAGCATCACCAGAGTTGTCGGTGATAGCAGCGGATCTTCCTGGATGGTCTGGGCGAGGATCAGTCCATCCATAACCGGCATGTGCAAATCCAGGATGCCTAAGTCAAAAGGCTGGCCTGAGGCTGCAGCGGACGACATGGCCGCCAGAGCCTGGTGACCGCTGTCGACGCAGTGCACGACCATACCCCAGGCTTGCAACTGCTGCTGCAGGATCTCACGATTCACGGCATTGTCATCTACGACAAGCGTACGAACACCGACAAATGAAGAATGGTCAGCCCGGATTGGGTTGATGGTCGCGAGCGGTAGCGGCAGGTCGATAATGAAACTGGAGCCGATATCTACAGCACTTTCCACGGTGACCGCGCCGCCCATGAGATCCAGCAGTCGTCTGCAGATGGCCAGGCCAAGTCCGGTTCCTCCGTGTTGGCGGGTTGTGGATTCATCGGCTTGGGAAAAGTGTTCAAAGATTCGGCCGATGGATTCTTGCGCGATTCCGCTTCCCGTGTCCTGAACAGAAATTCGTATTGCAGCCTTGTCAGCAGTTTGATCGAGCAGGTACACGCGGATGACAACTTCGCCTTTGGCCGTGAATTTCACTGCGTTGCTGATCAGATTGGCGATAACCTGACGGAGTCGAAAAGGATCACCACGAAACATGAAAGATGAATGTGGTGGAGAGAACTGACAGGCCAGCTCAAGTCCTTTTGCTTCGGCCGGTCGAACGAACATGGCAGTGGCTTCTTCCACCACGTCTACGAGGCTGAAATCGACCGCTTCCAGCTCAAGCTTTCCGGATTCGATCTTGGAATAGTCGAGAATGTCGTTGATCACGCCCAGGAGGTGTTGGCCTGAGCTGTGTACAGCCTGCGTCCACTGGCGCTGCGCCCCATCCCAGCGTGCTGGTGAGCAAAAGTTCCGTCATGCCGAGAACGCCGTTCATCGGAGTTCTGATCTCATGACTCATCGTGGCGAGGAACTGGCTCTTTGCCGCGCTTGCGGCTTCTGCGCGGGAACGTGCGTCTTCAGTTTCGGCGACGGATCGGGACAACCTCAACTCGGTTTCGAGCAGCGAACGGGTAGACACACCGGAGCCGCGACCGACGATCATCAGCACGATGGTGCCAGCAGTTACGATGGCCGCGCCGATCTGTTCGATAACGCCATTGGTTGCGAACAGGGCCGCGGCGGTTGGAAACAGTGCGGCGGCTTGAAATCCGTACATGGCGGGCAGTTGCATGGTCAGCGTGACCATCGACACCGCTGTCACTGCCAGCAATGTCAGACATAGCAGCATCGATTCGGTGTGCGAAGGCTCGGGCATCAATGTTACGGGTCCGAATGACCAACTGGCTCCCGCCATGATGGCTGAAGCCGTGAATACCCATCCCCAGTAGGGCCGAGCCTGAGACTCAGGCGTTGCACGAGTGAAGGTAGACCACATGGTGTAGCGTGCGGCGGCAACACCCACCAATACGATGCCCCATTCAACCATCAACTCGGCGGGGAAAAACGGCCACAGCAGACCAACGAAAACGACGATCACCGCGATTGTCATGATGACGCTGAGTCGCAAACGGGCAAATGCCATTCGCAGGAGTGACGCGTCTACTTCGGCGTGCACCGATCCATGGATGCTGACGTCCGCGACTTTGTTCTCAGGCGCGTCGACGAGAGGTGTACTGGAATTCCCTTGGAACATGAAATCGGATCTTCCTTGAAGGGAGCATTGTGCATGCTCTGCGGAAGCTCGCGGCGAGCGTAGGACGGGATTGGGGGTCTCTCAACAAGTTTGTAGAGAACAGGTTCGCACTGTGGGTCGTTCGGATCGATGACCAGCCAAAAGTGCCTTGTGACGAGTCGTGATAAGTAGAAATCTGATGCCGGGTTTATTCGGAAAGCTCAGAACAAGCGGAGCTTCCCTAATCGATTAATGCGATATCACGTCGAGCATCCGTTTCAAGGCGAAGTGCTTGTAGCTGTCAAAAACCAGTGATTCAACCTCATCCCAATTCACGCCTTCTTCGGCGTCCAGCGCAATCCAGCCGTTGTGCGCCATGTAGTTGGGCAATGAGTAACACGGGTCCATGATCAGCGCATCCTGTCGATCAGGCCCTACCCAGAATAGCAGCTTCAGTTGCCCGTTGTAGCGCCACGCCTGTGCGAACGTCTTCTTGCCGGCTAACCACACCGGGTTGCCGAATGTCGTGGACGCGCTTGTTTCCGGCAATGCGAGACAGATGGTTGCCAGCCGTTTGAGAATCTTCTGGACGCGGGCCGGGCTCATCGGATCGATGTCGCTGGCCGTCATCGGTTTGGGTGCAGTAATCCGAATGACCGGGGGCATATCCTCTTTCAAGCGCCGCGGAGCGATCCATTCATAGGTCTCCCACACACGCAGCGCGACAGTCTTCCACGACAGGCGTTTGTTGAGTTCGATGCCCACCCAGCCACGTGGCCCGACGTAGGGAGGGACGAAATAGTATTGAGGTTCGATGGTGACATGGTAGAGCTGCGCACCCGGCCCCATGGCCAGCAACAAGGCCACACGACCGTCGCCGTGGTGATTGACCGAGAACGTGGCGAAGGTCTTGTCTGCAACCCGAAAGTTGGGGGAACCATGGGAGACGACCTCAGTGGTTTCTGGCAGGTGCAGACAAATTTCCCGCACCGCATCGAGGACGGTCTTGGCTGGTTTGGAGTTCTTGTCTGCCATGTGGTGTGCCTCTCTTATGCCTCGTATGCCTCGGGTTTTGCCGGTTAGCGTACTCCTCCAGCGGCGCTGCAAGCGATACGTCAAACGCTGAAAATGCAGTACTCTCCCGTCCCTGGTTCAGTTCCAAACACAGGAGAGTTGAGAATGCGTATTGGCATCATGATCGGGGCGGACGGCACACGGACGACCATCGACGACATCGTCGCCCGGGCGAAGGGGGTAGAAGCTGCCGGGCTCGACAATGTCTGGCTGGCCAATATTTTTTCGTTCGATGCGATTACGACGCTTGCGATCATTGGTCGTGAAACCACGCGGATCGGGCTCGGCACTGCCGTGACACCAACCTATCCACGGCATCCCACCGCGATTGCGCAACAGGCCATGACCACTCAAGCCGCAAGTTCCGGCCGCTTCACACTGGGCATTGGCTTGTCACACAAGGTCGTCATCGAAAGCATGCTGGGCTTCTCTTACGACCAGCCCGCCAGACACATGCGCGAATACCTCAAGGTGCTGATGCCACTGGTGCGTGGTGAAGCTTGTGACTTTGATGGTGAACAGTATCGTGTGCACGGCCTGAAGCTCGATATCCAGGGCGGCACCAATCTGCCGGTGGTCATCGCGGCGCTTGGTCCGGCGATGTTGAAGCTGGCTGCCGAACTGTGTAACGGCACGAATACCTGGATGGTCGGTCCGAAAACGATGGAAGGGCACATCATCAAGTCGCTGCGTCAGGCAGGACTGTCATCGCCGCGTGTCGTTGGTGGATTCCCGGTGCTGCTGACAAACAAGCCGGACGACGCAAGGGCTGAACTTGGTAAAATGTTGACGATCTATGGCCAACTGCCGAGTTATCGCGGGATGCTGGACAAGGAGGGCCTGAAAAATCCTGAAGATGTCGCGATTCTCGGTGATGAAAATCTGCTGCGCGGACAGATCAAGCGGCTGGCCGATATGGGCGTGACGGATTTCAACGCAGCAGTGATGGCATCGGATCCGGCAGCGTATGACCGAACACTCGAGTTCCTTGGCAGCATCGTGAAGGGCTAGGAGTCTGCGCGGCAGAAGATCGACGTGCTGCGACGGCGCCACTTCGGTCCGATTTTCCGTTCGTTCTCGGCACATAGCACCCACTATGCTCCTCAAACGAACGAAAAATCAGCCTCGAATTGACACTCGTCTCGCGTCGCCGCCTTCTGCCGCGCAGACTCCGACCTCCGCACTTCGCTGCAGCGAAGTGCTTGGACTTGATTAATTCGCAGGAGCGAATTAATCAGAGTTACCCTAGAGCCATGCTGATCGTTTCACAGCGTTCGAGGTAGCGCGACGTGATTCCTACGGCATGCGAGCGAAAGACATGAGGAGATTGCTGGTGATAACGACGGCGATGGCAGCACTACTGCTGTCGCTCGTCGTTGTGCCTGCGCAGGCGGGCGCAAGCCGGTCTGATCCAGATCGGCGCGCCGACGCGCTGTTCGCCAAGTACACGAAGGGTGGCTCGCCCGGTGTCGCCGTTGCGGTTATTCGGCGGGGTGATGTGGTCTTTGCGCGAGGATATGGGCTCGCTGATGTACAGCGCAGGATGCCGATTTCCACCTCGACGGTTTTCAATGTCGGGTCCGTATCAAAGCAATTCACAGGGCTTGCGGTTGCGATGCTGGTTTCCGAAGGCAAGCTCTCGCTGGACGCCGATGTCCGCACGCAAATCCCGCAGCTGCAACCGGAACTACCTGGGATCAGCTTGCGGCAAATGTCGCAGCACACGAGTGGGCTTCGAGACTTCATCGGCGCTTTGCGGCTGGCTGATGTGGACCCGCGCGATCCCATCTCCTTCAGTCAGATGCTGAATCTGGTCACCCTTCAGAAGAGTGTGAACTTCACGCCAGGCACGCAGTACAGTTATTCCAATACCAACTACGCGCTGCTGGCGGAAATTGTCGAGCGAGTCAGGGGCAGAGCATTTCCGTTATGGATGTCGGAGCAGGTGTTTGAACCGTTGGGGATGACTCACACCCGGTATCTTCTATCGCCTGTGTCGACTACGCCTGGGCGCGCAATGAGCTATTTGCGCAATCCCGAAGGCGAGGTGCAATACGCGCCTGACAACCTCTCGGTCTATGGATGCAGTTCGCTGCTCAGCAGCGTGGATGATCTGGTGCTGTGGGTCAGGAACTTCGGCGATGCACGTGTAGGGGGACGCGACTCGCTAACGCTCATGCAATCGCCGACGGAAGCGATCAGCGGCACGGACATGAAGTATGCCTTCGGACTTGAGCATCGAGTGTATCGAGGTCAGCCGACGCTTGAGCACTCCGGCGGGTGGGCGGGTTTCACCAGCAACGTGATGTACTTTCCCGAGAATAACTCTGGTGTCATCGTCTTGAGCAATTTCGGAGAGGTTCATCCGATCAACACCGCGCGTGCCCTCGCCGATCTTTTTCTGGCTGACATCCTGGCTCCGGTCGATCGACCCCGCTCCGTGACAAAACGAAATGCCAGAGTTCCGGCCAAGATTCTGGATCGGTACATCGGCGCATACCGTCTCGGTGCAGGGTGGTATGTGCGTATCACTCGCGACGGTCGCTCGCTGGTTGCAACTGTCGCATCTGAGTCAAAAGTCAGACTCATTGCGCGTTCGGAAACCAAATTCTGGGTTCAGGACTATGGTGCGGAGATTGAATTCATAGCCGATGCGTCTGCACCCGCTTCGGCCATCAGGTTCAGGGGGAGGCAAGCCCCTCGGGTTGATGAAGAAGGGCTGATAGCACCGATAGATCTCAATGAATATGTTGGTCACTACGCAAGTGATGAACTCGGGATTGGTTACCCAATCGAGCTTCGATCCGGGTCCTTGGTGCTAGTGACGCGCTCGTCGCGACCCATCAAGTTGAGTCATGCCTGGCGAGATGACTTCAGTGGGTCGGCCTACCCGTTTACATCCGTCGCGTTTGAGCGTGATGGAAAAGGCGTCATCAAGGGGTTTCTGGTCAATGCCAACGAAAGAAATCGCGACGTCAAATTTGTTCGGCGCCCGGATGCGTTCTGATCCCCGCAGCACAACCGTCGTCACACGTTCACCTGCCGAGGTGATGACGCTGCATGTTGATACGGCCTACCGACAGGATGAGAGAAATCGACTGGTCGCGATCAATGATTGGGAACCACGAACGGTGCCGCGATTCTGGCTGGGGCGGACTGCTGAATCGGTGATCTGGCGCTTTCGACATGATCTGCCAGAGCGCGTCTGCGATGAACTGGATGGCGTCTGTCGGCGTGAGAAGCCTCGTGACGCCGATGCGGCGTCTGTGGAGCCCGAGAAATATCAGACGATTCTTCACAAACATGGACTGTCATCGGTGCAGTGGGCCGGACCGGTGTACTGGTTTGCCTCCAGGCCTCGGGTGCGAGGCGAGGCGATCCAGGTAAGTTCAAATAACGAGTTCCTGTTGCGCGATGGCCTGGCTTCCTGGTGTCCGGACGTTCCGCATCAACAACCCATGCTGGTCGTGGTCGAAGACGGAAAAGCAATATCGGTGTGCGCCAGCGTTCGCAAGTCGGCGACTGCGCATGCGGCAGGAGTTGAGACATGCGCTGAGTATCGCGGTCGAGGCCATGCCGTTAATGTAGTTCTTGGGTGGGCGATGACTGTGCAGGAGATGGGTCAGGTTGCGTTATACAGTACATCCTGGGCGAATCAGGCCTCGCAGAGATTGGCGGCAAATGTAGGCGCGACAGTATTCGGAGAAGAGATTCATTTCACATGAGCACCTGGGCGCCAGAAAGTGTGGCGATGCTGCCAGACGGAATTGAGGGGCTTGCCCGATCGGCACGAAACGAAGGGTTTCGCTTCATGGATCGGTTGATTAACGAATATCGATCAGGAAGTAACACGTTCTCAAACCCAGGGGAGGTGTTGTTGGCCTTGCGGCTCTTCACCGACGATTCCGATGCGGCCAGGTTGCACCGGTTTTATGGATACGCCGCGGTGTTATCCGACGCCGAAGCCAGTCACCAGAAAATACTCACTGATCAACCATAAATCGAAAGGGGAAAAAAATGTTGCAGTCACTGAAAGGAAAAGTTGCCTGGATTACGGGGGCGGGCTCCGGGATTGGCGAAGGCGCTGCCATCGCCCTGGCTGATGCGGGGATGACCGTCGTTCTATCAGGTCGCCGTGCTGACAAACTTGCCGACGTGGCAACGAAAACCGGAGGCGAGGTACTGGCGCTGGATGTTGCTGACAAGACCGCAGTACGCAAAACGGTTGAAACGATCATCGACAGACATGGCCGCATTGATGTGCTGGTTTCCAGCGCCGGTATGAACGTGAAGAACCGCAACTGGAAATATCTGACGATGGAAGACTGGGATCAGGTCATTCGCGTGGATCTCGATGGCGCGTTCTATTGTGCACAAGCGGTGTTGCCACACATGATTGCGCAGCAGGACGGACTCATCATCAATATTTCGTCGTGGGCGGGGAAACACGTCGGCGCGGTCACGGGACCCGCGTATTCGGCTGCGAAATTCGGGATGAACGCGATGAACGAAAGCCTCAACATCGAAGCGGGGATTCATGGCGTTCGGGCAGTCGCCTTTTGTCCCGGTGAAGTTGCGACGCCCATCCTCGATAGTCGCCCCGTACCGCCTTCTGCGGAAGATCGTGCGCGCATGGTGCAACCGGAAGACTGCGGTGAAACGATCCGCTTTCTGGCCATGTTGCCGAAACATGTATGCATCAACGAACTGACTATTTCGCCCACATGGAATCGAGGGTATGTGGCGCAGGCGCGGTCAATTCTCTAGCCCGCACTATTCATGAATGATCTACTGCGGACGCCGATAGCAGCGAAACCACAGGGCGTGCTCCCTCCGCGTGCTCGACGTGCTGTACAGCACGCCTGTGCGCGCTACAGTCCGCGCCACCCCGCGTTTTCACTACTCTCGACGCCCTCGCTACGTCCCTTCATGAATAGTGCGGGCTAGCAGTCGGACAGTAGGCAGAGAACATTGATCGCCTGGCGGCTGCCGGCAAGCTCCCGCTCTGATGACTTGGAGGCGCTGCCACAGAGATTTGTTTTCTCTCTTCAGATCGTTAACAGATGAACGTCTGCTGCATTTTTCACCGAAGCGGTGGAAACCGAGCGGTCGAACGTGACCAGGCGACCGTTACGATGTACGGCGAGTGTCAAAAGATAAACATCCGTCAGCTGTCTGGAACCCAGGACGTGCCGCCATTCGATGCTCTCCGGATTGAGCAGACTGATGTCATCGGGCCAGAACTCATGCCACGGCGTTTCGGTCGCAGTCCGTAACCGCGACGCGACAGAAGCCGGGGGCTCTGATCCGGGATAGCTCGATTGCGACAGGATTCGAATACAGCCGTTTTGCGTCAGAGGGCAGGATGCCCAGCCTTCTTCAATATGTTCCTGTATCCAGGTTCTGGCGCGAACGTGGTGAACGTGTGCGGTATCGAGCAGTGCCATGAGCACATTCACGTCGAACAGAGCGCGCATCAGATCCCTTCCTGTTCACGCAACCGCTCGATGGTTTCCTCAGTCACCACCCGCGATCCAGCCGGCATGGGATGGAAGCCATAAAAGGATTCCGTCTCGCGTACCGACTGTCCAGTTTCTGGCATGGGTTGTGTCAAGGCTCGTCGCACCAGGGCAGAGATGACTGCCCCGGCAGTTTTTCTCTCCTTGCGGGCGATGGTTTTCGCTGCGTCAAGGATGTCCTCGTCGATGTCGAGGGTAGTTCGCATCTTTTCCACGGGTTGCATCTGATGCAGTGATGCTATTGCATCTTCAACCCCTGGGCAAGGATTCCACCTCCACCGTCCGCCCATTCGCAACCGAAGCCTCGCTGAGCTTCTTGAAGAGATACGCAGGGATCTCGAGTTCAGTATCGTAGGTCGGTTCCTTGGTGGTCCGTCTGGCTCCTGGGTATAGATCCCGTCAAGGGAATCCCTCGTACCGGTTTTGCCGAAGATACGCAGCGTCCACAATCCTATGCATCCGGTGTGTCTTTCGACCTTCAGGTCGATGGTGTGGTCAGCACCAGCGGCGCGCGTTCTGTTCGTAATCGCCGCCAGCCGCGCTGGCTCAGCTTGCGGGCTTCTTCCAGCAACAGGATCGACGACGCCACACCCGCTGCAATACGCCAGTCCGCCCATTCCATGCCAGTGGTACCAAAGAGGTGCGATGCGGGCTCCCAGTGTGTGGCCAGCATCTGCAGCAGAAGTACGCCCCCCAGCGAGATCCACAACATCCTGTTGCCAAAGAGCTGCGCGTTGAATGCTGACCCAGTTTCATTGCGTGCATTGAATACATTGAACAGCTGGAACAAAACGAAAGTGGTGAATGCCAAGGTTAACGCGCGGTCCGGAGGCCCTGTCTGCAAACCATGATGCAGCACGGCCAGGGTGCCAATCATCATCGTGATGCCGTAGGTAAAGACCCGTGCCAGTCGCCGCAGCGGCAGCACCGGTTCGGCACGCGGTCGAGGTGGCATGTTCATCAGCCCAGGTCGAGCAGCATCGAGTGCGAGCGAGACTGCGGGCGGACCGTCCATGATGATCGCCACCCACAGGATCTGTAGCGCTGTGAAGGGTTCCGGCAATCCCAGCAGTGTCGCCATGAATACCGTCAGGATCGCGCCGATCGTCGTCGCCAGCTGGAAGCTGACGAACTTCACAATGTTGTCGTAGAGGGTGCGACCATGGCGCACGGCGATAACCATGGTTGCAAAGTTGTCGTCAGTGAGGACCATGGTGGCGGCCTCTTTAGCGACTGCAGTACCGGCTATGCCCATGGCCACGCCGATGTCAGCCTGTTTCAACGCGGGCGCATCATTGACGCCGTCACCTGTCATTGCCACGACATGGCCTTTGGCCTGCAATGCCCGGACGATAGCCACCTTGTTGCCCGGTGACACACGCGCGAATACAGCGACGTCGTCAACTGCGTCTGCCAGCTGTTGTGCGTTCATGCGGTCAAGTTCGGCACCCGACAAAGTACGCCCCACGAGACCCAGCTCGCCCGCAATTGCGGAGGCAGTGGTCTGATGATCGCCAGTAATCATTTTCACGGCGATGCCTGCGTGCTGGCAGTCTGCAATGGCTTGCCGGGCTTCGGGGCGGGGTGGGTCCATCAGCCCGATCAGACCCATGAAACACAACTCGTCGACCCAGGCTGACAGATCGCCGGCCGCGACGAAACTGTCTCCAGGCAATGTGCGGGTGGCAATCAACAGCCCACGCAAGCCCAGCGTGCCGATTGCCTGGTAATCCGCATCAATCCGCAGGCGACCCGCTGCGTCGAGCGCCTGTACCGACCCCTTGACGTGTATGCTCGAGCAGCGTGCCAGCAGGACATCCGGCGCCCCTTTGACGAATACCTTCACTTCATCCGCATCGCGGTGGAAGGTCGCCATGAATTTGTTCGCGGATTCGAATGGCACTTCCGCCAGACGCGGCAAGGTACGCTCAACCTCGTCACGCGAAACACCACCCTTGGTGGCCAGCACCAACAGGGCAGCCTCCATCGGGTCGCCGATAACCTTGCCGTCTTCGATACGACTGTCATTGCACGCGACCAAGGGCATCAGCAACGCTACCAGCTCGCCAGGAGCGACTGCCGTGCCCCCATCAGTGATCGAACCCTGCGTTCCATAGCCCTCGCCTGAAACCGTGAACTGCCGGGACTCATAGCTGAACGTCCTGGCCGTCATCTGGTTGAGCGTCAGCGTGCCCGTTTTGTCGGAACAGATAACCGTTGTGCAACCCAGTGTTTCGACGCTTGCCAGACGTTTGACGATCGCGTGCTGGCGGGCCATCTTGTGCATACCCAAAGCAAGCGTGACCGTGACCACGACCGGCAACCCTTCAGGCATCGCAGCCACGGCCAGGGCAATCGCGTCCAGCATGATGTGGACAAAATCTTCGCCGCGCAGGAACTGCATGAGCGACAACAACGCCACCAGCACCAGGGCAATGACACTCAGGCGAGTGGCCAACTGGTCGAGTTGCTGTTGCAGAGGCGTTGGCACCTCGACAGTCTTCGCCAGTTCAACCGACAGTCGCCCCATCTCTGTCTTCGAGCCGGTTGCGGTAACCAGCAACTCGGCGCGCCCCCGCGTCAGCAGCGTGTTCATGTAAGCCATGTTGTTGCGGTCACCCAGCGGCGCATCCACCGCCACGGCGAGCACGGATTGTTTGGTCGCAGGCAGAGACTCACCCGTCAGCGCCGATTCATCGACTTCCAGACCCACGGCAACCATGAGCCGGCCATCGGCGGACACGCTATCACCCGCTTCGAGCAGCAGGATGTCCCCGGGAACCACCGCATCGGCGTCGATTTTCTGGCTGCTGCCGTCACGCCGCACCGTCGCGTTGACAGGCAACATGGACTTCAGCGCATCCAGGCTGCGTTCGGCCCGATACTCCTGGTAGAAGCCAACCAACGCGTTGATGGCGACCACTGCCAGAATCACAACTGCATCCTTGACGCTGCCGACCACGGCAGCCAACAAAGCTGCGCCCATCAGCATCAAGACCATGATCCCCTTGAACTGCGCCAACAGCACTCGCCATGGTGAGCGCGGAGGTGTGACTGGCAGTGAATTCGGACCCCACTTTGCGAGCCGCTCAGCGCTCTGTTGCTCACTCAGACCGACTTCAGGGTGAACATCCAGCGTTGTTGCAACATGTTCGGTGGTTACCGTGTGCGCCGCTGCAGGCAGATCGCCAAGAGTCACGCCGCGCGCCCTGCCGAGGGCAACAGCTGGCCAACGCAGCAGAACAGGAGGGCAACCGCAACTGCGTTATTCATCGGTTCGTATGCGTATCAATGGGGGTGATCCCGGTTTTGCGAACTGCCGCCAACACCAATGGATGCTCGTCGCAGAGTGACTTCACGGAACGACAGCGCTGCGGGCTCTTTGAAGCGTGGACTCGCAGGGGTCAGCACACTGTCTGACATCGCACCAAACTGTGGGGCCAGCGCAAGGCCGGACATGGCCTGCAGAGCGGGGCACGCTGCTGGACGTGATCGAGGATCTTGCGAATGAGGTCGGGGTCGATGACATCCTCGATGAACTGGATTTGCTAGATGCCGCATAACAAAGAAGGTTAGGTCGCACACCGTCAACCATCCGTATCTTTCCGCCCCTGCTGTCACGTCCGAAAGGTCCGCTTTGCGGAGACCCACGAATCTATTTCGAAACTCTCATACGAGTTCCCGGTGAATTGAGCCGTAACCAAGTCACAGAAGCCGCAAAACGCGCCCTTGGCGTCTCAACGTCAAGCCCGAACTTCACAACGCACACTTTCAAGGGGCAATGGTTCTATGAATTCGAAAACGAAGACGCGATCTTTGCGGGGTACAAGATTCGGTCGCACTACCTAAGTACCGCAATCGTCCCAACGGATAGTGGTGTTTTGACGATCATAGGCAATAGCACCAACCTCAACCAAAAGGCTCGCTCGATCCATCGCAAGGCGCCTCTCTGGAAGGAAACGTTGAATACGAATTTACGGATTGAGTTAGGAAAGATGGGCTCTAATCCTGGGAGTTCCCAGCGAGCAAAAAATTGCCTGCAGCAACTGCTTGCGGACGAGGTCATTTCACAGACGGAGTACGATGAACTGATCTCACGAGTTGTTGCGAGATGAAGTTTGAACAGCCTGGGTTCAACTTTGAAGTGCAACGTCATGGACCAAATTCCTCGTCTTGACATACCATATAAGGTATATAGTCACGTTTCATGTGGGAAATATTCGAACACTCAAAGGCATCCCGGCAGCTCGATAGCGTTCCCGAAGAAATCCTGAAGCGGTATGAAAAGTGGAAGGAAATCGTTCGAATATCAGGCCCACAGGCGCTAAGAGAGATTCGCGGATTTCGGGATGAGGCACTACGTGGAGAATGGAGCGGTCATCGCTCCTCACGGCTCAATGTTCAGTACAGGATTATCTACCGTGTCGAGAAGCAAGCTGTGATCGTGCAAGTCGTGAGTGTGACTCCGCATGACTCTCGGAGGACGTGAATGAAAGGCTATCAGCGCGCAAAGCAGCGAGTCGCTGTCTCTGTCGGGGAGTCAGTTCGGATTCTTCGCGAGCTCCAGGAAATGAGTCAGAACGAACTCGCGACATCAACGGGCATTCCTCAATCCACCATTTCGGCCATCGAGAGAGATCGGGTCAACCTGGGAGTAGAACGAGCCAAGGTGTTGGCAAGGGCGCTAAGGTGCCATCCTGCGGTTCTGGTCTTCCCTGGGTGGGACATCAAGGATGAGTCTGCCGCGTAACCAGTTGCTTCACCAGCCCGCACTATTCATGAACGTGCGGGCTAGAACCACGGAGTGTTCAGACCGTTAAAATCCGCAAGGCCACACCTCGCGAAATGTAGGCCAAAACCGACACCTGCGTCCTGAAGTCGAGGTGTCTGCTACCTCCCGCGAATTTCCTTCTTGAGAAATTCGGCTTGCTCTCTCGGAATCTGGACGAACGAACCGAGGCTGCAGGTTGCACTCAACTTGTCGACATAGAGGCGTCTGACTTCGATGGATGTCACCGTGTCGAGATTGCAGACACTTGAGCTCCGGACGTCGAGTTGGAGCACAGCGTTCGGGCGCAGCCCTGGGCACGCGATGCGAAGCTTGTTCAGCCATACCTTGTCGCCACGTCCTTCGAACAGGAGATGCTCTTTGTCGAGAACGCGGATTTTTTGATAAGAGCTCAACTGCAGGCAGCGTTCTTCCTTGCCGTAGTCGGATTCGGTCAGGGTGCTGGCGAGAATTGCATCAACCGTCAGGGGTGGTGTCTTCTTCTCTGCTTTGGCCGCGCAGCCTGCAACGGTGAGCACCATCAAGGTGACCAGGACGAACGATGTAATCCTCATCGCAAACCTCCAGATGAATCAGACCGGGTTATTATGCGCGTATGTGAGCGGGTTGAATCAACCCTTGGCTCGCTCGATACCTTCCATGATCTTCTGCCTGGCTACGTCCGCATCCGCCCACCGATCAATCTTCACCCACTTGCCCGGCTCCAGATCCTTGTAGTGGCCGAAGAAGTGCTCCACCTGCTGCACCGTGATGTCGGGCAGGTCGGTGTAGTTGAGAACATTCTCGTAACGTCGGGTCAGTCGGGACGTGGGTACGGCGATGATTTTTTCATCACCACCTGCTTCGTCCTTCATCAGCAGCACGCCGATTGGACGACAGCTCAGGAAAGCACCGGGGGTGATGGCGCGTGTGTTGACCACCAGCACGTCGACTGGATCGCCGTCATCGGACAAGGTGTTGGGGATGAACCCGTAGTTGCCCGGATAGCGCATGGACGTGTACAGAAACCGATCGACCATCAACGCGCCGGAGGCCTTGTGCATTTCGTACTTGATGGGCTCGCCGCCAATCGGTACCTCGATGATCACGTTGACGTCGTCAGGCGGATTGCATCCGGTCGGTATGGCGGAGATGTTCATCAGGTTACGTCCTTGTGTCGTGACTTCTGGTTGAGTGCCGCAATCTCTGGCAGCAGTTTTTCAATCATGAGTTTAGTCTGATTCAGCATGTCGGCTGTGCCGTTGGCGATGGGTCGCAGGATGAACTTGCGAACCCCGGCGTCAAGGAACTGGCGCGCGAGCGCCATCATATCGGCTGTGTCGCCCACTGCCGTGAACCCCTTCGCTTCCTTGCCCAGTCGCTTGGTGAGGAGTGCGTTGTAACGCGCCACCATGGGTTCATCGGGGCTGCCGAATCGAAAGCCGAAGCCGGCGCCAAAGTGGTCCGGATCCATGGTTCGGCCCAGCTGCGCAGCGCGCGTCTTGATGCCGGCGATAACCGGACGTATGTCGTCGGCGTTTTCGATGCCAGCCTGCCAGCCCGTACCCCATCGCGCGGTACGTTCGATGGCTTGTTGCGCCGAGCCTCCCACCCATAATGGCATGGGGCGTTGCACCGGTTTGGGTGCAATGGATGCTTCCTGCAGCTGGTAGTGTTTGCCGGTAAAGGTCACCGTGTCCTCGGTCCACAGTCGGCTCAGTATTTCCAGACCTTCAGCGGCCCGCTCTCCGCGTCCCTTGGTGGGCGTGCCGGTGGCGAGGTAATCCCGTGACACGGCGCTGCCGACCCCAAAGGCCGGTAGCAGGCGACCTTCAGAGAGGACGTCGATCGTCGCGCAGGCTTTGGCCATGATCACCGGGTCGCGCAGACCGAGGCTTGCGACGTTCATGCCGAATTTCAGTTTTCTGGTCCGTCCGGCCAAGGCTGCCATGACACTCATGCATTCAAGATTCGAGTCGGTACCAATGATTCGGTCGCTCTGCCAGATTGAGTCCACACCACCGCTGTCGCATAGATCAACCCACTGCCAAAAACCGCGCGCATCATCGAACGTGAAGTTGGCGATGCCGATACCGGCGCCGATGCCCATGCTGGTGTCTCCTGGTGAAAAAATTGATCTGGGAAGTCGGAGGACTTTACAGACGTGTTGGCGTGAATGCTGTCGTGAAGAGGGAAGTAGTACAACCCTGAAGTGCACGAATCCCGGTGAGGGGCAGGTAGTCAACGACGGCGAAGATGTGGATCAAGCGCGTCGCGCAGGCGATCGCCGAGCATGTTCAGTGTCCATACCGTCACCGCCAGAAACAAGGCGGGATACAGCAGTGTCCAGGGCGAGGCTTCCATGTTCGCCGCGCCGTCGGCGATCAGTACCCCCCAACTGGCGGCAGGCTCCTGAACGCCGAGCCCGAGAAAGCTCAGAAAGCTTTCGGCCAGGACAATGCCGGGTACCGTCAGCGTTGCATACACCAGAGCCGGACCGGATACGTTTGGCAGCAGATGACGCAGGACGATCCAGCGGGTTCCGGCGCCCATGCCCCTGGCTGCAGCGATGAAGCCGGCACTTCGAACGCGCAGCGTCTGGCCCCGAACGATTCGGGCGATGTCCAGCCAGTAGACGGCGCCGAGACCGGCAAACAACAGCCACGTGTTCCTCCCGACCACCACCACCAACAGAATCACTACGAGAATGAAAGGTAATGCGTACAGCGTGTCGACAAATCGCATCATCCATTGGTCAACCCGTCCACCCAGGTAGCCTGCGAGCGCGCCATACGGAACGCCAATCAAAACGCTGATGGCGGTAGCAAGCACTGCGATACCCAGCGATAGACGCCCACCTTCGGCAATGCGGGTGAACAGATCGCGGCCAGCGAGGTCCGTGCCAAACCAGTGGTTGGCGCTGGGTGGTGCTTCGAGAGCATCCCAGTCGACCGCTTCGGATTCCCAACCGGAAAACAGAGGCGCGAACACAACAAACGCCAAAATTAATGCGAGCAAGCCAGACATGACCCAGGCGGCTGGTGAACCAAGAAGTGTCTGTGTGAGTCGACTTGTCATACCGCGACTCGTGGATCGAGCAGTCGATAGAGCAGGTCAACGCAGAAGTTGAAGAGCAGGATCAGCGCTGCAAACACCAGCGCCACGCCCATCACCAGCGTGTAGTCACGATTGATGGCGGCCTGAACAAAATAGCGGCCGATTCCCGGTAGTTCAAACACCTGTTCGACCACCACAGTGCCGGTCAACAAGCCTGCAGCGAGCGGGCCGAGATAGGAAACCAGGGGCAACGCGGCGATAGGGAATACGTGGCGCAGCAGCAGGCGGGATTGAGGCAGTCCCTTGGCGCGTGCGGTGAGTACGTGGGGTTCCTGCAGCGCCTCCAGTACTGCGCCCCGCCACAGACGCGCAATCGCTGCGGCGTAGGGCAGGGCGGCTGCGACGCTGGGCAACAGGTAGTGTGCAGGTGTGCCGATCCCGCCCGCAGGCAGCCAGCCCAGCAGCACCGCAAACACGAGGACACAAACCGGTGCGACGATGATGCCGGGAATCGCGAGGCCAAGGTTGATGATCCCCATCAGCGCGACGTCGATGAATCGCCCAGGGTGCAGAGCGGCAAACGTTCCGGCCAGCAATCCCAGGAACAGTGCCAGCAACAGTGCTGACGCGCCGACGATCAGGCTCACCGGCAGTCCTTGCGCAACAAGTTCGTTCACGGTGAAGTCTTTTTGGCGGAAGGAAGGTCCCAGGTTGCCCTGTGCCAGACTCGTAAGGTAACGACCGTATTGTTCAATCAACGGTTTATCCAGGTGGTAAGCCGCGCGCAGATTGGCTTCGACCTCGGGTGGCAAGGCGCGCTCACCGTCAAATGGGCCGCCCGGCGTCAAGCGAAGCAGAACGAAGATCAGCGTGACGATGACCAGAAAGGTCAGGCCGATGGTGGCCAGTCGGTAGACGATCAGGCGCATGCCTGATCAGCGCTGCAGAAAACGCGCCGGATGAGCGTCACGCGGATTGTCATACCAGCCACGCAGTTCTGGACGAACCAGGCGGCGCGCGGTGAGCGCAAATAGTGGCATCACCGGATAGTCCTGCATCGCCAGGATCTCGGCATCACGCAGCAAGGCATGTCGAGCCGGAATGTCCTTCTGTTCCAGGGCGGTGTTCAGCAGCTTGTCTACGGCCGGATTGTTGTAGCCGCCGTAGTTGGTATCGCCGGTGCTGCCGTGCAGCAGGCCCAGATAGTGTTCGGGATTGCTTTCGCCCAGCCAACCGGCCTGGGCGACCATGAAATCACCCTGGCGCAGATCGCCGTAGTGCACCTTGAGCTCCGACTGGTGCAGTTGAACCTTCACCCCGATCTGCTGCCAGAATGCGGCGGTAGCCAGATTGGCTTTTTTACCATCGGTGCCGGTGACATAACGCAGCTCGACGTTGAGTGGTTTGTTTGGGCCATAACCCGCTGCCGTCAACAACGCCCGCGCCTGAACCTGGCGTTCGGAGAGCGGTGTGGCTGCATGCTGGAGCGCTGGATGATCGTAGTTGGCGACCATAGGCGGCACAAATGACGTTGCAGCAACATCTCCTGAACGAAGCACCTTGTCGGTCAGAATGGACGGCTCGACGACCATCGACAACGCTTTGCGAACACGAACGTCGTTGAAAGGTGGTTGTCGTGTATTGAATACGAGATACATCATCGATAACTGTGGCGAAAGGCGTAGCTCCGCGGCGCGGGTCGCGCTCAGATTGGCCAGTTCGCCGGCAGGAAGTCCGGATATTGCATCCATGTCGCCAGCGCGATAGCGGTTGTAGGCGTTCTGGCCGTTGGCCAGGCTGTGATAGAAGATCGACGGCGTCGCTGGTGGTGGTGTGAAGTGTGGGTTCTGCGCCAGTTCGATGTGTTGTTGTGGTTTCCAGTCGCGCAGTACATAGGCGCCGTTGGACACCCAGTGTTCGGGTTTGATCCACGCGTCTGCAAACGTGTCGATAACATGTTTGGGCACGGGAAAGGCGGTTGGATAAAGCAGGCGTTCAGGCAGGTGCGGATACGGCAGTCCAAGGGTCAGCTCAAGAGTCAGGTCATCAACCGCTCGCGCGCCAACGGCATCGACGGGCATCGTCCCCTTGCTGACGGCTTCCGCGTTTTTCAACGGGTACATGAAATAGGCGAGGCTCGCTGCGGTTTTTGGCTCGAGCAGTCGCTGGAACGCGTACACAAAGTCGCGGGCGGTGACCGGCTTGCCGTCTGACCAGCGTCCATCGGTTCGCAGGTGAAAAGTCCACGTGAGACCGTCCTCGCTTGTATCCCAGTGGGTGGCAGCGCCCGGCATGATCTTGCCTTCTGCGCTGAAAGTGGTGAGGCCAAGAAACAGATCACCCAGCACGGATTCTTCAACGCGCAGGTTGTACCGGTGCGGATCCAGCGTGGCGGGTTCACCGGCCAGACCCAGATGTATGGCTGCCGCCGCCAGTGTGGTTGTCGAGGCCGATGCCAACCAGCAGGTCAATAGCAACAGCCACGATGTCTTGAGCACGTGTCTTAGAGGATTGTTCATGGGGCGAACGATAGCCCATCCGGTCATTGATCTACACCTACCCCAAGTTTGTTGTGGCCACATCTTCGGATGAGCGGCTCCCGCGATTTGATGAGGATTGAGTGAAGAATCAAGGCCGCCTGAAGTGCTTTGCGCAAGCGCTGGCCATCGTCGAGAATGGCGCCATGAAACACTATCTGGTGATTGGTGGTCTGGGCCTGGTGGGGCGAGCAGTGATCAACGCGCTCGAGTTGGCCGATGACACAAAAATAACGGCGGTGAGCCGGCGGGCGCCGGACTTCGCAACTCGCGCTCAATGGCTGCAGGTTGATCTTTTGCAGCGGGACGCCTGCGCCGGGAAATTTCGTGCGTTGCAGGATGTCACGCACATCGTTTATTGCGCACTGTTTGAGCAGCCAACCCTGATTTCCGGCTGGAAGGATGATGAGCAGATCCGGATCAACACGGCAATGCTGGCCAACGTGCTCGACTTTGTTACACCAAGTCGTCACCTGACGGTATTACAGGGAACCAAGGCCTACGCCGCGCATTACCGTGCGATGGCGCTGCCTGGGAAGGAGTCGCTGCCGCGGCCACCGGGCGCAAATTTCTACTGGAACCAGGAAGACATGGTGCGCGAGCGACAGCAGCGCGCCGACTGGCACTTCACCATCGTTCGACCACAGATCGTCTGCGGGCTCGCTGTTGGCAGCCCCATGAACATGGTGGCGGCCATTGGCGTCTACGCGACGTTGATGCGTGCCCTTGGCAAACCGGCTGGTTATCCAGGCGGTAGCGGCTTTGTCACCGAAGCGACCGATGCTGACCTCCTGGCCGAGGCCATCCTCTGGGCGGGTCAATCCAAACGCGCTCGAAACGAAACCTACAATGTCACGAACGGTGATGTTCTGGAGTGGACTTCGTTGTGGCCAGAATTGATGAGCAGCCTGGGAGTGGCGAACGGGCCGGCCGAGAAGCGTCATCTGCGTCTGGAGATGTCGCAATACGATGACCTGTGGAAAAGACTGGTCAAGGAACATCGGCTGCGCCCTTACAGCCTGACTGATCTGGTGGGATCGTCGTGGGAATTTGCAGACGCGGTGTTTGGCACGATCGGCGGTGCAACGACGCTGCTCAGCACGATCAAGATTCGTGAGCATGGATTTGCCGGGTGTATCGATACAGGCCGCATGTTTGCCCGGCAGTTTGCCAACATGCGTGAAGCGAGGCTCTTGCCATGATGTCACTGGTTGCCGACATAGGCGGTACGCACGCGCGTTTTGCTCTGGCCGACATGCAGGGCGAACTGACTCGGTCGGTAGTCCTTGCGACGCAGGAGATGGACTCTGCGTTTGAACTGGTCCTGCACGCGCTGGCGATGCTGGCTGTCGACGTCCCGAAGCGGATTTGCCTTGCCGTCGCCGGTCCCATCCGGGATGGTCGTGCGCGCATCACCAACCACGGAGCCGTGTTTGACAGCGCCGAACTCAGCCGCGAGCTGTCGTCCCGCGTGCTGCTGGTGAATGATTTTGTTGCGCTGGCACACTCGGTGCCGCACCTGCGCAATCTGCGCCAGATCGGTGGTGATCCATCGACCACCGAACATGGCGTGAAGGCATTGATCGGTCCGGGTAGTGGCTGCGGCATGGCGAGCCTCATGCCAATCGCCGGACAGTATCGTGTTTTTCCCAGTGAAGGTGGCCATGCAGATCTGGCGGTCACCAATGCGCTGGAAGTGGAACTGTGGGCTGCCTTGTCACGGCGTGTTCCCCATGTGTGCTGGGAAGCTGTATTGAGCGGTCCGGGTCTGGTCAATCTATACGCTGCGCTTTGTGAAGTCTGGGGGGTGCAGCCAGGCGACCTGTCTGCAGCGCAGATCAGTGCCGCAGGCGTCGACGTTGCAGATCCGATCTGCCATCAGACCCTGGAGCTCTTTTTTGGTTTTCTCGGAACAGCGGCCGGCAGTCTTGCAGTGACGACGTTGGCGACGGGCGGTGTTTATATCGGTGGTGGCATCGTCCCGAGGCTTCAGGATTTTGCCGTCGCCAGCCCATTGCGCAGACGATTCGATGAACGAGGCATGCTGACGGAAGTAGTTCGTCAGATTCCGTTGTATCTGGTTTTGGATGACATGCCAGGGCTTGCCGGAGCGGCGCGATATCTTGTGCAACAGTTGACCGAATAAAAACCGGACCTGGACGGGTATCAGGTTCCGGTCTTGGTGGCGTTGAATCGTCGTGCAAGGTAGGACTGAAAACCGTCCAGTGGGGCCGGCATCGACAACAGATAACCTTGCACCTCGGAGCAGCCAATCTCGCGCAGTACCTTGAGTTGTGATTCGGTTTCCACACCAACACCGACGGTGCGCAGGTTGAATCGCTGGCTGAGCTGACACAACTCGGCGGCCAACGCAGTGGCTGCGGAGTCGACATCAATTCTGGCGATCAGCGAACGATCCAGTTTCAGGGTATCGGCAGGACAACGCAGCAGCTTGTCCGCTTCGATCAACCCGGAACCCAGACCATCAATGGCGAAGCGCACACCAAGATCCCGCAGCTTGTAAAGGTTGGTGCGCTGGTTATCAACCAGATACAACAGGTGCTCGTGCGAAAGTTCCAGCTCAAGCATGGCCGGATTCAGCCAGCGGTCACTCGTCAGTCTTTCGATCTGCTGGTTGATGACACCTTTGTCGAACTGTTGGGGAGAAACGTTGATGGCAAGGATGATGGGTTGCAGCAGATTTTCAAACCAGGTCGCGGCTTCCCGACAGGTTTTTTCGATGACCCAATCACCAATTCGAGCCATCTGACCCGCCTGTTCGGCAATGGGAATGAAGTGACTCGGCGCAAGTTCACCAACTTCCATGCCTTGCCAGCGCAGCAGGGTTTCGACGCCCGTCATGTGTTCACCGTCTGCGGTCCACTGGGCTTGCAGCAGCAGCGAAAATTCTTCCCGTTGCAGCGCCTGAGGAATGCGTGAGCCGAGTGCTGATTGCGGCGCGCCGACGACACGGTCTCCACCCTGGCTTGCGGCCAGCGCTTTGGCAGCCCATGCGGCGTGCCACAGACGCTCGGGATCATCACACCGTGCTTCTACACAGAAACCGGCACTGGCGGTGACGTGCAACGTGCCACCTCGATAGGCGATACCCGGACGAAAAGCTTCAACGAGTTTGGTTGCACACGCGTAAGCGGTGGGCTCGGTGGCCGACGGCAACAGCACCAGAAAGCAGGTCGCGTCAAAAAAACCGAGTTGTTCACCAGCACCAAGTTGCGCCTGCAGGAAATCCGCCACATGCCCGAGCAAATCCGTCTTGCTGATGGGATCAAGGTCGGAGTACAGGAATTCACCGTGGTCCAGTTGTATGACCACCAGACCGACGCTTACGCCTTGATAACGACGAGCCTGTTCCAGCATTTCCGCATGACGCGGCAGGCGTGTAATCGGTTCGAGCTTTTCAACGTGACTGAACTGCTGCCGAAGTCTGGCGACACTGGTTGAGGTGGTAATGCAGTTGCGCAGTTCTGCGGCATCATCCGGCGTGACATGACTGACACCGGGCGGCAATTCGCGAGGCTCGCCAATATAGAGGCGATAGCTGCCTGAACCGCCAGCTACGAGCAACGACGCAAGGTCATCGCTGATCAGCAGTTCTGGAGGATTGACACTGGCACAAAGCGCCGCGAACTGGGCAAGGGTTTCGCACTGGATATAGCGCCAATCCTGCGCACCCATCACTGCCGCCACAAAGGCGCGATTTCGGGTGTCCTTGAAAAAGGCGGCAATACGCAAGCGAACATCCTGTTCTGGAGACTTATGCGGAAAGTCTAGCAGCGGATCGTCGACATAAACGTTGGCCAGTTCGCCTTTCGTCGGACCAGACAGCGGTTTGCGTCAGCGCCCGGCGAAGGGCGCCTCGCGCACCTCGAGTTCGACGCGCTTGTGATCGGCCTGCACCCGCAGCACCCGGTCCAGCGGCTCGAGCCAGGGGCTGTCGATGGCGTCTGCATCGTTGATGGAATGGACTTCGAGTCGTCGACGCCGCCGCGCGATATGGACCAGCACCGCCAGTACCTCAGCGATTGAGGGGTGCTCAGGCGGGATCAGGAAGCGTAGCGACTTGCCGCCGTTTTCGACCACCAGCGCCAGATCCTCACCGATAAACGCCAGATAGTTGGTGCTGCGTCGTTGCGGCAGTTCCGGCCAGTCGAGGCCGAGCCCACAAGGAGAGGCGCAATCGGTTGCGTTGACCCACCAGACGGCCATCGACGGCATCGGTTCGCGCAAGCGGTGCAGGGTTGATGGCACGGCAAATTGTGGTCCCGAAAGTCCATGGAAAAACAATCCACCGGACACTTCGCCAGCCAGTTCCATCACACGAAGTGCGCGAAAGCAGGTGCTCCACGACTGGCCTTCCCGACTCACCAGATCGCGATTCACGAAGCCGTAGCGATCCAGCAGGATACGCACGCGTGTCTTGGCGTCCTCGAAATCGCGCATGGGGCTGTCGATGCGGGTTCTCGGCAACAGGCGCCAGCTTCCGGGCCAGCCGTTAGCCAGACCACGTGCGCGTCGACGCATGGTTGCCACGGTAGTACCAGATGGCACGTCGGTGAGTTGGAATTTACGTCGGGCGGCTTGTTGCAACGAAGTCCATTCGTCGGTGGCCAGCCAGCCGCCCCACACCGCATGCCACCACTGCTGGTTCAGTACTTCCGCTGGTTGCTGGCTGGCGTCAATGATCTGGTTGAAGGAATAGCCGGCACTGGGGTCCCGAAACAGTGCAAACAGCCGCAAGGCGTCAGCATCGGGCAGGTCCTTGAGACCGAACAGGTCGGTTTCTTCAAGGGTCCCGATCTGTACACGTTCGTTACCGTTACCCCGCCAGTTCAGTCCTTCTGTCGCGATCACCTCGGCCAGCTCGCCATCGGGACCATCACCTGTGCGTGCAGCGAGGAGATCTTCCAGCCAGACCGACACCGGCGCCGTGAAACCTGCAAGCCGTTGCAGATGATTGCCAATGGCGAGACGTCGATCGGCGGCGTCACTGATGGGTGATTGTGCCAGGTCGTGTAAACGGGCCAGAAACGCTGGCAATTTGCGGGCTGCCAGCGGCTCGAGTGCATAACGCTGCCGTGACCGCTGTAGCCGGAAGAGGATTTCCAGGTTCTCGCGTTCGCACCAGTGAGGTGCCGCGCTCCCCTCAATGATGACGTCGGCGATCAGGGTGTCCCAGCGCCACAGTGTTTCCGGTACGGTGGGCAGCAGCGTTTCAATCTCGCTTTGTGTCAGCGGACCATGGAAAGACAGGACTTCGATATAGAGGTTCTCCAGCTGTAACGCGGCCGGTGTGTGGTGTTCATCGACTGGAAGGGCGCTTGAGGTGAGTGGTTCGACGCGGTCCGCGACTTGCGAAAAAACCTGGAGAAAGTCGCGATGGATGATCCAGTGCCTGGAATCGCGCTGTATGCGGAACAGTGCGCTGTTCGCAGACAATCCGGAAAGCGCCAGTAGCTGCGACCACTCGACCTCCTGCATCAGCACCCGTTCGCGAACCCAGGCTTCGAGATCATCCACTTCGGTCGGCACATAACCAGGCAACCGCCGTTGTCGCTTGTGGATAAATGCGTCGATGGTGCTCCTGCTCAACTGTGGTCGAAGTTCCGCATGAGCCACCGCACTGGCGATGAGATCCTGGCGCAAACCACTGGCGCCGGAATCTTCCGGTTCGTCGGTGGCATACATCAAAGGACTGATCTGGTCGAAGCGAATACTGCTGGCAAAGGGACTGGGCGCATTGGTGCGCACAACAGTCCAGCGAATTTCTCCATTCGACAGTTCATGCAGGCGGTCGCGCAATGCGCCCAGATCAAATTCGTCCTGCAGGCAGGTTCGCCAGGTTTCCAGCAATACTGGAAAGTCCTCGAATCGTTTGACGGTGGTGAGCAGCTTTTTCGCCTGCTGGCGGCTCATCCACAGTGGCAGCCGCTGGTTGAACCTGGGCTTTGCGAGCAGCAGGCTGCGCTGCGCACATTCGCGGAATCGAGCGCCGAAGTGTCCGGAACTCTCGAGGGATGACCGCAGCAGCGGCGTGAGATTGTCAGGTGTAACCAGGTCAAGGATGAACGCTGCATCGGGCCAGTCTCGACACTGCACCACCACCGCATCGTTGTCAGCAAAGACCTCAGGCTTCTCCCAACCTTCATTGGCCAGTGCCGCGCGCAGTGCCAGAGCAAATGGTTGATTCATTTCACCACCCCAGAGGGTGTGCAGGATCAACTGTCGAGGCGCGTCGGGTCCGCGATACCCATGCGGCCCGCCGGCAGCGAGTTCGATCAACAGATGGTAACGATCCGGCAGGGGGGCGCCGGTAACCCTTCGTTGTGAAACCAGAAAGTCGGTGAGTGTTTCAGCGCCACTCTCATCGAACCCCAGTGCCGTGATGCTGGCTTGTAGTCCAGCCGAGTCACGCTGCGCCAGAAACTGCTCGGCGGAGCCGAGAAAGCGGCCGATGCGCTCGGAAAAGTGGTTGTTTCGAAAGATGGTCTCACTGCGCCAGAAGGGGAGTGATGGTGCGGAAGATGATGCAGGACGCACCAGTACATCGTTGTGGGTGATCTGCTGGATGGTCCAGCCCTGGGTGCCCAATGTGAAAGACTGGCCGATCGTTGCTTCCCAGACGAACTCTTCATCCAGTTCGCCGATGGCTGCACCACTATCGGCCATGCGCAGCGTGAAGTATCCCCGGTCCGGGATACTGCCACCGCTCGAGTACATGGCGAACAACGCGCCCTTGGCAATGCTGACCGTGTTCGTGACGTGATCATGATGAATCCGCGGCCTGAGTTCGCGCAGACGAGCGCCGGCGAAACGTCCGGACAACATGTCGATCACCAGCATGAACAGCGTGTAGTCCAGTTGGCGATAGGCCGACGCGCGAGTGATGACGTCAAACAGCCCCTGCAGTGGCCAGGATTCGTGGGCACACATCGAGATGATGATCTGCACCAGGATATCCAGAGGCGCGTGCTGCAGCCGGATTGGCTCAAGATCACGATCCCGGACCGCATGCGCCAGTACCGCCGCATCGATGAGATCGCGGGAGTGGCTCGGGTATAGCGTGCCATGGCTGGTAGCGCCGACTTGATGCCCGGCACGACCGACACGTTGCAGCGTCTGGGCGATGCCCGGTGGGGATTGCACCATGACCACCTCATCGAGAGAACCGATGTCGATGCCCATCTCCAGCGAATTGGTGGCAACGATTGCGCGCAGCTCACCTGCCTTCAGGCGTTGTTCCACTTCGGTTCTGATCTCACGGGACAGAGAGCCGTGATGGGCGTAGGCCACGGTCGACCGTGCAGAATCATTGATCCGCAGCGTGATCTTTTCTGCGAGCCTTCGACTGTTGGTAAAAAACAGCGTCGATCGATTCCGTTCGACCAGCGCCGCGAATTCATCACCCAGCGGCTCCCATATTTTTTTGCCTTCAGCTGCGGCCTGCCGCGCCGCAACAGGGAAACGCACACGAAAGTCGATCTTCTTTTCCGTGCTGACTGCAACCGTCGTGATCGGGCGCGGTTGATGCTGACCGTCGAACGCCGCCACCCAGTTGGCGACCAGCTCGAGGGGATGCACGGTGGCGGACAGCGCAATGCGCTGAAACTCGCCGGCAACAAGCGTCAGACGTTCCATGCAGACGCTGAGCTGCGCGCCGCGCCGGTTGTTCACCAGCGCATGCACCTCATCGATGATCACGCAGGAAACCGAGGCGAGCGATGCACGGCCACGAACATTGGTCAGCATCAGATGCAGGCTTTCGGGTGTGGTGATCAGGATGTCCGGCGGCTGCCGCAACATCCGTTGTCGATCGGTGGTCGATGTGTCTCCTGACCGAACCCCGACGGTGATGGGTGGCAGATTTTCATCTTCTCGCAGTGCCGCCAGTGGCTCGGTGAGGTTGACACGAATATCGCTGTTGAGGGCTTTCAGTGGAGAAACATAGACCACACGCGTTTGACCAGTGGTGAGCTCGAAGGTGAGAAAGCGATTGATGGACCACAGGAATGCCGTCAGCGTTTTGCCGCTGCCGGTGGGCGCAGTGATGAGTGCGTGCCCGCCCTTGGCGATGACCGGCCAGCTTTCAGCCTGCACCGTGGTGGGCGCGGCATGACGACTGGTGAACCAGCGCTGGATCGTCGGGTGAAAGAGAGCAAGGACGGACGGGTCTGACATGGCTGGATTATCGCGACTTGAACGCGTATCGCGCCAGCGCAGTACAGTATCCGGATTGTTATAGTGCCGCGATGTACCAGCTTCTCCTCTTCATTCGCACGGCGATTGGCCTGTTTACCGCCGTTCTGGCCACGGCGCTCTTGAATCAGTATCTGACCATGCCGCCACTGGCTGCCCTGTGGATGGTCCCATTGATCGCGGGCGTGTGTGGCGGGCTTGCCTGTTCATCCCTCTCGCCCAGTCAGGGCGTCGAACTGGCCGCGACCTGTGGCGCCATTCTCGGGCTGGTGATGCTGGTGCCGTGGGGCGGCGGCAGTGGTTGGAATTGGCACGCACTGGTGGTGATACCGGGCTTCTTGGTCGGTGCACTGAGCTGGGTGATGATGGCCCGCTGGATGCAGAATCGCTGATCAATACATTTGGCGATGCGTTGCAACAAGAGCGGCCATCACCAACCACACCACAAAAGTCGTGGGTCGAACGAAACGTGAGGAGAGGGTAAAACAACCATGGCAGCATTGGCATCGCACCTTCGGGCCGGTGATCGAATTTTTGTTTCCGGCAGCTCCAATGAGCCGACCGGTCTGCTCGCGGCGCTGAAAACAGCCGAACTCGCTGCAAACCTGCGCTTCATCCAGTTTCCGATTGCGGGTTATAACGGCGAGGACTTCACGGCGTGGCACCCGACCTTCGAACAGACGACGTTTTTCATGACCCCCGCCCTGCGTCGTGCGGCGCCCTCAAGATTGCACTTCCTGCCGATGCAGATGCGGCATGTATATGACTATCTGGCGCACGGGGTCGATGTGGTCCTGACACAGGCCGCGCGCGACCATCACGGCGAACTGCGCTTCGGTCCGAATGTCGACTTTTTGCAGGCTGCGATGCAGTCGGCGCGTGTTGTCATCATCGAGGTCAATAACGCCATGGTCGCCCCGGCAGGTGGCCTCGTGGTCGATCGCGATCTGGTGACGACGATGCTGGAAACCGGGCGCACACCGTTTTTTGCACCACCGTTAGCCATTGATGCGGTGTCGCGCAGCATCGGTGAACAGGTGGCAAGCCTGGTCCGTGATGGGGATTGCCTGCAGACCGGCATTGGCGCCATTCCTGCTGCCATTCTTGACGCCCTGGGTGATCGCAACGATCTCGGTCTGCATGGCGGATTGATCGACGACGGCGGCATGACGTTGATCAAGCGTGGCGTCGTAACGGGCAGACGCAAGAGTATCGATGCAAACCAGCACATCACCGGCATGGCGCTTGGTTCTGCGCAGTTGTACGCATGGCTTGCCGATGAACCGCGGGTAGTCTTTCGCGGTGCCAACTACACCCATGAACTGAGCGTCTTGCGAACCATCGACAATTTTGTATCGGTGAATTCCGCGGTGGAGATCGATCTCTTTGGCCAGGTGAATGCCGAGTTCGCTGCCGGGCGCCAACTCAGTGGCACCGGTGGCGCAGTCGATTTCATGCGTGGCGCCCGCGCGAGTCGTGGTGGCCGATCCATCGTCGCACTACCGGCCACCGCCAAGGATGGCGAAGTTTCACGGATCGTTGCGAAGGTCGAACTGGTGACTGCGGCGCGCACCGATGTCGATATCATCGTTACCGAGTTTGGTATCGCGCATCTGCGTGATCGGTCGACCAAAGCGCGGGCAGCAGCCCTGATTGAAATCGCTGCGCCCCAATTCAGGGATGCACTGCGAGAACAGGCGCACGCAATTTCCTGAACTGCGGGTAGTTGGTCACAAAACGCCCAGCTGCAGTCTATGCAGTTTCCGAAGCCTCCCTACAATCGCATCCATTCTCGATTCTAAGCAAGACAGGGAGTCTGCTTCGCCATGGATTACGTCGGCATCGATCCGGTAGTTGGGCTCGAATGCGCCAGTTGCAAGGACATTACCCGCCTGCCATACAGCGAGCTGTTGCGCCTTGTGGGCGATGCCGAGCAGGTGGAATGCAAAGCATGTCATCGCAAGATGCTGCATGACTGGACCACCATCAATGTGGTGCAGAACATCATCAAGAAACGCATGCGTCAGGCCAATGAGGCCAAGGAACGCCGAGAGCGTCAGCAGGGCAGTTATTGAAGATCAATATGCGCCTGCGGATTGACCAGACCCTCCAACATCAGTCCGGCAAGCCGAGCACTCGTTTAGCAATGATATTTCGCTGAATTTCGTTGGAGCCGCTGTAGATCGACGCGGCCCGATTGCCAAGCCAGGTACGTGTCCACTCCGGATCGTTTTCCAACCCGACGCCTTCCGTCACGCCAAACCCGGCCACACCTTTCAGCTCACACATGAGCTCCGATTTTTCCTGCTGCAGTTCCGTGCCGTACATCTTGAAGATCGATGTTGCGGCGCCCGGGGTGCTGCCGTCGGACGCTTCCTGAACGGTTCGAACCTGGGTCAGTCGAAAAGCGTGCTGGTTGATGTTGTGGCTGAGAATGCGCTGCCGCCATGCGGGATCGGCGATTCGTCCGGAATCTTCGCCAACAAATTGACGCGCTGTCTCGAGTAAGGAGCCGCTGGGTCCGATCGCACGACCACCGACCAGCGAGGCCATGCCACTTCGTTCGTGTTGCAGCAGTCGCTTGCCGACGGTCCAACCGCGATTGAGTTGGCCGATCAGATCTTCCTTGCGGGCGATTGCGTTGTCGAAGAAGGTCTCACAAAACGGCGAAACCCCGTTGATGAGACGGATGGGCCTGACGCGTACGCCAGGCTGATGCATGGTCAGCAGCACAAAGCTGATGCCATCATGTTTTGGCACGTCCTGGTTGGTACGGACCAGGCAGAACATCCAATCCGCATACTGGGCGCCAGAGGTCCAGATCTTCTGGCCATTGATAAGAAAGTGATCGCCTGCGTCATCGGCGCGGGTGCGCAGGCTGGCGAGGTCGGAACCTGCGGAGGGTTCGCTGTACCCCTGGCACCAGGCCAATTCACCACGGGCGATCAGTGGCAGATGGCGCGCCTTTTGTTCGGCTGTGCCGTGTTCGAGGAGGGTTGGTCCGATCATGATGACGCCCATGCCGGTGAGCGGCGGGCGTGCGTTGATGCGGCGCATCTCTTCAGCGAGGACCACGTATTCGCGGGTGGTGAGGCCTGCGCCGCCGTATTCGCGTGGCCAGGTGGGGACAGTCCAGCCTTTTTCTGCCATGCGCTTGAGCCATAGCTGGGTATCGGCGTCTGAGATCTTGAGTTTGGTACTGCCGGTTGATATCGGGCCATCACCTTTTGCACCGGGTGGACAGTTTGCGGTCAGCCAGTCGCGGGTTTCCATGCGGAACGTCTGCAGATCGCTCATGATGTCTTCTCGTGCTCCCAGATCGTCGTATTCTGCAATGAAGGTGGCTGACCAAACCACTACAATTCAGCGGTTACCCCGGAAGAACGCCATGCCGAACCTGTCACCTGCAATCGAGTTTGAACCCTCTGACGCGCGCGTGGTCCCGTTGGACCTGCAATCGCCCGAATTGGTTGCTCGTTAAGCCGATACGGTAAAACGACGATGTGTGGCAGATTCAACATTACGTCAGATCCGTTGGCGCGTTTGTTGATGGAGCTGGTCAATATGCCCTATGACGGGCGCGACAACTTCAATGCGGCGCCAACCGAGAAGATTCCTGTTGTGCGAATTGCCCCGCCAGGTCATGAACGGGCAGGTGAGCCAGAGCTGGTTCCCATGCGCTGGTGGCTGACACCTTACTGGGCCAAGGAAGTGTCCAGCAAATACGCCATGTTCAACGCCAAGTCGGAGACAGCAGCCACCAGCCCTGCGTTTCGCGATCCGTTTCGCAAACGTCGGTGTGTGGTGCCGGTAACGGGTTTTTACGAGTGGAGTCGGGCGCAGACAGAGAAAGTGCCCTATCTCATCAAACCCAGCCGCCACGGTGGGTTGTTGTTGGCGGGGCTGTGGGATCACTGGCGCAATGCCGAGAGTGGGGAAGAATTGCTCAGTTTCACGATTCTCACCGCACCGGCCCATCCGGATTTTCTGTTTCTGCATACCAGGCAACCGGTCATGATGTCGATTCAGGAAGCACGTCGATGGCTGGAACCCGAGATTCCAACCACGGAAATGACCGACTTGTTCGGCTCACGGCTGCCGATGGCACTGGACCTGGTGCCAGTGTCAGCCTATGTAAACAATGCTCGTAACAAGGGCGCACAAGCGGCCGCTGCAATTGGCGAGCCCATTCATCTTGGAGGCGCGGAAGGCTGATGTTGTTGGGCAAAGGCGAGTGGCAGGGCAAGGGCAGCGTGTTGTTCGAAGGGCGCAGCCTGGGCTTGCCAGTGACGGCGGATCTGAAGATCGAGCATGAACCCGAAACGCTGGTGATCACCGGTACGCTGTCGGTGGTCGGCCATGGGATTGATGAACTGTCAGCCCGGGTTGTAGAAAACGAATCAGGAACCTATACGCTGGATGTTTTCCATCGAGGTGCAAGGCTGGATGGGACTGGCAAATTCGAGAGTGAACCGAATCATGCCATGCTCTGGAATGAAGCCGGCACCATTGTTGTGTCGGTGTCCTTGTTCGGCACCGGCAAAGGAATCGGCTGCCGTGGATTTCTGCGAGAGCGCGGTGCGGTACTGACCTGGGAAATTGCGTTTTCCCAGATTCAACCGGAGCGCAGTGGAGCCAACGTCGTGTCGATGTTCAAACGACGTCGCTGATTCGCGTTCGATCTTCTCCCGCACCGTTATCTGGTGCTAGCAGCCTGTCGGACTTGAGCGATCGTAGCGAGCCGAGTGGGAGAGCGAGGACAGTTTTTCACGATTTCGAGGCGCATAGCGGCGCTATGCAACGAGCAATCGGGGAAAAATGGACCGCTCTTCCCACTGGCGCAGTAGATCAGTCTCAAGTCCGACAGGCTGCTAGTCGCAGGCGTTACATTGAATCCGATTCGAGATTCAGCCAGGCGATCTGGGCCGCAGTCAGTTTGAGTGCGAGCGCGTTGATGCAGCTGTCCAACTCTGAAAGCGTGCGCGGGCCGATGAGTGCAAACACCGGAAATGACTGACGAAGCACATAAGCCAGGGCGATATTGATGGCACTGGTGCCGAAGCTGTTGGCCAGAGTGAAAGCGCGGCGTCGCCGTTCGAAGTTGTCTTGCGCAAACCACGTGCGCTGCAGTTCATCAATGGTCGGCTCGACCCGGGTTCCAGCACCGGCGCGCTGACCCTGCTCTGCAAGCACTGCATCAACCCAGGGTGTAAAAAACCCTCGTGCCTGGGATGACCAGGGCATCAGCGCCGTACCGCTGTCTTGCAGGTACGACCGAAACGCTGGATCCCATGATGATTCAACTCCAGGCCAGATGGGCATGACCATGCGCGCCAGAGAGAGATTGTTGGAAACCGCTGCAAACCCTTGTTTACCGTTCTCACGAGCGTAGGCGTTTACCGCCTGAACTCTGGGCAGGGTCCAGTTGGAACCGCCGAACACCTTTATCCGACCCCGCGCAACTTCCGCATTCAGGGCATCAACAAACTCACCAACCGGAATATCGGTGTTGTCACGATGCAGGAAGTAAACATCGATGTAGTCCGTCTGCAGGCGTTCCAGGCTGACATCCAGCTGTGGACCGATCTGATCCGGAAAACAGTGTGGTGTATGGGCGCCTTTGCCAATGATCACCATGTCCGAACGGATGTTGCGTTGTTGGTGCCAGTGGCCCAGCAGCTTCTCCATGGAGCCGTTGCCGTAGACAAAGGCGGTGTCGAAGGCATTGCCACCGCGATCGAAGTAGTGATCCCACATCACTCCTGCATGGCTTGCGTTCGGCTGGTTGTCACACCCCATGACGAGATGGGCCATGTTTTGCGCCAGTCCTTTCACGGTGCCGCGGGTCATCGGGGCGTCTGCAGCCACGGGATGACGCAAAGCGACCAACGGCCCACGATGGGTTGCCGGCTGCTCCTGCTGATACTCCAGGCCGATTTCCGCGCGCCAGGCATCCAGAACCCTGGCGTTGCCCAGCGAGTCCTGCCATGACATGGCGGACGATTCCAGCTTGCCCTCGGTTATGGCCTCCGCCACGGCTTCAACTTCCAGGACGTACAGTGGTTTGCTGGTGCCGCTGATCTGCTCGGTGCGTCCGGCACTGGTCAGTTCAAAGCGCCATTGACCCTGTGCATCAGCAGGCAACCAGGGATTGGGCAGCTGGATATGACCTTTGCTGCCACTGATGCGTGCACTGTTGTCCAGGCCGACGCGGATGCCTGTAGCGACTTGTGCACTGACGCCATTGGAGAATCCAAGCAGCGCAGTGGTCCACTCGTCGACACCGGTGCTACCGAGGTGCCCATGCGCCTTCACGGTCGTTGGTTCTTCGTTGAGGAGCAGGCGTGCCAGTGAAACGGGATAACAGCCGACGTCGAGAATTCCGCCGCCGCCGAGAGCGTTGGCGAACAGGCGAGATACCGCATCCACAGAAGTCTGATAGCCAAAGTTGGCGCTGATGTGCCTGATCTCACCAATGGCGCCACTGGCAATCAATTCCCGGACGATGCGGGTTTGTGGATGGCAGCGATACATGAAGGCTTCCATCAGGAATCGTCTGTGCACAGCGGCGGCATGGGTCATGGCCATGACTTCGGCAGCGTTCACACCGAGCGGCTTTTCGCACAACACATGTTTTCCTGCTGCCAGCGCCTTGATCGTCCACTGCGCATGAAGCGGGTGAGGTGTCGCGACATAGATGACGTCCACATTCGGGTCGGCGAGCAGAGCGTCATAAGACCCGTGCGCGGTGGCAGGTGCATATTGGTCGGCAAAGACCTTGGCATGGGAGAGGTCGCGGCTGGCAACGGCGGCGAGACGATTGCCCGGCGTCGTGGTGATGGCCCCAGCCAACGCATGCGCGATTCTTCCGGTGGCGAGGATTCCCCAATTCAAGGTCATGTGATTTTCTCGTTACTTCTTCAGGATGGAGATGAGCAGGCGATGGTCATCGGAGGTGCGCAATGAGAACAGGGAAAGCTGACAGGCTCAAGTCCGGTGACATCTCAACCTAGCCCGCATTATTCATGAATTGCCTGCTGCGGCCGCCGATAGCAGCGAAAACACAGGGCGTGCTCCCTCCGTGTGCTCGACGTGCTGTAGAGCACGCCTGCGCGCACGCAGGTCCGCGCCTCCCAGCGTTTTCACGGCTCTCGACGCCCTCGCTACGACCCTTCATGAATAATGCGGGCTAGGAGCCTGTCGGACTTGAGACTGATCTACTGCGCCGGTGGGAAGAGCGGTCCATTTTTCCCCGATTTCTCGTTGCCCCCGTGTTTCCTTTGGAAAGGCCCACTATGCGCCTCGAAATCGTGAAAAACTGTCCTCGCTCTCCCACTCGGCTCGCGACGATCGC